>NZ_CP050177.1:5000000-5601250 GCF_011694815.1 Streptomyces liangshanensis
CGATGGGCCCTACCGGGTTACTGACCTTAGCCAAACTCCGAATGCCGGTAAGTGAGAGCGCGGCAGTGAGACTGTGGGGGATAAGCTCCATGGTCGAGAGGGAAACAGCCCAGAGCATCGACTAAGGCCCCTAAGCGTACGCTAAGTGGGAAAGGATGTGGAGTCGCAGAGACAACCAGGAGGTTGGCTTAGAAGCAGCCACCCTTTAAAGAGTGCGTAATAGCTCACTGGTCAAGTGATTCCGCGCCGACAATGTAGCGGGGCTCAAGCGTACCGCCGAAGTCGTGTCATTCACATATATAGCCCCAACGGGTGTGTGGATGGGTAGGGGAGCGTCGTGTGCCGGGTGAAGCTGCAGCGGAAGCTAGTGGTGGACGGTTCACGAGTGAGAATGCAGGCATGAGTAGCGATACACACGTGAGAAACGTGTGCGCCGATTGACTAAGGGTTCCTGGGTCAAGCTGATCTGCCCAGGGTAAGTCGGGACCTAAGGCGAGGCCGACAGGCGTAGTCGATGGACAACCGGTTGATATTCCGGTACCCGCTTTGAAACGCCCAGTATCGAATCCATTAATGCTAAGGCCGTGAAGCCGTCCTGGAGCCTTCGGGCGAAGGGGAGTGGTGGAGCCGTCGAACCGAGGTGGTAGTAGGTAAGCGATGGGGTGACGCAGGAAGGTAGTCCAGCCCGGGCGGTGGTAGTCCCGGGGTAAGGGTGTAGGGCGTGTGATAGGCAAATCCGTCACACATTGAGTCTGAGACCTGATGCCGAGCCGATTGTGGTGAAGTGGATGATCCTATGCTGTCGAGAAAAGCCTCTAGCGAGTTTCATGGCGGCCCGTACCCTAAACCGACTCAGGTGGTCAGGTAGAGAATACCGAGGCGTTCGGGTGAACTATGGTTAAGGAACTCGGCAAAATGCCCCCGTAACTTCGGGAGAAGGGGGGCCATCTTGGGTGAAGGAATTTACTTCCTGAGCTTGGGGTGGCCGCAGAGACCAGCGAGAAGCGACTGTTTACTAAAAACACAGGTCCGTGCGAAGCCGTAAGGCGATGTATACGGACTGACGCCTGCCCGGTGCTGGAACGTTAAGGGGACCGGTTAGTCACATTTCGGTGTGGCGAAGCTGAGAACTTAAGCGCCAGTAAACGGCGGTGGTAACTATAACCATCCTAAGGTAGCGAAATTCCTTGTCGGGTAAGTTCCGACCTGCACGAATGGCGTAACGACTTCTCGACTGTCTCAACCATAGGCCCGGTGAAATTGCACTACGAGTAAAGATGCTCGTTTCGCGCAGCAGGACGGAAAGACCCCGGGACCTTTACTATAGTTTGATATTGGTGTTCGGTTCGGCTTGTGTAGGATAGGTGGGAGACTGTGAAGCTTGGACGCCAGTTCAGGTGGAGTCGTCGTTGAAATACCACTCTGGTCGTGCTGGATGTCTAACCTGGGTCCGTGATCCGGATCAGGGACAGTGTCTGATGGGTAGTTTAACTGGGGCGGTTGCCTCCTAAAGAGTAACGGAGGCGCCCAAAGGTTCCCTCAGCCTGGTTGGTAATCAGGTGTTGAGTGTAAGTGCACAAGGGAGCTTGACTGTGAGACCGACGGGTCGAGCAGGGACGAAAGTCGGGACTAGTGATCCGGCGGTGGCTTGTGGAAGCGCCGTCGCTCAACGGATAAAAGGTACCCCGGGGATAACAGGCTGATCTTCCCCAAGAGTCCATATCGACGGGATGGTTTGGCACCTCGATGTCGGCTCGTCGCATCCTGGGGCTGGAGTCGGTCCCAAGGGTTGGGCTGTTCGCCCATTAAAGCGGTACGCGAGCTGGGTTTAGAACGTCGTGAGACAGTTCGGTCCCTATCCGCTGTGCGCGTAGGAGTTTTGAGAAGGGCTGTCCCTAGTACGAGAGGACCGGGACGGACGAACCTCTGGTGTGCCAGTTGTTCTGCCAAGGGCATGGCTGGTTGGCTACGTTCGGGAGGGATAACCGCTGAAAGCATCTAAGCGGGAAGCCTGCTTCGAGATGAGAACTCCCACCCCCATGAGGGGTTAAGGCTCCCAGTAGACGACTGGGTTGATAGGCCAGATGTGGAAGACCGGTAACGGTTGAAGCTGACTGGTACTAATAGGCCGAGGGCTTGTCCTCAGTTGCTCGCGTCCACTGTGTTAGTTCTGAAGTAACGAAGAGCCGTGTTGTCATCCAGCTGTTCGATATCTTCATAGTGTTTCGGTGGTCATTGCGCGAGGGAAACGCCCGGTTACATTCCGAACCCGGAAGCTAAGCCTCGTAGCGCCGATGGTACTGCAGGGGGGACCCTGTGGGAGAGTAGGACGCCGCCGAACAATCTTTGTGGGATTGCCCCGCACCATTTATGGTGCGGGGCTTTTCCGCGTTCAGGACCATTTCGGTCAGAAAGAGAAAGGCCCCGGCGACGCCGGGGCCTTTCTTGCGTTGAGGCCGTACCGCTCAGAGGCGGCCTGCGGCCTTGAGGGCGAGGTAGGCGTCGGCGAGGGCGGGGGCGAGTTTGTCGGGTGTCGCGTCGACGACCGTGACCCCGAGGCGCTGGAGTTGCTCTGCCGTGCGGCGGCGCTGGGTCTGTGTCTGGGCGCCGGCGGCGGCTTCGTACACGGCCTCCACCGTGCCCCTCCCGGCGCTCATCTTCTCGATGTACGGGTCCGAGACCGATGCCACCAGCACGGTGTGCCGTTGGGTGAGTTGCGGCAGGACGGGGAGCAGCCCCTCCTCGACCGGGGTCGCGTCCAGACTCGTCAGCAGCACGATCAGGGACCGGCGTGGGGCGCTCTTCAATAGGGCCGAGCCGAGGCCGCGGGCATCCGTTTCGACCAGTTCGGGTTCGATCGGGGCCATCGCGTTGACGAGGGAAGGCAGGAGGTCGCCTGCCGCCCTGCCCTGGACTTGGGCGCGGATGCGGCGGTCGTACGCCAGGAGGTCGACCCGGTCGCCGGCGCGGGCGGCCAGCGCGCCCAGGAGGAGCGTGGCGTCCATGGCGGCGTCCAGGCGGGGCACGTCGCCGACCCGGCCGGCCGAGGTGCGGCCCGTGTCGAGGACGATGAGGATGTGCCGGTCGCGTTCGGGGCGCCAGGTGCGTACCGCCACGGCCGACTGGCGTGCGGTGGCCCGCCAGTCGATGGAGCGGGTGTCGTCGCCCGGGACGTAGTCGCGGAGGCTGTCGAACTCGGTGCCCTGCCCGCGGATGAGGACGCTTGTCCTGCCGTCGAGTTCCCGCAGGCGGGCCAGTCGGGAGGGCAGGTGCTTGCGGCTCGTGAAGGGCGGCAGGACGCGGAGGGCCCAGGGGACCTCGTGGTTGCCCTGGCGGGCCGCGAGGCCCAGCGGTCCGAGCGAGCGTACGGTGACGCGCTCGGCGTGGCGGTCGCCGCGGCGGGTGGGGCGGAGGAACGTGGTGAGGCGGCGGCGTTCGCCGGCCGGGACCGTCAACTGGTGCCGGGACGCGGCCTGTTCGTCGCCCGTCGGCCAGCTGCTCGGCGGCCAGGCGTCGCGGAACTGGGCGCGCAGACGCCGGGTGGAGCCGTTGGTGACGGTCAGCTGGACCTGCGCGCTCTCGCCGAGTCGAACTGAAGTGTCACCACTTCGGGTGAATTGGAGCGATCTCACTGGCGCCGCGAGGGCGTAGTCGCACAGAATTGCGAGTGAGAGAGGCGCGTTGACGGCGAGGATCCCCGCCCAGCTGGGGGCGAAGATCCCGACGGGCAGCGTGCCCAGGGCGGCGAGTAGCGCTGTTCGTCCGGTGAGGGCCACGGGTCATCGCCTCATCGGGGGACGGGGACATGGGCGAGGATCGCGGTGATGACGGAATCGGCGGTGACGCCTTCCATTTCCGCTTCGGGCCGCAGTTGCACGCGATGACGGAGCGTGGGGAGGGCGAGGGCCTTCACGTCGTCCGGTATGACGTAGTCGCGGCCGGTGAGCCAGGCCCAGGCCCGGGCGGTGGACAGCAGAGCGGTGGCGCCTCGCGGGGAGGCGCCGAGGGTGAGCGAGGGGGATTCACGCGTGGCACGGCAGATATCGACGACATAGCCCGCGATCTCGGGTGAGACGGATGTCCTGGCGACGGCGTCGCGCGCCGCTTCCAGGTCGGCCGGCCCGGCGACGGGTCGTACGCCCGCGGCTCGGAGATCGCGGGGGTCGAAGCCTTCGGCATGGCGGGTCAGGACGCTGATCTCGTCGTCGCGGGAGGGCAGCGGCACGGTCAGTTTCAACAGGAAGCGGTCCAGCTGGGCTTCCGGGAGGGGGTAGGTGCCCTCGTACTCGACCGGGTTCTGTGTCGCGACGACGAGGAAGGGGTCGGGCAGCATGCGCGCGCTGCCGTCGACGGTGACCTGGCGTTCCTCCATCGCCTCGAGAAGCGACGACTGGGTCTTGGGCGGAGTGCGGTTGATCTCGTCCGCGATCAGCAGGTGGGTGAAGACGGGTCCCGGCTGGAAGGAGAACTCGGCGGTCCGGGCGTCGTAGACGAGGGAGCCGGTGACGTCGCTCGGCATCAGGTCGGGGGTGAACTGGACGCGCTTGGTGTCGAGTTCGAGGGAGGCCGCGAGTGCCCGTACGAGAAGGGTCTTCGCGACACCGGGGACTCCTTCGAGGAGTACGTGGCCGCGGCACAGGAGGGCGACGACCAGTCCGGTGACGGCGGAGTCCTGGCCGACCACCGCCTTCGCGATCTCGGTGCGCAAGGCCTCCAGGGAGGCGCGGGCCTTCGCCGCGTTCGCGGCGGGCTCCGCGGTCTCTTCGGCGGTCTCTGCGGTCGGGGCGCTCATGAGGTGCGTACCTCTCTTTCGAGGGCGTCGAGTTGGTCCGCCAGGCGGATGAGAGCGCTGTCGTCGGCCGGGGCGGGCCCGAAGAGCAGCGAGTGCGGGTCGAGTGCGGTGTCCGGGAGCCGGACGGTGACCGCGGGCAGCAGGATCTCGGGGCGGTGGGCCGTGCCGGGGGGTACGCCGAGGAGGGGGGAGAGGCGGTCGCGGGACGCGGCGCGCAGGACGGAGGCCGCGTGGTCGCGGGCGTTCGCCTTGGCGTAGAGGCGGGCGCGGCCTTCGGTGGACTCCGACGCGCGGACGGCGACGGGGAGTCGTTCGGCGACGAGCGGGCCGAGCCTGCGGCCGCGCCATACGGCGGCGAGGAGTGCGGCCAGGAAGAGCTGGAAGGCGCCCCAGAGCCAGCCGGAGGGGATCAGGTCGAGGAAGCCGCTCTCGCCGCCGTCCGCGCGGTCGGTGCCGTCGTCCGCGGAGTAGGTGGGATCACTGAGCGAAGGGAGGTACCAGACGAGATGCGGCCGGGAGCCGAGGAGTTGGAGGGCCAGCGACGCGTTGCCCCGCTGGTCGAGGCGCTCGTTGTAGAGGATGTCGGGGGAGCCGAGCAGGACGGTGTCGCCCGAGTCCCGGTGGTTCAGGACGAGCAGGGTCGGTGTGCCGGCTGCCGGGTAGCAGGCCTGGGCGTCGGGGGAGTCGGTGCTGTAGCGCTCGCCGCCGATGTCGATGGTGCCGGCGCGGCGGGCGGCCGGCAGGGAGCACTCGGGTGCGCGGGAGGAGACCTCGGCGGGGGTGTGCGTGCGGACGCCGGGGGCGAGTGCGTCGACGGAGTAGGGGCCGGCGCCGAGCAGGATGGTGCGGCCGCCGGAGGAGGTGGTCGCGGCGCTGAGGGTCTCCTGCTGGTAGGGCGTCAGGAGTTCGGGGGCCGCGACCAGGAGTGTGGTGTCGGGGCGGGCCGCGTCGGTGGCCTCGTCGAGCGTGGTGACGACGTCGGTGGAGACTCCGCTGTTCTTGAGGAGCTCGGCGACGGCCCGGCTGCCGAGGGCGTCGGCGGAGCGGGGGTCGAGGCGGCCGTGGTGGTCGCCGGAGCGGACGGCGGCCAGGACCGTTCCCGCTGTCAGGAGGATGACGAGGGCGAGGAGGAGTCCTCGTCCGCGGGTCCAGATCTGACGGGGGGTGAGGGACACGGACGTGGGGCTGGTCGTGAGGGTCATGGGGCCGTTCCCCCGGCGGCGTCGCTCAGGTGCGGCGTGGCCTGTTCCAGGTCGAGGTCGAGTTCCCGCAGGCGCCGGTATGCCTGTTGGTCCGTGGTGCGGCCGCCGTATGTGACGTCGTCGAACTCGCGGGCGGCGGAGCGCAGTCGGGTCGCCTGGGCGGGGAGTGTGCGTCCGGCCTCGTGGGCGGCCTCGTCGGCCGTGCGGCCCGGGTGGGGGGCGAGGAGGGTGCGTTCCTCCAGGGAGCGGACGACGGCGCGCATCCGTTCTTGGAGGGCTTCGTTCCAGCGTTCCTTGGCGGCGTGCCTGTCGGCCGCGGCGCGGTGTTCCGCGGCGCTGCGGGGCCGGTCGTCGAAGAGGGAGCCGGGCCTGTGGGGGGTGCGTCGGGGCTTGCCGAGCCGCCACCAGAGGGCGGCCACGAGGGCCGCGACGAGCAGCAGGATGACGATGAGGCCGAGTGTGCCGCCGGGGGCCGCGCCGGCGACGGAGGTGAGGAGGTCGCCGACCCAGCTCCAGAAGCGGTTCATCGCTCGTTGGAGGAGGTTCGGGTCGTTCTCGTGGTACATGGGTTTGGACAGTTCCCGCTCCGCGGCCTCGCGGGCGGGGAAGCGGGACGGTTCCACCGGGCCGTCCGCCGCCGTGCCGAGCAGTGCGTGTGCTGTTGCCGAGCCCCCCGTGACGGACACCGCATCAGCTCCCGGGGGTCGCGGTACCCGGCGTGCCGTTGCCCGTCAGGCCCGCGGCGCGCGCCAGTTCGAGGTCGAGGGCTTCGCGGCGGATGCGCTGGTCGACGTAGAGGAGCACGGTCACGCCGGCGGAGATCGGGTAGCTGATCGAGGAGGCGATGACCGCGCCGACGCCGGTGATGATCAGGTAGGTCCAGCCGTACTCGGGGGTGGATCCGGCGACCAGGCCGTCGATGCCGGAGCCGTCCGTGGCGAGGGCGATGATCGCGAACGGGATGGAGACGATCATCGTGATGAGGAAGGTCAGGAGCAGGGTCAGGGACTGGATGCCGAAGATCCGCCACCAGGCGCCCCGGACGAGTTTGGCGGAGCGGCGCAACGAGGCTGCGATGCCCTGGCGTTCGAGCATCAGGGCCGGGGAGGCGAGGGCGTAGCGGACCATCAGCCACGAGATGACGACGAGCGCGATCAGTCCGCCGAGGACGGCGAGGAGGACGCCGGCGGTGGAGCCCACCAGGATGCCGGGGGTCACGCCCACGCCCATGATCACGACGGCGGCGAGGGGCAGCAGCAGGGTCAGGCCGAGCAGTTGGGCGAGCCGGGGGCGGGCCTCTTGCCACGCTTCGGTGAGGGTGACGGGGCGTCCGAGGATGGAGCGGCTGACGACCATGGTCAGGACGGCGGTGGTGAAGAGGGTGCCGAGCAGGGTGATGACCGTCGTGGGGGCCAGGGAGAACAGGCTGTCCCGGATGGAGTCGCCGGCCTGGGAGAGCGCTTCGGACGGCGTCGCCTCGGGGTCGATCTGCTCGGGCTCGGGGACCAGGTAGCGGACGACGAGTATGTCGCAGATCTGGGTGACCACGGCAACGGCGAGGGTGACGCCGAGGACGGTGCGCCAGTGGGCGCGCAGGGTGGAGACGGCGCCGTCGAGGATCTCGCCGACGCCGAGGGGGCGCAGCGGGATCACGCCGGGCTTGGCCGCCGGCGGGCGGCCCCACGCGGGGCCCGGGGCGCCGCCCTGGCCGGGTCCGCCCCAGCCGGCGCCCCAGGCGGGGGCGGGGTGCGGCGGGGTGGGGCCGGGTTGGCCGGGGGTCTGGGCGCTGGGCGGGGACCACTGGCCGGGGGGCGGCTGGGTCTTGGACCACTTGGAGGGGGTACCGGTGTCGTCGGCGGGCTCGGCCGGCCGCGGAACGGAAGCGTCCTGGCCGTCGGACGGGGCGGATCCGGGCGAGGCCCAGCCCGGAGTGTCGTTCACGGTCGTCCACCTCGTGGCTTGGTTGTGGGGCCGGCTCGGCGAGTCGGCGGTTCGGAGGTGCCTGTCCGCGGTGCGGGACGGCGGGCTGGCAGCCATCGTGCCACGCGTTGCCCGTTGGTGGACCTGGGGTTGTATCTCCTTCTCACCTCGATTCCTGCCTTCATTGTGGGTGTCGTAGCGGGCAGACTGGGCGGATGGCTGATCAGTACGTACCAAACGCGGCCGGCCCGGAGCCGTCCATGCTTCCGTCGATCCGCTGGGACGAACCACCGGAGGGCCCGGTTCTGGTCCTCCTCGACCAGACGAGACTTCCGGTGGAGGAGGCCGAGCTGGTCTGTACGGACGTTCCCGCGCTGGTGCGGGCGATCCGCACGCTGGCGGTGCGCGGGGCGCCGCTGCTGGGGATCGCGGGTGCCTACGGGGTGGCGCTGGCGGCCGTGCGGGGCTTCGACGTGGAGGACGCGGCGGAGATCCTGGCGCAGGCGCGGCCCACCGCGGTGAACCTCGGGTACGGGGTGCGGCGGGCGCGGGACGCGTACCGGGCGGCGGTCGACGGGGGTGCCGGTCTGGAGCAGGCGGCCGCGGCGGCGCTGGCCGAGGCCAGGCTGCTGCACCAGGAGGATGCCGAGGCCAGCGCGCAGATGGCGCGGTTTGGGCTTACGCTCCTGGATGAGTTGCTGCCGGGCGGCAATCATCGGATCCTGACCCACTGCAACACCGGGGCGCTCGTCTCCGGCGGGGAGGGCACCGCGTTCGCCGTGGCGTTGTCGGCCCACCGGGCCGGCCGGTTGCGGCGGCTGTGGGTGGACGAGACTCGTCCGCTGTTGCAGGGTTCCCGGCTGACTGCGTACGAGGCGGCGCGCAACGGGATGGCGTACACCTTGTTGACGGACAACGCCGCTGGTTCGCTCTTCGCCGCGGGTGAGGTCGACGCCGTCCTCATCGGCGCGGACCGGATCGCGGCGGACGGTTCGGTGGCGAACAAGATCGGGAGCTATCCGCTCGCGGTGTTGGCGGCGTACCACCATGTGCCGTTCGTCGTGGTCGCCCCGACCACGACGATCGATCTCGGGACCCCGGACGGGGCGTCGATCGAGGTGGAGCAGCGGCCGGGGCAGGAAGTGACGGAGCTCACGGCGCCGCAGACGGCGGTGGCGGGAGTGGAGGCGGGGAGTGGGATGCCGGTGGCGCCGCTGGGAACGCAGGCGTACAACCCGGCGTTCGACGTCACGCCTCCTGAACTGGTGACGGCGATCGTCACCGAATACGGCGCGCTGTCCCCGGTGACCGGGGACGGAATCGCGGAGCTGTGTGCCAGGTCACGCCGGGTAACGATTAGATAAATGGGATGATGTCGATATGAAGGGACGCGTCCTTGTCGTCGATGACGACACCGCACTGGCCGAGATGCTCGGGATTGTGCTGCGTGGTGAAGGGTTCGAACCGTCGTTCGTAGCGGACGGTGACAAGGCGCTGGCCGCCTTCCGTGAGGCCAAGCCGGATCTGGTGCTGCTGGATCTCATGCTGCCGGGCCGGGACGGTATCGAGGTGTGCCGGCTGATCAGGGCCGAGTCCGGGGTGCCGATCGTGATGCTCACCGCCAAGAGCGACACGGTCGACGTGGTGGTCGGGCTGGAGTCGGGGGCGGACGACTACATCGTCAAGCCGTTCAAGCCCAAGGAGCTGGTGGCCCGGATCAGGGCGCGGCTGCGGCGCTCCGAGGAGCCCGCGCCGGAGCAGCTGACCATCGGCGATCTGGTGATCGACGTGGCGGGTCACTCGGTGAAGCGGGAGGGGCAGTCGATCGCCCTGACGCCTCTGGAGTTCGACCTGCTGGTCGCGCTGGCCCGTAAGCCGTGGCAGGTGTTCACGCGGGAGGTGCTCCTGGAGCAGGTGTGGGGTTACCGGCACGCGGCCGACACCCGGCTGGTGAACGTGCATGTCCAGCGGTTGCGCTCCAAGGTCGAGAAGGACCCGGAGCGGCCGGAGATCGTGGTGACCGTCCGGGGTGTCGGGTACAAGGCAGGACCGAGCTGAGATGACCGGTGGCAGCGCTGCTCCGAAGCCCGGGGAGCCGGGAGTCCGTGCGGGGCGGGCTGCCGGGCCGGGGCGTGCGTTCGCGCGCCTGGGCCGGCTGGTCCGGGACGGCCGGCTGCTCCAGGACGGCTCGCCGGGCGGTCCGGTGCTGCGGTTGCTGGTGCGGTGGGTGCGGCGTCCGCTGCTGCCCGCCGTGCGGCTGTGGCGGCGCAACATCCAGCTGCGGGTCGTCGCGGCCACGCTGCTGATGTCGCTCGGGGTGGTGCTGCTGCTCGGGTTCGTCGTCATCGGGCAGATGCGCAACGGTCTGCTGGAGGCCAAGGAGAAGGCGGCGCAGAGCCAGGCCGCCGGTGGTTTCACGGTGGCCAAGGAGATCGCCGACGCGCCGTCGGCGCCGGGCAAGCAGGGGGCCGACGGTTCCGGCGGTGTCCAGGGGAAGAACTCGGTGAACTGGCGGACCGAGCTGGTCGAGCAGCTGGCCAGTGGTGGTCCGGGGGCGTTCAACGTGGTGGCGCTGAGCGCCGACTCGCAGGACGACGCCGTGTCCACCAGCCGCGCGCCCCGCGCGTCGAACGGGGTGGACTTCACCAGCATCCCCGCGGATCTGCGCGAGGAGGTCGCCAAGGGCACCGAGCCGTTCCAGGTGTACGCGCAGATCAGGTACACCGACGCCACGGAGGCGCGGGCGCCGGAGCCGGGGCTGGTGATCGGCAAGCGACTGAACGACCCGGACGGCAAGGCGTACGAGCTGTACTACCTCTTCCCGCTGACGCAGGAGGAGCAGTCGCTGAACCTGGTCAAGGGCACGCTCGCCACCGCGGGGCTCTTCGTGATCGTGCTGCTCGGGGCCATCGCGTGGCTGGTGGTGCGCCAGGTCGTGACGCCGGTGCGGATGGCCGCGGGGATCGCCGAGCGGCTCTCGACGGGCCGGCTCCAGGAGCGGATGAAGGTCACCGGCGAGGACGACATCGCCCGGCTCGGTGAGGCCTTCAACAAGATGGCGCAGAACCTCCAGCTCAAGATCCAGCAGTTGGAGGAGCTCTCCCGCATGCAGCGGCGCTTCGTCTCCGACGTGTCGCACGAGCTGCGCACGCCGCTGACGACCGTACGGATGGCCGCCGACGTCATCCACGACGCGCGGGCCGACTTCGATCCTGTGACGGCCCGGTCGGCGGAGCTGCTCGGGGACCAGCTGGACCGTTTCGAGTCGCTGCTCTCGGACCTGCTGGAGATCAGCCGCTTCGACGCGGGGGCGGCCGCGCTGGAGGCGGAGCCGATAGACCTGCGGGAAGTGGTACGCCGGGTGATCGGCGGGGCGGTGCCGCTGGCCGAGCACAAGGGCACCCGGATCCGGGTCCTCGGGGACGGGCAGCCCGTCGTGGCGGAGGCCGACGCCCGCCGGGTCGAGCGGGTGCTGCGGAATCTGCTGGTCAACGCCGTGGAGCACGGTGAGGGCAAGGACGTGATCGTGCGGATGGCGGTGGCCGGCGGCGCGGTCGCGGTCGCGGTGCGCGACTACGGGGTCGGGCTCAAGCCCGGCGAGGCGACGCGGGTGTTCAACCGGTTCTGGCGGGCCGACCCGGCCCGTGCCCGTACCACCGGCGGCACCGGGCTCGGGTTGTCGATCGCCGTCGAGGACGCGCGGTTGCACGGCGGCTGGTTGCAGGCCTGGGGCGAACCGGGGGGCGGGTCGCAGTTCCGGCTGACGCTGCCACGGACCGCGGACGAGTCGCTGCGCGGCTCGCCGATACCCCTGGAGCCCGAGGATTCCCGGCGCAACCGGGAGCGGGCCGCGGCCGAGCAGCGCACGGAGCAGGCGCAGCGGCTGATGAGTGTGCCGTCCCAGCCGCGCGCGGATCGTTCCGCGCTGCCCGTACCGCCCCACCTGGCGGCGGCGCCCCCGTCGGGGACGGCGGTCGATCCGGCGGCGCTGCCGGGCAGTGGGGCGCGGGTGGTGGCGCGGCCCGCGGGGGAGCGGCCCGCCGACGGTGACGGGAACGATCCACTGAGCACGGCTTCGGAGCGGGAGGACACACGTGGGCGCTGACCGCGGCCGTCTGGGCCGGGGACGTGCGGTGAGGGTGCCCGTGGTGCTGGGGACCGCCGCCCTGCTGCTGGCGGGGTGTGCGTCGATCCCGGACAGCGGTGACGTGGAGCCGGTGAAGGCGTCCCCGCGCGGGGGCGAGTCGCAGGTGCGGGTGTACGCGGTGCCGCCGCGTGCGAAGGCGGCCCCCGACGAGATCGTGGACGGCTTCCTGGAGGCCATGACCAGTGACGATCCCGACTTCGCGATGGCCAGGAAGTACCTGACGGACCAGCGGTCCAAGGCGTGGCGGCCGGAGGCCGGGACGACGGTGCTGCGGGACGCGCCCGCGGCGGCGGCGCCCAAGCAGCCGGGTGGCACGGATCCGTCCGGGATGACGTTCCAGCTGTACGGCGACCAGATCGCCGACGTGGACGGGACGCACCAGTACGAGCAGGTCGCGCCGGTGTCGTACACGGGCACGATCCACCTGGTGCAGCAGAACGTCGGTTCCGAGGGCAAGGAGTGGCGGATCGACGACCTGCCGCAGGGGCTGGTGCTCGGGGAGTCGGACTTCCAGCGGAACTACCGTTCGGTGAACAAGTACTACTTCGCGTCGGGCGAGAGCTGGCTGGTGGCCGATCCGGTCTACATCCGTCAGCGAATAGACCCCACGACGCGGATGGACCCGGTCACGCAGGCGGTCAAGGCGCTGCTGGACGGGCCGACGAACTGGCTCAAGCCGGTGGTGGATTCGCCCTTCCCGACCGGTACGGCGTTGCAGAAGGGCACCCGGACGCTGGAGTTCGACGACCGGAACGGGCTGAAGGTGCCGCTGAACGGCAAGGCGGCCGAGGCGGGTCACGACCAGTGCCGGAAGATGGCGGCGCAACTGCTGTTCACGCTGCGGGACCTGACGTCCACACCGGTGGGGCGGGTCGAGTTGCTGGCGAACGGTTCCTCGCTCTGTGTCCTCGACGGGGACCAGGCGGAGGAGTTCGCCCCCGACCACAGCGCGGGCCGGGCCGACACCCCGTACTTCGTCGACCGGGAGGGGCGGCTGTCGCTGCTGACGTCGGGTGGTGACGGTTCTCCCGAACAGAGCCGGGTCAGGGGCCCGTTCGGTGACGGCACGGTGAAGCTCGACTCGGTCGCGGTGGCCAGGGACGAGCGGCGCGCGGCGGCGGTCACCAACGGTTCCAAGTCGCTGTACGTGGCGCCCGTGACGTCGGCGGGCGAGCTGGGGCAGCCGCTGGTGACCAGCCAGGGCGTCGCCGCCAAGGACCGGTTGTCGGCGCCGAGCTGGGACGGGCACGGCGATCTGTGGGTCGCGGACCGTGACCCGGCCAAGCCGCGTCTGCTGCGGTTGGCGGACGGGGCGGGGACCCCGGAGGAGGTCACCGTCGACGGGCTGGGCGGCGCGCGGGTGGAGGCGCTGCGGGTGTCGGCGGACGGGGTGCGGATCGCGCTGCTGCTGTCCAAGGACGGGCGGACCACTCTCCAGATCGGCCGGGTGGAGCGGCACGGCTCCGGGGCGGACACCGAGGTGTCCGTGGTGGAACTCCAGGCGACGGCCCCGCAGATGGACACGGTCACCGCGGTGTCCTGGGCGGGTCCCAGCCGTCTCGTGGTGGTCGGCAAGGAGGCCGGCGGGGTCCAGCAGGTGCGCTACATCCAGACCGACGGGTCGACGTCGGCGGGGAGCGTGCTGCCGGGCCTGAACCAGGTGACGGCGATCGCGGCGGCGGACGACGAGCAGCAGCCGCTGATCGCCGATTCCGGGGACGCCGGGATCGTACGGCTGCCGACGGGGGCGAACTGGCAGACGGTCGTGCCGACCGGTTCGTCGCCCATCTACCCGGGCTGAGCGGACTTTGCCCGATCTGGTTGTCCACAGGGGTGGCCGGGTGCCTCCGGCGTTGGCACAGTGAGTGTCATGCGGGGGTGGTGGCGGGAGATCACCGGCCTGGTGCTTCCGGTCGCCTGTGGCGGCTGCGGCAGCCCCAGGACTCCCCTGTGCGAGGACTGCCGCCGGGCGCTGTACGGGATGTGGCCGTGCCGGGTCCGGCCGGTGCCTGAGCCGCCCGGGTTGCCGCCGGTGTACGCGGCCGCGCCGTACGAGGACGCGGTACGGGCAGTGCTGCTGGCGCACAAGGAGCGCGGCGCGCTCGGGCTGGTGGGTCCGCTGGGCCGGGCGCTGGCCGGCGCCGTACAGGCCGCCGTGCCGCCGGGTACGGGGGTGGGGCCGCTGCTGCTCGTCCCGGTGCCGTCGTCCCGGCGGGCGGTCGGCGCGCGGGGGCACGACGCCATGCGGCGTACGGCGCTGGCCGCGGCGGCCGAGCTGCGGCGCGCGGGCCGGACCGCCCGGGTGCTGCCGGTGCTGCGGCAGCGGCGGGCGGTCGCCGACCAGGCGGGCCTGGGTGCCCCTCAGAGGCTGGCGAATCTCTCCGGAGCCCTGGAGGTCGCGGTGGGTGGTGCGCGGCTGCTGGAGGGCGGCCGAGTGGTGCTGGTGGACGATCTCATGACCACGGGCGCCTCGCTGGTCGAGGCGGCGCGGGCGCTGCGGGCGACGGGCGGGCCGGGTGGTCCTGGATATGTCCAGGTGAGGGCGGCGGTGGTGGCCGCCCCGCCGCTGTCGTTCGAAATAAACCGGAACTGAGGTCGATCTTGCATCGTTCCAGGTGGACGGGGAAAGAGAACACCCGAACGGAGCTACATCCCGGTAGCGGGTGCCGACACCCGTCCGGGCGAGCTATGTTCGGTTGTGAGGAATGGTGGAAGCCGTGACTCACTGAATGCACTGGTCTGCTACGGCGTTTTTCAGCACCTCGGGAATTCGGGGGAGTGGGGATCTTGCCGTCGGGGGAGGAGGAGGTGAAAGTCGCCAAGTCCGAGGCTCCGGTGACTACTGGGGTCTGGTGCAACAGGGAGTAACTCCGCAACGAGGCGGAGTGATCCGGGAACGGAGTTCTGCGTGGACATCGTCGTCAAGGGCCGCAAAACAGAGGTGCCCGAGCGGTTCCGGAAGCACGTGGCCGAGAAGCTGAAGTTGGAGAGAATCCAGCAGCTCGACGGCAAGGTCATCAGCCTGGACGTCGAGGTCTCGAAGGAGCACAACCCGCGTCAGGCCAACACGTGCGACCGAGTGGAGATCACGCTCCACTCCCGCGGGCCCGTCATCAGGGCGGAGGCGGCGGCCGCGGACGCGTACGCGGCCCTGGACCTCGCCACCACGAAGCTGGAGGCGCGGCTGCGCAAGCAGCACGAGAAGCGGCACAACCGCCGCGGTACCGGGCGGCTTTCGGCGGCCGAGGTCGTCGACGTCGTTCCCGGGGTGGCCCGGTTGAACGCGAACGGCGCGACGGTCGCCGACGAGGTGCGTGCCGCCGTGCCCACCACCAGGATCGGATCGCTGGAGGTGCAGGGCGAAGGCCCCCTGGTGGTCCGGGAGAAGAACCACGTCGCGGCGCCGATGTCGCTCGACCAGGCGCTCTACGAGATGGAACTGGTGGGGCACGACTTCTATCTGTTCATCGACTCCGACACCAAGGAACCGAGCGTCGTCTACCGGCGCCACGCCTATGACTACGGTGTCATCCACCTGCAGACGGACCCGTTGGCCGAGTCGCGGGCCGGCGACGCCGGCGGCGCCCTCGGTGGCTGAGACCGGACGGTCGGGAAAAGGCTGAGACATGGCCCCCGGTGGTGCCCGTGAGGACTCCCTGAGCCCTCACGGGCACCACCGCGTGGCGGCGGCGTCACCGCTGCGGCGCCCGGGCATGAAATCATGACGTCGCAAGCCAACACGTGGTCTGCGAACAGCGGTTGGCCGGCACTCATGAACTTCGGGCCATGGCCTTCAGGGGGAGGAACGATGGCGGACAGCTTCGGGCCGGTGCACGGCACGGACCACGCCGGCCACAGGGCCGGGGGTCCGGGGTCGGACGCCGACACGGACCGGGGCGGGTCCCGCAAGGAGCCGATCCGGGTCCTCGTGGTGGATGACCACGCACTCTTCCGCCGGGGCCTGGAGATCGTCCTCGCCCAGGAGGAGGACATCCAGGTCGTCGGTGAGGCGGGCGACGGCGCGGAGGCCGTCGACAAGGCCGCCGACCTGTTGCCGGACATCGTGCTGATGGACGTACGGATGCCCAAGCGCGGCGGGATCGAGGCCTGCACCTCCATCAAGGAGGTGGCACCGAGTGCCAAGATCATCATGCTGACGATCAGCGACGAGGAGGCCGACCTCTACGACGCGATCAAGGCGGGCGCGACCGGATATCTCCTCAAGGAGATCTCCACGGACGAGGTGGCCACCGCCATTCGCGCGGTCGCCGACGGGCAGTCGCAGATCAGTCCTTCCATGGCGTCCAAGCTGCTGACCGAGTTCAAATCGATGATTCAGCGCTCCGACGAACGCAGACTCGTTCCCGCGCCGCGCCTGACCGAACGGGAACTCGAAGTCCTCAAGCTCGTCGCCACCGGAATGAACAACCGCGATATCGCGAAGGAGTTGTTCATCTCCGAGAACACCGTGAAGAACCACGTCCGCAACATTCTGGAGAAGCTGCAACTGCACTCCAGGATGGAGGCCGTGGTCTACGCGATGCGGGAGAAGATCCTCGAGATCCGCTGACCCGCCACCCGCTGACCACTGCCCCGCAGGCACCTCAGAGCGCCGTGAGCGCCTCGGCCAGCGGCCCGCGCAGCTCGGGCGCGTCGACCCGCTCCACCCGTACGTCCGAGCAGCCGACCCACTCCGCCGCCTCGCGCAGCGCCTGCGCCATCGGCAGCACGGCCTTGGGCGTGTCCAGGGAGACGTGCTTGGCGACCAGTGTCCGGCCCTCGCGCGCCGGGTCGACGCGGCCGAGCAGCCGGCCGCCGGACAGCAGCGGCATCGCGAAGTAGCCGTACACCCGCTTGGGCTTGGGGACGTACGCCTCCAGGCGGTGGGTGAAGCCGAAGATCCGCTCGGTGCGCGCCCGCTCCCAGATCAGGGAGTCGAACGGGGACAGCAGGGTCGTACGGTGCCGGCCCCTCGGCGGGCTCGCCAGCGCCTCCGGATCGGCCCACGCGGGCTTCGCCCAGCCCTCGACGGTCACCGGGACCAGGCCCGAGTCCGCGATCACGGCGTCGACCTGCTCGCCCTTGAGCCGGTGGTAGTCCGCGAGGTCGGCGCGGGTGCCGACGCCCAGCGACCGGCCCGCGAGCCGGACCAGCCGGCGAAGGCACTCGGTGTCGTCCAGGTCGTCGTGGAGGAGGTCGCCGGGGACGGCGCGCTCCGCCAGGTCGTACACCCGCTTCCAGCTCCGGCGGCCCGTGCAGACCACCTCGCCGTGCATCAGCGCCCGCTCGACAGCGACCTTGGCCTCCGACCAGTCCCACCAGGGGCCGCCGTTCTTGGCGCCGCCCAGCTCCGTCGCCGTCAGGGGGCCCTCCGCGCGCAGCTGCTTGATCACCGCTTCGTACGCGCCGTCCGCCAGGTCGTGGTACCAGTTCGGGCGGGCCCGGTAGGCGCGGCGGCGGAACGCGAAGTGCGGCCACTCCTCGATCGGCAGGATGCACGCCGCGTGCGACCAGTACTCGAAGGCGTGCGGCGGGTTCGGCGCGGCGCCGGTGCCGGGCGGCGTCCAGTAGGCGTCCTCGACGGTCCTGCGGCCCACCGCGCCCAGGCGCGCGTACGGGATCAGCTCGTGCGAGCGCGCCAGCACCGAGATCGTGTCCAGCTGGACGGCCCCGAGGTGGCGCAGCAGGCCCCGGACCCCGCCCCGGCGGTCCGGGGCGCCCAGGAACCCCTGGGCGCGCAGCGCGATACGGCGGGCCTCGTCGGCGGACAGCTCGGCGGCGGGCGGCGGCACAGTCGTCATGACCGCACGATAGACGGCGGCACCGACAGCGGGCGGCGCCCGGGGGACGGCTCAGGCCCGGGCGGGCAGGTACGGGTAGGGGCTCGGCAGGCCGACGTCGGACGGGAGCACCGCGCCGACCCAGCAGTCACGCAGCGTGCCCTTGTTGAGCAGGGCCGCCCGTAGCGTGCCCTCGACCACGAAACCGGACTTCTCGGCCACCGCGCGTGACCCCCGGTTGCCGACCTCGGCGCGCCACTCCAGCCGTATCGCGCCCAGTGTCGTGAAGGCGAACCTGGTCAGCGCCTTCACGGCCTCCGTCATGTAGCCGTGGCCCCGGTACTCCTTCGCCGTCCAGTAGCCGATCTCCCAGGACCCGGCCGCGGGGTGGTGCAGTGAGACGGCGGCCATCAGCGGCCCGTCGTCGCCGCGCCGCACGGCGAAGGCGTACGCGCTGTCGTCGCGCCATCCGTCGGGGACCAGCTGCCCGACGAACTGTTCGGCGTGGTGGCGCGCGTACGGCGAGGGGATCGTCGTCCAGCGCTGGATCTCGGGGTCCTGGCAGGCGTCGAGGACGGCGTCCGTGTCGTCCGGCGTGAAGATGCTCAGCGTCAGACGCTCGGTCGTGAGGGTGAGAGGCTCCATGTACGGATTCTGGTGACGGCCGACCCGCCGCGCGAGCACTTTTCGTGTCTCACCGGCACCTTCCGCGCGTTCCGCGCGTTCTCATTGCGGGTGACAGCAGGCCTGCGTGACAGCGGCCCTCCCGGCGCAGGCGGGTCCTCGCTTACGATGGCCGATGCGGTGGGGCCCGCCTGCCGTGCCCGCGCCCGTGTTCCCATACCACCCACGTGCCAGGCCCGACCGGCAAGGAGACCAGCCTCAGTGTCCGTCTTCAACAAGCTCATGCGTGCAGGCGAAGGCAAGATCCTGCGCAAACTGCACCGCATCGCGGACCAGGTCAACTCCATCGAAGAGGACTTCGAGAGCCTCTCCGACGCCGAGTTGCGGGCGCTCACCGACGAGTACAAAGAACGCTACTCCGACGGCGAGAGCCTGGACGACCTGCTTCCCGAGGCCTTCGCGACCGTCCGCGAGGCGGCCAGGCGCGTTCTCGGCCAGCGTCCTTACGACGTCCAGCTGATGGGTGGCGCCGCGCTGCACCTCGGTTATGTCGCCGAGATGAAGACCGGTGAGGGCAAGACCCTCGTCGGCACCCTGCCCGCCTACCTGAACGCGCTGTCCGGCAAGGGCGTCCACCTGATCACGGTGAACGACTACCTGGCCGAGCGTGACTCGGAGCTGATGGGGCGCGTCCACAAGTTCCTCGGCCTGTCCGTCGGCTGCATCCTGGCGAACATGACGCCCGCGCAGCGCCGCGAGCAGTACGCGTGCGACATCACGTACGGCACGAACAACGAGTTCGGCTTCGACTACCTGCGCGACAACATGGCGTGGTCCCAGGACGAGCTGGTCCAGCGCGGTCACAACTACGCGATCGTCGACGAGGTCGACTCGATCCTCGTGGACGAGGCCCGTACGCCGCTGATCATCTCCGGCCCCGCCGACCAGGCCACCAAGTGGTACGGGGACTTCGCGAAGCTCGTCACGCGCCTCGCCAAGGGCGAGGCCGGCAACTCGCTCAAGGGCATCGAGGAGACCGGCGACTACGAGGTCGACGAGAAGAAGCGCACGGTCGCCATCCACGAGCCCGGTGTCGCGAAGGTCGAGGACTGGCTGGGCATCGACAACCTGTACGAGTCTGTGAACACCCCGCTCGTCGGTTACCTGAACAACGCGATCAAGGCCAAGGAACTCTTCAAGAAGGACAAGGACTACGTCGTCATCGATGGCGAAGTCATGATCGTCGACGAGCACACCGGCCGTATCCTCGCGGGCCGCCGCTACAACGAGGGCATGCACCAGGCGATCGAGGCGAAGGAAGGGGTGGACATCAAGGACGAGAACCAGACCCTGGCGACCATCACCCTCCAGAACTTCTTCCGCCTCTACGGCAAGCTCTCCGGCATGACCGGTACGGCCATGACCGAGGCCGCCGAGTTCCACCAGATCTACAAGCTGGGCGTCGTCCCGATCCCGACGAACCGGGCCATGGTCCGCAAGGACCAGTCCGACCTGATCTACCGCACCGAGGTCGCCAAGTTCGCGGCGGTCGTCGACGACATCGCGGAGAAGCACGAGAAGGGGCAGCCGATCCTGGTCGGCACGACCTCGGTCGAGAAGTCCGAGTACCTCTCGCAGCAGCTCAGCAAGCGCGGCGTGCAGCACGAGGTCCTCAACGCCAAGCAGCACGACCGGGAGGCGACGATCGTCGCCCAGGCCGGCCGCAAGGGCGCGGTGACGGTCGCCACGAACATGGCCGGCCGTGGTACGGACATCAAGCTCGGCGGCAACCCCGACGACCTCGCGGAGGCGGAGCTGCGCCAGCGCGGCCTGGACCCCGTCGAGCACGTCGAGGAGTGGGCCGCGGCCCTGCCCGCCGCGCTGGAGAAGGCCGAGAAGGCCGTGCAGGCGGAGTTCGAGGAGGTCAAGGAGCTCGGCGGGCTGTACGTGCTGGGCACCGAGCGGCACGAGTCGCGCCGTATCGACAACCAGCTGCGCGGTCGTTCCGGACGTCAGGGTGACCCGGGCGAGTCGCGGTTCTACCTGTCGCTGGGCGACGACCTGATGCGGCTGTTCAAGGCGCAGATGGTCGAGCGCGTCATGTCGATGGCGAACGTCCCCGACGAGGTGCCCATCGAGAACAAGATGGTGACGCGCGCGATCGCCTCGGCCCAGTCGCAGGTCGAGCAGCAGAACTTCGAGACCCGTAAGAACGTCCTGAAGTACGACGAGGTCCTGAACCGGCAGCGCGAGGTCATCTACGGCGAGCGCCGCCGCGTCCTGGAGGGCGAGGACCTGCACGAGCAGGTGCGGCACTTCATGGACGACACGATCGACGCGTACATCCAGGCGGAGACCGTCGAGGGCTTCGCCGAGGAATGGGACCTGGACCGGCTGTGGGGCGCCTTCAAGCAGCTCTACCCGGTGAAGGTCACCGTGGACGAGCTGGAGGAGGCGGCCGGGGACCGGGCGGGGATCACCGCCGAGTTCATCGGCGAGTCCATCAAGGACGACATCCACGACCAGTACGAGGACCGGGAGAACCAGCTCGGCTCCGACATCATGCGTGAGCTGGAGCGGCGCGTGGTGCTGTCGGTCCTGGACCGCAAGTGGCGTGAGCACCTCTACGAGATGGACTACCTCCAGGAGGGCATCGGCCTGCGGGCGATGGCCCAGAAGGACCCGCTGGTCGAGTACCAGCGCGAGGGCTTCGACATGTTCAACGCCATGATGGAGGGCATCAAGGAGGAGTCCGTCGGCTACCTGTTCAACCTGGAGGTCCAGGTCGAGCAGCAGGTCGAGGAGGTCCCGGTGCAGGACGCGGCGGAGCGTACGTCGCTCAGCAAGGACGCCACGGTGCCGGCGACGCGCCCCGAGATCCGCGCCAAGGGGCTGGACGCCCCGCAGCGGCCGGACCGGCTGCACTTCTCCGCCCCCACGGTGGACGGCGAGGGCGGTGTGGTCGAGGGCGACTTCCAGAACGCGGACGGGCCGACGCGCTCCACGTCGGACGGGCTGACGCGCGCGGAGCGCCGGAAGGCGCAGAAGGGTGGCGCGCAGGGCGGGCGCCGTCGCAAGAAGTAGGTCTGTGTCCTGACGGACGGGCCGGGGCGGGCGCAGGTGGCGCGCCCCGGCCCGTCGTCATGTCCGGGCGCCGCCCAGCTCGACCGCGGCGCACCGCCAGCGCAGGTCGGCGCCCCGCTCCAGGCGGAACGCGATGGCCCGCACCTGCGCGCCCGCCGCGATGCTGGCGGACGCCTCCAGGACGCCGGGGCGCGGCTCGAAGCTCCGGCAGGTACGGACGACGGGGTGCACGCCGCGGGCCCTCAGGGGGGTGCCGGGGGCGAGGCGTACGAGCTGCTCGTACGCCTCGCCGACGGTCTGGCCGAGCATCCAGTGCACGGGCCGGCGGCCGCTGAGGACGGCGAGCAGGCGCTCGGCGAACAGCTCGTGCGGAGGGACGTGGCGGCGCCGCTGCGGGACCACCGTGCCGGGCCTGCGCGCGTCACGCCGCCCGGGCGGCCGCCCGGGCCCACCCGCCCCGGAGGGGCGCCCGGGGGCGCCCGCGGCGCGAGCGGGCGTCGTGGGGGTCGCTTCGGACGGGCGGGTCGTGCCCGCGTCGTGAGCGGTGTTCGCCGTGCCCGTCGTAGGCGCCGTTCCTGCCGCGCTCGCCGTGTTCGTGGTGCTCGCCGTACCCATCGTGTCCCCCGTGTGTGTGGTGCTCGTCGTGCCCGCGTCGCGGGCCCCGGCCGCCGGGGCCGGACGCACGCTCGTTCCCGTTGCGCCGGTGGTCTTCGTCGTTCCTGTTGTGGTCACGCAGATCGCCCCCGTTCTGCCCGGCCGGTGGGGATACCGGTCGGTAACTTGTGATGGGGATCTTCTACGGGGCCGAGGAAGGCGTGGCAAGAGCCGTTCGGGGGCGGGGGGCGCCGGGGCGAAGTCACCTATCCGGGTGATGCGGGCGCCGTGCGGGGCCGGTGGAGGCGGGGGTGGGGGGTTCCCGGGTGGACGGCGGGGGGACCCGTACACGTCACCCCCACGAGGGATTCCCGCACGTATCCTTGGGTGTTCGCCCGACTAGGAAAGCGGTCCGCCCATGCGCGTCTACGTCCCCTCGACCCTCCCCGGTCTCGCAGAGGCGCACAAGACGGGTGAGCTGGGGCCGGGACCGGTCACGGCGTACGCGGTGACCCCCGGGCTGCGCGAGTGGTACGTCTCCGACGACATCGAGGAGCTGGAGTACGCGGCCCTCAACCGCGCCGCCGCCGCCTCGCTCCGGCTGCTCGCCGCCGATCCCGCCGCCGCCCGCCGCCGGGTGGTCGTCGCCTTCGACGTACCCGACAAGGAAGCCGTCGCCGACCCGGACCGCGGACCGGACTCCGCGGGTCTGGGCGAGGTGCGGATCGCCGCCGCCGTACCGCTCTCCAAGGCCGCCGCCGTCCATGTCGACGCGGACGACGCGGACACCGACGTCTCGGCCGCCGCCGCCGCGCTGGGCGCCGCGGACCACGGTGACGACGACGCTCAGTTCGTCGTGGACGGGGCGGAGGACCACGAGCTGCTCTGGTTCGGGGTCCAGGAGATCGACCACCTCATCGGCTGACCGCGCCGCGGCGGACGCGTAAGGCCCGTGGCCACTGCACCGATGTCAGTGGCGGGCGGTACGGTTTTGCCATGGGGAAGCAGAACACGCACCTGGTCTGGGACTGGAACGGCACCCTCCTGGACGACACCGAGGCGGTCATCGGGGCGACCAACGCCGCCTTCGGCGAGATCGGCCTGGAGCCGATCACCCTCGCGCGCTACCGCGAGTTGTACTGCGTGCCCGTCCCGGTCTTCTACGAGCGCCTGATGGGCCGGCTGCCGACGGACGCCGAGTGGACCGTCATGGACCAGGCCTTCCACCGGCACTACACGGAGCAGCGCGTGGGCTCCCGACTGACCGCCGGTGTCGAGGAGCTGCTGGCGGCCTGGACCCTGGCGGGCCGCAGCCAGTCGCTGCTCAGCATGTACGGCCACGAGGAGCTCGTCCCGGTGGTGCGCGGGTACGGCATCGAGAGTCATTTCGTCCGGGTCGACGGGCGCACGGGCCCCTCCGGGGGGAGCAAGGCGCTGCACATGGAGCGCCATCTGATCGCCCTCGCGTCGGCCGGCGCGATATCGCCCGGTCGTACGGTGGTCATCGGCGACGCGGTGGACGACGCGGTCGCGGCGGCGCACGTGGGCGCGCGGGCGGTGCTGTACACGGGCGGGTCGCACAGCAGGGCCAGCCTGGAGGTGGCGGGGGTGCCGGTCGTCGACTCCCTGGAGGAGGCCGTGGAAGCGGCACAGGACCTGGTGGGCCGAGAGCACGCCTGAGTCCCGGTGTCGCGGGCCGGAGTGTCAAAGTTCACGGTGAGCTTTTGTACACATGCGGCTCATGACGGCGCCCCGGTGGAGAGCGATAGCCTGGGGCCGTGATCAGCGCGATATGCCGTGGGGGCAGCGAAGCCCCCCGTCTGCGCCCGGAGCGCCACCGCGCCCGGGCCGTCGTCGATCCCCGTTATCCGGACCGGCCGTCAAAATTGGCCAATAACGTCCCGGACATCTCTCATCGCGGCATAACGTCGACCCCGACCGGAAACCCCGCGTCGTGGCGTTGTGGCGCTTCTTTCATCTACGTCACGCAACGGCGCGCGACAGGAGCCAGAGGACATGCAGACCAAGCTGGACGAAGCCAAGGCCGAGCTGCTCGAACGGGCGGCCCGGGTCGCTGAGAACAGCCCGGCAGGGGAGACCGGAGGGCCGGGGGGCATCCCCCTGGCGGACCAGGACGCGGCAGGGGCCGCGCACGAGGGGCGGTCCTCCCGGGACGCGCTGCTCGCCTACCTCCAGCGCTACTACCTGCACACCGCCCCCGAGGACCTGGCCGACCGCGATCCGGTCGACCTCTACGGCGCGGCGCTCTCGCACTACCGACTGGCCGGGAACCGACCGCAGGGGACGGCCAACGTGCGGGTCCACACCCCGACGGTCGAGGAGAACGGCTGGACGTGCAGCCACACCGTCGTCGAGGTCGTCACCGACGACATGCCCTTCCTGGTCGATTCCGTCACCAACGAGCTGTCCCGCCAGGGCCGCGGCATCCACGCCGTGATCCACCCGCAGGTCGTCGTCCGCCGCGACGTCACCGGCAAGCTGATCGAGGTGCTCCCCGACGGCCCCGCCGCCGGGGCGGAGCGCCCGCACGACGCGGTCACCGAGTCCTGGATCCACGTCGAGATCGACCGTGAGTCCGACCGCGACGACCTCGTGCAGATGACCTCCGACCTGCGCCGCATCCTGTCCGACGTACGGGAGACCGTCGAGGACTGGGACAAGATGCGCGAGGCCGCGCTGCGCATCGCCGAGGAACTGCCCGGCGAGCCGACCGCGGACGACCTGCGCGTCCAGGAGGTCGACGAGGCCAGGGAGCTGCTGCGCTGGCTCGCCGCCGACCACTTCACCTTCCTCGGCTACCGCGAGTACCAGCTGACGGACACCGACTCGCTGTCCGCCGTGGCCGGCACCGGCCTCGGCATCCTGCGCTCCGACCCGCACCACAGCGAGGACGACGACCACCCGGTCAGCCCGTCGTTCAGCCGCCTGCCCGCCGACGCGCGCGCCAAGGCCCGCGAGCACAAGCTGCTCGTCCTCACGAAGGCCAACAGCCGGGCCACCGTGCACCGCCCCAGCTACCTCGACTACGTCGGCGTGAAGAAGTTCGACGACAAGGGCAACGTCGTCGGCGAGCGCCGCTTCCTCGGCCTCTTCTCCTCCGCCGCGTACACCGAGTCCGTCCGCCGCGTGCCGGTCGTGCGCCGCAAGGTCGCCGAGGTCCTGGAGGGCGCCGGGTACTCGCCGAACAGCCACGACGGCCGCGACCTCGTGCAGATCCTGGAGACGTACCCCCGCGACGAGCTGTTCCAGACGCCCGTCGACCAGCTGCGCTCGATCGTCACCAGCGTCCTCTACCTCCAGGAGCGCCGCCGGCTGCGGCTGTACCTGCGCCAGGACGAGTACGGGCGCTACTACTCCGCCCTCGTCTACCTGCCGCGCGACCGGTACACCACCGGGGTCAGGCTGCGCCTGGTCGACATCCTCAAGGAGGAACTCGGCGGCACCAGCGTCGACTTCACCGCGTGGAACACCGAGTCGATCCTCTCCCGGCTGCACTTCGTCGTCCGGGTCCCGCCGGGCACCGAGATCGCCGAGCTGACCGACGCGGACGCCGACCGGATCGAGGCCCGGCTCGTCGAGGCCGCCCGCTCCTGGGCGGACGCCTTCTCCGAGGCGCTGAACACCGAATGCGGCGAGGAGCGCGCGGCCGAGCTGCTGCGCCGGTACGGGGCCGCCTTCCCCGAGGGCTACAAGGCGGACCACACCCCCCGGGCCGCGGTCGCCGACCTCGTCCACCTGGAGGCGCTCACCAACGACGACAAGGACTTCTCGCTCTCCCTGTACGAACCGGTCGGCGCGGCCCCCGGCGAGCGGCGGTTCAAGATCTACCGCCTGGGCGAGCAGGTATCCCTCTCGCGCGTCCTGCCGGTGCTCCAGCGGCTCGGCGTCGAGGTCGTCGACGAGCGGCCGTACGAGCTGCGCTGCGCGGACCGTACACACGCCTGGATCTACGACTTCGGCCTGCGGATGCCGGTGGCCGGCCTCGGCGGGGAGACCCGCGCCGACGACGCGCGCGAGCGCTTCCAGGAGGCCTTCGCCGCCGTCTGGACCGGCGCGGCGGAGAACGACGGCTTCAACTCCCTCGTCCTGGAGGCCGGGCTGAGCTGGCGCCAGGCGATGGTGCTGCGCGCCTACGCCAAGTACCTGCGCCAGTCCGGGGCGACGTTCAGCCAGGACTACATGGAGGACACCCTCCGTACGAACGTCCACACCACCCGCCTGCTCGTCTCGCTCTTCGAGGCGCGGATGTCGCCGGGCCACCAGCGCGCCGGCACGGAGCTGACCGACGGGCTGCTGGAGGAGCTGGACGGGGCGCTGGACCAGGTCGCCAGCCTGGACGAGGACCGGATCCTGCGGTCCTTCCTCACGCTCATCAAGGCGACGCTGCGGACGAACTACTTCCAGAGCGCGAGCCTGGACACCGGCACGTCGGACAAGACCGAGGACGCCGAGAGGGCCGAGCGGTCCGGGAAGGCCGGGAAGCCCGGTAAGGCCGACCAGAAGGCCGCGGTCGCCAAGCACCACACCTACGTGTCGATGAAGTTCGACCCGCAGGCCATCCCCGACCTGCCGGCCCCCCGGCCCGCGTACGAGATCTGGGTCTACTCCCCGCGCGTCGAAGGGGTGCACCTGCGCTTCGGCAAGGTCGCCCGCGGCGGGCTGCGCTGGTCCGACCGGCGGGAGGACTTCCGTACGGAGATCCTCGGCCTGGTCAAGGCGCAGATGGTCAAGAACACGGTGATCGTGCCCGTCGGCGCCAAGGGCGGCTTCGTCGCCAAGCAGCTGCCCGACCCGGCCGTGGACCGGGACGCGTGGCTGGCCGAGGGCATCGCCGCGTACAAGATCTTCATCTCGGCGCTGCTCGACATCACGGACAACATGGTCGCGGGCGCGGTCGTGCCCCCCACCGACGTCGTCCGGCACGACGAGGACGACACCTACCTGGTCGTCGCCGCCGACAAGGGCACGGCGAGCTTCTCCGACATCGCCAACGCCGTCGCGGTCGCCTACGACTTCTGGCTCGGCGACGCGTTCGCCTCCGGTGGCAGCGCCGGATACGACCACAAGGGCATGGGCATCACGGCCCGCGGCGCCTGGGAGTCCGTCGAGCGGCACTTCCGGGAGCTGGGCCACGACACCCAGTCCGAGGACTTCACGGTCGTCGGCGTCGGCGACATGTCGGGCGACGTGTTCGGCAACGGCATGCTGCTCTCCGAGCACATCCGCCTCGTCGCGGCCTTCGACCACCGGCACATCTTCATCGACCCGCACCCGGACGCGGCCACCTCGTTCGAGGAGCGCCGCCGGCTCTTCGGCCTCCAGCGCTCCTCCTGGGCCGACTACGACAAGGCGCTGCTGTCGCAGGGCGGCGGCATCCACCCCCGTACGGCCAAGTCGATCCCCGTCAACACGCACGTCCGCGAGGCGCTCGGCATCGAGCCCGGGGTCACGAAGCTGACCCCCGCCGAGCTGATGAAGGCGATCCTCCAGGCCCCGGTGGACCTGCTCTGGAACGGCGGGATCGGTACGTACGTCAAGGCCTCCACGGAGTCGGACGCGGACGTCGGCGACAAGGCCAACGACGCGATCCGGGTCAACGGCGAGGACCTGCGCGTCAAGGTCGTCGGCGAGGGCGGCAACCTGGGGCTGACCCAGCTCGGCCGCATCGAGTTCGCCCGCCGGGGCGCCGGCGGCGAGGGCGGCAAGGTCAACACCGACGCCATCGACAACAGCGCCGGCGTGGACACCTCCGACCACGAGGTCAACATCAAGGTCCTGCTCAACGGCCTGGTGACCGAGGGCGACATGACGGTCAAGCAGCGCAACAAGCTGCTGGCCGCGATGACCGACGAGGTCGGCGCGCTGGTGCTGCGCAACAACTACGCGCAGAACACGGCGCTCGGCAACGCGCTCATCCAGTCGCCGTCCCTGCTCCACGCCCACCAGCGCTTCATGCGCCGGCTGGTGCGGGACGGGCACCTGAACCGGGCCCTGGAGTTCCTGCCGACCGACCGGCAGGTCAGGGAGCTGCTCAGCGCCGGGAAGGGGCTGTCCCAGCCCGAGCTGGCCGTGCTGCTCGCCTACACCAAGATCACGGTGGCGGAGGAGCTGATCCACACGGATCTGCCCGACGACCCGTACCTGCGCAAGCTGCTGCACGCGTACTTCCCCGCCCCGCTGCGGGAGCAGTTCGCCGACCGGATCGACGCGCACGCGCTGCGCCGCGAGATCATCACGACGGTCCTGGTCAACGACACGGTGAACACGGGTGGTTCGACCTTCCTGCACCGGCTCCGCGAGGAGACGGGGGCGTCGATCGAGGAGATCGTGCGCGCGCAGACCGCGGCCCGCGAGATCTTCGGGCTGAACGCGGTGTGGGACGCGGTGGAGGCGCTCGACAACAAGGTCGAGGCCGACGTCCAGACCCGGATCAGGCTGCACTCGCGCCGCCTGGTCGAGCGCGGCACGCGCTGGCTGCTGGGCAACCGGCCGCAGCCGCTGGAGATCGCGGCCACGATCGAGTTCTTCGAGGCCGGGGTCGAGGAGGTCTGGGCGCAGCTGCCCACGATGCTGCGCGGCGCGGAGCTGGAGTGGTACCAGCGGATCCTGGAGGAGCTGACCACGGCGGGCGTGCCGGAGGAGCTGGCCCTGCGGGTGGCCGGGTTCTCGTCCGCCTTCCCGACGCTGGACATCGTGGCGATCGCGGACCGTACGGAACAGGACCCGCTGGGCGTCGCCGAGGTGTACTACGACCTCGGGGACCGGCTGCGGATCACCCAGCTGATGGACCGGATCATCGAGCTGCCGCGGGCCGACCGCTGGCAGTCGATGGCCCGCGCCTCGATCCGCGAGGACCTGTACGCGGCGCACGCGGGCCTCACCGCGGACGTGCTGTCCGTCGGGGACGCCAACTCGACTCCCGAGGAGCGCTTCAAGGCGTGGGAGGAGAAGAACGCGGCGATCCTGGGGCGGTCGCGTACGACGCTGGAGGAGATCCAGAGCTCCGACGCGTTCGACCTGGCGAACCTGTCGGTGGCGATGCGGACGATGCGGACGCTGTTGCGTACGCACAGCTGAGCCGTACCCCCGGCGCCGGACGGGCTGTGTCTCAGCCCGTCCGGCGGTCGGGGCGCGTGCCCGTCCACAGGGCGCGGCAGGCCAGCAGGGCCGCCGCCAGCAGCAGGCCGTTCCTGACGACCATCAGGGCGACGCCCGCCACCGTGCCGGCGACGACCTCCTCGTACAGCACGGGGTACGCGAGCGCGCTGAGCGCGGTCGCGGGCAGCAGGAGCAGCGCCACCGTGCGCTGCCGGGTGTGCCGGGACGTGAGGCAGACCGCGCCCAGGCCGAGGAGCCAGACCAGGTACTGCGGGCTGATCACCCGGCTGGTGACGGTGAACAGCAGGACGGCGGCGAGCGCGGCGTCGAAGGGCGTCGCCGGGTTCCAGCGGCGGGCGCGGAGGCGCCAGAGCAGGAGCCAGCAGCAGGCGGCGGCGGTCAGCAGCAGGGAGATCCGGGCGACGCTCGACACGTACGGGCCGGTGAACTCGAAGGCGCCGTAGCGGTATTCGACCGTGCCCGGCCAGCCCGCCAGCCGGGCCACGGCGAGCGCGGTGCCGCCGAGCGACTCGATCTGGACGCCCCGGTGCCGCTGCTGGTCCAGGAAGGCCAGGGTGTGGGTGTGGCCCAGGGCCAGGACGCCCAGCAGGGCGGCGGCGGCCACGGCCGCGGAGGCCCAGGAGGCGCGGGTGGTACGGCCCCGGGGGGTGCCCAGCAGGGTCAGCAGCGGCCACCCCTTCACCAGGGCGCCGAGGCCGGCGAGCGCGCCGCCGGCGCGGGGCCGGCGCCGGACGGCGAGCAGGGCCAGTACGGCGAGGGCGGTGACCTGGACGTCGTACCGGGCCAGCGGGATGTGCAGAAGGAGCGGCAGCCCGCAGACCCAGAGCCAGGCGCCCGCGGGGCCGGCGCCCCGGCCCGGCCTGGCCTCGATCCCGGTGCCCGCCCCCGGGTCGACGGAGGTCTCGGCGGGGGACGGGTCCTGGTCCGGCGCCGCCCGGTCGGAGGCGTCGGTGCGGCCCGCGCGGGCGAGCGCGAAGGCGATGACGGCGTCGGCGAGCAGGGCCAGCGCGACGAAGGCCTGGAAGTACGTCAGCCACGGCAGGAGCGCGGGGGACAGGATCACGGCGCCGGCGCCGGGCGGGTACTGCCAGGTGGAGTCGTCGGCGGGGAAGGTGCCCCGGCCGAGTTGTTCCGACCAGCCCCGGTAGAGGACGTACACCTCGCGGCTGACCCCGCCGACCCCGAGGTCGTCGCGGACGAGCAGGGCGAGCATCGCCAGCCGGGTCACGGCCCAGACGGAGACGAGCGCGAGGCCGGACCGGGGGCCCGCGCGGCGCGTTCCCGGGTGGCCGGGGGTGAGGAGGGGGCCGAAGCCGGGGGGAGGGGCCACGGAGGAACGGGCTGGGGTGCCGGCCGTGCCGGTCCGACGGGTAATCATCGACCGGCAGCCTAGCCCGCTTTGTGCCTATTTCTTGCTGCTTGAGAACTCCTGGTAGGCGGCGACTACCTCTTTGGCGGGGCCGTCCATCCGCAGGACGCCCGATTCCAGCCAGAGCGCGCGGTCGCAGGTGTCGGTGATGGTGTTGTTGCTGTGGCTGACGAGGAAGACCGTGCCGGCCTCCTTGCGCAGCTCGGTGATGCGTTCCTTGCTGCGGTTCTGGAACTTGGCGTCGCCGGTCGAGAGGGCCTCGTCGATGAGCAGGACGTCGTGGTTCTTGGCGGCGGCGATCGAGAAGCGCAGCCGGGCGCCCATGCCGGAGGAGTACGTGCGCATCGGCAGCGAGATGAAGTCGTCCTTCTCGTTGATGCCGGAGAACTCCACGATGCCGGCGTACCGCTCGCGGACCTCTTCGCGGGACATGCCCATGGCGAGGCCGCCGAGGATGACGTTCCGCTCGCCGGTCAGGTCGCCCATCAGCGCGGCGTTGACGCCGAGCAGGGAGGGCTGGCCCTCGGTGTGGATCATGCCCTTGGTCGGCGGCAGCAGCCCGGCGATGGCCTTGAGCAGCGTCGACTTGCCGGATCCGTTGGAGCCGATGAGGCCGATCGCCTCGCCCTTGTATGCGACGAAGCTGACGCCCTTGACGGCGTGCACCTCGCGGACGCCGGGGGTGGCGCGCCGGGAGACGATCCGGCTGAGGGCGGAGGTCGCGGAGCCCTTGCCGCCCTTGGTGCCGTGGACCTTGTACGTGATGTGGACACCGTCGACGATCACGGTGGGGGTGGGCTCGTCCTGGGGGGTGAGGTCAGCCACGTCCGTACTCCTCCTCTGCCTTCCAGAAGTAGACAAATCCGCCGACCCCGACCACGACCGCCCAGCCGAGCGCGATGGCCCAGACGTGCGAGGGCAGTTTGTCGGCGCCGAAACTGTCGATCAGGGCGAAGCGCATCAGGTCGATGTAGATGGCGGCCGGGTTCCACTGGAGCAGCAGCGCCACCGTGTGCGGCAGCTTCCCGGACACCTTGTCGATGCTGTACATCACGCCGGAGACGTACATCCAGGTACGCAGCAGGAAGGGCGTGAGCTGGGCGATGTCCGGGGTCTTGGCGCCGAGCCTCGCCATGATCATCGAGACGCCGCCCAGGAACACCGACTGGAGCACCAGCGCGGGCGCGGCCAGCAGCCAGCTGAGCGTCGGGTACTGCCCGAAGCAGACCAGGATCGCGGCCAGCGCGACCATCGAGAACAGCAGTTGCTGGAGCTGTTGCAGCGCGAACGCCAGGGGCAGCGAGGCGCGGGGGAAGTGCAGGGCCCTGACCAGGCCCAGGTTGCCGGAGATCGCCCGGGTGCCCGCCGTGATCGCGCTGGACGTGAAGGTCCAGATGAAGACGCCGGTGACCAGGAACGGGATGTAGTCCGGCACGCCGTGCTTGGTGTTCAGCAGGACGCCGAAGATGAAGTAGTAGACCGTCGCGTTGAGCAGCGGGGTCATGATCTGCCAGATCTGGCCGAGTTTCGCCTGGCTGTACTGGGCCGTCAGCCGCGCGGTCGCGAACGCGGTGATGAAGTGCCGGCGTGACCAGAGCTGGCGGACGTACGCGGGCAGGGAGGGGCGGGCTCCGCTCACCTTCAGCCCGTGGCGGGCGGCGAGGGCGGCGAGGTCCGTCCCCGGGGGCAGGAGACCGGTTCCGACCTGGGCTTTCCGGTCGTTGTCCGGGGAGCCCTGGCCGGGGTCCGGCGTGGTGGGGGTGATCGTCTGGCTCACAGGTACCGCTTTCGACGGTGGCTGGGTCGACGCAGGCGATGGAACGGGTCCGTATCGTCGCTACGTCGATGCTAGGACGATTTTCCGACGGAACGCAACCGTATCGTCGTGACGCCTTGGTCAAGCTATGCTCAACTCATGACCACGGATCCGCGCACTTCACGCCGCGTACCCGCGGGAGCCGCCGTGCTCCGGGAGGACGTGACCGACGCCATTCGTGCCGCGGTCTTCGAGGAACTGGCCGCGGTCGGGTTCGCCCGGATGTCGATCGAGGGCATCGCGCGGCGGGCCGGGGTCGGCAAGACCGCCGTGTACCGCCGGTGGAAGTCGAAGCTCGCGCTCGTGCTGGACCTGCTGTCCGTCTTCGCCGCGCAGGGCCTGCCCGCGCCGGCGACCGGCTCGCTCTACGGGGACGTACGGGCGCTGCTGGAGGTCGCCTCGCACGCGCTGCGCCACCCGGTCGCCTCGCAGGTCATCCCGGACCTGCTGGTGGAGGCGGCGCGGCACCCGGAGATCTCCGACGCGATCAAGGCGGCGCTGCTGGACGGGCAGCAGGGGATCGCGGCGGTGATCGTGCGCGAGGCGGTGGAGCGGGGGGAGCTTCCGGAGGGGACGGACCCGGACCGGGCGCTGGACCTGACGGTGGGGCCGCTGTACTGGCGGCTGGTGGTGGTCAGGAACGACCTGCCCAAGGGGTACCTCGACATGCTGGCGGCGTCGGCCGTGGCGGCGCTGAAGGGCGGGGCGTAGGCGCCGTGCGCCCCGGGGCGTACGCCACAGCGGGAAGGGGCGTACGGCACGTCAGGAGGCTGCGTACGGCACGTCAGGAAACGGCGGACGTCACGTCAGGAACACGCGGCGCACCACCCGTTCCGCCGCCCCCGCGTCCGCGTACGGGCAGAAGCGGGCCCGGAACGCCGTCCTGAGCTGCGTCGAGCGGGAGCCCCGCCAGTGGTCCGTGGTGAAGATGTCGATCAGTTCGTCCTCGGTACGGGCCACCGCGCCCGGCGGGAACGCGCGCAGGTCCACGTAGGTGCCCCGGACGGCCTCCAGGACGCCGTGGTCGGCGAGGTGCAGGACGATCGGCCGGTCCAGGTGCGCGTAGTCGAACATCAGCGGCGCGTGGTCCGTGACCAGCGCGTCCGCGACCAGACAGAGGATCTCCTCGGACGGGTGCTCCGACACGTCCATGATCCGGGGGTGGGGCGCGGCGGGAGCCACCCGGCTCAGGACGACGTAGCGCGGGCCCAGCGCCCTGGCGAGGCGTTCCAGGTCCAGTGACGGCGTCTGCACGCGGTGGTGGTCGCGGTGCGCGGGGGCGTACAGGACGGTGGTGAAGCCCTCCGGGATGCCCAGCGCCGCCCGCAGGCCCGGCACGTCGGCGGGCGCGTGGAGGGTGTCGTGGCGGGGGTGGCCGAGTTCGAGGGTGGTCGCGGGGGAGGGGTACGCCTTCTCGTGGGTCAGGGTGGCGTGGCGGTTGGCCGCCAGCGTGTAGTCCCACCGGGCGGCGTCCGCGAGCATCCGGGGGAGGTCGGCGGCCACCGCCGGGCGGTCCGCCAGGTCCAGGCCGACGGAGGCGAGCGGGGTGCCGCGGTGGGTCTGGAGCAGCGTCTGGCCGGGGCGTTTGACCAGCCGGGGATCGAAGTGGGTGTTGCTGGTGAGGTACGCGGACCTGGCCAGCGCGGTCCAGTAGGCGAAGGAGTCCGGGTCGGTGAGCCAGGACGTACGGACGGCGGGCGCCAGCGCGCGCAGCTTCCGCTCGATGGCGGCGGGGTCACCGCCGGGGCCGTACGTGGCGAAGGCGGCGCGGTCGGCGCGCAGGGGAAGGCGCCGCTGGAGGGCGTAGTGGAGGCGCAGCGCCAGGGCGCGTCCGGCGCGGCGCGCGGCGGTGCTCGTACGGCGTGCGCGGGCGCGCAGGGCGAGGGCCGCGCGCAGGACGGCGTACGTACGGTGGGCGCCGAGGCGCAGCGGGAGGTGGCCGCCGGTCGCGCCGGGGGCGCGGTGGCGGCGGAGGTGGGCGCGCGCCCGGCGGAAGAACGCGGCGCGCGGCCGGGCGGTGGGCGCCAGCAGCGCCAGGTGGTCGAGCATGCGCCCGCGCACGACCGGGCGCCAACGGTCCGCGTCGGGGCGGCCGTCGAGGAAGGCGAAGACCCGGTCGTACTGGTCGAAGACGTCCAGGTACGCGGACGGCGCCGCCGGCAGCGGGAGGGGGCGGCGCACCGCGCAGACCTGGTCGAGCGTCACGATCGACGCGGCGGTCATCAGCGCCTGGCAGGTCCACGCGACGTCGGAGAACGGGCCGGGCGGGAAGGTGAGCCCCGCGCTCTCCACGAACTCCCCGCGGTACGCCTTGTCGGTTGCGGTCAGCAGGAGGGCCAGGGCGTCCGGGGTGCTCCGCCCGGTGAGCGTGGCCGCGCACGGGGTGCGGACGGTCCCGTCCGACGGATGGGCCACGGCGTGGTCGTGGACCAGGACGTCCGGGCCGTCCGTCTCCTTGAGCCGGTCGGAGAGCGCCTGGAGCGCGCCGGGGACGAGGGTGTCCCGGCCGTCGAGGAAGACCACGTAGTCGCCGGTGGCGCGGGCGAGTCCGGCGTTGCGCGCCGGTCCCGTACCCGCGTGCGCGGTGAGCCGGACCGGGACGACCCGGCGGTCCCGGGCGGCGGACTCGCCGGCGATCTCCCCGCAGGCGTCGGGCGAGCCGTCGTCCACCACGATCAGTTCCAGGTCGTCGCACGTCTGCGTCAGTACCGATGCCAGGCAGTCCTGGAGGTACGCCTGGACCTTGTACGCGGAGACGATCACGCTGAACCGGGGCATGGCCCGGGAACGTTCGCGGGGGCCGAGGGGTTACGGCCGGCGGGCCGAACGGGGGACGCGGCGCGCGCCGGGAGGGGTAGATCCACCCCGGCGCGCGCCCACGTGACCACCGCTGACGGCTACTTGACGGCTCCCGCCATCACGCCCGTCACGAACTGCCGCTGGAACGCGAAGAACACGACCAGCGGGATCACCATGGAGACGAACGCCCCGGGCGCCAGGACGTCGACGTTGTTGCCGAACTGCCGTACCTGCTGCTGGAGCGCGACCGTGATCGGCGGATGCTTGGAGTCCGCGAACACCAGGGCCACCAGCATGTCGTTCCAGACCCAGAGGAACTGGAAGATGCCCAGCGACGCGATGGCCGGGCCGCCCAGCGGCATCACGACCCGCGTGAACAGCCTGATCTCCCCCGCCCCGTCGAGCCGCGCCGCCTCCAGCAACTCCCGGGGGATCTCCGCGAAGAAGTTGCGCAGCAGGAAGATGGCGAAGGGCAGACCGAAGGCGACATGGAAGATGATCACGCCGAAGGTCGTCTCGAAGATGCCGACGGCGCCGAAGAGTTCCGACACCGGGACCAGCGCGACCTGCACCGGCACCACCAACAGGCCGACCACCACGAGGAACCACCAGTCGCGCCCCGGGAAGTCCATCCAGGCGAAGGCGTATCCGGCGAGCGAGCCGATCACCACGACGAGCAGGGTCGCCGGGACGGTGATCAGGATCGTGGAGAACAGGGAGTTGGTGATGACGTCGTTGTCGAGGAGCCGGGAGTAGTTCTCCGTGGTCAGCTGCGCGGGCGCGGTGAAGACCTGCCACCAGCCGCTCGCGCTGATGTCCGTGGAGTCGCGCAGCGAGGAGAACAGCAGCCCGATCGTCGGCATCAGCCAGAACAGCGCGACCAGGAGCAGGAAGACGCGCAGCGCGCCGCCGCCCGCCCGGGCCGCGAGCCGGGCCGCGACGGACTGCTTCGCCTTGACCGCGGGCTCGGTCGTGGTCATCGGCGAGTCTCCTTTCGCATCCTGCGGACGTTGAACAGCATCACCGGGATGACCAGCAGGAGCAGCAGTACGGCGATGGCGCTGCCGACGCCGAGATCCGCGTCCGTGCCGAACGACGACCGGTACAGCTGGAGCGCCAGCACGTTGGCGTCGTCCTGCGACGAGCCGGGCGCGATGATGAAGACCAGGTCGAAGATCTTCAGCACGTTGATCATCAGGGTGACCATCACCACCGCGAGGACCGGGGCGAGCAGCGGCACGGTGATCCGGCGGAACACCTGCCACTCACTCGCGCCGTCCACCCGCGCCGCTTCGAGCAGTTCACGGGGCACGCTCGCCAGGCCCGCCGCGATGAGGACCATCGCGAAGCCCGCCCACATCCACAGGTAGCTGCCGATGATGGCGGGGGTGACCAGGTTCGGCCCGAGCCAGTTCACCCCGTTGTACGGCTCCCGGAAGTTCGAGGCGGGCAGCCGGAGTTGGGCGCCGTCCGCCGCGGCGGGGAGGCTGAACGTACCGTCGGCGGCGGCCGTGGCGCTCGCCACGACCTTGCCGTCCTTGACCGCCTCGACCTTGATGCCCTTGAGGCCCAGCTCCGAGGCGTCGATGACGTTGGGCTTCCCGCCGCCGCCCCGCGTGAAGTCCAGCCAGGCCGTGCCGTTGACCCGGTCGCTGTCGGCCGCCGGCCGCGGCGCCTCGGCCCGCTCGGCGTCCGACGGCATGACGTCCGGGGCCACCCCGACCAGGGGCAGTTGTACGGGCGTGCCCGCCCGGACCGTGTCCTTGGTGACGAACGCGCCGCCGCCCGCCGCCTTCAGCGGGTGCACCGGCAGGGGGTGCGCCTTGGGGAAGCCGGCCGAGTCGCTGAACGTGTCGTGCACGCCCACCCAGACGGCGTTGGCGATCCCGCGCTCCGGGTCCTGCTCGTACACCAGCCGGAAGATGATGCCCGAGGCGAGCATCGAGATCGCCATCGGCATGAAGACCACGAGCTTGAACGCCGTTCCCCAGCGCACCCGTTCGGTGAGCACGGCGAAGATCAGGCCCAGGGCCGTGGCGACCGTCGGGGCGACGACGACCCAGATCGCGTTGTTCTTGACGGCCGTCAGGATGGTGTCGTCGGTGAATATCTCGATGTAGTTGTCGAGTCCGGCGAAGCTGTCGCCGGACTTGTCGAAGAAGGACCGGTAGACGGAGAACCCGATGGGGTAGACCACGAGCGCGCCCAGCAGCACCAGCGCGGGCAGCAGGAAACCCGCCGCGATCGCTTTACGTGTGCCTGTCACGCTCTTGCGTTTGTTGCCCGGTGCGGAGGGCACCGGCGTGGTGTCCTTGGTGCCCTCCGCTGTCGCCGACGTCATCCCGTCAGCTCGTGTACGCCTTGGCCGCGTCCGACTCCAGCTTCTGCTGGGCCCCCGCGACGTCCTTCGGGTTCTTCAGGAAGTCCTGGAGGGCCTTCCACTCGCCCTTGCCGGGCGTACCGCCGAACGACTGCGGCATCTGGTCCGACATGTCGAAGCGGAAGTCGTCGCCCGCCGCGATCAGCGCCTTCGCGATGTCCCGCTGGACATCGTTCGGGTACGCGGCCACGTCCAGGGACTTGTTCGGCGACAGGAAGCCGCCGGACTCCGCCCAGATCTTCGCCGCGTCCGGGGACGCCAGGAACGTCAGCAGCGCCTGGGCGCCCTTGGAGTCCTTGAGCGCCACGGCCGCGTCGCCGCCGGTCACCACGGGGGCGTCGGGGCCGACCGCGGGAAAGGGGAAGACCTTGGCGTCCGTACCGATCTTGGCCTCGGTCTGGGCGATGTTGATCCCGACGAAGTCGCCCTCGAAGACCATCGCGCCCTTCGGCTGGTCGCCGCCGGTGAACGTCTGGGTGACGGACGCCGGGTACTCCGTCTGGAGCGCGCCGTCCGCGCCGCCCGCGATCAGGGCCGGCTTGCCGAAGAGCTCGCCGAGGGTGGTCAGCGCGTCCCGCACCGAGCCGTCGGTCCACTTGATCTTGTGCTGGGCGAGCTGGTCGTACTTCTCCGGGCCCGCCTGGGACAGGTAGATGTTCTCGAACCAGTCGGTGAGCGTCCAGCCGTCCGCGCCGGCGACCGAGACCGGGGTGACGCCCGAGGCCGAGATCGTCTCGGCGGTCGTCAGGAAGTCCTTCCAGGTCGTGGGGACCGTGGCGCCCGCGTTCTCGAACGCGGCGTTGTTGTACCAGACCAGCGACTTGTTGGCGGCCTTGAAGTACACGCCGTACTGGGTGCCGTCGACCGCGCCGAGGTCCTGCCAGCCCTTGTCGTAGTTCTTCGCGAGCTGCGCTTTCGCCTCCGCGCCGACGGGCTTGGCCCACTTCTTCGCGACGGCCTGCTGGATCGCGCCGACCTGCGGGAGCATCGCCACGTCGGGCGGGCTGCCCCCGGCGATCTTCGTCCCCAGGAAGTTGACGATCGGGTCCTGCGCGGGCACGAACGTGACGCTCGCCCCGGTGCGCTTCTCGAACTCCTTGAGGACCTTGGTGAAGTTCTCCTGCTCGGGCCCGGTCCAGACCGCGGCGACCTCGATCGTCTCCCCCTTGAGCTGGGGGAGTTGCACCGTGGCCGCCGGTGCCTTGCTCGCCGGCTTCTCCGGCTCCTTGGCGTCGTCCGAGCCGCCGCAACCCGCGAGGGTCACGGCGCCGACGGCCACGATCGCCACGGCGGCCGACCGGGCGGTGCGGGTGCTACGAGTGCTGGTGGTTGTGCTGGTGCGTGTGCCGAATGCCTTACGTGCCGTACGAGTTGTGCGCATCGCTGCCCCGTCTCTCCCGTGCGCGTCTGGTTCTACGCATACGGAACCGGCGTCGCAGCCGTGACGTGGCGGCGGCGCTCGCGTCCCGTGCGCACAGTCCTACGCCGGGTGACCGGGCGCCGCAATACTGCGCTCGGGGCCAACTCCCCTATCGTGATGGGCTCGTGACGTGCCACAACGGGGGTTCGGCGGACGTATGGGGATCTTGTGTCGCCGGTGACGGGCCGGGCGGGTCTCCTCAGGGATGGGCCGGGGCGAGCGGCGCGACCGGTACGGCGTGCACCGAACGCGCCGCCCGTTCCAGGGCGCTGGCGAGCAGCGCCAGGTCCGTCGGCCCGTTGCCCAGCTCCCGTACCGGCCTGCGGGTCGGCGGATCGCCCATCCGCTCCCACTCCAGCGGTACGACCGTCGGCCGCAGCGTCGCCGTACGGGGGATGCGGCCCGTCACCCGGCCGCCCTGGAACGGGGTGACCCGGCCGTCCGGATGGCCGAGACGGCCCCGGCCCGGCGACGGGTCGTCCGGGGAGGGCGCCGCGGGCGGCGGGTCCAGCACCACCCGCAGCCGCGCGCCCTGCGCCAGGTCCGTGTCGCTCGTGCGGTTCGGACAGGCCGACGACGCCACCAGGTGTACGCCGAGCCGCTCGCCGTCCCTGGCCACGGCCTCCAGCGCCCGTACGACCGAACCGGCCGCCGGGCGGCCCGGACTGCCCAGCGCGGGCGCCACGAGCGCGTCGAAGTCGTCCACCAGCACGACGAGCCGGGGCAGCGGGGGCTGTTCCGGCTCCGGTTCCGTACGCGCCGAGGTCGTCCGCAGCCGGAGCGTGCCGCCGGGTGGCGTGCGCTGTTCGGCGCCGCTCGGCGGACGCGGGCCGACCATCCGCTCCGCCACCTCGTGCCTGCTGTGCCACTCGGTGAAGTCCAGCCGGCCGAGCAGCTCCGCGCGCCGCTTCAGCTCGGCGCCGAGCGCCTGGGCGAACTCGCGCATCCGCACCGGGTCCGAGGCGACCAACAGCTCCAGGACGTGCGGCAGTTCCGTACAGGCCCCGAGGCCCTCGCCGCGCTCGCCGCCCGCGCCGTCCACCAGCAGCAGCCCCAGCCGGTCGGGCCGGTCGGCGGCCGCCAGCGAGGCGGCGACGGAGCGCAGCAGCTCGGAGCGGCCGCTGCCGGCCGGGCCCTCGATCAGCAGATGCGGGCCCTCCTCGGCCAGATCGACGCTCACCGGGCCGTGCGGCCCCGCGCCGAGCACCGCCGTGCAGTCGGCCGTGCCGTCCGCCGCGGACGCCCAACGGGCCATCAGGGACGCCGGGGTGGCCCGCGCCAGCCCCAACTCGTCGAGCAGCCGCGCCGAGTGGGGCAGCGCGGCGGCGGCCCGCCCCGAGCCGCCCCCGGCCGCCGTGCGCAGCGGCGCCAGTGCCCGGCCGAAGCGCTCGGCCCAGGCCGGCGAGACCGCGTCCACCACGGCGACCGTGCCGTGCCCGGCCGGCTCCCCGACCGCCGTGCGCAACAGGCGCAGCGCGCTCGCCACATCGCCGCTCAGCAGGCCCACGGCCCCGCACTCGCGGAAGGGCAGCGAGGCCGCGCACGCCGTCTCGTAGGTCGCGGCGACGGGGGAGAGCGGCGAGGCGGCCGGGGTCTCCGCCAGACAGACCAGGTGGATGCCGGCGGCGGCGCCCGCGCTCGCGAGCCGCGCCGTCACCTGCCGCAGCGAGGCGGAGCCGGGATCGCCGTCCACGACCACGACGGTGTACGGCCCCTCGTGGCGCCCGGCGGCCCGCGCGACGGACTCCGGGTCCGCCGACGCCCAGCCCGTACCGAGCGGTCCGGCGTCCAGCCTGCGGGTCAGCTCGGCGGTCCTGGCGGTGGCCTGGTCCCGGTCGTAGGCGAGCAGCAGCCGGCAGTCCTGGCCGTGCGCCGGGCGGACCTGGGGCAGCCAGCCGAGCCACCCCCACTCCTGCCTGCGCTGCTCGGGGCTGCGCGCCCGGTCCGTGCTGATCAGGACGATCTCCAGATCGGCGGGGGAGTGCAGCGCGGCGAGCTGGGCGACGACCGAGCGGGCCAGGCCCGTCAGCCGCTCCCGCGGTCCGGCGAGGCCCAGCGAACCGGCCTCGCGCAGCGCGACCGTCACCGGCACGCCGGGCAGCAACCCCACGCCGTCCGGCGCCGGACGGTCCGCCGTGCCCAGCCGGACCACCAGCGCCTCGGCGTGGTCGCTGTCGCGCTCCCAGAGCCTCGGGCCGGGGCCGAGCGCCGTCATCAGCACCTCGGCGGGGTCCGGCCAGGTGTCCGCGAGGGGCGCGCGGCCGGCCGGGCCCGCGGGGGGCCTCGGGCCCGGGGCGCTCCCGGCCGGTTCCTCCTCGCGGCCCCCGGCCAGCCGCCTCGCCCACGCTCCTATGCCGCCGCGCCGCCGGGCGGCGGCGTCGGGCAGCTGGGTGCCTCGGGCGGGCGTGCCCTGCCTGCGGGTGCCGGTGGTCCTGCTGTGCGACTGGGGTCCTTCGCCGACATCGCCGGTGCCGTCGTCCGCCGTCGCGTACGGCTGCTCGTCCGCGGCCCTGCTGTGGGCCCCGCCGGGGCCGGTGTCGCCGTCCGCGCGGGAGGCGGGCGCGGCGGGGCGCCGCGGGCCCGTACCGGAGGCGGGATCCGAGGTCGAGAAGCCGTAGTGGGTGTCGACCGCGCTCCGGGGATCGGGCACCCGGGGGTCGCGGGACGGCCCGCCGTACGAGTGGACGGTCCGGCCGCGGGGCTCCTCCGGCGCGCTCGCGCCGTACCGCGGATCCCGGTCGGAGCCGGTCCGCGGCCCGCCCGCCGGGGACCCCTCCCGCGCCTGGGCCGGTACGGAACCTCCCGCCCCGGATCCGGGGCGCTGTCCGTACTGGGGCCCGGGCGAGGCGCCCGCCGGGCCGAGGCCCGAGCCGTCCGTGCCGTACCCCCCGGAGCCGTACGCGCCCGTCTCCCGGGACCGGTCGCCCTCGTCGGCCCGGTCCCCGGCACCGTCCCCCGCACCGCCCTCCGGGCGCACCACCCGCAGGTGGCCCTCGCCGTCGGGCGTCGTCGGCAGCGGCGTCGCCAGCGGGCTCGTCAGGAGCCGCACGGCCGACTCGCCGATCCGCAGCAGCGCCCCGGCCGGCAGCCGTACCGGTACGGGCCCGACCTCGGCGCCCTCCAGCGTCGTACCGTTCGTGGAACCGAGGTCCGCGACCGACACCCCGCCGTCGTCCGCGACCGTCACCGCGCAGTGCAGCCGCGAGACGTCCGGGTCGTCGAGCGGGACGTCCGCGTCGGCGGAACGGCCGATCCTGATCTGGCCGCCGTGCAGCAGGTGCACCCCGCCCGCGTCAGGACCCGCCACCACCCGCAACTGGGCGGGCGCGTCCATCTCCGCCACCCCGTGCGTCTCGTCCTGGCCGGGGACCTGGAGCGAGAGCACCGCCCCGTCGATCAGCGGCGGCTCACCGAGGGCGCAGCGCTGCGCGTCGAGCCGTTCCGTACCGGCGTAGAGCACGACCGTGCCCGACACGTCCGGTCCCGACACGGCCGTGGCGAGGGCGGAGGCGACGGCGGACAGCGCCGTCCCGGCGGGTGCGGTGACGAGCACGTCGCACGCGCGCCCCGCGGCGTGGCCGCTGCGCGGCGCGAGGACGGTCAGCCGGATCTGCATCGCGTCAGCGGTCCCTTCTGCGCGGGGTCCCCGGTTCTGCGCGGGATGCCCGGCAGGGGTACTGCCCTGTGATTCCCCCCACCACGCACGGGACGCGTCGTCCGGTACAGGTCGGCGCGTACGGTGCCGTCCCCGGCCGGCACCCGACGCGCTGAGGGCATCCTCGCACCTGACACGGACAACACGCCCGGGGGCAGCGTACAAGTGATCTTGAATGGTCGGCTGTGGGTGCAAAAGTGCCTGCTTGGGCGCCCCTTCGAACGCCGATGAGATCATCCCCGATGCCCTGGGGACAGCCGTTCGGCAACCATCACCCCCTGGTCCGCGTCTCTCGTCCGGACGGGACACGCGTGCGACACACATGCGACCGTGGGCGCCACGGGACCTGTGGATGACCGGCCGGATACCCGTTCGGCCGGTCGGAGACCGTCCGGTGATTGGGGGGCGGGTGAAGGAGCGAGGTCCGGTGCGTGCAGCTGCAAGGCGGAGGATTGAGGCATGGCGGAGCCATGGTGATTGACGACAACGCCGCAGATGTGCGCACCGGACCTCGTGACGCCGCCCCCCAATCGCCGGCCGGTCTAAAGTGGGTCCGGAGCCCGGGGGGTCCGGGACGATGAACGGGACACACCAGCAGCAGGGAGCCCATGACGTGCGGCCGGTAGGCAGCAAGTACCTCCTGGAGGAGCCGCTCGGACGCGGCGCCACCGGTGTCGTCTGGCGGGCCCGTCAGCGCGAGACCGCGGGTGCCGAGGCGGCCGTCGCCGGCCAGCCCGGCGAAACCGTCGCGATCAAGGTCCTCAAGGAGGAGCTGGCCAACGACGCGGACGTCGTGATGCGGTTCCTGCGGGAGCGCTCCGTCCTCCTGCGCCTCACGCACCCCAACATCGTGCGCACCCGCGACCTGGTCGTGGAGGGCGATCTCCTCGCCCTCGTCATGGACCTCGTCGACGGCCCCGACCTGCACCGCTACCTGCGCGACAACGGGCCCTTCAGCCCCGTCGCCGCCTCCCTCCTCACCGCCCAGATCGCCGACGCGCTCGCCGCCAGCCACGCGGACGGCGTCGTCCACCGCGACCTCAAGCCCGCCAACGTCCTCCTCAAGGACGACAACGGGCAGATGCACCCGATGCTCACCGACTTCGGCATCGCGCGCCTCGCGGACTCGCCCGGCCTGACCCGTACCCACGAATTCGTCGGCACGCCCGCGTACGTCGCGCCCGAGTCCGCCGAGGGCCGCCCGCAGACCTCCGCCGTCGACATCTACGGCGCGGGCATCCTGATGTACGAACTGGTCACCGGCCACCCGCCGTTCGCCGGGGCGACCGCGCTGGAGGTGCTGCACCGCCACCTCAGCGAGGAGCCGCGCCGGCCCTCCACCGTGCCCGAGCCGCTCTGGACGGTCATCGAGCGCTGCCTGCGCAAGGACCCCGACCAGCGCCCGAGCGCCGTGAACCTGGCCCGCGCCCTGCGCGTCGTCGCCGCCGGTGTCGGCGTCCACTCCAGTGCCGCCCAGATCGACGCGGCGCTCGGCGTCGGCGCGCTCCTCGCGCCCGACCCGGCGCCCGCCGCCGTGCCGGAGACCCCGGGCGCCGCCGACCCGACCCAGGTCCTGCCCAGCAACGCCGCCGCCTTCGACCCGAACGCGGCGACCAGCTTCCTGCCCTCGGCCGGATACGCGGGAGCGGGCGCCCCCGGAGGTCCCGGCGGCCCCGGACAGGGCTACGGCCCGCCCGGGCAGAACGCCGACCCGACGTCGGTCATGCCGCCCGTACCCCCCGGGGAGCCGGACGGCCCGCACCCCTGGCAGAGCCAGCTCCAGGCAGCCAGGGACCGCAACGAACAGACCCAGGTCCAGTACCTCGACCCGAGCCAGGACCCGCTGCGCCGCCGCCCGCACCGCCCGCAGCCCCCGCGCCAGCAGCAGCCGCCCCCGCCCGCCCACCGGCAGGCGTCGCAGGGCTACCCGCCGCCCCCGCAGGCCCCGCAGCCGAGCCGGCAGCAGCAACAGCAGCCCCAGCCCCAGCAGCAGCGGTACGCCCCGCCCCCGCAGCAACAGCAGTACGCGCCGCCGCAGCCGCCGCCCCAGCAACCGGCGCCCCGGCAGCCGCGCGAGCCCCGCCAGCCCCGCCAGCGCAGCGCCAACCCCATGCGCATCCCGGGCCTCGGCTGCCTCAAGGGCTGCCTGTTCACCCTGGTGCTGCTCTTCGTGGGCGGCTGGCTGATCTGGGAGCTGACCCCGCTCCAGGACTGGATCGGCACCAGCAAGAGCTTCCTGTCGACGATCGGCGACGGCATCTCCGCGGTGTCGGAGTGGTTCTCGAGACTCGGGGATTCGACCGGCTCGCAGTGACCCTTTCGAGGGCAATACGGCGGCACGGACACCCCAGAAGCACACTTTTCGCCCCACGCAGGTGCGGGCGTGCCCGGGCCTGGGCACTGAACACCCCGATTGCCGCGTACTTTGAGGGGCAACGCCAGCCGCTGAGGGAGCAGTCTTGGCACGGAATATCGGCAGCCGGTACATCGCCCACCAGATCCTGGGACGGGGCAGCGCCGGCACGGTGTGGCTCGGCGAGGGGCCCGAAGGCCCCGTCGCCATCAAGCTGTTGCGCGAGGACCTGGCCTCCGACCAGGAGCTCGTCGGGCGCTTCGTCCAGGAACGCACCGCCCTGCTCGGTCTCGACCACCCCCGCGTGGTCGGCGTCCGCGACCTCGTCGTGGACGGCAACGACCTCGCGCTGGTCATGGAGTTGGTACGCGGCACCGACCTGCGCACCCGTCTCGACCGCGAGCGCCGGCTCGCCCCCGAGGCGGCCGTCGCGATCGTCGCCGACGTCGCCGACGCGCTCGCGGCCGCCCACAAGGCGGGAATCGTGCACCGCGACGTCAAGCCGGAGAACATCCTGCTCGACATGGAGGGACCGCTCGGCCCCGGCGGCGCGCACCCGGCCCTCCTCACCGACTTCGGCGTCGCCAAGCTGATCGACACCCCGCGTCGCACGAAGGCGACCAGGATCATCGGCACCCCCGACTACCTGGCGCCCGAGATCGTCGAAGGACTCCCGCCGCGCGCGGCCGTCGACATCTACGCGCTGGCCACCGTCCTGTACGAACTGCTCGCCGGCTTCACCCCGTTCGGCGGCGGCCACCCCGGAGCCGTCCTGCGCCGGCACGTCACCGAGACCGTCGTCCCGCTGCCCGGCATCCCCGACGACCTGTGGCAACTGCTCGTCCAGTGCCTGGCGAAGGCGCCCGCCTCCCGGCTGCGCGCCTCCGAACTCGCCGCCCGCCTGCGGGAACAGCTGCCGGGACTCGCGGGCATCCCGCCGCTGGACGTGGACGAACCGGACGGCGAACCGACCGAGCAGCCGTACGAGGAGCCGCGCCCCGGTTCCCCCGAGGAGCCGCGCCGCCGCGGCGCGGTCCCGCTCGTGCCCGGAGCCGTACCGGACTCCAACCGCGACACCCACACCAGCATGCGCGTCCCCGCGCCGGACGAGCTGGCGGGCGGCGCGCGCGGTACGGCCCGCGCGCCCCGGTCGCCGAGCCAGCGCAAGCCGGGCACGGCCCGGCACAAGGCGGAGACCGTACGCAAGCGCCGCATCACCCTGGCGGTGGCGGCGGTCCTGCTCGCGGCGGCGCTGGGAGTGGGTGGCTGGCTGGCCGCGAGTGGCGGCGGGGACGGTCCGCCGCAGGACTCGAAGCGGACGACGTCCCCGGAGCCGTAGGCGCGGGAGTCCGCGGGGCCGGGTCTGTGTCGTGTGTCACGGGCGGGCCGCGATCCGTCCGGCGCGGGGCTCCCGGGCGCCGCGGCGGGCGTCGTGGGCACCGCCCCCGCCGGCGGGGGGAGGGTTCGCGCGCTCAGCCGTTACGCTGGACCCGTGGCAGTCGTCGATGTATCCGAAGAGCTGAAGTCCCTCTCCTCGACCATGGGGTCGATCGAGGCCGTCCTGGACCTCGACAAACTGAGGGCCGACATCGCCGTGCTCGAGGAGCAGGCCGCGGCCCCGTCCCTGTGGGACGACCCGGAGGCCGCGCAGAAGATCACCAGCAAGCTTTCGCACCTCCAGGCCGAACTCCGCAAGACGGAGGCCCTGCGCGGGCGCATCGACGACCTGGAGATCCTCTTCGAGCTCGCCGAGGGCGAGGGCGACGCCGACGCGCTCGCCGAGGCCGAGGCCGAGCTGGAGTCGGTGCGCAAGGCGCTGGACGAGATGGAGGTCCGTACGCTCCTCTCCGGCCAGTACGACGCCCGTGAGGCGCTGGTCAACATCCGCGCCGAGGCCGGCGGGGTGGACGCGGCGGACTTCGCGGAGCAGCTCCAGCGGATGTACCTGCGCTGGGCCGAGCGCCACAACTACGGTACGGAGATCTACGAGACCTCCTACGCGGAGGAGGCCGGCATCAAGTCGACGACCTTCGCGGTGAAGGTCCCGTACGCCTACGGCACGCTCTCCGTCGAGCAGGGCACCCACCGCCTGGTCCGCATCTCGCCCTTCGACAACCAGGGCCGCCGGCAGACGTCGTTCGCCGGTGTCGAGGTGCTGCCGGTCGTGGAGTCCAGCGACCACGTCGAGATCGACGAGTCCGAGCTGCGCGTGGACGTGTACCGCGCGTCGGGTCCCGGCGGGCAGGGCGTCAACACCACCGACTCCGCGGTGCGGATCACCCACGTACCGACCGGCATCGTGGTGTCCTGCCAGAACGAGCGGTCGCAGATCCAGAACAAGGCGAGCGCGATGAACGTGCTCCAGGCGAAGTTGCTCGAACGCCGCCGCCAGGAGGAGCAGGCCGAGATGGACGCCCTCAAGGGCGACGGCGGCAACTCCTGGGGAAACCAGATGCGTTCGTACGTGCTGCACCCCTACCAGATGGTCAAGGACCTCCGGACGGACTTCGAGGTCGGCAATCCGCACGCGGTGCTGGACGGGGAGATCGACGGATTCCTCGAAGCGGGAATTCGCTGGCGCAAGCAGCGCGAACGGTAAACACACGCTTTGTCGACAAGGGAACTGCCGCCCCCGGGGCGGCAGTTCCCTTTTATGTCACAGTTGCATGCCCACACCCCGGACATCCGGCCTGAATGCGGTCATCGCGCGCGCAACGGCCTTGACGCGTATATGAAAAGTGGGAAGGCTGCCCGTGGCATGCGTATACCTGGGGCGTGTGTGACCGGGGGCGGACCAGAGACACCCCCCGTGCGGCCGCTGCCCCGGACGCTGCACCTCAACGAATCGGCTACTGGGGGTAGCAAGCAGATGACCAAAAAGACGCGGATCCGCGTGGCGCGCATCGCGGCAGGCGCGGTGATCGCCGCCGGCGCATCGCTGACCGTCGCGGGCGTGGCCCAGGCGACCAGCAGCTCCACGACCGTTGACATCGGCCTCGGCATCGACGACGCGCCGACGGACCCGGTGACGGAAATTCCCGACCCGCCCACTACGCCGCCGGTGGACCCGCCGTCGACCCCGCCGGTGGACCCGCCCAGCACCCCGCCGGTGGACCCGCCGTCCACTCCTCCGGTGGACCCGCCCAGCACCCCGCCGGTGGACCCGCCGTCGACCCCGCCGGTGGACCCGCCCACCGACAAGCCGACGGACAAGCCGACCGACGACCCGACCTCCAAGCCCACCGAGGCCGGTGGTAGCGGCACGAGCGGCGGCACCGGCAACGGCGGCACCGGTACGGACGGCGGCGCCGGTGCGAACGGTGGCACGGGCGGCTCCACCGGTGGTGGCGCCGACACCGACAGCCTCGGCTCCCAGCCGGTGCAGCAGGGTGAGGCCAAGGAGGAGCTGGCGGAGACCGGGGCCTTCGAGACCACGTTCCTGGTGATCGGCGCCGCGACCATGATCGCGGGTGGCATCGGCTTCCGGATGCTGCCGCGTCTGGTCGGCGGCGGACGGGCCGCCGTCTAAGGACGTACGGCACGACGTCACGACGTGACATACGGAAGGGCCCGGACACCGTGCATGGTGTCCGGGCCCTTCCCACGTTCGCGAAGCGCGCTACGCGGTCTGCTGCACCGCCACGAAGGCCACCGCCGCGAGCAGCACGACGATCATCGTCAGCAGGGCCATCGGGCTCAGGCCGCCGAAGGGCCCCTCCTGCTGGAGGCGCTCCCGGTTCGCCCGGCAGACGCGGCACCTGCCCTCACTGACGGGTCCCGCGCAGTTGGCGCACACCAATCGGTCGTAGGTCATGCGCATTCCTCCTCACCGCGCGGCGGAGCCGCAGCCAGTGTCTCCCCGCTCAACGCTCGGGGAATCGCGACTGTTCCCCTTACCACTCTGCCAGTTCCCGGCCGTTTCGGCGCGCCCGGCCGGTTTCCGGTGTGACCGCTCCCACTGGCGGACGACGCGCATCCGTGATAAATCGCCCAAGCCCGTCCCAACCTCCGGTGCGGACTGCGCGCGCCAGTCGGGTTCGCGTAAGGTCACGCACACCTGCTCCCGGCCGACCGTGGTGTATCTCGTGATTCGATTCGACAACGTCTCCAAGACCTACCCGAAGCAGAACCGCCCCGCGCTGCGTGATGTCTCCCTCGACATCGAGAAGGGGGAGTTCGTCTTCCTCGTCGGCTCGTCCGGTTCCGGCAAGTCGACGTTCCTGAGACTGATCCTCCGCGAGGAGCGCACGAGCACCGGCATGGTGCACGTCCTCGGCAAGGACCTGGCACGCCTGTCCAACTGGAAGGTGCCCCAGATGCGCCGCCAGCTCGGCACCGTCTTCCAGGACTTCCGGCTGCTGCCGAACAAGACCGTCGCGCAGAACGTGGCGTTCGCGCAGGAGGTCATCGGCAAGTCCCGCGGCGAGACCCGCAAGTCCGTCCCGCAGGTCCTCGACCTGGTCGGACTCGGCGGCAAGGAGGACCGGATGCCCGGCGAGCTCTCCGGTGGTGAGCAGCAGCGCGTCGCCATCGCGCGGGCCTTCGTGAACCGCCCCATGCTGCTGATCGCGGACGAGCCGACCGGTAACCTCGACCCGCAGACCTCCGTGGGCATCATGAAGCTGCTCGACCGCATCAACCGCACCGGCACCACCGTGCTGATGGCCACGCACGACCAGAACATCGTCGACCAGATGCGCAAGCGCGTGCTGGAACTCGACCAGGGCCGCCTGGTACGCGACCAGGTGCGCGGCGTCTACGGCTACCAGCACTGAGCACCGCCGTGTCGCGTACGGGACGGTGAGCACGATCGCAGTGAGCACGACCGCATTGAGCACCGAAAGCTGAAAGGACGCCATGCGCGCCCAGTTCGTCCTGTCGGAGATCGGCGTCGGCCTCCGCCGCAATCTCACGATGACCTTCGCCGTCATCATCTCCGTGGCCCTCTCGCTCGCCCTGTTCGGCGGCGCGCTGCTCATGCGCGATCAGGTCAGCACGATGAAGGACTACTGGTACGACAAGGTCAACGTCTCCATCTTCCTCTGCAACAAGGGAGATGTGACGACGTCGCCGCAGTGCACCAAGGGCGCGGTCACGACGGAGCAGCGGGACCAGATCGAGGCCGATCTGAAGAAGATGACGACCATCGTCGAGACCGTCCACTACGAGGACGCGGACGAGGCGTACAAGCACTACAAGGAGCAGTACGGCGACTCCCCGCTGGCGGCCACGATCACGCCGGACCAGATGCCGGAGTCGTTCCGCGTCAAGCTCAAGGACCCCGAGAAGTACAAGGTGGTGGCGACCGCCTTCGCGGGACGGGACGGGGTCCAGTCCGTCCAGGACCAGCGCGACATCCTCCAGAACCTGTTCGGGCTGATGCAGGGCATGAACGTCGCCGCGCTCTTCGTCATGGCGCTGATGCTGGTCATCGCCATCATGCTGATCGTCAACACCGTGCGGGTGTCGGCGTTCAGCCGCAGGCGTGAGACGGGGATCATGCGCCTGGTGGGCGCCTCCAGCTTCTACATCCAGATGCCGTTCATCATGGAGGCCGCGTTCGCCGGGCTGCTCGGCGGTGTGGTCGCCTGCGCGATGCTGCTCCTCGGGCGCTACTTCCTGATCGATCATGGCCTTGATCTGTCGCACAAGATGGAACTCGTCAACTTCATCGGCTGGGACGCCGTGCTGACCAAGCTCCCGCTGGTCCTGGCGATCGCGCTGCTGATGCCCGCCCTCGCCGCTTTCATCGCGTTGCGCAAGTACCTCAGGGTGTGACAAGTGCCCCTGGCGTCGTGTCGCCAAGGGCCCGTCCGCCGGGGGGCGTTGTCCTAGACTCAACGCCATGTCGGGCTCCGAGTTGCATCACAGACCCCGCGGCGTCCGTCGCGGCGCGGCCCTGACCTTGGTCTTCGCCAGTGTGCTGGCCACGGCGGCGGCGACGAACTCCCTGCCGCGCAGCGACGAGAAATCGCCGGCGCTGCCGCTGCGCGCCGCCTCCTCGACGGTGCACGGCGAGGACGTCGCCCGGGCCGCCGCCGAGGCCATGGCAGACGGCAAGTCGGCCACGGAAGCGGCCGAGGAGGTCGTCAGCCGCAGCGGTGACCGCTGGGGCGCGGTGTACGACAAGAGTGAGTACGAGGAGTTCGAGCAGGGCCTCGACGGCCGGTACACCGGGGTCGGGCTCGCGGCCCGGGGCGCGGCGGGCGGCCTGGTCGAGGTGACCCGGGTCCAGCCGGGGGCGCCCGCGGACCGGGCGGGCATCAGGGCCGGGGACACCGTACGGACCGTCGACGGCGCGTCCGTCGCGAAGCGGCCCGTGACGGAGGTCATGGCCCTGCTGCGCGGCGACAGCGAGACGAAGAGCGCGCGGCCCGGTTCCGCCGTGGTGCTGGGTCTGGAGCGGGGCGGGCGGCACTTGACCCGTACGGTACGCAGGGCCGAGCTGACCACCGAGTCGGTCACGGTCGCCACGCTCGCGGGCGGCGCCCGGCTGATCAAGGTCGAGTCGTTCACCAAGGGCACGGGCGCGCGGGTACGGGACGCGGTGCTGGACGCCCCCGCGAAGGCCGGTGTCCTCCTGGACCTGCGGGGCAACGGGGGCGGGCTGGTCTCCGAGGCCGTGAAGGCCGCCTCCGCGTTCCTGGACGGCGGCCTGGTCGCCACGTACGACATAAACGGGGACCAGCGGGTGTTGAACGCCGATCCGGGGGGAGACACCACCCGGCCCCTGGTGGTCCTCGTGGACAGCGGCACGATGAGCGCGGCCGAGCTGGTGACGGGGGCGCTCCAGGACCGGGGCCGGTCCATCACGGTCGGCGCGCGGACCTTCGGGAAGGGCTCGGTGCAGATGCCGAGCAAGCTGCCGGACGGCTCCGTCGCCGAGCTGACCGTCGGGCACTACCGCACGCCGGCCGGCCACGGGGTCGACGGCCGGGGCATCACCCCCGACGTGCAGGTGAGCGAGCGGGCCCAGGAGCGGGCGCGGACGGTGCTCAGCGGCCTCGGCGGAAATGGTTAAGGGAATCCGCGTCCAGGTGCGAAAATGGAAGGACTATGGCTAAGGAAAAAGGGCGCAAGCTGATCGCGCAGAACAAGAAGGCGCGGCACGACTACCTCATCATCGACACGTACGAGTGCGGCATGGTGCTGACCGGCACCGAGGTGAAGTCCCTGCGCCAGGGGCGGGCGTCGCTGACGGACGGGTTCGTCCAGATCGACGGCGGCGAGGCCTGGCTGCACAACGTGCACGTACCGGAGTACACGCAGGGGACGTGGACCAACCACAGTGCCCGGCGGAAGCGGAAGCTCCTGATGCACCGGCTGGAGATCGACAAGCTGGACTCCAAGTCGAGCGAGTCCGGGCACACGATCGTGCCGCTGGCCATGTACTTCAAGGACGGCCGGGCGAAGATCGAGATCGCGCTGGCGAAGGGCAAGAAGGAGTACGACAAGCGGCAGACGCTGCGGGAGAAGCAGGACCTGCGCGAGACGAACCGCGCGATCGCGGCGGTCAAGCGGAAGCAGCGGGCCTGACGCCTCGGCCCGCTTCCCGGCCCACCGCGCCGGGAATACGCGTGGACCGGGCTCGGTTGATCACGTAGGATGGGCCGTGCACTCCATCGAGGGTGCATGCAGGAAGCAGTTTGAAAAAACAACATGGGGATGATCGGTTTCGACAGCGGATGTCGAAGCAGGTGAAGCGAGCCGAGGAAGCGGCAATGATCTCGTAAACCATATGTCGCAAACTATAATCGCCACTTCTAAGCGCGATTCCTCCGCCTTCGCTCTCGCTGCCTAATTAGCAGCTAGCGAAGACTCCGCGGAGTGTCAGCCCGGGGCTGTTCCCGACCCGGATCCTGGCATCAACTAGGGAACTAAACTTCTAGGTCCGGTCACGGGACCTGGAAGGAAATCAAACAGTGACTGAGCCCGTCGGAGACTTGTCCGTGTGATCTTCGGGGCCGAGAAAATCGCAGCGGACTGCGCTCGGAGAAGCCCTGGTTCTGCACCGTTGGACGCGGGTTCGATTCCCGCCATCTCCACAAACCCCATGTGAGGCCGAGGCCCCGCTGCTCCCAAGGCAGCGGGGCCTCAGTCGTACCCGGGGGCGGGTGTCCCGGCCCCTGCCCGGACGACCGCCCCTCCGACGACCGCGGCCAGCAGCGCGAGCAGAGCGGCACCCGGCGGTACGAGGTAGCCGAGCGCCGGCCCCAGACGCTCCACCGCCCAGCCACCCAGCGCCGACCCGGCCGCGATGCCGCCGAGCAGCGCGGTGACGGCCAGGGTCATGCCCTCGTTCGACCGGCCCGCGGGGGAGAGGCCCTGGACCGCTCCCATGGCCGTCACCATGGTCGGGGCCGTCGCGGCGCCCGCCAGCAGCAGACTCCCGGCCAGCAACGGCAGCGAACCGGAGAGTGCCGCGACCAGGGGGACGGTCAGCAGCGCGGCCATCGCGGCGAGGCACAGCGCCAGCCGGCGGGCGGCCCCGCGCGGTGGTGGCAGCAGGCCCAGCAGCAGGCCGGCCGCGCACGATCCGCCGGCCTGGAGCGCCAGCAGCGCGCCGCCCGTCCAGGCGGGACGGCCGCCGTCGTCCGCGTGGGCGAGGGTCACCACCTCGGTCGCGCCGAAGACCCCGCCCGTCGCGAGGAGGACCAGCAGGAGCGCGGTCAGCGCGGGGGAGCGGAGAGGGGTGCGGGCCGCGGCCGTGCCTCCGGAGGGCGGTGGTTCGGTGGACCGCTGCCGGGCGAGGAACAGGACGCCGGTCAGCAGGAGGGCCGCGCCGGTCAGGGTCCCCGCCTCCGGGAAGAGCGCGGAGCACAGGGTGGCGGCCAGGAGCGGGCCCAGCATGAAGCACAGTTCGTCCGCGGCCTGTTCGAAGGAGCGGGCGGTGTGCCGGGCGGCCCGGTGCTCCGGGGTGTCCTCACCGAACAGGAAGACCCAGCGCGCGCGGGACATGCCGCCCGTGTTGGGCATGGCGGCGGTCGCGGCGTACGCGGCGAAGAGCGTCCAGTCCGGCGCGCGGTGACGGACGCAGAGCAGCAGGGCGAGCGAGCCGAGGACGGCCGACACGGCGGCGGGGACGGCGACCCGGGCCTGGCCGTGCCGGTCGACCAGGCGGGCCACCCCGGGGGCGACGAGCGCGGTGACGGCGAGGCCGGTGGCGGTGACGGCCCCGGCGAGGGCGTACGAGTGCCGCTGTCCGGCGATCATGATCACGGCGCTGACCGTGAACATCCCGGCCGGGAGGCGTGCCAGCAGGGATCCGGCGGTGAAGGCGAGGGCGCCCCGGGGCGCGAAGAGTACGGCGTACGGATTCACGCGCCCACCCTCGCGGCGCGCGCGGGGCGTGGTCCAACACCTGATCGGTGGCCCTTCACGCACCTGTGTTGTTGAATGCGGCGGATGTCCCGAGACATCGACCCCCGACTCCTCCGCGCCTTCGTGACCGCCGCCGAGGAGCTGCACTTCACCCGGGCCGCCGCCCGGCTGTACGTCGCCCAACAGGCCCTCAGCCGTGACATCCGGCGTCTGGAAGGGGAGTTGGGCGCCGAGCTGTTCGTCAGGACCACCCGGCGGGTGGCGCTCACGGCGGACGGTGAGCGGCTTCTCCCGTACGCCCGAGGGGTGTTGGCCGCGCAGGACCGGCTGCGCGCGGCCGCCGCCGAGGGACCGCGGCCGTTGCTCGTGGACCTCAACTCCGAGGGGCTGACCTCCGGCCGGGTGCTGGCGCGCGCCCGTGAACTCGCGCCGGACCACGAGCTGATGGCGCGCTTCGAGAGCGGATTGACCGGCGCCGCCGCCGAGATCCTCGCCGGCCGGCTCGACGTGTCGTTCGGGTACGCCGACGGGCTCGCGCCCGGGCTGCGCGCCGGGCTGCGGAGCCAACTGGTGCGGTACGAGCCGATGGCCGTCCTGTTGCCCTACGACCATCCGCTGGCCGGTCGCGCCGAGGTGCCGCTCGCCGCGCTCGCCGGGGAGCGGGTGTACGCGGGGGCCGGCAACCCGCGGACGGCGGAGTGGACGGAATTGGCCCGGCAGCTCTTCGCGGGGCGCTCGATCGCGGTCGCGGAGCCGGCGCCGATGGCCGTGGGGCGGGAGGAGTTCCGGCGGATCATGGCGAAACATCGCACGCCCGTTCTCACGGTGGTGGATTCGCCGGAGATGCCGGGATCGGTGCTGCGGCCGCTCGTCGAACCCGTACCCCTGTCACCCGTGTTCCTGGTGTGGCGGGAGGGGCTGAAACACGCCGGTGTGGCCGCCCTGCGGGCCGCCGCGGCCGAACTGGGCCGGAGCGGTGGGTGGCTTGAAGTGTTACCCGCGAGTTGGGTTCCTCGCGCGCCACAGCACTGATGCATGGTGTCCGTCAAGCCGAGGTACGGAGGACACCTCCTTGCGCTACATTCGTCGTCCGGGTGCGGTGTGGTAGGGGGCATTCCGGTTCAGGTGGGGGCCTGGGCCGACGGCATGCCCGGCCAATCGATTGCGCACCCAAGACAGCCAGTGGGGGATGTGCGCCGTAGTGGAAAAGTGGCTGAATGATGCCCGAATCGGGCATACACATGAGCCGATTGATGTCACTATCGAACTGGATGGCCTGGGCCGTCAGCTCTCCGAACTGCCCGTCGGCGCCCACCCCGCGCAGGAGTCAGGTCCTGCGCGGGAGGGTCAGGGGGGCGGTTCGGAGGGGCCCGTGTTCGTCGACGCCAGCGGTCGGCGGAGCAAGAAGTTCCGGCGGGCCGGCTGGGTCGTGGCGATAGCCTGCGCCTGTTACGCGGTGATGCTGGGGGCCGCGGTCATAGGTGGCAGCTCCAGCGCGCCGTGGCTGAAAATACCCGGTCTCGCGGACGAGAAGAAGTCCGATACGGTCGAGAACAGGCCAGCTCCGACACCGAGCCGATCAGGTTCGCACGCGCCGGGCGTTCCGGTGGCCCTGCCCACCGCCACGGACTCCAACGGAGTGGTCGTTCCCGGCCCTTCGGGCAGCGCCCCGCCCGGCGCCACCGGCACACCCGCCCCCGGCGTCTCGAAGCCCGGGGCCACCGTCAAGGCCCCGACGGGCGGCGCCGGAACGGCCGCCGCCGCGGGGGGAGCGGGAGCGGCGGGAGGCACCGGCGGTACGGGCCCGGTCACCGGAGCCCCGTCCGTACCCCCGGTCGACGACCCCGGCACCGCGGCCGGGAGCAGTGGCGGCGCGTCGCCGCCGGTCTCGCCGGACCCGAGCACGCCGCCGCCGGACCCGAGCACCTCCCCGGCCGCCCCGCCGCCGGACGGGACCGGGGCCCAGCAGGTGGCCGCGGAAGGGGCGAACTAGATGTCCTCCTCCCGCAGACGCCCACCCGAACGCGCCCGCCGCACCGGCAAAGAACGCCGCACCGCCCGCCGCAGGCTGCCCATGCGCTACCTGCTCCCGTGCCTCGTCCTCGTCGCCGTGCTCGCGATGCTCATGCTGCGCGGCTACGTCCACAGCGAGATCCTCGCCGACCACCGCGTCCGCCCCCCGGTCGCCACCGACCAGGTGCCCGACCGGATCCTCGACGGCGGCCCCGTCATCGACGCGCGCTCCGCCTCGCAGCCCGCCAAGTCGCTGAGCATCCCGGACGGCAGGCTGGTCCTGACGTTCGACGACGGCCCCGACCCCGAGTGGACCCCCAAGGTCCTGGACCAGCTGAAGAAGTACCACGCCCACGCCGTCTTCTTCGTGACGGGCACCATGGCCTCGCGCTACCCGGCCCTGGTGAAGCGGATGGTGGACGAGGGCCACGAGGTCGGCCTGCACACCTTCAGCCATCCCGACCTCTCGTACCAGACCAGGACCAGGACCAACTGGGAGCTGACCCAGAATCAGTTGGCGCTGGCGGGCGCCGCCGGCGTCAGGACCTCGCTGTTCCGGCCGCCGTACTCCTCCTTCGCCGACGCCATGGACAACAAGTCCTGGCCGGTCACGCAGTACATCGGGAGCCTCGGCTACATCACCGTCCTCGACAGCGTCGACAGCGAGGACTGGAGGCGGCCCGGCGCCGCGAAGATCGTCGAGGGGGCCACCCCGAAGGGCCGCCAGGGCTCGATCGTGCTGATGCACGACTCCGGCGGCGACCGCTCGCAGACCGTCGAGGCCCTCGGCCGCTACCTGCCCGCCATGCAGGAGCGCGGCTTCCGCCTCGTCAACCTCACCGAGGCGCTCGGGGCGCCCAGCGCGCTCACCCCGGTCACCGGCGCCGACCTGTGGAAGGGCAAGGCCTGGGTCGCGGCGGTCGCCCTCTCGGACAACGTCACCGAGGTCATGGTCGTCGGCCTCGCCGTGATCGGCGTCCTCGTCCTCGTCCGCTTCGGCCTGATGCTGGTGCTGTCCTTCGCGCACGCGCGCAAGGTCCGCCGCCGCGGCTTCCGCTGGGGCGACCCGGTCACCGAACCGGTCAGCGTGCTCGTCCCCGCGTACAACGAACGCGAGTGCATCGCCAACACCGTCCGCTCCCTGATGGAGAGCGGCCATCCCATCGAGGTCGTCGTCATCGACGACGGTTCCACGGACGGGACGGCCGACATCGTCGAGGAGATGTGGCTGCCCAACGTCCATGTCGTACGGCAGGAGAACGCCGGCAAACCGGCCGCGCTCAACAACGGCATCGCGCACGCCCGCCACGACATCATCGTGATGATGGACGGCGACACCGTCTTCGAACCCTCCACCGTGGGCGAGCTGGTGCAGCCCTTCGGCGATCCCCGGGTCGGGGCCGTCGCGGGCAACGCCAAGGTCGGCAACCGCGACACCCTCATCGGCGCCTGGCAGCACATCGAGTACGTGATGGGCTTCAACCTGGACCGGCGGATGTACGACCTGCTGCGCTGCATGCCCACCATCCCCGGCGCGGTCGGCGCGTTCCGCCGCCAGGCCCTGGAGCGGGTCGGCGGGATGAGCGACGACACCCTCGCCGAGGACACCGACATCACCATGGCCCTGCACCGCGACGGCTGGCATGTCGTGTACGCCGAGCGGGCCCGCGCCTGGACCGAGGCGCCCGAGTCCGTCCAGCAGTTGTGGTCCCAGCGCTACCGCTGGAGCTACGGCACGATGCAGGCGATCTGGAAGCACCGCGGGGCCCTGGTCGAACGCGGCCCGTCGGGCCGCTTCGGCCGGGTCGGCCTGCCGCTCGTCTCCCTCTTCATGGTGCTGGCCCCGCTGCTCGCGCCCCTGATCGACGTGTTCCTGCTGTACGGCCTGGTCTTCGGGCCGACGGCGAAGACCGTCGTCGCGTGGCTCGGCGTCCTGCTCGTGCAGGCGGTCTGCGCCGCGTACGCGTTCCGCCTCGACCGGGAACGGATGACGCACCTGATCAGCCTGCCGCTCCAGCAGATCCTCTACCGGCAGCTCATGTACGTCGTGCTGCTCCAGTCCTGGATCACCGCGCTCACCGGCGGCCGGCTGCGCTGGCAGAAGCTGCGCCGTACGGGCGTGGTGGAGGCACCCGGCTCGGTCCCGTCGCCGCGGGGGCGCAGCGAGGAGCGGAGGCCGGTGGCATGAGCGTCCCTTCGGTGGACACCGGGGGCGTACCCCGAGCCCGGCACCGGGCGGCGGCCGCCTCGCCCGGACCGGCGGAGGCCGGTACCGCGCAGGCGGGCCCCGCGGAAGCGGCCCCCGGCCGCGACCGCTACCTCGACCTGCTGCGCGCGATCGCGCTGGTCCGCGTCGTGGTCTTCCACGTCTTCGGGTGGGCCTGGCTGACGATCGTCTTCCCCTCGATGGGGGTGATGTTCGCGCTGGCGGGCTCGTTGATGGCCCGTTCGCTCGCGAAGCGCGCCCCGTGGAGCGTGATCCGGGGGCGGCTGCGCCGGCTGCTGCCGCCCATGTGGGCGTTCGCGGCCGTGGTCGTACCGGTGATCTTCCTGCTGGGCTGGCACCCGGTGCGGGAGGAGGGGCTCTGGGGCCTGGCGAAGCTGGGCAACTACGTCCTGCCGCTGGGCGCCCCGCCGTACCCGGACCCGAGCGGGTCGGCGAGCGGCTGGCTGGAGCAGTCCTGGGCGGACGAGGCGGTGGGACCGCTCTGGTACATCCGCGCGTACGTCTGGTTCGTCCTCGCCTCGCCGCTGCTGCTGTGGGCGTTCCGCAAGGTGCCGTGGGCGACGCTGGCCTTCCCGCTGGTCCTCACCGCCGCGATCGAGACGGGGCTGCTGACGATCCCCGGCGAGACGGGCCTCGCGGTGACCGACTTCGCGGTGTACGGCGCCTGCTGGGTGCTCGGATTCGCCCACCAGGACGGGCTGTTCCGGAGGATCCCGCGCTATCTGACGGTCTCGGTGTCCGTGCTGGTGATGGCCTTCGGCCTGTGGTGGGCGTCGGGCCATCCGGGGCCCGAGGGCTGGAACCTCGACGAGATGCCCCTCACCGAGGCGACCTGGTCGCTCGGCTTCGTGGCGATCCTGCTCCAGTACGCCCCGTCGTGGCGCGAACTCCCGGGCAGGCTGGCCCGGTTCGACCCGCTCGTCACGCTGGCCAACAACCGGGCCGTGACGATCTACCTCTGGCACAACCTGCTGATCATGGCGACGGTCCCGCTGATCGACCAGCTCTGGAACATCCCGGGCATCGACCGGTTCTCGGCCGAACTGGACGCCTCGTACGGGACGCTGTCCCTGATCCTGGTCTGGCCGCTGATCGCCCTGATGATCCTGGCGGTGGGCTGGGTGGAGGACACGGCGGCCCGGCGCCGCCCCCGGCTCTGGCCGGCCTGAGAGGGGGACGACCGGGGGGGCATGCCCCCACTTCGTCCCCCGGTGTCCCCCGTTGGTGTCCTCTGTCGACCCGGTTACGGCCCGCCTCTGCGCGCGCGCCCCGAAACGTAACGATCCTTGTGCGAGGACCGGAACGGACCGGATCGGCGCGAGGGCGGAAGGTACATGCGAATGTCGGAACAAGGCCGCGACCACCCGGGAGCGCGTGAGCGCCTCGTCCCCGGCTGCGACGTCTGCGCCGCCTTGCTCAGGCAGCGGGCCGACGCGCGCCGGGTGGGCGACCACGGCGCGGCGCAGGCGTACGGCCGGGAGCTGGAGAACCACCCGCACCCGGCCGCCGCGCCCCGCTGACGGTTCCGTGAGGCCCCGCCGTCCCGGGCGGCCCTACATGTGGACGGCCTGGACGCCTTCCGGAGCCGGCTGCGGCCGTCCGCCGCGGTACATCACCAGGGCGAGCACCGCGCCGACGGCGAAGATGCCGGCCGACCACCAGTAGGCGGTCGAGTAGCTCTCCAGCTGGGCCTGGGCGAGCGCCGCCGGACTCGGCTTGCGGTCCGACAGGTAGTTCGTCGCCGCGCTCGCGGCCAGCGTGCTCAGCAGCGCGGTGCCGATCGAACCGCCCACCTGCTGCATGGTGTTGACGGTCGCCGAGGCGACCCCCGCGTCCTCCGCGGAGACCCCGGAGGTGGACACGCTCATCGCGGTCGGCATCACCAGGCCGAGTCCGAAGCCGATGACCAGCAGCGGCGGGAGGACGTGGGCCGCGTACGTGCTGCTCATGTCGAGCCCGGTGAGCCACGCCATGCCGACGGCGGCCAGCGCCATGCCCAGCGGGACGATCGGCCGGGGGCCGTACTTCGGCAGCAGGGTGTTGGTGACGAGCGTCGCGGCCACCATCAGGATGCCGATCATCGGCAGGAACGCGAGGCCCGTCTTGACCGGGGTGTAGTGCAGCGAGGACTGGAGGTAGTACGTCAGGAAGAGGAAGACCCCGAACATGCCCGCGCCGGAGATGGCGAGCATCGTGAAGGACGCCCCGCGGTCCCGGTCGAGCAGGACGCGCAGCGGCAGCAGCGGGTGCTTCGACCTGGTCTGCCACCAGGTGAAGGCCGCCAGCAGGACCGCGCCGGCGAGCAGGAAGCCCCAGGTCTCCGGGGAGCTCCAGTCGTGCGTCTCCGCGTTGGAGAAGCCGTAGACCAGTCCGAAGAGGCCGGCGGTGACGAGGACCGTGCCCGGCAGGTCGAGCTTCGGCCGCTCGGCCGGGGCGCCCTTGCGCAGGAAGATCACGCCGCCGATGAACGCGAACACGGCGAAGAAGAGGTTGACGTAGAGCGTCCAGCGCCAGCTGAGGTGCTCGGTGAGCAGGCCGCCGAGCAGCAGGCCGACGCCGCCGCCCGCGCCGCCGATGGCGCCGTAGATGCCGAAGGCCTTGGCGCGCTCCTTGGCCCCGGTGAAGGTCGTGTTGAGCAGCGCCAGCGCGGCCGGCGCGAGCATCGCGCCGAACACGCCCTGGAGGGCGCGGCCGGTGACCAGGACCTCGAAGTTCTGGGCGGCCCCGGCCAGGGCCGAGGCGCCGGCGAAGCCGACGACGCCGATGAGGAAGACGATCCGCCGGCCTATGAGGTCGGCGAGGCGTCCGCCGAGGAGCAGCAGGCTGCCGAAGGCCAGCGCGTACGACGTGACGATCCACTGCCGGTTGTTGTCGTTGAAGCCGAGCGCCTGCTGGGCCGAGGGCAGGGCGATGTTCACGACGGTCGCGTCGAGGACCACCATCAGTTGGGCCAGCGCGATCACGGTCAGCACGAACCAGCGGTGGTTGGCGCGCTCCGGCTTGTCCGTCTCCCGTGCCGTGTCGGGCGGGACCTTGCTCTGCCGGGGAAGGGGATCGCCGACGGACGTGTCGGCGGGGGACTTGGCTGCCATGGGCCGGACTCCTGGAGAGGGACGACAGAGGAGAACGAAACTGTTTCGTACTCAGCCGACCATAGGACCGCCCTGGCCGAAACGCAAAAGATTCACTGCCGGTGGCTACCTCCTCACGCCCCGGATGTGCGACGCTCCCGTTCGCGGAATGTGCGACGCTCCAGGTCGCGGGGGTGGGGCCGGACCGGGGTACGTTTGTAGTGTACGAAACAGTTTCGTTCGTTGGTGGAGGTGGTCGGCCGTGGCAGGCACCAGGCTCAAGCCGGAGCGTGAGGCCGAGATGTACGCGGCGGTGCTCGACCTGTTGCGTGAGCTCGGGTACGACGCGCTGACGATGGACGCCGTCGCCGCCCGTACGCGCTCCAGCAAGGCGACGCTCTACCGCCAGTGGGGGAGCAAGCCCGAGCTGGTGGTCCGGGCGCTGCGGCACAACAAACCCGCCGCGTTCCAGGAGATCGACACCGGGTCGCTGCGCGGGGACTTCCACGCGATGGCCGAGCTGAGCGACGACTGCAAGATGGAGGAGGACGCCGCGCTCATGCGGAGCCTGCTCCACGTCGTGCACGAGAACCCCGACCTGCACCGGGCGCTGCGCGAGCTGCTCGTCGAGCCCGAGATGACGGGGCTCGGCATCCTGCTGCGCCGGGCCGTGGACCGCGGCGAGGTGGCGGCCGACCACCCCGCGTTCCCGTTCGTCACGCACATGCTGGTGGGCGCGTTCGTCGCCCGGCAGCTCATCGAGGACAAGGCCGTCGACCGCGCCTTCCTCTCGGACTACCTCGACGCCGTGGTCCTCCCCGCCCTGGGCGTCTGAGCGCCCGGGGTGCGTACGTAACGGCGGCGAAATGCCCGCGCAGCGGGACCGTCACGCGCCCTTGGCAGGCTCGGCCGCCTCATTCGTGACGGGCGGGACGAGCGGACCCGAGACGCATGGACGGACAGCGGTACGGCCCCCTCGCGGGGTTCACGGTCGGGGTCACCGCCGCCCGGCGCGCCGATGAGCTCGGCGCGCTGCTCCGCGCCCGCGGGGCCGCCGTCCTGCCCGGCCCCGCCCTGCGGATCGTGCCGCCCGCCGAGGACGCCGAACTCCTCTCCGTCACCGACGACCTGATCGCGCGCCCGCCGGACGTGACTGTGGCGACCACCGCCACCGGCTTCCGCGGCTGGGTGGAGGCCGCCGCGGGGTGGGGGCGCGGGGAGCGGCTCCTCGGCCTGCTGCGGGAGGGGGAGTTGCTGGCCCGCGGGCCCCGGGCCAGGGGCGCCGTCCGCGCCGCCGGGCTCGCCGAGGCGTGGTCACCGGCCACCGAGTCGGCGGCCGAGGTGCTGGACCGGCTCCTCGCGGAAGGCGTCGCGGGCCGCAGGATCGCCCTCCAGCTCCACGGCGAACCCCCGCCCGGATTCGCCGGGTCGCTACGGGCCGGGGGCGCCGACGTCGTGGTCGTACCGGTCCACCGGTGGGCGCCCCCGGCGGACCCCGGCCCGGTCGACCGGCTGATCGAGGCCACCGTCACCCGCGCCCTCGACGCCGTCACCTTCACCAGCGCGCCCGCCGCCGCCTCGCTCCTCGCCCGCGCCGGACACGGCGGCCGGCTCCCCGCGCTGGTCGACGCCCTCCGCCACGACGTGCTCGCGGCCTGCGTGGGCCCGGTCACCGCGCTGCCGCTCCAGGCGCACGGCATCGGCACCGTCCGCCCCGAACACGCCCGCCTGGCCCCGCTCGTCCAGCTCCTGTGCGCCGAACTGCCCTCCCGCGCCCGTACGTTGCCGGTCGCCGGACGGCACGTCGAGATACGCGGCCACGCCGTCCTGGTCGACGGCGACCTGCGCCCCGTCCCACCGGCGGGCATGGCCCTCCTGCACGCGCTGACGCGCAGGCCGGGGTGGGTGGTGTCGCGCGGGGAGCTGCTGCGGGCGCTGCCCGGCGCGGGGCGCGACGAGCACGCGGTGGAGACGGCGATGGCCCGCCTCAGGGCATCGCTGGGCGCCCCGAAGCTGATCCACACGGTGGTCAAGCGCGGCTACCGGCTGGCCCTGGACCCGCCGGCCGACCCCGCGTAGGGCGGCGGGTGACATCGAGGCCGCGGCGGTAGCAGGGGTTCCGGACGCGCCTCGGGGCAGGCACTCTGAGAAGGACGGCGCGGCGACGCGCTCACCGGTGAACCCCGAGGCGGTGACAGGCACATGGCGGCGGGCATGGGCTCGTACGAGTGGCGGTTCGACTCAGGACGGGTCTGTCTGGACCTGGTCGCGACCGGGGAACCCGCGCCCAGAGGGGCCGAGCGCGCCGAGCGCCTCGACCGCGCCGAGCGGCTGGAGCGCTGGCTGGTCGGCTCCGGACTCGTACCGGAGGGCACCGCGCTCGTCGCGGTCGACGCCGGCTGGGTCGGGCGGTTCGCGGACCTGCGCGAGGGCATCGACCGGCTCGTGCGCGCCGAGATCGAGGGGCGGGACGCCGGGGGCGCGCTGGAGCGCGTCAACGCGCTGGCCGCCGGGGCGCCGCCCGGGATCAGGGCCGTACGGGACGAGGACGGCGGACTCGTCAGGGTCCTGGCGGGCGAGCCCGGGTGCGACGCGCTTCTCGCGGCCGTCGCCAGGGACGCCGTGGACCTGCTCACCGACCCCGCCGCCAGGTCCCGGCTCCGGCAGTGCGACGGGGACAGCTGCCGGCGGATGTATCTGGACACCTCGCGCGGCCGGCGGCGCCGCTGGTGCTCCAGCGAGGTCTGCGGCAACCGCGAACGGGTCGCCCGCCACCGCCGCAGGGCCGCCGCGCTCCTTTGACACCGCCTTGTCCCTGATACGGGTGGTGCGTCCCCCACCAGGAAGGACAACCGCGAGAAGATTTTTAAACTTTCTCACCCCGCGTTGAGTGAACTCTCCCGTCGTGACCGTAGTGATGCATGAGAAGCAGCCACGAAGTCTCGACCGGGAGGTTCCAGGTGCGCAAGGATGCGGCCGTGGCCGATGAACGTCCTCACCGGGCCCGACACCGGAGCGAGGCACCCCGTACCGACTCTTCAGCACCTGACGAAGAGTTGATGCGCGCCCTCTACCGGGAACACGCCGGACCGCTGCTCGCCTACGTACTGCGCTTGGTCGCGGGCGATCGGCAGCGGGCCGAGGACGTCGTGCAGGAGACGCTCATCCGTGCCTGGAAGAACGCCGGTCAGCTCAACAGGGCGACCGGCTCTGTCCGACCCTGGCTGGTGACGGTCGCCCGGCGTATCGTCATCGACGGACACCGCAGCCGGCAGGCCCGGCCACAAGAGGTCGATCCGTCGCCGCTGGAGGTCATGCCCGCGGAGGACGAGATCGACAAGGCGTTGTGGCTGATGACGCTCTCAGATGCGCTCGATGATTTGACCCCTGCCCACAGGGAAGTGCTCGTGGAGACGTACTTCAAGGGCCGCACGGTCAACGAGGCAGCGGAGACGCTCGGCATACCCAGCGGGACCGTGCGTTCACGTGTGTTCTACGCACTGCGTTCCATGAAGCTCGCGCTGGAGGAGAGGGGGGTCTCGGCATGACCACGCACGATCAGTACGGACCGGGCGACGACAGCGCAGTGCACGAAACCGTCGGCGCGTACGTCCTCGGCGTACTGGACGACGCCGAGGCCACCGCCTTCGAGGAGCATCTGGCCGGCTGCCAGATCTGCGCCGTCCACCTGGAGGAGTTCTCCGGGATGGAACCGATGCTGGCCATGCTCGCGGACGGACCCGGGGCGTTCGGCGCCCCCGGCGCCGGCGGCGGGACGGTCGTGCAGGGCGCCTTCGGACAATCCCCGCCCGGCGCGTCCCCCTTCGGACAGCTCCCCTTCGGACAGGCCGGCGCCCCGGGGCGGCTCGACCCCTTCGCCCAGCTCCCGTCCCCCTCGCGGCAGGCGACGCCCAGCGTCTCCGTGCAGCCGAGCCCGCAGCTCCTCGACCGGCTGGTCGACGAGGTCGCCGCCAAGCGCGCCAAGCGCAAGCGGCGGGGCATGTACCTGGTCGCGGCCGCCGCCGCGCTCATCGTCGGAGGACCCCTCGCGGCCGTGGTCGCGACCTCGGACGACGGCAAGGCGGACAACGTGGCCGTGGGCGAGCCCTCCCCGTCGGCCAACACCGCCAAGGCGGCCTTCGCCGGCCTGCCCGAGAAGGTCACGGCGACCGACCCGACCACCAAGGTCACCGCCACCGTCGCGATGGGCGCCAAGGGCTGGGGCACGGACACGGTGCTGGAGCTCAAGAACCTCAAGGGCCCGGAGAAGTGCAGCCTCATCGCCGTCTCCAAGACCGGCGAGGAGGAGACCACCAGCTCCTGGACGGTCCCGGCGTGGGGGTACGGCATCCCCGACGGGCCGAACGCGGTGTCCAGGGCGCCGCTGTACGTCCACGGCGGTACGGCCATGCAGAGCAAGGACATCGATCACTTCGAGGTCCGGACGTTCGACGGCAAGTCACTGGTGAAGGTCGACGCCTGACATAGCCGCCCCCTTCGCGTACGGTTGACGGCTGCCCGTTGCACGTCACGAAGGGGGCCTCGGTGGCCGCGCAGGATGCCGCTGTTGAATCCGCTGGACCCGCTGTAGATCCCGGACGCGACACGGGGAACGACTCCGTACGCGATCGGGAGATCGGCGTCGAACAGCACCATCTGGACCAGGTGTACCGCCGCCTCGAGGAGAAGATCCACGAGGCGGAGTTCCTGATGAACGACGCCGCCAAACGGGGGCAGGTCGGTACGCCGGGCGCCCTCGCCGAGCGCGACGCGCAGGTCTTCCGCGCCGGGATCCACCTCAACCGGCTCAACAACGAGTTCGAGGACTTCCTCTTCGGGCGGATCGACCTGCTGCCCGGCAAGGACGGCAAGAAGGGCCCGGACGGCGCGTACACCTCGGTCGACCCGGCCGACGACGCCATCAGGACCGACCTGACCGCCGACATCGCCGAGACGCTGCACATCGGCCGGATCGGGGTCCTCGACTCCGACTACTCGCCGCTGGTCATCGACTGGCGGGCGCCCGCCGCCGCGCCGTTCTACCGCGCCACACCCGTCGATCCCGGCAGGGTCGTGCGCCGGCGCGTGATCCGCTCCAAGGGCCGCCGGGTCCTGGGGGTCGAGGACGACCTGATGCGCCCCGAGCTGACCGCCTCCCTGGACGGCGCCGCGCTGGCCGTCATCGGGGACGGCGCGCTGATGGCGGCGCTGGGCCAGGCCCGCAGCCACACCATGCGCGACATCGTCTCCTCCATCCAGGCGGAGCAGGACCTGGTGATCCGCGCCCCCGCCGCCTCCGTCACCGAGGTGTCGGGCGGACCCGGCACGGGAAAGACGGCGGTCGCGCTGCACCGCGCCGCGTACCTGCTCTACCAGGACCGGCGGCGGTACGCGGGCGGCATCCTGATCGTCTCGCCGACCCCGCTCCTCGTCGCGTACACCGAAGGCGTGCTGCCCTCCCTCGGCGAGGAGGGCCAGGTCGCGATCCGCGCGGTCGGCTCCCTGGTCGACGGCGCCGAGGCCACGGCGTACGACGAACCGGCCGTCGCCCGTGTCAAGGGTTCGGCCAGAATGCTGAAGGTGCTGCGTACAGCGGTCAGAGGGGCCCTGGAGCCCTTCCCGGCCCCCGGCAGGTCCACCGGCGCCCCGGGCGGCCCCGGCGGCTCCCAGGGCTCCCCGGCAGGCCGCGGCGGGCGCGACGGCCGAGGGGGCGGCCCGCGGAACGGCCAGCTCGCCTTCGGCGAGGAGGAGGCCACCACCGCCCCGGACACCGCCGGCGGCGACTCCGGGACGGAGGACGCCCCCGCCGCCCCGGCCGTACGGACCGACCTGCTGCGGGTCGTCGCCTTCGGGCGGCGCCTGGAACTGGACGCCGACGAACTGAACCGCGTCCGGCAGTCCGCGCTCAGCGGCACCGCCCCCGTCAACCTGCTGCGCCCCCGCGCCAGGAAGCTCCTCCTGGACGCCCTGTGGTCCCGGTCCGGCGCCGCCGCCCGGGCCGGCGAGTACGCGTCACGCGGTGACGCGGAGCTGGCCGCCGAGCTGCGCGGCGGCTTCGACGAGGACGTCGCGTCCGAGGACAGCTTCCTCGCGTTCCTGGACGCCTGGTGGCCCGAGCTGACCCCGCGCGGGGTGCTCGCCGCCATGGCCGACGAGCGGCGCCTCGGCCGCTGGAGCCGGCGGGTCCTCAACCAGGGCGAGAGCCGCCGGCTGGCCCGTTCGCTCCGGCGGCTGGGCGCCGACGGCAAGGGACCGCTGTCCGTGCACGACGTGGCGCTCCTCGACGAGCTGGAGACCCTCCTCGGCTCGCCGCCGCGTCCCAGGAAGCAGCGCCGCGAGCTCGACCCGCTGGACCAGCTCACCGGTCTGGAGGAGCTGATGCCGCAGCGCGAGGAGACGCAGCGCGAGCGGGCCGAGCGGCTCGCCGCCGAGCGCACCGAGTACGCGCACGTCATCGTCGACGAGGCCCAGGACCTCACCCCGATGCAGTGGCGGATGGTCGGCCGCCGCGGCCGGCACGCCACCTGGACGGTCGTGGGCGACGCCGCGCAGTCGTCCTGGACGGATCCCGACGAGGCGGCCGAGGCCAGGGACGAGGCGCTGGGCAACCGCCCGCGCCGCCGCTTCACCCTGACCGTCAACTACCGCAACCCCGCCGAGATCGCCGAGCTGGCCGCCAAGGTCCTGGCGCTCGCCATGCCCGGGATGGAGTCGCCGTCCGCGGTGCGCTCCACCGGCGTACGCCCGCGCTTCACCGTCGTACGGGACGACCTCGCCGCGACCGTACGGGCCGAGGCGCGCGACCTGCTGGCGCGGGTGGACGGCACGGTCGGCGTGGTCGTGGCCATGAACCGCCGCGAGCAGGCGGCCCGCTGGCTGGCCGAACTGGGGCCGCGCGTGGTGGCGCTGGGCAGCCTGGAGGCCAAGGGCCTGGAGTACGACGCGACGGTGGTGGTCTCCCCGGCGGAGATCGCCGACGAGTCGCCGGCCGGGCTGCGGGTGCTGTACGTGGCGCTCACCCGGGCGACGCAGCAGCTCACGGTCGTGTCGGGGGCCCGGGACGAGCCCGACGCGGACGGGGTGCCGGACCTGCTCAGGGATTGATTCCAGGTCAACTCGTCAGGGGGGAATCACTTTCCGGGGTGGTTTGTTAGCCTGGTCATGGCACCGACTCGATCCAAGCCCCCGGGCCCAACCTTCGTCGCCTAGAGCGACCTCTTGCCGCGAGGCGAGCATGGCGGGTCGGTGCCGCCTTGTTCTTCCTTCACTCCCTGGTCCGTGGCCTCCTCGCAGGCCGCGGACCATTGAGTTCATTGAGTTCTCCGCCGAGTTCCGCGATCGGCTTTCCGTTTGCCGGGCCTTCACCGATGGTTGGTGGGGGCCTGCTTTTCTGGGCGGACCCGCTTGTTACGCTCTCCCGCCTGATGGAAGGCCCCTTCCACCCACGCGGGACCCTCACCGGCCGCGCGCCGGGAGGTGCGACCATCGGTAGGCGTGTCGGGCCCGGGGCTCCGACGCGCGGCAATCTGAGCCAGTGAAAGCAGAGGAACACGGTCATGGCAACGGCGCCAAGCGTCTCGTACTCGATGACGGTCCGGCTGGAGGTCCCCGCGAGCGGGACCGCGGTGTCCCAGCTGACCACGGCCGTGGAATCCTCCGGTGGCTCGGTGACCGGCCTGGACGTGACCGCGTCCGGCCACGAGAAGCTGCGGATCGACGTCACGATCGCGGCGACCTCCACCGGTCACGCGGAACAGATCGTCGAGCAGCTGCGCGGCATCGAGGGTGTCACCCTCGGCAAGGTCTCCGACCGTACGTTCCTGATGCACCTCGGCGGCAAGATCGAGATGCAGTCCAAGCATCCCATCCGCAACCGTGACGATCTCTCGATGATCTACACCCCGGGCGTCGCCCGGGTCTGCATGGCGATCGCCAGGAACCCCGAGGACGCCCGCCGCCTCACCATCAAGCGCAACTCCGTCGCGGTCGTCACCGACGGCTCCGCGGTGCTGGGCCTGGGCAACATCGGCCCGATGGCCGCGCTGCCCGTGATGGAGGGCAAGGCCGCCCTGTTCAAGCGCTTCGCCGGCATCGACGCCTGGCCGATCTGCCTGGACACGCAGGACACCGACGCCATCGTCGAGATCGTCAAGGCCATCGCCCCCGGCTTCGCGGGCATCAACCTGGAGGACATCTCGGCGCCCCGCTGCTTCGAGATCGAGGCGCGGCTGCGCGAGGCGCTGGACATCCCGGTCTTCCACGACGACCAGCACGGCACGGCGATCGTGGTGCAGGCCGCGCTGACCAACGCGCTGCGCGTGGTCGGCAAGGGCATCGGTGACGTACGGGTCGTCATGTCCGGCGCGGGCGCGGCCGGTACGGCCATCCTCAAGCTGCTGATCGCGGCTGGCGTCAAGCACGCCGTCGTCGCCGACATCCACGGCGTCGTGCACGCGGGCCGCGAGGACCTGGTCGAGGCCGACGCCGAGTCGCCGCTGCGCTGGATCGCCGACAACACCAACCCGGAGGGTGTCACCGGCACGCTCAAGGAGGCCGTCGTCGGCGCGGACGTGTTCATCGGCGTCTCGGCCCCGAACGTGCTGGACGGCGACGACGTCAAGGCGATGGCCGACAAGGCGATCGTCTTCGCGCTCGCGAATCCGGACCCGGAGGTGGACCCGGCGATCGCCCGCGAGTCGGCGGCCGTGGTGGCCACGGGACGCTCCGACTTCCCCAACCAGATCAACAACGTGCTGGTCTTCCCCGGCGTCTTCCGCGGCCTCCTGGACGCGCAGTCGCGGACGGTCAACACGGACATGATGCTGGCCGCGGCGACCGCCCTGGCGGACGTCGTCACCGAGGACGAGCTGAACCCGAACTACATCGTGCCGTCGGTCTTCAACGACAAGGTCGCGTCGTCGGTCGCCGGCGCCGTGCGGGACGCCGCGAAGGCGGCCGGGGTGACGGTGTCGCCCTCCGCGTCGGCCACGTCCGTCTGAGGCACGTCACCACGGTCCGCCCTGTGCCCGGCGCGTCGCGATTCGCCGGGCGTCACGGCCCCCTCTAGGGTGGCGGACCATGGGCCCCGCCGCTCCAGTGAGGTTTTCAGGGCCTCCGGGGGGCCCAGAGGGCTCCCAAGGCTCCAAGGAGTCTCCACAGAGTCGACGGAACGTCACGACGACGAGGCAGTGGCGCTTTTCGTGTGACTCCGGAGGGTGCCGGATTGGCTTTCCCGCCGCTGGTGGGGGCAGGATGCGTATTCGGGCGCGAGGGTCTGTCAGCAGACCCGGGTCCGGGGACTGTCCGAGGGCCCTGGCAGCATCGGCTTCGATCTCACGCCTCACAGGCAAGAAGAACACGGGAGTAACAACATGAACCGCAGTGAGCTGGTGGCCGCCCTGGCCGACCGCGCCGAGGTGACCCGCAAGGACGCCGACGCCGTGCTGGCCGCTCTCGCCGAGACCGTCGGCGAGATCGTCGCCAAGGGCGACGAGAAGGTCACCATCCCCGGCTTCCTGACCTTCGAGCGCACCCACCGTGCCGCTCGGACCGCTCGTAACCCGCAGACCGGCGACCCGATCCAGATCCCGGCCGGCTACAGCGTGAAGGTCTCCGCGGGCTCCAAGCTCAAGGAAGCCGCCAAGGGCAAGTAACCCCACAGGCGAACTAGCACGGCACAGGGGCGGCCATCCAACCGGATGGCCGCCCCTGTGTTGTCCCCCAGAAGGCCACAGACCGGGCGTGTACGGCCCGGAACGCCCCGGGCGGCACGATGGCCCCGCCCGGGGGAGCGAGGCCATCAGCGCCGTACAGAGGGATTCCGGGGGCATGTGCCCCCGGCCGGGTGGGTCAGACCAGCGAACCGCCCGGGAGCTCGACCTTGGCCCCCAGCTCGGTGAGCTTGTCCATGAAGTTCTCGTAGCCGCGGTTGATCAGGTCGATGCCGTGCACCCGGGAGGTGCCCTGCGCCGCCAGCGCCGCGATCAGGTACGAGAAGCCGCCGCGCAGGTCGGGGATGACCAGGTCGGCGCCCTGGAGCTTGGTGGGGCCGGACACGACGGCCGAGTGCAGGAAGTTCCGCTGGCCGAAGCGGCAGTCCGAGCCGCCCAGGCACTCCCGGTAGAGCTGGATGTGCGCGCCCATCTGGTTGAGCGCCGAGGTGAAGCCCAGCCGCGACTCGTACACCGTCTCGTGCACGATGGACAGCCCGGACGCCTGCGTCAGGGCCACCACGAGCGGCTGCTGCCAGTCGGTCTGGAAACCGGGGTGGACGTCGGTCTCCAGGGCGATCGCGTTGAGCGAGCCGCCCGGGTGCCAGAAGCGGATGCCCTCGTCGTCGATCTCGAAGGCGCCGCCGACCTTGCGGTAGGTGTTGAGGAAGGTCATCATCGACCGCTGCTGGGCGCCGCGGACGTAGATGTTCCCCTCGGTGGCCAGCGCGGCGGACGCCCAGGAGGCGGCCTCCAGCCGGTCGGGGATGGCGCGGTGCGTGTAGCCGTCGAGCCGGTCGACGCCGGTGATCCGGATCGTCCGGTCGGTGTCCATGGAGATGATCGCGCCCATCTTCTGGAGCACGCAGATCAGGTCCTCGATCTCCGGCTCCACCGCGGCGTTCGACAGCTCCGTGACGCCTTCGGCCAGGACGGCCGTCAGCAGCACCTGCTCCGTCGAGCCGACCGAGGGGTACGGCAGCCTGATCTTGGTGCCGCGCAGCCGCTGCGGGGCCTCCAGGTACTGGCCGTCCGCCCGCTTCTCGATCGTCGCGCCGAACTGGCGCAGCACGTCGAAGTGGAAGTCGATGGGCCGGCCGCCGATGTCGCAGCCGCCCAGGCCGGGGATGAAGGCGTGCCCGAGCCGGTGCAGCAGCGGGCCGCAGAACAGGATCGGGATGCGCGACGACCCGGCGTGCGCGTCGATGTCGGCGACGTTGGCGCTCTCGACGTACGTCGGGTCGAGGATCAGCTCGCCCGGTTCGTCGCCCGGGCGCACGGTGACGCCGTGCAGTTGGAGCAGTCCGCGGACGACCCGTACGTCACGGATGTCCGGCACGTTGCGCAGCCGGCTGGGGCCGCTGCCGAGCAGCGCGGCGACCATGGCCTTCGGCACCAGGTTCTTCGCACCGCGAACGCGGATCTCACCCTCCAGCGGGGTTCCGCCGTGGACAAGCATTACATCGTCTTTGACGGTCATGAATCTCGCGTTCCGGAGTGGGCGGGCAGGTGGCCAAGCAAAAGGGTAAGGGGCCGGAGCCCCTGCCCCGTAAGGGCGAGGACGTCCCGAACACGTAATGAATTCGACATGACACGTTCCGTTCCACGCCCCTCGCGGAGGGTCACCGTCCCATCTTCCCGCCGCCCGGTGTCCGAGCCGCCCCGGTGCGTCGTGAGCTGCGTGGGCACGCACTGGGCCGCGCGGGGCACGGACCGGGCGAATGTGCGGGATCATGTGTCGCATGACCGAGGTGTCCTCGCTCACAGGGCGGTTGCTGGTCGCGACACCCGCTCTGGCGGACCCGAATTTCGATCGCGCCGTTGTGCTGTTGCTCGACCACGACGACAAGGGTTCTCTCGGCGTGGTCCTCAACAGGCCCACGCCGGTGGACGTGGGGGACATCCTGGAGGCCTGGGGGGACCACGCGGGGGAGCCGGGGGTGGTGTTCCAGGGCGGTCCCGTGTCGCTCGACTCCGCGCTCGGCCTCGCCGTCATCCCCGGCGACGAGGGACCACTCGGCTGGCGCAGGGTGTACGGGGCGATCGGCCTGGTCGACCTGGAGACCCCGCCCGAGCTGCTCGTACAGGCGCTCGGCTCGCTGCGGATCTTCGCCGGGTACGCGGGCTGGGGGCCGGGGCAGCTGGAGGCCGAGATGGCCGAAGGGGCCTGGTACGTCGTGGACTCGGAGCCGGGTGACGTGTCGTCGCCGCGGCCCGAGGGGCTGTGGCGGGCGGTGCTGCGCAGGCAGCGCGGGGAGCTGGCGATGGTGGCCACGTACCCGGACGATCCGTCCTTGAACTGACGCGGGGCCGCGCGCGGGGGGCGGCCCTGAGCGATGCGTGAGCGAACGGTTCCGGAGTGCATGGCCCCGGAGCCTCCGTCCGGGCCCCGTCGTGGGTACCCTTGGCGCTCATGAGCACTCTTGAGCCCGAGCGCGGGGCAGGGACGGGCACCCTCGTGGAGCCGGCACCACAGGTGTCGCACGGCGACGGCGACCACGAGCGCTTCGCCCACTACGTCCAGAAGGACAAGATCATGGCGAGTGCCCTCGACGGCACTCCGGTGGTCGCACTGTGCGGGAAGGTCTGGGTACCGGGGCGCGACCCCAAGAAGTACCCGGTCTGCCCGATGTGCAAGGAGATCTACGAGTCCATGGGCCCCGGCGGGGACAAGGACAAGGACAAGGGCGGCAAGGACAAGAGCAAGAAGTAACGGCTGGTCCTGTCCTTCGGTGACGGCCCCCCGGGCGCGCGTGTGCGCGCCCGGGGGGCCGTTCGCGTTTTGTCCGGCATGCGGGGCGGTCCGTTGCACAGGGTGCTTCGGCGGGTCACAGAGTGGTAGAGACCACTTGTCGGCGTGTTCCCGACATGCTTATCTCCTGCGAGTTGTGCAGAACGAAACGCACGTTGCGCATGCTGCAACGGATGCCCCTGTCGTCCCCACCGACCCGTAGGGAACTCCCGGATGAAGCTTTCCCGCATGGCCGCCCCGATAGCGGCACTGGTGCTCGCCGGCCTCACGGCCTCCGCCTGCGCGCCACAGACGTCCGACAACGCCGCGACGAAGGACGAGAAGAGCGGCACGCTGCGCGTGTGGCTCTTCCAGGAGGTCAACAACAAGCCCAAGGAGCAGGTCGTCGACGGCGCCGTCGCCGCGTTCCGCAAGGAGCACGCGGGCACGAAGGTCGAGATCGAGTACATCCCCGTCGAGACCCGCGCCCAGCGCATCAAGGCCGCCTTCAACGACCCGAAGAGCGCGCCCGACCTCGTCGAGTACGGCAACACCGACACGGCCGGGTACGTCAAGGACGGCGGACTCGCCGACGTCACCGAGGAGTTCGGCGCCTGGGACGAGGCCAAGGACACCGACCCCACGGCGAAGCAGTCCGTCACGGTGGACGGGAAGATCTACGGCGCGCCCCTGTTCGTCGGCGTCCGCGCGCTCTACTACCGCACCGACGTCTTCAAGGAGTTGGGGCTCGCCGCCCCCAAGTCCCAGGCCGAGCTGATATCCACGGCCAAGAAGATCCACAAGGCCAAGCCCTCCCTGTACGGGCTCGCGGTGGGCGGCGCGTACACCTACGGCGCCATGCCGTTCGTCTGGTCGAACGGCGGCGAACTCGCCGACGAGAGCGGCGGTACGTACAAGGCGGCCGTCAACAGCCCCGCCGCCCGCAAGGGCATCGCCGCCTACACCTCCCTGTTCGGCGACGACAACTGCCCGGCCGCCAAGTGCGCCGCCATGGGCGGCAACGCCACCGTCACCGCCTTCGCGTCCGGACAGGCCGCCATGGCGATCGGCGGCGACTTCAGCCACCAGGCCGTCGAGGCCGGCACGGTCAAGGGCAAGTACGCCGTCGTCCCGCTGCCCGGCGTCCAGGCCGGATCGATCGCCCCCGCGTTCGCCGGCGGCAACAACATCGGTGTCCTCAGGAGCAGTTCGCACCGCACCCTCGCCGTCGACCTGATGAAGTCGATCACGGGCAAGGACACCCAGGCCAAACTCTTCGACGCGATGGGCTTCCTGCCGACGTACACGGACGTCCTCGCGGCCTCCGCCCAGAAGCAGCCGTTTGTCGCCCCCTTCGTCAAGACCCTCGGCGCCGGGGCCAAGTTCGTCCCCGCCTCCGCGGGCTGGTCCCAGATCGACTCCTCGCTGGTCCTGCCGACGATGTTCCAGGAGATCATCAGCGGCCGTAAGGACGTCGCGGCGGCCTCCGACGACGCGGCGAAGAAGATGGACGCGGCGTTCGCGTCCGCGGGCTGAACCGGATGACGTCCCCCACCGACCACGCGCCGCGCCCCCGGTCGCCGAAGAGGCCGGAAACGGCCCTCCCGGCGACCGGGGGCAAGGCCCCGCGCCCAGGACCCCGCGGGGGCACCCGCGGCGGCCCCCGGCGGGCCGGCCAGGGCGGCTGGACCCCGTGGCTCTACCTCGCGCCCGCCCTCGTCGTCCTCGGCGGCCTGCTCGTCTACCCGATCTACCAACTGGGCCTGATCTCCTTCCTGGAGTACACCCAGGCCCAGGTCAGCGGCGGGCAGCCGACCACCTTCCAGGGCTTCGGGAACTACGCCACGCTCTTCGGCGACAGCCAGTTCTGGCAGGTCCTGCTCGCGACCGTCCTGTTCGCCGCCGCCTGCGTCGTCACCACGCTCGGCCTCGGCTGCGCCCTCGCCGTCCTCCTGACGCGCGTACGGGCCCTGCCGCGCCTCGCGCTGATGCTCGCCGCCCTCGGCGCCTGGGCCACCCCCGCGATCACCGGCTCCACCGTCTTCGTCTTCCTCTTCGACCCCGACTACGGACCGGTCAACCGGATCCTGGGCCTCGGCGACTTCTCCTGGACGTACGGCCGCTACAGCGCCTTCACGCTCGTCCTCCTCGAAGTCGTCTGGTGCTCCTTCCCGTTCGTGATGGTCACCGTCTACGCCGGCATCAAGGCCATCCCCGGCGAGGTGCTGGAGGCGGCCTCCCTCGACGGCGCCTCCCAGTGGCGCACCTGGCGGTCCGTCACCGCGCCGATGCTGCGTCCGATCCTGGTGGTCGTCACCATCCAGTCGATCATCTGGGACTTCAAGGTCTTCACCCAGATCTACGTGATGACCAACGGCGGAGGAATCGCCGGCCAGAATCTCGTGCTCAATGTCTACGCGTACCAAAAGGCCTTTGCGTCCTCGCAGTACAGCCTGGGCTCGGCCATCGGCGTGGTCATGCTGCTGATTCTGCTGGCGGTCACACTCGTCTATCTGCGGCTGCTCCGCCGCCGGGGGGAAGAACTGTGAACCTGCCGCTCGTCCGCCGTCCCTGGCGCCTCGCCGCCGAGGCATCGGCCCTGGTCATCGCCGTCGTGGTGGCGTTTCCGCTGTACTGGATGGTTCTCTCCGCGTTCAAACCGGCGGGCGAGGTCCAATCCACCCGGCCGCGCCCGTGGACCCTGTCCCCGTCGCTCGACTCGTTCCGCCGCGTCTTCCAACAACAGGAATTCGGGCGGTACTTCCTCAACAGCCTGCTGGTCGCCGGCACGGTCGTGATCGTCTCCGCGCTGGTCGCCTTTCTGGCGGCCACGGCGGTCACCCGCTTCCGTTTCCGCTTCCGTACGACCCTGCTGATCATGTTCCTCGTCGCGCAGATGGTGCCGATCGAGGCGCTCACCATCCCGCTGTTCTTCCAGATGCGCGACCTCGGCCTGCTCAATACGCTCGGCTCGCTGATCCTGCCGCATCTCGCGTTCTCCCTGCCGTTCGCGATCTGGATGCTGCGCGGATTCGTCAAGGCGGTGCCCGACGCGCTGGAGGAGGCCGCCTACATCGACGGCGCGAGCCGTACCCGATTCCTGTGGCAGATCCTCTTCCCGCTGGTGTTCCCGGGGCTGGTCGCGACGAGTGTCTTCTCCTTCATCTCGACCTGGAACGACTTCCTCTTCGCGAAGTCCTTCATCATCAGCGACACCTCCCAGTCGACGCTTCCCATGGCGCTGCTGGTCTTCTTCAAACCCGACGAGAACGACTGGGGAGGGATCATGGCGGGATCCACCGTGATGACCGTTCCCGTGCTCGTCTTCTTCGTACTCGTACAGCGGCGGCTGGTCTCCGGACTGGGCGGCGCGGTCAAGGACTGACCGGCGGAACCCGGTCACGGTCGACGATCGGCCGAAGCACCCGGTCGCGGTCGACGGCCGGCAGACACACACCCGTGAGGACCGACGCATGGACCTGATTCCCGACCCCCGGCACACCTGGCCGGCGCCCCAGGGGACCGACCCGTTCCCCCTGGACGACGCGACGACCGTCGACGCGGCCCCCGGCACCGAGGGCGTCGCCCGCTGGCTCCGTACGGCCGTCGGCGCCGCGACCGGACTGCCCCTCGCGGACGGCGCCGAGGACGGCAACAGCGTCGTCCTGGAGCTCTCCGAGGACCTGGAGCGCCGGCTCGGCCCCGAGGGCTACCGGCTCACCGCCGACGCCCGGGCGGTACGGATCGAGGGCGGCGGCCCCGCCGGGGTGTTCTGGGGCGCGCAGACCCTCCGCCAGCTCCTCGGCCCCGACGCGTACCGCGCCGCCCCGGTGGACCCCGGGCGCCTGTGGTCCGTGCCCGCGACCGTGGTCGAGGACGCCCCGCGCTTCGGCTGGCGCGGCCTGATGCTCGACGTGTCACGGCACTTCATGCCCAAGGACGGCGTCCTGCGCTATCTCGACCTGCTCGCCGCGCACAAGCTGAATGTCTTCCACTTCCACCTCACCGACGACCAGGGCTGGCGCGTCGAGATCAAGCGCTATCCGAAACTGACCGGGACCGGCGCGTGGCGCAGCCGTACCAAATGGGGACACCGCGCCTCGGAGCTCTGGGAGGAGAAACCGCACGGCGGTTACTACACCCAGGAGGACATCCGCGAGATCGTCGCCTACGCCGCCGCGCGGCATATCACCGTCGTCCCGGAAATCGATATACCGGGACATTCGCAGGCCGCGATCGCCGCGTATCCCGAACTCGGCAACACCGATGTCGTGGACACCGCCGCGCTCACCGTCTGGGACACCTGGGGCATCAACGAGAACGTCCTCGCCCCCACCGACCACACCCTGCGCTTCTACGAGGGCGTCCTCGAAGAGGTGCTCGGCCTCTTCCCGTCGACCTTCATCCACATCGGCGGCGACGAGTGCCGCAAGGAGCAGTGGAAGGACTCCGCGGCCGCCCAACTCCGCATCGAGGAGAACGGCCTGGCCAACGAGGACGAGCTCCAGGCCTGGTTCATCCACCACTTCGACACCTGGCTCACCGCCCGCGGCCGGCGTCTCATCGGCTGGGACGAGATCCTCGAAGGCGGTCTCGCGCCCGGCGCCGCCGTCTCCTCCTGGCGGGGGTACGGGGGCGGCATCGCCGCCGCCAGGGCGGGCCACGACGTGGTCATGTGCCCCGAGCAGCACGTCTACCTGGACCACCGGCAGGCGCCCGGCGAGGACGAGCCGATGCCCATCGGGTACGTCAGGACCCTGGAGGACGTCTACCGCTTCGAGCCCGTGCCCGCCGACCTCACCGAGGAGGAGGCGGCGCATGTCCTCGGCACCCAGGCCAACGTCTGGACCGAGGTCATGCAGGACCGCGCCCGCGTCGACTACCAGGTCTTCCCCCGCCTCGCGGCGCTGGCCGAGGTCGCGTGGTCCGACCTCCCGGCCTCCGCCGAGCGGGACTTCGAGGACTTCGAGCAGCGCATGACCGAGCACTACCGGCGGCTGGACGCCCTGGGGGTCGAATACCGGCCGTCCGGGGGGCCGTTGCCGTGGCAGCGGCGGCCCGGCGTGCTCGGACGCCCGATCGAGGGGCTGCCCCCGATCGTGTGAGCCGCGCGTGAGGCGCCCGCCCCGCCCCCGTGCCCCGGGGAGCCCGCGCGGCGTCTTCGCGGGCCGTTCCGCGCCGTTCCCCGGCGCCCCCGTCAAGGCCGCGTCCCGGGCCGAACGGCGGGCGCCGGCCGGGCGCGTGGGACGCCGAAGGCGGGGCGAAGCGGACCATTGCCCTGGCCGGGGACGGATCAGCCCTTCGTGGACCCTCGCGCCGGTCGGCTCCGAAGATGTGCCAGAGTTGCCACGTCCGGGCTGTGAGCACGTACGGTACGGCAACACAGGTACCGGTACGGCAACACATGCGGGACACCGGAAAGGGGCAGCTGGGTTGACCACGCACGCACCGCAGACGGCGCAGTCCGTGACGCTGCCGGCCTCGCTCGACGAGGCCGTGGCGGCGCTCACCGCGATGCCCGCCGCCGTACCCGTCGCAGGTGGCACCGACCTGATGGCGGCCGTCAACAAGGGCCTCCTGCGGCCCTCGGGACTCGTCGGCCTCGGCCGCATCAGCGAGCTGCGCGGCTGGCACTACCAGGACGGCCACGCGCTCCTCGGCGCCGGCCTCACCCACGCGCGCATGGGCAGGCCCGACTTCGCGGCCCTCATCCCCGCGCTGGCCGCGTCCGCGCGCGCCGCGGGCCCGCCCCAGATCCGCAACGCCGGGACGCTCGGCGGGAACATCGCGACCGCCGCCCCGACCGGCGACGCCCTGCCCGTCCTCGCCGCCCTGGAAGCCGACCTCGTGGTCGCGGGACCGGGCGGCGCGCGGCGCGAGATCCCCGTCACGCACCTGCTGGCCGGGCGCGAGATGCTCGCCCCCGCCGAGCTGATCGGCTTCGTCCGCGTGCCGTTGCTGCACGCCCCCCAGGTCTTCCTCAAGGCGACCGGGCGGACCGGCCCCGGCCGCGCCACCGCCTCCGTCGCCGTGGTCCTCGACCCGGCGCGGCGCGGCGTGCGCTGCGCCGTCGGGGCCATCGCGCCGATGCCGCTGCGCCCGCTGGAGGCCGAGCGGTGGATCGCCTCGCTGATCGACTGGGACGGGGCACGCGGCCTCACGCAGGAGGCCCTGGCGGCCTTCGGCGAGTACGTGGCCGCCGCGTGCGTACCCGACCCGGCGCCACCCGCCGACGGGAGCGAGCCGCCCGCGCTCGCCCCCGCCGTACTGCACCTGCGGCGTACCGTCGCCGCGCTGGCCCGGCGAGCACTGGGGAGGGCCCTGTCGTGAGCACCGACGAGCATTCCGGTACGGGTTCCGGATCCGGCCCCGGGGACCCGCGCGGCGGCTGGGAGCCGGTCGAGCACGGCGGCGAGTACGACGCCGAGGCGACCGCGTTCGTGCAGCTGCCGCCCGAGGACTTCATGGACGCGCCGCTGGCCGCGCCGGGCCACGGCTACGTACCGCCGCAGATCGTCCCGCTGACGCCCGCCGCCGACCCCTCCGTACCGGACCACATGCGCTGGCCCGAACCGCGGCAACAGGGCGGCCAGGGGCAGGTGTACGACACGTCGTACGACCCGCGCGCCACCGGGCACTGGAACTTCACCGACGCCGGGCAGCCGGGGCAGCCGCAGCAGGGCCCCGGGCAGGCGCCCGCGCAGGGGCAGGGCGGCGGGACGGACGGCCGGGGGAGCGCCCTCGCGGGCGGTTCCGGGCCGGGCCCGAACGCGCCGTCCGAGCTGACCGGCGAGTGGACCATCCCGGTCGCCCAGGGCGACCTTCCCGACGAGTCGGGGGAGTTCAGCGCCTCCGTCCTCGCCGCGCAGTGGGGCGGCGGCACCCCGCCCGCGACCCTGCCCGGCGGCGCCGCCGCCCCCTGGGCGCCGCTCCCGGGGACCGACGCCTACGCCGACGCGCCGGACGCCCCCGCTTCCCCGGACGCCTCGCCCGAGCCGGGGCCGGACGCGGCCGGGGACGGTTCCCCGGCGGACGCCGCCGACACCGCCGCGCCCGAGGCCGACCCCGTACCCGACGCGGACGCCGAGCCCGCCCTCCTCACCAGCAGCAACAACAGCGCCGAACACCCCGGCGGCTCCTACGTCCTGCGGGTCAACGGCGCCGACCGCCCCGTCACCGACGCCTGGATCGGCGAGTCCCTCCTGTACGTGCTCCGCGAGCGCCTCGGCCTCGCCGGCGCCAAGGACGGCTGCGCCCAGGGCGAGTGCGGCGCCTGCAACGTCCAGGTCGACGGCCGGCTCGTCGCCTCCTGCCTCGTCCCCGCCGCCACCGCGGCCGGCTCCGAGGTCCGTACGGTCGAAGGCCTGGCCGTCGACGGCGAACCCTCCGACGTGCAGCGGGCGCTGGCCAAGTGCGGCGCGGTGCAGTGCGGCTTCTGCATCCCCGGCATGGCCATGACCGTGCACGACCTCCTGGAGGGCAACCACGCCCCCACCGAACTGGAGACCCGGCAGGCGCTGTGCGGCAACCTCTGCCGCTGCTCCGGCTACCGGGGCGTCCTCGACGCCGTGAACGAGGTCGCCGCCGAGCGTGCCGCGAGCGCGGAGGCGGCCGCCGCCGCCTCCGAGGAAGCCCGCGTCCCGCACCAGGCGTCCCCGGGAGCCGGCGGCGCGCAGCCCGCGCGGCCCGACTCCCACGCGAACCCCCACTCGCCCGCGAACTCGCACTCGCACGACGGAGGCATGGCGTGAGCAACGACGCGGCCACCGGGACACCGACGCTCGACGGCCCCCGGCAGGAGCCCCCCGCGCACGGCCTCGGCGCCTCCCTCGCCCCGGCCGACGCCCGCGCCAAGACCGAGGGCACCTTCCCGTACGCGGCCGACCTGTGGGCCGAGGGCCTGCTGTGGGCCGCGATCCTGCGCTCCCCGCACCCGAGCGCGAGGATCGTCTCCATCGACACCTCCGCCGCCGCCGAGATGCCGGGCGTCCGGGCCGTCGTCACCCACGAGGACGTCCCCGGCGACTCGGCGTACGGCCGCAGGGTCGCCGACCGCCCCGTCTTCGCCTCGGAGGTCGTACGGCACCACGGCGAGGCCATCGCCGCCGTCGCCGCCGACCACCCCGACACCGCGCGGATGGCCGCCGCCGCGATCGCCGTCGAGTACGAGATCCTCGACCCGGTCACCGACCCCGAGAAGGCGTTCGCCGCCGAGGCGCTGCACCCCGACGGCAACCTCATCCGCCACATCCCGCTGCGCTACGGCGACCCCGGCGTCCAGGGCGAGATCGTCGTGGAGGGCCTGTACCGCATCGGCCGCCAGGACCCCGCCCCGATCGGCGCCGAGGCCGGCCTCGCGGTTCCCAGACCCGACGGTGGGGTCGAGATCTACACCGCCTCCACCGACCCGCACACCGACCGCGACCTGGCCGCCGCCTGCTTCGGCCTGGACCCCGAGCGGGTCAAGGTCGTCGTCACCGGAGTCCCCGGCGCCACCGGCGACCGCGAGGACCCCGGCTTCCAGATCCCGCTGGGCCTGCTCGCCCTGCGCACCGGCTGCCCCGTCAAGCTCGCGGCCACCCGCGAGGAGTCCTTCCTCGGGCACGCCCACCGCCACCCCACCCTGCTGCGCTACCGCCACCACGCGGACAGCGAGGGCCGCCTGGTCAAGGTCGAGGCGCAGATCCTCCTCGACGCGGGCGCCTACGCCGACGACTCGTCGGAGTCCCTCGCCGCCGCCGTCGCGTTCGCCTGCGGCCCGTACGTCGTCCCGCACGCCTTCATCGAGGGCTGGGCCGTCCGCACCAACAACCCGCCGTCCGGGCACGTCCGGGGCGAGGGCGCCATGCAGGTCTGCGCGGCCTACGAGGGCCAGATGGACAAGCTGGCCGCCACCCTCGGCCTCGACCCGGCCGAGCTGCGCCTGCGCAACGTCCTGGCGACCGGCGACATCCTGCCGACCGGCCAGACGGTCACCTGCCCGGCGCCGGTGGCCGAACTGCTCCAGGCCGTACGGGACTTCCCGCTGCCCGCCCTGCCCAAGGACACCCCGGAGGCGGCCTGGCTGCTGCCCGGCGGGCCGGAGGGGGCGGGGGAGCCGGGCGCGGTACGGCGTGGCGTCGGCTACGCGCTCGGCATGGTCCACATGCTCGGCGCCGAGGGCGCGGACGAGGTCTCCACGGCCACGGTGAAGGTCCACGACGGCGTGGCGACGGTCATCTGCGCCGCCGTCGAGACCGGGCAGGGCTTCTCGACGCTGGCCCGGCAGATCGTGCAGGAGACGCTGGGCATCGAGGAGGTCCACGTCGCCTCGGTCGACACGGACCAGCCCCCGGCGGGCCCGGCCGCGCACGGGCGGCACACCTGGGTCTCGGGCGGGGCCGTCGAGCGGGCGGCCAAGATGGTCCGTACCCAACTGCTCCAGCCCTTGGCCCACAAGTTCGGCATGTCCACCGAGCTGCTCCAGATCACCGACGGCAAGATCACCTCGTACGACGGGGTGCTGTCCACCACCGTCACGGAGGCGATGGACGGCAAGGAGCTGTGGGCGACCGCGCAGTGCCGCCCGCACCCCACCGAGCCGCTCGACGAGTCGGGCCAGGGCGACGCGTTCGTCGGCCTCGCGTTCTGCGCGATCCGGGCGGTCGTGGACGTCGACATCGAGCTGGGCTCGATCCGGGTGGTGGAGATGGCCGTCGCCCAGGACGTCGGCCGCGTCCTCAACCCGGCGCAGCTGGCGACCCGTATCGAGGCGGGCATCACCCAGGGCATCGGTACGGCCCTGACGGAGAACCTCCGTACGACCCGCGGCCTGGTCCGCCGCCCCGACCTCACCGGCTACGCGCTGCCGACGTCCCTGGACGCCCCGGACATCCACATCGTCAAGCTCGTCGAGGAACGCGACGTGGTGGCTCCCTTCGGCGCCAAACCGGCGAGCGCGGCCCCGGTGGTCACGTCCCCGGCCGCGGTCGCCTCGGCGGTCCGCGCCGCCACGGGCCGCCCGATCAGCCGCCTCCCGATCCGCCCCCAGGCGGCGGTGGCGGTACCGGGGGCGTAGGGCGGCGCCCTCCGTCGGCTCGCTCGCGTGGTCCATGTCACCGTGTCCGGCCCGGTGACGCGGGCCACTGCTCTCTGGGCTCCACGGCGGGACGGTCGTAGGGTGCGGGGGAGAGAGGAACTCCCATGAACGCATCTGAACCGCCGCACATCGGACGCAGGGCCGTGCTCGCCGGGTCCGGGGCCGTCGCCGCCGCGCTGGCCCTGGGCGGCCGCGCGCTCTTCTCGTCGTCCGCGTCGCCCTCGGCGTCGTCCGCCGCATCACCCTCCGCGTCGTCCTCCGGGTCGCTCTCCGCCGAGCCCGCGGCGTATCCGCGGGCCGCCGCGGTGCCGAAGGGGCTCACCGAGCGGCAGCTCGCGGGCCAGCGCGTCATCTACTCGTACCCGGGCCACACCCCGCCCGCCGCGCTGCTCAAGAAGATCAGCGCGGGCGAGGGCGCGGGGGTCATCTTCTTCGGCGAGAACATCACGAGCGCGGCGCAGATCGCCGCGGTCGTGAAGCAGCTGGAGAAGGCCAACCGGTCCAGCCCCGTACGCCTCCCCCTCCTGCTCATGACCGACCAGGAGGGCGGCACGATCCGGCGCCTGCCCGGCGCCCCCGCCCTGTCGGAGAAGCAGATCGGGCTGGCGGCCGACCCGGTGGCGGCGGCTAAGGCGGCCGGCACGGGGGCGGGGAAGAACCTCGCCGCGGCCGGCCTGAACCTCAACCTGGCGCCGGTGCTCGACGTCTACCGCACGGCCGGCGACTTCACGGACCACGCCCAGCGCTCGTACGGCCGGAACGCGGCGCAGGTCGGCAAGCTCGGCGCGGCCTTCGTCACCGCCCAGCAGCACGTCGCGGTCGCCGCGACCGCCAAGCACTTCCCGGGCCTGGGCGCGGCCGCCACGCACCAGAACACCGACCTGGGACCGGTGACGCTCACCCAGTCCCTGACCACCCTGCGGAACGTCGACGAGGCCCCGTACAAGCAGGCCGTCGCGGCGGGCACCCGGCTGGTGATGCTCTCCTGGGCGGTCTACCCGGCCCTCGACGCCAAGCACCCGGCGGGCCTGTCCGCCGCCGTGGTCAAGGAGCTGCGCTCGCACGTGGGGTTCAAGGGGGTCACGATCACGGACGCCCTGGAGGCGAAGGCGATCAGCCACACCCTCACCACGGGCCGACGCGCGGTCCTGGCCGCCGGCGCGGGCATGGACCTCCTGCTCTGCTCGTCCCGCCAGGTGTCCCAGGGCGAGTCGGCGGTGACGGCCCTGACCACGGCCCTCCACAACAAAACCCTCCCCACCCCCGCCTTCCACGACGCAGTCTCCCGCCTGACAGCACTACGCACGGCCCTGAGCTGACCACTCTCTCCCCCCCCCCCACGAGAATGGCGGCATGACAACGGCGACGGTCAACAGGGCGCGAGGCGCCCTCACTTCGGCGGTGACGGCCCTGGCCCTGACGACTCTGACCGCCTGCTCCGACGGGGAGCAGTCCGCGGAGGCGCAGATCCCGGCGGGGCGCTTGTGCCGGGGAACCCTCTCGGACGACGCCGTGAACGCCGTACAACTCCTCACCGCCGCAAAGGAGTTCGCCCCGATCAACGCCGAAGCCCAGCCGGCGACCACGGCCCAGGATCTCGTCGCCGACTACCTGGCGGACGGGACGGGTGGCGAGACCCATCAGCTGTGCGCGGTCCACCTGCCGGGACGGGCGACCTCCCAGATCGACATCGACGTGACGCTGGAGGACGCCGAGGGCGTCGGCGACTCACGGTTCGCCAACACCTTCAAGCAGTACGACCTCGGACGCGAGGGGCTCGCCTCCCCGCAGAAGGCGGTTCTCTACGCGGAGTGCGTCAGCGAGAAGTTCCGCGGCAGCCCCGTCATGCTGCGAGCAGCCCTGCGCAACCGCCACGAACCCGACGGCAACCCCGAACGCCTGCGCCGAGCCAACCTGACCCTCCTCCACTCGGTCACGCTCGCCCTCGTCAAGGAACTCGGCTGCACGGCCCGCGCCGACCTGCCGGAGACGCCGGAACTGGGTTAGGCCGGTGAAACGCCGATCGGTCGCCCCCGGTACACGGGTGGCGGGAATTGAACCCGCGTAACTCGCCTGAAGGCGAGTGGCTTCTCCTGCACGGGGCCGAACGAGTAGCGCGACCAGGCACGACGAAGGTGGCTTCCCGTCCTCGGAAGAGGAGGAGCCGCCCTCCGTTGAGAGCCCCAAGCCCCTGTGCGTTTTGCAGGTTTGTCGGTTCTGGCCAAAGCTCGATGAGCGGGCGACAGGCCAGGCACGAGGCAAGCTGGCGGTAAGGGGAGCTGGGGGACGCTCACCCGCAAAAATGGAAGCACCGGTTGCCGCCGAGCTGAGTACAGTGTTCCCAGCCTGAGAGGAGGCTTCGCCGTGGCGCAGGTCGATCCCAACAAGAACCTGACATCGGAACAGTTCCCTGAACTCAACCGATCTTTCTACGGTTCTGATCCTGCGGACTATTTCCGCAAACGGTTGGATTTGCTGATTCTCGCCGCAGCGAAGCCGCGTGAGCTGGATGCCATGTTGGCCAAAGGGCTCCGATACGGCGAAGTTACCGTGCGACAGCAAGAAACTGAACCCGCCGATGAGGATGCGGCATCGCTGCAAGCCTTCGTTTCCACTGAAGCTGAAGTCCTCCTCCATCATGCATCCGAGGCGCTCTTGCGTCTGTACTTTGCCCATGCCGAGGGACAACCGTGCCCCTGGCTGGAGTGCGCGGGTCTAACGAGCTTCAAGGTATTCAAGCGGCGAGTTGCCCAGCTTAGGGATGATCCCATTCCTGTGGAGAATGTCAGTCGGGTGTTCTTGGGGCGCGTAAGTGATGGTTCGAGCGATGAGCTGAAGGTGCACATCGATACAACGTCCAGATTTCTGCGCCTCGTTGCGAAACGTCTACTGAGCGACAGTAACCTTTACAACTCGGCTAAGCACGGCCTTGCCGTGCTTTCGGGGCCGGCTAGCTTGGTCATGACGGATGAGCAAACCGGGGCATCGTTCGGTGGCGGTGGCCCGAGCTTGAGTTACCTTGAGATCGAGACTAAGGACAACAGGGATCGGCTGTGGCGATGGACTACCCGGTGGGTTGACGCTGAGCAGACGATTATTCAGACCCATGCGGTTATCACGGCGATGTCGAGCCTCTGGGAGATTGCTAGAGCTAGGTACACCGACGCTGAAATAAATGGAGTCCAAGTCCTGACGGCTGAGGCGGTTAAGCAGTTCGCTGGATTTGGTGGAACAAGGACCAACCCGTTTACGCGCAGCAGTTTCTCTCTGGACTATTATCAGCCGCAACCTGCGGAGGATGCGACGGGAGTGAATTCCGCCTCGGGCGCCTAATGTCCTTGCCCTTGTGTCATGGTAGACCCTGCTTTGCCCTTGCCTAATGTCTTCAAGCGTACGGTCGGTCCGTCAACTCGCTGGCCATGGTGACGCGCAAGGTCGGCGTTCAGCACTCCTCGCAGCGAGTGGGCGATGTCCTACACAGGAAGGGGAGAGGCGGACTGCCGGGGGTTGAGAACGGCCGGGTGTTTCCGGACGAACACGGCCGTAGCCATCTAACCGGCGTGACTGGTCCGAGTGGAAGGCGCTTCTGATCGAGGCGAAGGTGCGGGACGGACGTCTGCACGACGCACCGCCGCGACGGTTCTGCTGATCCTCATGTTCCTGAGGGTGCCGTCATGGGCCTCATGGGGTGGTCGACCACGGCCACGGCCAGCCAGTACTAGCGCATGGTGGATGCCGTGCGCACCGACGTCGCGAGGTAGGTCGACGGTCTCATCTGGAAGACCGAGACTGACCGGCCGGATGATGACGGCTTGGCTGGGCTCAAGGTTCACGGGATTGAGAAGCGAGTAGAACGAAAAATCGAGGGCGCGCCGCCGTCCAGGCGGCGCGCGAGTTCTGTCCGGCTGTTTGATCAGATAGTCGGCGCGTGCTGACTCTCTGGTGCTACACATGGATCAAGTAGGCAAAGCACGGCTCGGTGGCCTGGGCGCGTGCGACGCCAGTAGCCGAGCTGCCCCCAAGCCCCGGGAGGTATGTTGCTGATAGCGGAGCAGTCCGACGGTTCACGTGTTGAAGCATCACGGGACCTCGGCCAGGACACCTATTTATGCCCAATGTGCCGATCATCGGTGATCCTCAAGCGAGGTCGGAAAGTCGCCGCGCACTTCGCCCACGCTCCTGACTCCAATTGTCCTGGAGCGGAGTCCGAGAGCTGGCGGCACCTGTTGGCAAAGCGCGTCCTGATGGACGAGTTCACGGCACTGGGCTGGGCCGCCCGGATGGAGGTGCCGCACCAAGCGGCCGGTCGCCGTGTTGATGTCGGTGTGAAAGTGCCCCATCCTCGCGGAACTTGCTACATAGCTGTAGAAGTTCAAGACTCTGCCATTCAGGTGGACACAATGAAGGCCCGTGTCGAGGCAGACAGGCGAATCGGATATCACGCCACAGTCTGGCTGTTCACCAGCCATCGGGCCGCAGCGCTCATGTATGCGGAACCGGACCACGAAGTGCGCGTGCCGGACGAGATGCTGTGGGTTGCCAACCGTTACGGTCAAGGCATTCCGATCATTGATCCTGAGGAGCGTGCGGTCTGGGTTGCGTCGCTTGGGTCAATCCACCGCGATGGAGAATCTCACGAGTGGTACGCCGAGGGCGGTGAGTTGACCGGAGTTGACTATCCCGGAAGGACGCTCCGAAAAACGAAGTCGATCGTGCGCACCCTCGGGGGCTTCGATTTTCGCCTCGTTGCCGGAAAGTTTGGCGACTCTTGGGCGGTCTCCTTCGCCTGCTGATCCATGCCGGCGTCAGTCCGGATGAGTCGCCGTGGTCGAGGCGGCTGCGCCCTGTGAGGCGCGGATCGCAGCTGTGTGATCTGCCAGTCAAGGACACGTCTGAACGGCCAACTGGGACGGGAACTGAGACGGATGACGAAAGGGCGGCACCCCCAAGGGGTGCTGCCCTTTCGTTCTGCCTGGTCAGGCATCCGGAGGCCGTGGCGGGAATCGAACCCGCGTAACTCGCTTTGCAGGCGAGTCCCTGAACCACTCGGGCACACGGCCAAGGTGTTGCTCTGGTCTTGACCGTAGGGGGGTGGGTGGGCACGCTCAAGTGTCGGGGGCGTTGTGCAACGGGACTGCCACACTGCGTTCACGCGGGTGGGTGGGTGGGGTGGGTGGGTTCTTGGTCTTACGACCAAGGGACCAGGGGGATCCGTCTCGCGACAGGGATCAACAGGGGCCATGCCCCTTACCCTGATTCCATGACCGCCCTGGAACCCGGCGACGCCACCGTCGCCCCCGCCGACCTGCCCGTACCAGAACTTCCCGGTCAGGGCGGGGTGCTGGGGCCGGTCCACCGGGCGCTCAGTATCGGGATCGTCTCCGTGGTGCTGCTCATCGCGTTCGAGGCGACCGCCGTCGGGACCGCGATGCCGGTGGCCGCGCGGGAGCTGGACGGCATCTCGCTGTACGCCTTCGCCTTCTCCGCGTACTTCACCACCAGCCTCTTCGCGATGGTGCTGTCCGGGCAGTGGGCCGACCGGAACGGGCCCCTCGCCCCCCTCACCACCGGCATCGCGGCCTTCGCCGCCGGGCTGGTGCTGTCCGGGACGGCCGGGACGATGGCGCTGTTCATCCTCGGCCGGGCCGTGCAGGGGCTCGGCGGGGGACTGGTGATCGTCGCGCTGTACGTCACCATCAGCCGCGCCTACCCCGAGCGGCTGCGGCCCTCGATCATGGCCGCGTTCGCCGCGAGCTGGGTGATCCCCTCCGTCGTCGGCCCGCTCGCCTCCGGCACCGTCACCGAACACCTCGGCTGGCGCTGGGTCTTCCTCGGCATCCCCGTCCTCATCGTCCTGCCGCTCGCCCTCGCCCTCCCCGCGATCCGGCGCATGGCCTCCGGTCCCGCCGACGCGTCCGCGCCCGCCATGGCCTTCGACCGGCGCCGGATCCGCCTCGCGCTCGGGATCTCGCTGGGCGCCGCGCTCCTCCAGTACGCCGCCCAGGACCTGCGTCCCCTCTCGCTCCTGCCGGCCGTCGCCGGAATCGCGTTCCTGGTGCCGGCCGTCCTCGGGCTGCTGCCGGCGGGCACCTGGCGGGCCGCCCGCGGCCTGCCCGCCGTGATCCTGCTGCGCGGGGTGTCCGCCGGGTCGTTCATCGCCGCCGAGAGCTTCGTCCCGCTGATGCTGGTGGCCGAGCGCGGGCTGTCGCCCACGATGGCCGGCCTCTCGCTCGCCGCGGGCGGCCTGACCTGGGCGCTCGGCTCGTACGTCCAGTCCAGGCCGCGCATGGAGCCGTACCGCGCCCGGCTGATGACGGGCGGCATGGTGCTGGTCGCCGCGGCGATCGGGGCCGCGCCGACCGTGCTGATCCACTCCGTCCCCGTCTGGATCGTCGCGGTCGCCTGGGGGGTCGGCTGCCTCGGCATGGGCCTCGTCCTCGCCTCCACGAGCGTGCTGCTCCTCAAGCTCTCGGCGCCGGAGGAGGCCGGCCTCAACTCCGCGGCCCTCCAGATCTCCGACGGCCTGTCGAACGTGCTGATGCTCGCGATCGGCGGCGCCGCCTTCGCCGCGCTGGGCGGCGGTTCGGTGGGCGGCCACGCGGTCTCCACGGCGACCGGTTCGCACCCGACGGCCTTCGCGGCGGTCTTCCTGCCGATGGCCGCGGTGGCGCTGGCGGGGGTGTGGGTGGCGACCCGGGTCCGCCCCGCACGTACCTGACACGGACGGGTCCCGTACGTACCTGAACGGACGGGTGAGGGGCGGGGGCGTTCCGAGCGGGGGGCGTTCCATGCGGGGGCGTTCCGTGCGGGTTCGTCAGGGAATGCCCCGCCCGGTGCGGGACGGCGCGCCTTCGGTGTGACCCTCGCCGCACCCGCGCGACCCGGCCCCCGTTCGTACGAGGATCGCCCCGGGCCCCCGATAGGGTGGCCCGGTTGTCGTACGTAAGCCCGCGCGACGCGATCGCGCACACCCACGTCCGAACCGGAGACCGTGACTACTACCGCCTCCTCACACCACCTTTCCCCCGCCTTCCCGGGCCGGGCGCCTTGGGGTACCGCCAACAAGCTGCGCGCCTGGCAGGAACAGGCGCTGGGGCGGTACCTCCAGGAGCAGCCCAGGGACTTCCTCGCCGTCGCGACACCCGGCGCCGGCAAGACGACCTTCGCGCTGACCCTCGCCTCCTGGCTGCTGCACCACCACGTCGTCCAGCAGATCACCGTCGTCGCGCCCACCGAGCACCTCAAGAAGCAGTGGTCCGAGGCGGCCGCGCGGATAGGGATCAAGCTCGATCCCGACTACAGCGCGGGCCCGTTGAGCAAGGAGTACGACGGCGTCGCCATCACGTACGCGGGTGTCGGCGTCCGGCCCATGCTCCACCGCAACAAGTGCGAGCAGCGCAAGACGCTGGTCATCCTCGACGAGATCCACCACGCCGGTGACTCCAAGTCCTGGGGCGAGGCCTGCCTGGAGGCGTTCGAACCCGCGACCCGGCGCCTCGCCCTCACCGGCACGCCCTTCCGGTCCGACACGAACCCCATCCCCTTCGTCGCGTACGAGGAAGGCAACGACGGCATCCGCCGCTCGTCCGCCGACTACACGTACGGGTACGGGAACGCGCTCGGCGACGGTGTCGTCCGCCCCGTCATCTTCCTGAGCTACAGCGGCAACATGCGCTGGCGCACCAAGGCCGGCGACGAGATCGCCGCCCGGCTCGGCGAACCGATGACCAAGGACGCGATCTCCCAGGCCTGGCGCACCGCCCTCGACCCGCGCGGCGACTGGATGCCGAACGTGCTGCGCGCCGCCGACCAGCGGCTCACCGAAGTGCGCAAGAGCATCCCGGACGCCGGGGGACTGGTCATCGCGAGCGACCAGGACTCGGCGCGCGCCTACGCCAAGCTCATCCGTGAGATCACCGGGGACAAGGCGACCGTCGTGCTCTCCGACGACACGGGCGCCTCCAAGCGCATCGACGACTTCAGCGGGAGTACCGACCGCTGGATGGTCGCCGTCCGCATGGTGTCGGAGGGCGTCGACGTGCCGCGCCTGGCCGTCGGCGTGTACGCCACCACCATCTCGACCCCCCTCTTCTTCGCCCAGGCCGTCGGCCGCTTCGTGCGCTCCAGGCGCCGGGGCGAGACCGCGTCCGTCTTCCTTCCCACCATCCCGAACCTCCTCGGCTTCGCCGGCGAGATGGAGGTCGAGCGCGACCACGTCCTCGACAAGCCGAAGAAGGCCGGCGAGGACGACCCGTACGCCGAATCCGAGAAGGAGATGGCCGAGGCCGAGAGGGAGCAGGACGAGGACACCGGTGAGCAGGAGTCCCTGCCCTTCGAGGCCCTGGAGTCCGACGCCGTCTTCGACCGCGTCCTCTACGACGGCGCCGAGTTCGGCATGCAGGCGCACCCGGGCAGCGAGGAGGAGCAGGACTACCTCGGTATCCCCGGACTGCTGGAACCCGACCAGGTGCAGATGCTGCTCCAGAAGCGCCAGGCCCGGCAGATCGCGCACAGCCGCAAGAAGCCCGACACCGAGGCCGACCTGCTGGAACTGCCCGCCGAGCGGCGGCCCGTGGTCTCCCACAAGGAGCTGCTGGAACTGCGCAAGCAGCTCAACACCATGGTCGGCGCGTACGTCCACCAGAGCGGCAAGCCGCACGGTGTCATCCACACCGAACTGCGCCGCGTCTGCGGGGGGCCGCCCAGCGCCGAGGCCACGGCCGGGCAGCTGCGCGAGCGGGTCAAGAAGGTCCAGGAGTGGGCCACCCGGATGCGGTGACCCCGTCTCCCGTTCCCCGGCCGGTGTGCGCACCCCGCCGGCCGGGGGCCCCGGACGGCCGCGTACCGCCGACCGATATAAGCCGACTGTTCCTCAGAAGTCCTCGTTCATTCGGTTTTGGGTGGGGAACTCGGCGTAACTCACCTCCCGTGCCCGGATTCTGGACGAGGTCTTCCGCTCAGCGGTGCCGCTCGCTACTGTCCCCGCAACGCATACGCCCCGTGGCAGTACCGCCCCGGAGCGCAGCCGGTGCGCCAAGGCTCGCCGCCGGCCTCTCCGTGCGTCGCCGTGGGACCGGTGCCGTCACACCGTGAGAGAGCCGTCGCCACTCACTCCGAAGGAGAGGGCGTCGTGACCGCGGAGACATCCCAGACGCTCGACCGGGGACTGCGTGTCCTCAAACTGCTCGCCGACACCGACCACGGCCTGACCGTCACCGAGCTGTCCAACAAGCTCGGCGTCAACAGGACGGTCGTCTACCGGCTGCTCGCCACGCTGGAGCAGCACGCGCTGGTACGCCGCGACCTGGGCGGCCGCGCCCGGGTGGGCCTGGGAGTGCTGCGCCTGGGCCGCCAGGTGCACCCGCTGGTACGGGAGGCGGCCCTGCCCGCGCTGCGCTCCCTCGCCGAGGACATCGGCGCCACCGCGCACCTGACCCTCGTCGACGGGGCCGAGGCCCTGGCCGTCGCCGTCGTCGAACCCACCTGGACCGACTACCACGTCGCCTACCGGGCCGGATTCCGGCACGCCCTGGACCGGGGCGCCGCGGGCAAGGCCATCCTCGCCGCCCGGCAGAACGCGCTCACCGAACCTCTCTGCACCCTCACCCAGGGCGAGCTGGAGGCGGGCGCCAGCGGCGCCGCCGCCGCGCTGATCGGGGTGACCGGCATAGAGGGGAGCGTGGGAGTGGTGATGCTCACCGACTCCGTGCCGGAACGGGTCGGACCCCGCGTCGTGGACGCCGCCCGCGAGGTGGCCGACGCCCTGCGTTGAACCCCGGGCGGAATCCAGGGCGGAGCCCTGGACGGAGTCTCGGACGGAGCCCTGGACCGAGCCCCGGACGGCTGCCGATACATTTGACACCGTGCCTCCTCGTCTCTCACGTCCCTTCCGTCTCGGTCTCTGCGCCCTCCCGGTCGTCGCGCTGCTCGCCGTCGCGGGCGCCGCGCCGCTGCCGTACGCCGTCGCGCAGCCCGGACTGACCGCGGACGTCCTCGGTGCCGACCAGGGGCGGCAGGTCATCACCATCAAGGGCGCCCCCACCCGCACGACGGAGGGGCAGCTGCGGCTGACGACCATCGTGGCGACCGGGCCGTCCGCCGACGTCGACCTGGCCGACGTGGCCAAGGGCTGGTTCCGTACCGACGAGGCCGTCCTGCCCCGGGACGCCGTCTACCCGTCGGGCCAGTCCGACCAGCAGATCCAGCGGCACAACACCCGCGACATGGTCGACTCGCAGGATTCGGCGACCGAGGCCGCCCTCGGCTTCCTGCACGCCGATCCGAAGAAGGTCGACGTCAGCCTGCACCTCGCCGACGTGGGCGGCCCCAGCGCCGGACTCCTCTTCGCCCTCGGCATCATCGACAAGCTCGACGGTGACGGCTCGGGCGGCGACCTGACCGGCGGCCGCACCATCGCCGGTACGGGCACGATCGACGGGAGCGGCAAGGTCGGCGCGGTCGGCGGGGTGTCCCTGAAGACCCAGGCCGCCGGGCGGGACGGGGCCACGGTCTTCCTCGTACCGAAGGCGGAGTGCGGGGACGCCAACGCCGAGCTGCCGACGGGCATGCGGCTGGTGCCGGTCACGACCCTCAAGGGCGCGGTGTCGGCCCTGCGGGCGCTGGAGAAGGGCGGCTCGGTCCCGAGCTGCTGACCCCGGGAGCCGCGTCCTCGACCGCCCCGTCGACCACGCCGCCGACCGCCTCGTCCTCCCGTACCGCCGGGCGCTCCATGTGCCGCCAGGCGGGGAAGACCAGCGGGCTCAGGGTCGCCAGCAGGTAGACGCTTCCCATGGCCAGCATCGCGTGACTCAGCCCCGCCCGCTCCACCAGCAGCCCGGCCACCAGCCCGCCCAGGGGCATGGTCATCTCCACGCCCGCCATGGTCACCCCGGACACCCGGCTCCGCAGCTCCGTCGGCACCCGCTCGAAGATGACCGTGGTCAGGATCGGGTTGAGCAGCCCGGCCGCCAGCCCGCCCGCCGCCATCGTCACCGCCAGCGGCAGGGTCCCGTCCACCAGCGCCGCGACCACGTATCGCGGCGCCCCGCATATGAGGAACGCCGTCGCGAACACCACGCGGCGCGGGAAGCGCTCGCCGAACGCCCCGTACAACAGTGCCCCCAGCAGCGCGCTGCCGCCGAACACGGCCGTCAGCAACCCGAGATCGGTGGGGCCGCCCAGATCCTCCCGCGCGTGGACCGGCAGCAGGACCGCGCTCCAGCCCTGGTCGAGACCGTTGGTGACCATCACCATGACCGTGATGCCCAGCAACAGGCGCGTGCGGACCAGGAAGGCGTATCCCTCGCGCAGCTCCGTGCGGTACCGCTTCAGGGAGACGGGGGCGAGGCGCTGCGGCTCCGCCGCACGTACGCCCCGCACCCCCACGGCTATGAGCGCCGCCGAGACCGCGAAGGTCGCCGCGTCCAGGAGCAGGACGGTCTCGGCGCCGAGGAACGCGATCAGGACACCCGCCAGCGCCGCCCCGAGCATGCGGGCCCCGCGCGAGACGGCGTCGAGGAGACTCGCGGCCCTGGGCATGGTCGTCCCGGCGCGCTCGGCGAGGTCGGGGACCAGCACGGAACGCGCGGTGAGGCCGGGGGTGTGCACCAGGCCGCTGAGGGCCATCAGGACACACAGCATCCAGAAGTCCAGCACCCCCGCGAAGTGCAGCAGCGGGACGGCTGCCACCGCGACCGCGCACACCAGGTCGGAGGTGATGGACACCCGGCGCCGGCCCAGCCGGTCGATGACCGGGCCGCCGACGACGGCCGCGACCACCACCGGCAGAGTGGCGCAGAAGGCGACGAACCCGGCCCGCCCCGCGCTGCCCGTCGTCTGGAGGACGAACCACGGGACGCCGATCAGGGTCAGTGAACTCCCGGCGATGGAGACGGTGTTGGCGGCGAGGACCGCGACCAGCGGCCGCCTGTCGTACCCGGTCACGGAGGGCGGAGGTGCCGGGGCCGACTTCGCCTCCCCGCGGCTCACGCGAGGGGGATTTCTCGCGCGTGCGGGCGGCTCGCGAGTCGCAGCCCCCACTCGACCAACGCCCAGCCCAGCCGCGCCCGGAGAGCGTGCCACGCGCGGCCCGGTTCCCCGGGCGAGGTGATGCGCGGAGCGCTCACGGCCCGCCTGCTCTCGGCGGCCCGCCTCTGTAGCTCGGCGGACTTCTCGCTGTGCAGCATCAGATGAATGTCGGCATGCATGAGGAACCCCCGGGCGAGATCGATGATGAATGAGGTGTCGGTCGTCTGTGCGGTGTCAGTCCTCGGCCTGCGGCAGCGCGTGGAGATGCACACGCACCTGCGCCACGTGCTCGGCGTCCTCCGGGATGACGCGGTCCTGATAGCTCTCGATGAGGGCGTGGGCCTTCTCGGTCATCTCCGCGGCCAACTCCGGTGTCAGCCGCAGGGTGAAGTCGCTGAGGTCCGAGCTGCCGTGCCACTCCACCGGCCAGTCGATGACGGAGTGGACCCAGGCGGACACCTCCCGGGCGTGCGAAGCCGCCAGCTCTTCGAGGAACACCTCCACCGCCGTACGGGTGCCCGGGTCGGAGTCCGTGTACAGCGAACGGTCGAGGCTCGTGCCCTGACGGACCGCCTTCCACCAGCGCTCCCGCCCCTTGCCCAGCTCCGGCGCGTCCTCCACGAACCCGTACGTCGCCAGCTGCCTCAGGTGGTAGCTGGTCGCACCGCTCGACTCGCCGAGCCGCTCGCCCAACTGGGAGGCGGTGGCGGGGCCGTGGTGCCGCAGGGCGGCGAGCAGGCGCATTCGTATCGGATGGGCGAGCCCGCGAAGGGTGTGCGGGTCCAGGGCGTGGACGTCGTCACGGGCCGGGGGGCGCGAGGCTTCTGGCATGCCTCCACGATAGACATGCAAAGGAATGGATGCAAGGGTTTCTTTGCAACCAATCCTTTGCAGCCACCTCTTTGTATCCGCGCCGTGCGTCACGGGCCGCGCGCTATACGTTCACGCGTCGAGGGTCGCGTCCCCCGCCGCCTGCTCCACCAGGGGGATGATCCGCAGCGGTACGGGGTTCTCCATCACGATCGCCGTCGACGCCCGCATGATCCCCTCGAACCCCACCACCCGGTCGATCACCCGCTGGAGATCCGCGTTCGACCGCGCCACCAGCCGGCACAGCATGTCGCCCTGCCCCGTCGTCGTGTGCAGCTCCAGCACCTCCGGCACGGTCGCCAGATGGGCCCGTACGTCCACCCCCTGCCCCTGCTTGATCTCCAGCGTCGCGAACGCCGTCACCGGATACCCGAGCGCGGCCGGGTCCACCGTCGGCCCGAACCCCCGGATCACCCCCTGCGCCTGGAGCCGGTCCAGCCGCGCCTGTACGGTCCCGCGCGCCACCCCGAGCCGCCGTGAGGCCTCCAGCACCCCTATCCGGGGCTCCCGCGCCAGCAGCACGATCAGCCTGCCGTCGAGCCCGTCGATGCCCATGACCGTCTCCCCCTCGCGTTGTTCCATGGTCACTCTGCGCAGATCGCCCCGTCATTCTGGCCCGCCACCGGACAGATTGCCCAGTGAACCCGCGAACTGTTGCGCACCTTGTGGAACCGGGTGACGCTGAGCCCATGGCAGACACCTCGATGCACCTCGGTACCGCACCCGACACCGCGCGCGCCGCCGACCCCTTCCCGGTCAAGGGCATGGACGCGATCGTCTTCGCCGTCGGCAACGCCAAGCAGGCCGCGCACTACTACGCCACGGCCTTCGGCATGAAGCTCGTCGCCTACGCCGGGCCGGAGAACGGCAGCCGTGAGACGGCCAGTTACGTCCTCACCAACGGCGCCGCCCGCTTCGTCCTCACGTCCGTCGTCAAGCCCTCGACCGAGCGGGGCCGCTTCCTCGCCGCGCACGTCGCCGAGCACGGCGACGGAATCGTCGACCTGGCGATCGAGGTGCCCGACGTCCGGGCCGCCTACGCGTACGCCACCGAGCACGGCGCGCGCGGCATCGAGGAGCCGTACGAGAGCAAGGACGAGCACGGGACCGTCGTCCGCGCCGCCATCGCCACGTACGGCCAGACCCGCCACACCCTGGTCGAGCGCTCCGGCTACACCGGCCCCTACCTGCCGGGCTTCACCGCCGCCGACCCGATCGTCGAACCGCCCGCCCAGCGCACCTTCCAGGCCGTCGACCACTGCGTCGGCAACGTCGAACTCGGGCGCATGAACGAGTGGGTGGCCTTCTACAACCAGGTGATGGGCTTCACCAACATGAAGGAGTTCGTGGGCGACGACATCGCCACCGAGTACTCCGCGCTCATGTCGAAGGTCGTCGCCGACGGCACGCTCAAGGTGAAGTTCCCCATCAACGAGCCCGCCGTCGCCAAGAAGAAGTCGCAGATCGACGAGTACCTGGAGTTCTACGGCGGCGCCGGCGTCCAGCACATCGCGCTCGCGACGAACGACATCGTCGCGTCCGTACGGGCCATGCGGGCCGCGGGCGTCCAGTTCCTCGACACCCCCGACTCGTACTACGACACGCTCGGCGAGTGGGCCGGTGACACGCGCGTCCCCGTCGAGACGCTGCGCGAGCTCAAGATCCTGGTCGACCGCGACGAGGACGGCTACCTGCTCCAGATCTTCACCAAGCCCGTCCAGGACCGACCGACGGTCTTCTTCGAAATGATCGAACGGCACGGTTCGATGGGCTTCGGGAAGGGCAACTTCAAGGCGCTCTTCGAGGCGATCGAGCGCGAGCAGGAGAAGCGCGGCAATCTCTGACGCGCGGCTTCCGCGCGGGTGTGGAACGCCGGACGGCCCCACGGAAACTGACCCGTGGGGCCGTACCCGTACCCGCGACAGCGAGTACGGCGACCGGCCCTACTCCACCTTCGCCGAAAGACCGGAAGCCGAGCCCGAGCCCGAGCCCGAGCCCGAGCCGGAACCGGACCCCGAACTCGCCTTCCCCGCCTTCCCGTACATGTCCTTGGGACCACCCCCCGCCGGTTCCCCCAGCGCGTCCAGCGCCTCACGCGCCTTCGGCGCCAGCAGCGGCGAGAAGGCCGGATGGGTACGCAGCGCCTCCTCGATGTGACGGCGCGCGGCACCGTCCATCTCCAGCGAGCGTTCGATCTCCCCCCGGTGGTACGAGAACAGGGCGCTGCGCCTGCCCTGTTCGGTCGCCTTCTTCGCGTACGAGAGGGCCTCCTTGCCCTCACCCGTACGGAACAGCGCCCACCCCAGCGCGTCCGCCACGTCCATGCTCCGGTGCTGCCGCGCCCACTCCGCCCGCAGCCGCTCCACCGCCGACTTCGGGTCCCCGTGGTCGGTCTCGAAGCGAGCGAGGACCAACTCCTCGTTCACGCCCTGCGCCTGAGCCTCCTCGGCCCGGGCCCGCAGCGCCGCGTACTGGCTCTGCGCGTCGCCGTCCAAGCCCTGCGCGTCGTACAACTCGCCCAGCTCCAAGGCGTACTCGGGCCTCGGGGTCTCCTCGATCGCCCGCTGGTACGTCGCGTACGCCTCGTCCGTACGGCCCAGCGCCGCCAGCGCCCTCGCCCGCCCCGCCAACGCCGCGGCGTGGTCCCGCACCGCCTTCAGCGCGGCGTCGTAGTGCCCCAGCGCCTCGGCCGGTTCACCCCGCTCCCAGGACAACTCGCCCTGCGTCCACAGCGCTTGGGCCTTCTCCGCCGGGGTGGCGGCGCGCGCCGTCGCCTCGACCGCCTTCGCCGCCGCGTCCTCGCGCCAGCCGCGGTCCCGGTAGACCACCGCGGCCCGCTCCAGCACGGGCGCGCCCGGCCGCAGCTTCTTGAGCCGGTCGAGCGCCTTGCCCGCCGCCTCGTAGTCGCCGAGACCGTTGTACGCGTCGATCAGGACCGGGTACGCCGCCCAGCGGCCGGGCTCCCGCTTCCGTACCTCCTCGCCCCACTTCCGGGCGGCGCCGTAGTCGTGCCGGGCGTTGGCGAGCGCGCCGAGACCGACCAGCGCGTCCGTACGGCCGGACGTGTCGGCGGACGCGCCCTTCCCCCGCGCGCCGGAGCCCGCGCCCCCCGAGCCCGAACCCGAACCCGACCCCGAACCCGCGCCCCCCGCCCCACCCGGCAGCACCTGGAGCGAGCGCCGCAACGCCCGGTCCGCCTGCGGGAAGGACGCCGGATCCGCCCGCCGTACCCCCCGCTCCACGTACGCCGAGCCGAGCACCGCCCACGCCCCGGCGTCCTCCGGATGCGTCCGCACCCGGTTCTCCCGCCCCCGGATGAGCGCGTTCAGGTCCGGCAGCGCCGCCGGCGCCCCCGCACCCACCGCGGCCATCGCACGGGCCTCGGGCCCGGGCGCGGGCGCCGGTTCCGCCCGCCGGTCCGGCACGAGCAGCAGGACACCGGCGACCAGCGCTCCGCCGACCCCGGCGGCCAGGGCCGCCCGTCTGACCTGCTTGAGCTGATCCGTTTTCATGGCATTCATGGTGATTACTGTGCGTCCATACGAAGAGCACACCCACTCCCGCGTGGTGGATCGCAGACGGGTTCACACCGATGGCCCCGGATGCGACGCTGGGATCATGGACGATCTCCTCGCACGGCTGCGGGCAGGACTGCCCGGCGAAGCCCTGATCACCGACCCCGACGTCACGGCGTCCTACGCCCACGACATGGCGAGCTTCTGCGAGGCGGGCACACCGGCGGTGGTGGTCCTGCCCCGCTCCGTCGAACAGGTCCAGCACGTGATGCGCACCGCCACCGCCCTGCGCGTCCCCGTCGTCCCGCAGGGCGCCCGCACCGGGCTGTCCGGGGCCGCCAATGCCTCGGACGGGTGCATCGTCCTCTCCCTCGTGAAGATGGACCGGATCCTGGAGATCAACCCGGTCGACCGGATCGCCGTCGTCGAGCCCGGCGTCGTCAACGCCACCCTCTCCCGCGCCGTCGGCGAACACGGACTCTTCTACCCGCCGGACCCCTCCAGCTGGGAGACGTGCACGATCGGCGGGAACATCGGCACCGCCTCCGGCGGCCTGTGCTGCGTCAAGTACGGCGTCACCGCCGAGTACGTCCTCGGCCTCGACGTCGTCCTCGCCGACGGGCGGCTGCTCACCACCGGCCGCCGTACGGCCAAGGGGGTCGCCGGGTACGACCTGACCCGCCTCTTCGTCGGCTCCGAGGGCAGCCTCGGCATCGTCGTCCGGGCCGTCCTCGCCCTGCGCCCCCAGCCGCCCCGGCAACTGGTCCTGGCCGCCGAGTTCAACAGCGCGGCCGCCGCGTGCGACGCCATCTGCCGGATCATGGAGAGCGGCCACACCCCGTCCCTGCTCGAACTCATGGACCGTACGACCGTCCGCGCCGTCAACACGATGGCGAACATGGGCCTCCCCGACACCACCGAGGCCCTCCTCCTCGCCGCCTTCGACACCCCCGACCCCGGGGCCGACCTGACGGCCGTCGGCCTGCTCTGCGAGGCGGCCGGCGCCACCGGGGTCGTCCCGGCGGAGGACACGGCCGAGTCCGAACTGCTGCTCCACGCCCGCCGGTTGGCCCTCCCCGCCCTGGAGGCGGTGAAGGGCACGACGATGATCGACGACGTCTGCGTACCCCGTTCGCGCCTCGGTGACCTGCTCGAAGGCATCGAGCGGATCGGCGAGAAGTACGCGCTCACCATCGGCGTCTGCGCCCACGCGGGCGACGGCAACACCCACCCCACCGTCTGCTTCGACGCGGCGGACCCCGACGAATCCCGCCGCGCCCGCGAGTCCTTCGACGAGATCATGGCGCTCGGGCTCGAACTGGGCGGCACGATCACCGGCGAACACGGCGTCGGCGTACTGAAGAAGGACTGGCTCGCCCGGGAACTCGGCCCGGTGGGACTGGAGTTGCAGCGCGGCATCAAGCGGACCTTCGACCCGCTGGGCCTGCTGAACCCGGGCAAGCTCTTCTGACGGCGCACGCCCCGTACATCCCAACTCCCCCTATTCCCCCTCGGCGGAGTCCGCCGACTCCGCCGACCCGTCCGACGGCCACGGATCCCGCAGCCACAGGTCGTCGGCGGGCGCCGGGGCCAGCAACCCCGCCAGCCCCTCGTCGATCCCGAGCCGCTCGCACTCCGTCCCCGGCGGCACGATCCGCAACGTCCGCTCCACCCACGCCGACACGGCCACCGCCGGCGCCTCCAGCAGCGCGTCGCCGTCCGGGGAGGTGAGGGCCACGCACAGGACACTGCGCCCGCCGACCTTCGTCGGCCAGATCCTCACGTCCCCGTGCCCGCACGGCCGGAAGATGCCCTCCACCAGCAACTCACGGGCGAAGGTCCAGTGGACGGGGGCCTCGGAGCCGATGTGGAAGGCGACGTGCACGGCGCACGGATCGTCGGTCCGGTAGGTCAGCCGGGCCGGGACGGGGATGCTGCGCTCGGGCGACAGCACCAGGTTCAGTTCCAGCTCACGTTCCACCACGGTGTTCATGGGCGGCACTTCCTCTCTCGGTACGGGCCCTGACGGCGGGCCGTACCGGAAGAGAGCGCGCCGACGGCGATTCATGACGCGACTTCTCCGGGCAACTTCCGATGAGCCTGATCGCGTGCTTCCGGACCCTCGCTCTCTGTGCCGTCACTCTGACCGGAAAGTGGCTCAAACGACGGGAGCGGCCCTGGGGACCCCGGTGGTCTGATAGATGTGGACCCTGAATTGGCTCAGAGGAGATACGGGACCACGGTGATGAGCGCCCCAACCTCGGCGACCGGAGACGGCAACCCCGCTCCCGGCTACTACCCCGATCCGTCCATCCCGGGATACGTCCGGTACTGGAACGGAGCAGCGTGGGTGCCCGGATCGAGCCGCCCCGCGCCGCCCGGTGCCGAGGCGCCGCAGTCCGGCGCGCAGGCGGTGCCCGCCGTCGAGGAGACGGGCCCGGTGTTCTTCGACGAGGAGCCCCAGGCCGCCGAACAGCCCCGCCAGGAACCGGCGTCCGCGTGGCAGGCCGACGTCTCGCGGCAGACCGGCTTCGGCGGTGAGCGGGACAACCGCGTCTCCTGGGGGGCTCCGGACCCGCGCGTCCCTGCCCCGGCCCCCGAGCCCGGCGCGCCGCGCCGCGACATCCCGTTCCCGGCGCCCGTCGACCCCACCGGCGGGGCCCTGCCGGGGGTCCGCGCGCTCGGCCCCGGGACGGGCGACAGCCAGCCGGTCATCGACGGTACGGTCGCGATCCGCGCCATGCGCCGCGGCATCGCGCCCGGACCGGGCCCGGCACCGGGTGTCGGCCCGGGTACGGGCGTCAGCCCCGGTACGGGTACGGGTACGGGCCCCGGAGCCGACACCGGCGACCGGCGCGGTGGTACGGGCACGGGCGAGGGCGGTACGGACCGGCCCGCGGCCCTCCCCGGCCAGATCCCGTCCGCCGGGGCGCAGCAGCCGCCGGTCGACAGCACGGTCGCCATCCGCGCCCTGCGCGCGGCGCGCCGCGCCAAGGACGAGGACGCGGCGGCCGGGCGCACCGGCGAGGCGGACGGCGCCCTGTCGGTCCGCTCCATGACCCCCGGCGCGGCCGGCGCGGGCACCGTACCGCCGCCGTCGCGCGACGAGTCCGCGCGGCAGGCGTCCTCGTCCGTGCCGGCGCCCTCGGCCGCGCAGCCCCAGCAGGGCGGCGCGGGTGGCGGCTCGGCCTCCTGGGCCCAGCAGGTCCACCAGCTCGCGCAGCCCGCGGGCGACCAGCCCGTGGTGCCCTGGAAGCCGCCGGTCAGCGACCCGTTCCTCCAGGCCGCGCAGGCCCAGGCGGCCGCCAGGCCCGCCGGCCTCGGCAAGCGGCTCGTGGCCCGCCTGATCGACACCCTCGTGCTCGGCGCGCTGGTCGGGGCCGTGGCCCTGCCGCTCGTGGCGAAGGCGCGCACGCATGTGGACGACAAGATCGAGGCGGCGAAGCAGACGGGGGAGACCGTCACCGTCTGGCTGCTCGACTCGACGACGGCCGGGTATCTCGGCGCGGTCCTCGGCGCGCTGCTGGTCCTCGGGGTGCTGTACGAGGCGCTGCCGACCGCCAGGTGGGGCCGCACGCTGGGCAAGAAGCTCTGCGGTCTCCAGGTGCGGGACATCGAGTCGCACGAGGCCCCGGCCTTCGGCGCGGCCCTGCGCCGCTGGCTGCTCTACGGGGTGCTGGGGCTGCTCGTGGTGGGCGTGCTCAACGTCCTGTGGTGCCTGTTCGACCGGCCGTGGCGGCAGTGCTGGCACGACAAGGCCGCGCACACCTTCGTGGCGGGCTGACCGGCGGGGCCGTATCTCCGAACGGGCCGTACCTCCGAACGGCGGGCAAGCCGTTGCGGGCCCCTCGCGGGCGCGGTGCACTGCCCCCATGAGCGACGACCGCCCCCCGCCCGGCCAGGAGCCACCCGACGACGACCCGTTCCGCAAGAAGCCGCGGGAGTCCCCGTCGTCCGGGGGCCCGGAGTCCGGGGGCCCGGAGTCGCCGTACGGATCTCCCTACGGGGGAGCGGCGGGCGTCCCGCCCCCGCCTCCGCCGGAAGGCTCCGACCCCTTCGGCGGCCCCCCGGGCGGCGGCCGGTACGGCGGCGGGGGCGGCGGCCCGTACGGGGGCGGGGGCGGTCCCTACGGCGGGGACCCGCTCGGCGGGACGGACCCCTACGCGGGCATGCCCCCTCTCGCGCCCTTCGGCAGGCGCCTCACGGCCCGGATCGTCGACGTCCTGATCATCGCCATCCCGGTGGCGGTCCTCTCGCTCGCCGTCGGCGGCTTCGACACGTCGACGTCGAACGGGCACAACGAGTGGAACGACTTCACCGATCAGGTGAACACCGGCAGACAGTGGCTCTGGTCGCTCATCTCGCTCATCGCGTACGTCGCCTACGACACCCTCATGACCAGGAGCAGAGGCCAGACGGTCGGCAAGCGATGGCTGAAACTGCGCGTCGCGATGCTCAACAACGGAGCCGTGCCGGACACGAACGCCTCGCTGCTGCGGGCCCTCGTCCTCTGGCTGCCCGCGCTGCTCTGCTGCTTCTGCCTCTGGTGGGCGATCATCATCCTGACGATCTGGACGGGCAGACCCTACAAACAGGGCCTGCACGACCGGGTCGCCAGGACCGTCGTCGTCTCAGCGGCGCAGTGAATGCTGGCCGAAGCGGGACTCCGCGCCCGCGTGGGAGCGCGCGGCCGGCACCCGGGGCTGCCCGGCGGTCCCGGCGGCCGAGGCGGGGGAGCCCGCGGCCGTACGCCGCGCGGCCGCGGCGCGAGCCGCCCTGGCCCGGCGCGGCAGGGGCACGGTCAGGGCGACGAGCAGTCCCAGCGCGAGAGCCGCCATGCCGATCACCGCGACCCCCACGCCCGTGGACGTACCGGACAGCAGCAGCATGGCGAGGGTCGAGCAGACGACCGTGGCGGAACCGTAGGCGAGCTGTGCGGCAGTCGGACGCGGCATGGCGGAATCCGTCCCTCGGAGCATCGGTTTGGGGGTGTCTCGCGTGTCTCGCACGTACGCCGCACTGCCGCTCGCAGTGGTCGCACTGGTGATCGCACTGTCAGTCGCAGTCTTCGCCGACTCTACGACGGTGGATGCCCCCGTGGAACCAACAGTAAGCGTGAGCTAACCCACGGTGCCGTCGCACAGGGGGCGCATGGAGTCACGCGCCCCCTCGCCAGGAGGCGTCAGTGCGCCTGTTGTTCGAATATTCCGCCATGCGGACGGTGGTCGGCCGACCGTCCGGCCGGCCCGGCGCCCGGGGCGCCCGGGGCGCTCGGAGGGGTCGCATGTCGCTCGTGTCCGTATATCGGAAGTGCCCACTCGCATAGTGCAGTTGACCAGTTCAAGTCAAGGTCTGGCTTTTCTTCTTCAACTCAGGTCGAATGGCGCCACTTATGACGCGCATACGCGCGCGGATCCCCCAACTCCCGGACCGCCGCCCGCGCATGCGCCGGGGAGGACAGCATCAAGTGATCAGCAACCGACGGGCAAGAAGAGTGTCCGCGGTGATCGTGGCACTCGCCGCGACCGCCGCCACCGCTTCTGCCTTCACCACGGCCCAGGCCGAGGGCAATCCCTCGGCCGGTTCCGCCGGCATCGAGCGCCGCGACCCGGCTCCTCAGAAGGCCGAGGTCGACCACGACCTCGACGGCCCGTTCAGCAAGCAGCAGGCGGCCGAGCGCAGCGCCGCCATGGAACAGGTCATCGCGGGTGACGCGAAGGTCGAGAAGCGCGGCGGCTCGCAGGTCGTCAAGCTCGGCAACAAGAAGTACGTCGAGCTGGGCCGCGAGAAGACCGACAAGATCTTCACGGTCCTCGTGGAGTTCGGCGACCAGGTGGACACGACCACCCAGTACGACCCCGACGGCGCGGCCGGCCCCAAGCCGCCGGTCGTCAAGTTCGGCGGCACGCCCGGGCCGCAGCACAACGAGATAGCCGAGCCCGACCGGAAGGTGGACAACTCCACCGCCTGGCAGGCCGACTACAACCAGCAGCACTTCCAGGACCTCTACTTCGGTGAGGGAACGGACCGCAAGGGCAAGCCGAAGGAATCGCTGAAGACCTACTACGAGAAGACGTCCTCCGGGCGTTACTCGGTCGACGGCGAGGTCTCCGACTGGGTCAAGGTCCCGTACAACGAGGCCCGTTACGGCTCCAACTACTGCGGCAGCTCCAACTGCGCCAACGTGTGGGACGCGGTCAAGGACGGCGTCACCGCCTGGGCCGCCGACCAGAAGGCCAAGGGCCGGACGGACGCGCAGATCAAGACGGACCTCGCCGGCTACGACCAGTGGGACCGGTACGACTTCGACGGCGACGGCAACTTCAACGAGCCCGACGGGTACATCGACCACTTCCAGATCGTCCACGCGGGCGAGGACGAGTCGGCCGGCGGCGGCGCCGAGGGCGCCAACGCCCTCTGGGCGCACCGCTGGTACGCGTACGGCACGGACGCGGGCCGCACCGGCCCCGCGGCGAACAAGTCCGGCGGTACGCAGATCGGCGACACCGGGATCTGGGTCGGCGACTACACGATGCAGCCGGAGAACGGCGGCCTCGGCGTCTTCGCGCACGAGTACGGCCACGACCTGGGCCTGCCCGACCTGTACGACACCGCGGGCGGCGACAACTCCACCGCCTTCTGGACCCTGATGTCGTCGGGCTCCTGGCTCGGCAACGGCAAGGACGCCATCGGCGACCGGCCGGGCGACATGACGGCCTGGGACAAGCTCCAGCTCGGCTGGCTCAGCTACGCCAAGGCGAAGGCGGCCACGAACTCCACGACCAAGCTGGGTGTCTCGGCGTACAACACCAAGAACCCGCAGGCGCTGATCGTGGACCTGCCGCCCAAGGAAGAGACCACCACGGTCGTGACGCCCGCCGAGGGCTCCAAGCAGTGGTGGAGCGACATGGGTGACGACCTCAAGAACACCCTCAGCCGCTCGGTCGACCTGACCGGCAAGTCCACGGCGTCGCTTCAGCTCCAGGGCTGGTGGGACATCGAGGCGGACTACGACTACCTGTACGCCGAGGTCTCCACGGACGGCAGCAACTGGACGCCGGTCGAGGGCACCGCTGACGGTCTGCCGATCACCCGCGACTCGGCCGACAAGCCGGCGCTGACCGGTGGTTCGGGCGCGTACAAGAAGCTCGTCTACGACCTGAACGCGTACGCGGGCAAGAAGGTCGACGTCCGCTTCCGCTACCAGACGGACGGCGGCGCGGGCGGCAAGGGCTTCGCGGCCGACGCGATCAGCGTGGTCGCCGACGGCGCCGCGCTCTTCACGGACAACGCCGAGGGCGACGACGCGGGCTGGACCGCGAAGGGCTTCTCGCGCATCGGTGCGTCCTTCACCCAGGACTACCCGCAGTACTACATCGCCGAGAACCGCCAGTACGTGTCGTACGACGAGACCCTCAAGGTCGGTCCGTACAACTTCGGGTTCGCGGCGCCGAACGACGCGAAGGTGGAGCACTTCCCGTACCAGCCCGGTCTGCTGATCTGGCTGTGGGACACCTCGCAGAAGGACAACAACACCAGCCAGCACGCGGGCGAGGGCCTGGTCCTGCCGATCGACGCGCACCCGAAGGCCGAGAAGTGGGCCGACGGGACGGTGATGCGCAACCGCATCCAGGCGTACGACTCCACGTTCAGCTGGTGGCCGACGCAGGGTCTGACGCTGCACAAGGCGAACGTCGCGACCAAGATCAAGCCGAAGCTCGGCGCGCCGGTCTTCGACGACCGCAAGGGCACCTACTACGACGCGAGCAACCCGCTGGCGAGCGTGCAGGTTCCTGACACCAACACGAAGATCACGATCGTCGGCCAGCCGCTGGACGGCCAGACGCTGACGGTCCACGTGGGTCCCTCCGGTCGGTAACCGGAAGTAACCGCAGGTCAAGCCATGATCGGCCGTCGCCCTCTAGCGGGCGGCGGCCGATCGTGTTTAGGTGCGTCCTACGGACCTCTTATTGACAAGACGTCTCATGACGATGTTCGACCGACGCACGGGGGAGAGGAATGATCATGGCAGGCGGAGGCTTCAGCAGACTCCCGAACGGCACGGTGGTGGTGGCACTGACCCTGCCCAGCCCGACGACCGAGGGCGGGGCGGTGCGCGTCCTGGTGCACGCGGGGAACCGGGCCCGGGCCCTGACCAGGCTGCGGAATCTGGGGCTCCGGGCGGTGTACCTGCGGGGGAACGCGGAGCCGCCGACGCTGGACGAGATCACGGCGGTGCTGCACCACCCCGACGGGCTGCTCTGGCGGACCACTCCGGAGTGCGTGGAGCAGCTGTGGCAGCCGATAGGGGCGCTGCTGCGCCGACCCGCGGGGACTGCGGCCGGGACGGCCGCTTAGGGGGGGTGTGGGGGGCCCGGGGGCTGCTTGTCGGTGCGGGGCGGTCCGGGGTGCACGGCCTGCGGCCGTAGGTGTCCTCAAGCGCCGGACGGGCTGGGTTTGTCGTGGTGGCGGGGGGCGGGGCCTCCGGAGGTACGTGTGTCCGGACTGCTATCCTCACCGCGCTTCGCGCGAGCTGCGACGCTTTACGTCCGGACACACGCACCTCCTCCGACCCCACCCCCCTCACGCCGGACGGGACGGATCAGGCGCCGGGCGGGGCGGGGTGGGTCAGGCCACGGTTGGTTTGCCGGTGAGGGTGATGCCTGCTGTGCGCATCTCCTCCAGGGCCCGGTCCGTTGTCTCGGGCGCCACCCCTGCTGTCAGGTCCAGGAGTACGTGGGTCGTGAAGCCCTCTCGGGTCGCGTCCAGGGCTGTGGCGCGTACGCAGTGGTCCGTCGCGATGCCGACCACGTCGACCTCGCTCACCCCGCGCTCCCGCAGCCAGTCCGCCAGGCCGGTGCCGTTCTCGTCCGCGCCCTCGAAGCCGCTGTACGCGCCCGAGTACGCCCCCTTGTCGAAGACCGCGTCGATCGCGCCGGACGCGACCGCCGGGGCGAAGTTCGGGTGGAAGCCCACGCCCTCCGTGCCCGCCACGCAGTGCGGCGGCCAGGTCGTCTCGTAGTCCGGGGCCGTCGCGAAGTGGGCGCCCGGGTCGATGTGGTGGTCGCGGGTCGCCACGACGTGGCGGTACGCGGCGGTCGCCTCGCCGATGAGGTCGGTGATGGCGGCGGCGACATCGGCGCCCCCCGTCACCGCGAGGCTCCCGCCCTCGCAGAAATCGTTCTGAACGTCGACGACGATCAAGGCGCGGTGCATGGCGGAATTCCTTCGGTGGGAGCGAACGACTGCGGGCGGTGGTTCCGAGCGTAGAGACTCCACCGCCCCGAGGGGAGGGGCCGGGGCCGGGCAGCGACGGGGCTCCCGGCCCGTTCCCCGTCCCGTCCGGCGTGAGGGGGGTGGGGTCGGAGGAGGTGCGTGTGTCCGGACGTAAAGCGTCGCAGCTCGCGCGAAGCGCGGTGAGGATAGCAGTCCGGACACACGTACCTCCGGAGGCCCCGCCCCCCGCCACCACGACAAACCCAGCCCGTCCGGCGCTTGAGGACACCTACGGCCGCAGGCCGTGCCCCCGCACCCACCCGCACCCACCCGCACCCCGCAGGGAGGCACCCCGCAGGGAGGCACCCCGCAGGGAGGCACCCCGCAGGGAGGCACCCCGCAGGGAGGCACCCCGCAGGGAGGCGCCCCGCAGGGACGCACCCCGCAGGGAGGCGGCGACGGTCACACGTACTCGGTCGGGATCACCGGCTCCCCGCGCGACAGCTGGATCGCCGACATCGGCAGCCCCGCCCGCGCGGCGATGTGCCGCTCCCGCGCCGCGTCCAGCGCCTCGCGGGCCACCACCCGGCCGCCCTTGACCAGCTGCACCAGCAACTGGCTGTCCAGCAGCTCCGGCGGTACGGGCCCGGTGCCGAGCACCTCCGCCTCGGCGCGGCCCTCGGCGTCCCGCCGCCGCGCCGCCCACTTGCGGCCGCCGACCGACGTCTTCCCGCCCAGCGACTTCTTCGCCACCGGCACGAGCGGCGCCGCCGGATCCGCCGACTCCGCGCGCGCCACGAGCTTGTAGACCATCGAGCACGTCGGGTGCCCGCTGCCGGTGACCAGCTGGGTGCCGACGCCGTACGCGTCCACCGGGGCCGCCGCCAGCGAGGCGATCGCGTACTCGTCCAGGTCGGAGGTGACCACGATCCGGGTGTTCACCGCCCCGAGGTCGTCCAGCTGCTGCCGTACCCGGTGCGCGACCAGCAGCAGGTCGCCCGAGTCGATGCGGACGGCGCCCAGTTCGGGCCCCGCCACCTCCACCGCCGTACGCACGGCCTCGGCCACGTCGTACGTGTCGACCAGCAGGGTGGTGCCCTCCCCGAGCGAGTCCACCTGCGCCCGGAACGCGTCGCGCTCGCTGTCGTGCAGCAGCGTGAAGGCGTGCGCGCTGGTGCCCACGGTCGGGATGCCGTACCGGAAGCCGGCCGCGAGGTCGGACGTCGTGTCGAACCCGCCGACGTACGCGGCGCGCGCCGCCGCGACCGCCGACAGCTCGTGCGTGCGCCGCGCGCCCATCTCGATCAGCCGCCGCCCGCCGGCCGCGGCCGACATCCGGGAGGCCGCCGCTGCGATCGCCGAGTCGTGGTTGAGGATCGACAGGATCACGGTCTCCAGCAGCACGCACTCGGCGAAGGAGCCCTCGACCCGCAGGATCGGCGAACCGGGGAAGTACGCCTCGCCCTCCTGGTAGCCCCAGATGTCCCCGCCGAAGCGGTACGAGGCCAGCCAGGACAGCGTCGCCTCGTCGACGATGTCCCGCTCCCGCAGGAAGCGCAGCACGTCCGCGTCGAAGCGGAAGTTCTCCACGGCGTCCAGGACGCGCCCGGTGCCCGCGACAACCCCGTACCGGCGCCCCTCGGGCAGCCGCCGGGTGAAGACCTCGAAGACCGAGCGGCGGTCGGCCGTACCGGCCTGGAGCGCGGCTCGGAGCATGGTCAGCTCGTACTGGTCGGTGAAGAGCGCGGTCGACGGCACGTCCACCGGCAGCCCAAGGTCCGCAGTGTTCATACGGACGATGCTACCCCCAATACTCGTCAGAGTGACGATTTCTTTTCGGGCACCCTCCCGGACACCCCGGCGGCGGCCCCCGGAGCCGTTTGTGCGACCGGCCCCCGTGGGTGGCAGCATGGGTCGTGCAGGGCTGAATCCCGGGCTGCAACCGGCAGAGAAGAAGGTCGTCCCGAACCGTGAGTGTTGCTCCGACTGAGATCGAACGCCCCGAATCGGCCGAGGAGACGTTCGTTGTCCCCGACCCCGACGTGCCCTGGCTGACGATCGTCCACAACGACCCGGTCAACCTCATGAGTTATGTGGCGTACGTCTTCCAGACGTATTTCGGCTACTCCAAGGACAAGGCGCACAAACTGATGCTCGACGTCCACCACAAGGGCCGCGCGGTCGTCTCCAGCGGCAGCCGCGAGGAGATGGAACGCGACGTGCAGGCGATGCACGGGTACGGCCTCTGGGCGACCCTGACCCAGGACCGCGACTGATGGCCGGGCACTTCGAGGCCACCCCGGGCGGCGGCGCGGCCGTCGCGCTCGACGAGGTGGAGATCTCGATCCTGCGCTCCCTGGCCATGCAGCTCCTGGAGCTGATCGGGCCCGGCGACGAGCCCGCCCAGGGCGAGGACCCGCTCGCCGCGCTCTTCGCGGTCGGCCCCAGCGAACCGCCCGAGGACCCGGCGCTGGCCCGGCTCTTCCCGGACGCGTACGGCGACGGGGACGACGAACTGAAGGAGTTCTCCTCGGAGTTCAGGCGCTTTACGGAGAACGACCTGCGGGACCGCAAGCGCGCCGACGGCATCGCCGTCGTCCGCTCGCTCGACGCGCTCGGCCCCACCGGCGAGGGCGGCGCCGTGCTCAAGCTGTCCGGCGAGGAGTGCCTGCACTGGCTGGGCGCCCTCAACGACCTCCGGCTGACCATAGGCACCCGCCTGGAGGTCACCGACGAGGACGAGGGCGCCGAGCTGTACCGGCTGCCCGACACGGATCCGCGCAAGCCGATGGTGATGGCCTACCTCTGGCTCGGCGCGCTCCAGGAGAGCCTCATCGAGACGCTGACCGCCTGACGGAGGCGGCCCCCGGCCGTTCGCCGCGAGGCCGCCTCCCGTTCGCTCAGCGGAGCCTCAATTCGGCATAACGATCACGTCACCGCTCCCGTGACGTTTGCGAGCGCGGATGGAATTTGTCCGCTTCTCCCTGTGCGCTCCGCCACAGCGCACCTCGCCGGTCACCCCCGCCACCGTGATAGATCTGCCGGACCCCCCGGGGACGCCACCCCTGTCCCCGGGGGTGTCTCGCAGCGGCCGACCGCCGCCGGCACTCCATCCGTATCCGGGGGGATCAGGAACCGGTCCAGGGCCGACGACGGCCCGGACCGGCAGGGAGAAAGGGCGCATCACCATGACCTCTCCGCAGGTCGACAAGGGGCACGGCGACAGCGGCGCGGCCGCTCCCCGTACCGGTGAGGACCACACCGGCGAAGAGGGCTACGAACGCGGACTGGGCAGCAGGCAGGTCCAGATGATCGCGATCGGCGGCGCCATCGGCGTCGGCCTCTTCATGGGCGCCGGGGCCAACATCGCCAAGGCGGGGCCCAGCATCATCCTCATGTACGCCCTCGCCGGCGTCGTGATCTTCTTCATCATGCGGGCCCTCGGCGAACTGCTGCTCTACCGGCCCGTGTCGGGCTCCTTCGCCGAGTACGCCCGGGAGTTCCTCGGCCCGTTCTTCGGCTTCGCGACGGGCTGGACGTACTGGCTGATGTGGGTGGTCACCGGCATGGCCGAGCTGACCGCCGCCGCCATCTACATCCACTTCTGGTTCCCCGCGATCCCGCAGTGGGTCAGCGCGCTGGTCTTCCTGGTCGTCCTCTTCGGTGTGAACCTGATCTCGGTCAAGATCTTCGGCGAGGTCGAGTTCTGGTTCTCGATGATCAAGGTCACCGCCATCATCGGCATGATCGTGATCGGCCTCGGCGTCCTCACCCTCGGCTTCTCCGAGGCCGGCGACACCGCGCAGGCCTCCAACCTCTGGGCCCACGACGGCGTCTTCCCGAACGGTGTCGGCTCCAGCCTGATGACCCTCCAGGGCGTCATGTTCGCCTACCTCGCCGTCGAACTCGTCGGCGTCACCGCGGGCGAGTCGGAGAACCCCGAGAAGACCCTCCCCAAGGCGATCAACACCCTGCCCTGGCGGATCATCGTCTTCTACGTCGGCGCGCTCTCCGTCATTCTCGCCGTCGTCAAATGGACCGAGTTCTCCGCCGGCACCAGCCCGTTCGTCTACGCCTTCGAGAAGATGGGCATCCCGCTCGCCGCGGGCATCGTCAACTTCGTGGTGCTCACCGCCGCGCTCTCCTCCTGCAACTCCGGCATGTACTCCACCGGCCGGATGCTGCGCGGCCTCGCCGCCAACAGCGAGGCGCCCAAGGCCTTCGGCCGGCTCAACTCCCGCAAGACCCCGGCCCTCGGCATCACCGTCTCCGTCGCCCTCATGGGCATCGGCGTCATCCTCAACTACATCGTCCCGGAGAAGGCGTTCGGGTACGTCACCTCCGTGGCGACCGCCGCCGGCGTCTGGACCTGGCTGATGATCCTGATCAGCCACATCCGCTACCGGCGCGCCGTCGACGCGGGCCGCCTCCCGGCCTCCCCCTTCCCGGCCCCCGGCGGAGCGGTGTTCAGCTGGGTCGCGGTCGCGTTCCTCGCGCTCGTCACCTGCCTGATCGCGTACGACGAGGACGCGCGGGTCTCCCTGTACGTCGGCGCGGTCTGGGCCGTCGGCCTCGCGGTGGGCTGGCGGTTCCTCCAGCGCCGTACGACCGGGAACGCCGGGAGCGACGCGCCCGAGTACGCGTCCGCGGCGGAGTGACCTGGCCCGCCCCCGACCCGGCCCCGCACCCGCGGGGCCGGGTCCGTTTATATTTCCAAGCATGCTCACCATCAGCCAGGCCCTGCACGACCAGATCGTCGCGCACGCCCGACGCGACCACCCCGACGAGGCCTGCGGCGTGGTCGCGGGCCCGGCCGGCAGCGGGCGCCCCGAGCGGTTCGTCCCCATGCTCAACGCCGCCCGCTCGCCCACGTTCTACGAGTTCGACTCGGCCGACCTGCTCAAGCTCTACCGGGACATGGACGACCGCGACGAGGACCCGGTGATCGTCTACCACTCCCACACCGCGACCGAGGCCTACCCGTCCCGTACCGACATCACGTACGCGAACGAGCCCGAGGCCCACTACGTGCTGGTCTCCACCGCCGACACCGACGGCCTCGGCCCCTTCCAGTTCCGCTCCTACCGCATCGTCGACGGACAGGTCACGGAAGAGGACGTCGAGGTGGTGGCGGACGGCCCCGGGGCCGTCTGAGAGACTGACCGCCGAACCCGAGGCGGCAGGACCCAGGAAGCCGGTGCGAATCCGGCGCGGTCCCGCCACTGTGACCGAGCTCTCCACGGCTCGGCAGCCAGGAACTGACCTGCCGCCCTTCTTCCACCAACCAGGGGACGCGGAAATCCCCTGGAGGAGGCCCTGCCGTGCATGTCGTTCCCCGGCGCCGCCGCGCGCTCACAGCCGTCGCCCTGTCCGCCGTCCTCCTCCCGCTCGCCGCCTGCGGCAGCGATACGGCGCCCGAGGCGGCGAAGGACCCGAAGGCCGGTGCCGAAGCCCCCGCGGGCTTCCCGTACACCGTCACCAACTGCGGGGTGACCACCACCTACCAGGCCCCGCCGAAGCGCGTGGTCACCCTGAACCAGCACGCCACCGAGGTCATGCTCGCCCTCGGCCTCCAGAAGTCCCTGGTCGGCACTGCCTACCTGGACGACAGGATCCTCCCCGCCTACGCCAAGGCCTACGCGGGCGTCCCGGTCCTCGCCAAGGAGTACCCCTCCAAGGAGAAACTCCTCGCCGCCAACCCCGACTTCGTCTACGGCGGCTACTCCAGCGCCTTCGACGCCGGCGACGGCCGCAGCCGCGACGCGCTCAAGGGCTCCGGCATCAACACCCGCCTCAACCTGGAGAACTGCACCAAGGGGAAGACCACCCTCGACGACGTCTACCAGGAAGTACGGGAAGTCGGCCGCACCTTCGGCGTCCCCGACCGCGCCGAGAAGTGGATCGCCCACGCCCGCACCACCGTCGCCGACACCGCCGAGCATCTGAAGGACGTCGAGCCGCTCTCCGTCTTCGTCTACGACAGCGGCGACAAGACCGCCTTCACCGCGGGCGGCAAGGGCATCGGCAACGAACTGATCACCCGCGCCGGCGGCCGCAACGTCTTCGCCGACCTCGGCAAGGCCTGGGGCGACGCCACCTGGGAACAGGTCGTCGCCCGCAAACCGCAGACCGTCGTCATCTACGACTACGGCTCCACCACCGTCGCCCAGAAGGAGAAGCGCCTCCTCGACGACCCGGTGCTCAAGGACGTCCCGGCGATCAAGAACAAACGATTCGCCGTCATGCCCCTCTCCGAAGTCGTCCTCGGCGTCCGCGCCCCCGACGCCATCGCGGAACTCGCCGCGCAACTCCACCCCGAGACCGTGAAGTAAGCGACGGTGAGCGCCACCACCCCGCCCGCCCGCGGGCGGATACGCCACACCCTCGTGCTGACCGGCCTCGCCGCCGCACTCGCCGCCGCCGTCGTCGCGGCCCTCGCCCTCGGCTCCGTCCGCATCCCGCCCGGTCAGGTCGTCGCCGCTCTGACCGGGCACGCCGACCCCAGCCCCTTCCGGACCATCGTCCTCGACGTCCGGCTCCCGCGCGTCCTCCTCGGCGCCGTCGTCGGCGCCGGACTCGCCGTCGTCGGGACCGTCCTCCAGGCCCTCGTACGCAACCGCCTCGCCGACCCCTTCCTCCTCGGCATCTCCTCCGGCGCCTCCACCGGCGCCGTCCTCGTCCTCGTCCTCGGCATCGGCGGCGGCATCACCACCACCGTCGCCATGCCCGCCGCCGCCTTCGCCGGCTCCCTCGTCGCCCTCGTCCTCGTCTACGGACTCGCCCGGCGCGGCGGCGAACTCACCGGCGGCCGCCTCGTCCTCGCCGGCGTCACCGTCTCGTACATCCTCACCGCCCTCACCACCCTCGTCCTCGTCGTCTCCGCCCGCCCCGAGCACTTCCAGGAAGCCCTCTACTGGTCCATGGGCGGCCTCGGCAGCGCCCGCTGGTCCACCCTCCTGCTGCCCGGCGTCGTCCTCACCCTCGGCACCGCCGCCCTCATGGCCCTCGCCCGCCCCCTCGACCTGCTCCTCCTCGGCGAGGAAGGCGCCACCGCCCTCGGCCTCGACACCGCCCGCTTCCGCGCCGCCGTCTTCGTCCTCGCGTCCCTCGTCACCGGCGTCATGGTCGCCGCCAGCGGCGCCGTCGGCTTCATCGGCCTGCTCGTCCCGCACGCCGCCCGCATGGCCGTCGGCGCCACCCACCGCGTCCTGCTGCCCGTCGCCGCCCTCGGCGGGGCCGTCGTCCTCGTCGTCGCCGACCTCGCCGCCCGTACCGTCGCCGCCCCGCAGGACATCCCCGTCGGCGTCCTCACCGCACTCACCGGCGGACCGTTCTTCCTCTGGCTCATGCGCCGACGCCCCGAAGGAGCCCCCGTATGACCGCCGCCCTCACCCTCGAAGGCCTGTCGTACGAAACCGCCGGACGCCTTCTCGTCGACCGCGCCGACCTCACCGCCGCCCCCGGCGAGACCGTCGGACTCGTCGGCCCCAACGGCAGCGGCAAGACCACCCTGCTGCGCTGCGTCTACGGGACCCTCCGCCCCACCGCCGGACACGCCCTCCTCGACGGGCGCGACCTCCACACCATGACCCCCAAGGAACGGGCCCGGCGGATCGCCACCGTCCCCCAGGACGGCGGCACCGAGTTCGAACTCACCGTCAGGGAAGTCGTCGCCATGGGGCGCTCCCCGCACAAACGCTTCTGGGAGGCCGACACCGCGGCCGACACCACCCTCGCCGACGAGGCCCTCGCCCGCGTCGGCATCACCGACCTCGCCTCCCGCGCCTTCCCCACCCTGTCCGGCGGCGAACGCCAGCGCGCCCTCGTCGCCCGCGCCCTGGTCCAGCGCCCCGCGCTGCTCGTCCTCGACGAACCGACCAACCACCTCGACATCAGCTACCAGCTCGGCATCCTCACCCTGATCAAACAGGCGGGCACCACCAACCTCCTCGCCCTCCACGACCTCAACCTCGCCGCCCACTACTGCGACCGCATCCACGTCCTGCGCGCCGGCCGGATCGTCGCCTCCGGCACCCCGCACGACGTCCTCACCCCCGCGCTCCTCGACGCGGTCTACCAGGTGAAAGCCGAGGTCAGCGAGCATCCGCTGACCGGCAGACCCCTGGTGGTCTACCTCCCGCCGTCCACCTGACGAACACCATCCGTCCGCCCGGCGAGACGGCCTATCGGGATGTGAAGCGGGAATCGATACGATGACCGCATGGTTCTTCCCGACGTGAGCGACAAGACGCCGAGCACCCCGCTGCTCGTGGCGCGGCTGCACGTCGACCTGTGCCGCCTCGCGAGTGCCATCTGTCCCGACCCGGCCGGCTGAGCCCGGACACCCGGCCGGAACAACAGCCTCCGCCAGGCCCGTACCGCACCCGGAACCGCACCACCCCCTCCGCGCGGGGGCCCGAGCCGCGCGCCGATACTTCTCCCGCCCGGCCGTTTCCCTGCCCCGCACCGACCCCGCCGCACCGACAAGGAGCCCACGTCATGGCCATCGAGGTCCGCATCCCGACCATCCTCCGCACCTACACCGACGGAGCGAAGGCCGTCCAGGGCACCGGCGACACGCTCTCGGACCTGTTCGCCGACCTCGACACCCGCCACGCGGGCATCCGCGAGCGGCTCGTCGACCCCGCCGCGGGCAACCAGCTCCGCCGCTTCGTCAACGTCTACCTCAACGACGAGGACGTCCGCTTCCTCGACGGCATCTCCACCACCCTGTCCGACGGCGACAGCGTCACCATCCTCCCGGCGGTCGCCGGCGGCGCGCCCGAGACGCACACGGCCTGATGCGCTACGAATCCCCGCTGGCGGCGGTCGGCAACACCCCTCTCGTACGGCTTCCCCGGCTGTCGCCCTCCGACGACGTCCGGATCTGGGCCAAGCTGGAGGACCGCAACCCGACCGGCTCCGTCAAGGACCGCCCCGCCCTCCACATGGTCGAACAGGCCGAGAAGGACGGACGGCTCACCCCGGGCTGCACCATCCTGGAGCCCACCAGCGGCAACACCGGCATCTCCCTCGCGATGGCGGCCAAGCTCAAGGGCTACCGCATCGTCTGCGTCATGCCGGAGAACACCTCGCGGGAGCGGCGCGAGCTGCTCACCATGTGGGGGGCGGAGATCATCCCGTCCCCGGCGGCGGGCGGCTCCAACACCGCCGTCAAGGTCGCGAAGGAACTGGCGGAGAAGAACCCCGACTGGGTGATGCTCTACCAGTACGGCAACCCCGACAACGCGGGCGCCCACTACGCCACCACCGGCCCCGAGATCCTCGCCGACCTGCCGTCCGTCACCCACTTCGTGGCCGGCCTCGGCACGACGGGCACGCTCATGGGCGTCGGCCGGTACCTGCGCGAGCACAAGCCCGACGTCAGGATCGTCGCCGCCGAGCCCCGCTACGACGACGTGGTCTACGGGCTGCGGAACCTGGACGAGGGCTTCGTCCCCGAGCTGTACGACGCCTCCGTCCTCACCACCCGCTTCTCCGTCGGCTCGGCCGACGCGGTGACCCGTACCCGTGAACTCCTCCAGCAGGAGGGCATCTTCGCCGGAGTCTCCACCGGCGCCGCGCTCCACGCGGCGATCGGCGTCGGCAAGAAGGCCGTCAAGGCCGGCGAGAGCGCCGACATCGTCTTCGTCGTGGCCGACGGCGGCTGGAAGTACCTGTCGACGGGCGTGTACACCGCGGCCACCACGGAAGAGGCCATCGAAACCCTGCACGGCCAGCTCTGGGCATAGGGGTAACTCAAGCCCGTCCGGCGATTGAGGACACCACGCGGCCGAAGGCCGTGGCCGCACCCGCACTCGCACCCCGCCACCCCTCACCCCGTGAGATCCCGCACCCGCTCCCACAACGCCGGATCCACCGTCGACGCCCGCCGCCGGAAGTCCTTGAGCCGTACGCTCCTCAGCTCACCGGTCTCCAGGTAGCTCCGGCGGCCCTGGGCGTCGCCCACCGTGTCGGGCGGCAGGAGAATCACCCCCGGGCCGTCGTGCCGCTTCGTCGTGATCTTCGCGACCCGCGCGCTGTTCCCCCGCACCGACAGGACCAGGCACGGCCGGTCCTTCGACCCCGGACCGTCCTCGAACGGCACCGTGGCCCACCAGACCTCCCCCGGAACAGGCCGCCCCGTCCGCTTCGGCGCACGGGCCGGCCCCCCGGGCGGCCTCGTCCGGCCACCCGGCCCGGTCCCGCGCCGCGGCCGCGGACCGCGCCCCCAGCCGTCCACCACCGAGGCGATCAGCGCGAGCGCCACGACGACGACCAGAACGATCCACCACGTCGTATTCATGACGTCGAAGGTAGCGCCCCGAACCGGCGATCCATCCGAACCGGTGACAGAGCAGGTGAGTTCGCCCACAGACGACCGGTGTGGAGGAGCGACCGGCCCTTTCGCGCCTTACGCTCGAAGACCGAACGACCCCCGTCCACGCAACGGAGGTTCACGCTCCATGAAGCTCACCGTCGTCGGCTGCTCGGGCTCCTTTCCCTCGGTGGGATCGGCCTGCTCCAGCTACCTCGTAGAGGCCGACGGCTTCAGGTTGCTCCTCGACATGGGCAACGGCGCCCTCGGCGAGCTGCAACGCCATGTCGGTCTGTACGACCTCGACGCCATCTTCCTCAGCCATCTCCACGCGGACCACTGCATAGACATGTGCGGGTACTTCGTCGCCCGCTACTACCGCTTCGACGGCGGGCGCTGCGGCGCCCTCCCGGTGTACGGCCCCGAAGGCACCGAACAACGGCTCACCACGGCTTACGCGGACACCCCGACGGACAAGTCCATGAGTGAGGTCTTCGACTTCCAGACGCTCAAGCCGGGCTCCTTCGACATCGGCCCCTTCCAGGTACGCACGGAGAAGGTCGCGCACCCCGTCGACACCTTCGGCATCCGGGTCGAGCACGGCGGACGCTCGCTCACCTACTCGGGCGACACCGGCGTGTGCGAACCGCTGGTCGAGCTGGCCGAGGACACCGACCTGTTCCTGTGCGAGGCGGCGTTCACGTACGGCAAGGAAGACATCCCCGGCCTGCACCTCAACGGCCGCGAGGCCGGCGCCCACGCCGCCCGCGCCCGGGCGCGGCGGCTGGTGCTCACCCACATCCCGCCGTGGACGGACGCCGAGCGGAACCTCGCCGACGCCCGCGCGGTGTACGGCGGTCCCGCCGAACTGGCCGTGCCGGGAGCGGTGTACGAGCTGTGACGCGCGAGGCCTGAGGACACCACGCCGAAGCCCCCGCCGCTCCTCGGAGCGGCGGGGGCTTCGGCATCGGGTCCTAGGCCTTCGTGAGGTCGTCGACCTCTTCCTCGGGCTCACGGCCCGGGGTCTTCAGGTCGAACTTGACGATCACGTACCGGAAGACGCCGTAGTAGATCGCGCCGAACAACAGCCCGATCGGGATGATCAGCCATGGTCGGGTCGCGATGTGCCAGTTCAGCGCGTAGTCGATGACCCCGGCGGAGAAGCTGAACCCGTCATGCACGCCGAGGGACCAGGTCAGCGCCATCGAGGCCGCCGTCAGCAGCACGTGGATCACGTACAGCAGCGGCGCGATGAACATGAACGAGAACTCGATGGGCTCGGTCACACCGGTCACGAACGACGTGAGGGCCAGCGAGATCATCATGCCCAGCACGGCCTTGCGGCGCTCGGGGCGAGCGGTGTGCGCCATGGCGAGGGCGGCGGCGGGCAGGCCGAACATCATGATCGGGAAGAAGCCCGACATGAACATCCCGGCGCTCGGGTCACCGGCGAGGAAGCGCGTGAGGTCTCCGTGGACAACCACGCCGGACGCGTTCTTGAAGTCACCGAGCTGGAACCACGCCACCGTGTTCACGAACTGGTGCATCCCGACCGGGATCAGACCGCGGTTCACCGCGCCGAACAGCGCGGCCCCGCCGGAGCCCAGCCCGGTGATCCACTGGCCCACGTCGGTGATGCCGTCGCCGATCGGCTTCCAGACCAGACCGAAGATCACACCGACGAGCGTGCCGACGAACGCCATGATGATCGGGACGAGCCGGCGGCCGTTGAAGAAGCCGAGCCAGTCCACCAGCTTCTTGCGGTGGTAGCGCTGCCACAGGACCGCGGACAGCAGCCCCATGATGATGCCGCCGAACACCCCCGGGTCGTTGTACGTCGCGGCTATGTCGGCCTTCGACGTGATCACGGCGTCCGTGACCGGGAACGCCTGGAGCACCTTGCTGTAGACCAGGAAGCCGACCAGCGCGGCGAGCGCCGTGGAACCGTCCGACTTCTTGGCGAAGCCGATGGCCACACCCACACAGAACAGCAGCGGCAGGGCGCCGGTCAGGGCACCGCCCGCGTTGTCGAAGACGGACGCGACCTTGTCCCAGCCGAGGCCGTCCTGACCGAAGACGTCCTTGGCGCCCAGGCGGACCATCAGGCCCGCGGCCGGCAGAACGGCGATCGGCAGCTGAAGGCTGCGCCCCACCTTCTGGAGGCCCTGGAACACTGCCGAGCCCCGCTTCTTGGCGGGCGCGGGGGCGGGTGCCGCCGCGGCGGTGGCCGTAGTCATCAACTTCCTCCAGAAGACATGGCGCCGCCAGGGACAGGGGGGACGAACAAGGGGGAGACGGCGGCGACAGCTTGAACACAGCGTGCGGGCCGTGTGGTCTACACCACTGAGTGGTGTAGACCAGTTCTACAGGATGTGCGATAGATAAGGAACCTCTATAAATGTGGCCTGAGCCATAGTCGTAAAAGCCGTAAAACTGCCTCAGGCTAACATTCCGGCAGGGGGGCATACGGTGCCATGACGGACCGAAAGCCCCAACTGGCTTGCCCCGCAAAGGCGTTGCTCTCCGCGACCGCCGCCCCCGCCCGACCGGCCCGTCCCTCTGAAATGGTGTAGACCAGTTGAGGTACGTTGAGAGCCGGTCACCCGCCCGTGAAGACAGGGCAACCGTGCGTTACCGTGACAAAACGCTCTAGGGCTTGTCGTTCCGGAGCTTTCCGAGAGTCAGGGAGAACACCATGGCCACCAAGGCTGAGAAGATCGTCGCCGGACTCGGCGGGCTCGCGAACATCGAAGAGGTCGAAGGCTGCATCACCCGCCTCCGCACCGAGGTCGTCGACCCCTCCCTCGTCGACGAAAAGGCACTCAAGGCCGCCGGCGCCCACGGCGTCGTCAAGATGGGTACCGCGATCCAGGTCGTCATCGGCACCGACGCCGACCCCATCGCCGCCGACATCGAAGACATGATGTGACCACCACCTGACCCCCGGGGCCCGTACCACGACCGCCGTCCCCACCGGCCGTACGGGCCCCACAGGCCTCCCCACTAAACTCACCGCCATGTCTCGCATCGACGGCCGCACCCCCGAACAGCTCCGCCCCGTCACCATCGAACGCGGATGGAGCAAGCACGCAGAGGGCTCCGTCCTCGTCTCCTTCGGCGACACCAAGGTCCTCTGCACCGCCTCCTTCACCGAAGGCGTCCCCCGCTGGCGCAAAGGCAGCGGGGAAGGCTGGGTCACCGGCGAGTACTCGATGCTGCCCCGCGCCACCAACACCCGCGGCGACCGCGAATCCGTACGCGGCAAGATCGGCGGCCGCACCCACGAGATCAGCCGGCTCATCGGCCGCTCCCTGCGCGCCGTCATCGACTACAAGGCCCTCGGCGAGAACACCGTCGTCCTCGACTGCGACGTCCTCCAGGCCGACGGCGGCACCCGCACCGCCGCCATCACCGGCGCCTACGTCGCCCTCGCCGACGCCGTCACCTGGGCCCAGGGCAAGAAGATCGTGAAAGCCGGACGCAAACCCCTCGTCGGCACCGTCGCCGCCGTCAGCGTCGGCATCGTCGACGGCACACCGCTCCTCGACCTCCGCTACGAGGAAGACGTCCGCGCCGACACCGACATGAACGTCGTCTGCACCGGCGACGGCCGCTTCGTCGAGATCCAGGGCACCGCCGAGGCCGAACCGTTCGACCGCAAGGAACTCAACACCCTCCTCGACCTCGCGACCGCGGGCTGCGCCGACCTCGCCACGATCCAGCGCGCGGCGCTGGAGGGGACACTCGGCGCCTGACGACCGGGCCGGCCACCGGGTAAAGACGCAACCAAGGATCCCCCCAGGGCGTCTCTACGCGCACGGGCGTACGGGCCGAACCGTACGCCCGTCCGCACACCACTTCACATCCCTGGGGGAACCGCGATGGGCCCGCGCCACCGCCGCACCGCACTCGCCGCCGCAGCCGCCATGCTCACCGTCAGCGCGGTGGCCGGATGCGGCGCACTCGACAAGGCACTCGACTGCGTCCAGACCGCCGAGGCCATCAGCGACAGCGTCGGCAACCTCCAGCAGGCGATATCCGACGCGGGCGACGACCCGCTGAAGATCGACGACGCGCTCCGCGGCATCGACAACGAACTCGACAACCTCAACGACACGACGGACAACGCCGACCTCAGCAAGGCCGTCGACCAACTGTCCGACGGCGTCGACAACGTCCGCACGGCGGTCAAGGACGGCGACAACAGCCCCGACCTCACGCCGATCACGGACGCGGCGACGGAGATAGGCAAGATCTGCACACCCTGAGCGCCTGATACTGGGTGCATGACCCGCCTGATCCTCGCCACCCGCAACGCCGGGAAGCTCACCGAACTCAAGGCCATCCTCGCCGACGCCGGCCTGCCCCACGACCTCGTCGGCGCGGACGCCTACCCCGACGTCCCCGACGTCAAGGAGACCGGCGTCACCTTCGCCGAGAACGCCCTCCTCAAGGCCCACGCCCTCGCCGACGCGACCGGCCTCCCCGCGGTCGCCGACGACTCGGGCCTCTGCGTGGACGTGCTCGGCGGCGCCCCCGGCATCTTCTCGGCCCGCTGGTCGGGCACCCACGGCGACGACGCCGCGAACCTCGCCCTGCTGCTGGCCCAGCTCGCCGACATCGCCCCCGAACACCGCTCGGCCCACTTCGCGTGCGCGGCGGCCCTGGCCCTCCCGGACGGCACGGAACGCGTGGTCGAGGGCCGCCTCCTGGGCACCCTCCGCACCACCCCCGCGGGCACGAACGGCTTCGGCTACGACCCGATCCTCCAGCCGAACGGCGAAACGAGGACGTGCGCGGAGCTGTCCCCCCAGGAGAAGAACGCGATCAGCCACCGGGGGAAGGCGTTCCGGGCGCTGGCGCCGGTGGTGGGGGAGCTGCTGGGCTGAAGCGGAACGAGGAAACGGCCTGCGCATCGATCCTTCGATTCGCAGGCCGTTCGCTGTGCGGCGGAAGGGATTCGAACCCTCAAGCCCTTTCACAGGCCACAGATCCTAAGTCTGCTGCGTCGCCGTTGCGCCACCGCCGCTAGCCGCCTGCCATCGTACCGGGCAGGCGGCTGAGGTGGTTCCGAGCGGGTCGGCTAGGGCGTACGGCGTCGAGCGCCTCCCCGGCACCATGTCGGGGTGACGGCGTGGCAGTTGGGGTACAGGAGCCGCAGGTTTTCCCGCCGGTTGTCGCTCCAGTCGCCGTTGACGTGGTCGACCTCCAGGGGGAGGGGGCGCCCGCGCCAGACGGTTCCGCAGCCGCAGAGCGCGCAGCTCTCCTCCCGTCCCAGGTCCACCATTGCCCGCTTGAGCAGTGAGCTGGGCGTACGGCGCGCGTGGGCCTCGTCCGTGAGGACCAGTATCTCCTCAGCGGACCGGCGATTCCGGTTCATGCGCATCCGCGCGGTGCGTACCCGCGGCGTGAAGTGGGAGGTGTCGACGCCCAGCCTCGTGAGCGCCTCCGACATCGTTCTCGACGAGCTTGCCGCCTCCGTGAGGCGGGTTCGTGTGTACGGGCTTGGTGGCATGGGGGTGGGTCCTCCGGTCCGTGCGTGCGTTCGTGCTTCGTACGGGACAACGAACCGGATATCGGGTGGTTACGTCCGATAAACGGAATGGAGGGTGCCGCGGAATCCCCACTCTTCTGGGATAGCGCCGGATCCCACGCCTCCTTGATCATGACCGCACCCCCCCGGTCGCCAGAGGAGAACCTGTGTTCCGCCGAAGATCGTCCGCTTCCCGCCCGCTCGCGAGCCTCTTGGCCGCGGCCGCCGTCGCGCTCCCGCTGCTCCTGACCCCCGTCCCCGCCTTCGCCGCGGACCTGCCCAAGTGCGTCACCCAGGGGCCCAGGCAGGTGGGCACGCTCGACCCGAACGACCCCGGGGCGCCGGCGCCCGACGAGGGTCCGCAGATGGACCGCGACCAGATGCTGTCCTTCGTGGCGGGCGGTGAGACCCCCTACGGCCTGGACGGCAATCCGCACGTCTACACGAACGCGCAGGGCCGCCTCGCCGTGGGAATCGGCTTCGAGCTCGACGCCCCGGACGCGCGGAGGCTGATCGAGTCCGTCGACGCGGACTACGACGCGATTCGGTCGGGGTCGAAGGTTCTGACGCCCTTCCAGATCCGCGTCCTGTTCGACGTCGAGATCACCGCCGCCGAGACCTATCTCCGGGCCCGCCTCCCGTCCCTGGACTCGCTCTCCGGAAACCGGAGGGCGGCGCTGATGGACGTGATGTTCGACGCCGGCCCCGACCGGTTCGACGACCTGGAGTTCCAGGCGATGATCAACGCGGTCTCGCAGGGCCAGTACAGCGCGGCCGCCATGCAGCTCAAGAGGTCGGAATGGGCCAGGGAGGCAAGCTTCCGTGCCAAGTACGACGCGGACCTGCTGACCTCCGCGATCCTGTGCTACGTCCCGGTTCCCTCGACACCCAACTGGTTCCCCAAGCGCGACCCGCTCGTCGACGAGCGGATCAAGGCGCTCACCAACGGGGCCGCGTACGTCACCGGGATGATCGAGAGCGGTGGCCACACCAGCCCCACGTACTTCCAGAGGTACTTCAAGTCGGAGCAGACGTGCGAGGCGACGTTCAGCGTCGAGACGCACGGGACGTCCGTCGATCTTGTCATCAACATCGAATGCCGCTCCAGCGCGAGCCCGACCCGCTAGCTTCGCGGGACGTGAACGCGTAGGGCGTGACGCCGGTCCGGTCGTGGTCAGGTCTCCACGGCCGGGCCGGCGCCGTCGCGACAGCCGTTGCTCAGGTGCGGGCCTCCACGATCCCCGCGATCCCGTCCAGCAGCGGCCGCAGGCCGAACTCCAGCAGGGCGTCCAGGTCCAGGTCGTAGTGGTCGCCCAGGCCCGTGATCACCCGGGTCACCGCCGGGTAGCGGGGGGACGTGAGGATCCGGTTCATCGCGGCCGCCTGGCCGTCCAGCCACTCGTCCTCCGTCAGGCCCGTCGACGCCGCCGCCTGCGCCTCTCGTTCCAGATTGACCGCGAGGCCCTGGACGTAGCTGTACAGCAGCACGTGCAGGTCGAACATCGTCACCGGGTCCAGGCCGTGGCCCTCCAGCGCGCTCAGCATCCACTCCGCGTGGACCATCAGGTTCGGCAGCATCAAGGGCCGGGTGAGCGGGTGGAGTTGCGCCAGCCACGGGTGCTTGCGGTAGAGCCGCCACAGCGTCCTCGTGCCCAGTTCCACCCGCCCCCGCCAGTCGTCCGGGACGTCCGCCGCGTCGGGGTACTCCGCCTCGCCGAACGCCGCGTCCGCCATCAGCAGGACCAGGTCCTCCTTGCTGTCGACGTACCGGTACGGGGACATCGCCGCCACCCCGAGCCGTGCGGCGACCCCGCGCATGGAGAGCGCGGCGAGCCCCTCCGCGTCGGCGATCTCCACGGCCGCCTCCACGATCCGCTCCTGGGTGAGGAGGTCGTGGGACTCCGTCTCCTGGCGGCGCCCATTGCGTGGCGATTCCCCGAGCGGTGGTTCCGTGCGCCGCTCCTTTCCGCCGCCCGCCCGTCCCGGTCCGGCCGCCACCACCGTCCCCACCCGGGGGCGCGCCTCCACCAGTCCGTCCCGGCTCAGCCGGGTCAGCGCCTTGGTCGCCGTGGCCAGCGCCACACCCCACTCGCGCGCGATCTGCCGCGTCGACGGCACCCGGTCGCCTGGGGCGAGTTCGCCCTCCGCGATGCGCCGCCGGATGTCCGCCACGATCCGCAGGTACGGGGGCGGGGGAGGGGATGGCGGCGGGGTGGTCCTGGGCATCGGCTTCCTTCGTTCGTTTCCCCGGATCGGAATCTTTTTCGCGGGCTCCTGGATCTGTACTAGTGCAGGGATCAGCTGGAGCGACGCGTCGCCGGGTGCCTGTTCGCGCCCCCTGATCTAGTGCAGAAGCCCCAAACTACCAGTTGGCAGCGGTGTTCGTACGCCGTACATTCACCTGTGTACACCGTACGAAAGGGGCTTCCAGCATGAAGACCGTACTGATCTCCGGCGGCGGCATCGCCGGTTCCGCGCTCGCCCACCAACTGCTCCGCCGCGGCTTCGCGCCCACCGTCGTGGAGCGCGCCGCCGGGCCCCGTCGTGGGGGCCAGGCGATCGACGTCCGCGGGGCCGCCCTCGACGTCGTCGGGCGGATGGGCCTGCTGGAGCGGGCGCGTGGACTCCGTACCCGTATCCGGGGCATGTCGGTCCTCGACGCCGACGGCAACGAGATCCACCGTTCCACCGAAGTCGCCTACAGCAGCGGCCGGTTGGACGGCGAGGACATCGAACTCCTCCTGGAGGACCTGGTGTCACTGCTCCACGAGCACGCCGGGGCCGAGGTCACGTACCTCTTCGGCGACACCGTCACCGCGCTCACCGAGCAACCGGACGGCGTACGGGCCGACTTCGCGCACGCGCCGTCCCGCGTCTTCGATCTGGTCGTGGGGGCGGACGGCCTGCATTCGACCGTACGGCGGCTCGTCTTCGGCCCGGAGGAGCGGTACGCGCACCACCTGGGCACGTACCTCTCGGTCTTCGGCGCCGACAACTTCCTCGGCCTCGACCAGTGGCAGGTGTGGCTCCAGGACGGTGACAACGGCTTCGGGATCATGCCCGTGCGCGACAGCACCGAGCTGCGGATCGCCTTCGGCTTCCGGTCGGAGCCGTTCGGCGGCGACCGGGATCCCGAGCGCTTCCGGAAGATCGTCGTCGACCGGCTCGCCGGCCTGCGCTGGCAGGCGGCCGGGCTCACGAAGGCCGCGGCCGACGCGCCCGACTTCTACTGCGACGCGATGGCCCAGATCCGGATGGACCGCTGGTCGCGCGGCAGGGTCGTCCTGCTCGGGGACGCCGGGTACTGCGCGTCCCCGCTGTCCGGCCAGGGCACGAGCATGGCGCTGGTCGGCGCCCACGTCCTCGCCGAGGAGCTCGGCCGGGCGGACGGGGGCGGCGGGTACGAGGGCGCCTTCGCGCGGTACGAGGACCGGATGCGGCCCTTCGTCACGCTCAACCAGGCCCTCGCCACGGAGAACCCCGGCGGCCCGGCCTCCGAGGAGTCGGTCGCCCGTGCCAAGAACGCGATCGAGCTGTAGCCGTGCGGGGCGCACCACCGGCGCGCACCACCGGGGTCCCTCCGGGGGGAGGGACCCCGGTGGCAAGCGGCCGCAAGATCCGAAAGAGACGGACTAGACGCCCAGGTCCTTGATGATCTTGGCCACATGGCCCGTCGCCCGGACGTTGTACAGCGCCTGCTCGACCTTGCCGTCCTCGTCCACGATCACCGTCGACCGGATCACGCCGGTCACGGTCTTCCCGTACAGCTTCTTCTCGCCGAAGGCGCCGTACGCCGTCAGGACGGCCTTGTCGGGGTCCGCGACCAGCGTGACCCGCAGGTTCTCCTTCTCCCGGAACTGCGCCAGCTTCTCCGGCTTGTCCGGCGACACGCCGATGACGTCGTAACCGGCGCCCGCCAGCAGGTCCAGGTTGTCGGTGAAGTCGCAGGCCTGCTTGGTGCAGCCCGTCGTCATGGCCGCCGGGTAGAAGTACACGATGACCTTGCGGCCCTTGTGGTCACCGAGGGAGACGTCGTTGCCGTCCGCGTCGGGCAGGGTGAAGGCGGGGGCGGTGTCGCCCGGCTGAAGTCGCTCACTCATGGTTCTGGTTCTCCTCGGTGGAGGTCTCGCCCGGTTCCGGGGTACCCGCGGTGGGGCGCACGCCGGCCCCGGGCGTACGGAGGTACGTGCCCGAGGGTAATGCGGCCGGGCCCGATAGGGGGTGCCGCCGGGTGCGCGGGCCGTTGAACTGACAGACTGTCGAGCAGGTACGGACAGAAGTACTGACGAAGGATTACCGGACACGACGACGGAGGCAGCGCGGTGTCGGATTCCAGGACCCCGGCGCAGATCGAGGCGGACATCGTCCGCCGGCGCGGGCAGCTTGCCGAGACGCTCGACGAGATCGGGGTGCGGGTGCACCCGAAGACGATCGTCGGTGACGCGAAGGCCAAGGTGGCCTCCAGTGTGGACCAGACGGCCGGACGGGCGTTCGTCGCCGTGAACAGGGCGGTCGCGGGTGTGCGGGCGCAGTTCGTCGGCATGGACGGCGCGCCGCGGCTGGAGCGGGTGGTGCCGGTGGCGCTGCTCGCGGTGGGGGTCGTGGGGTTGTACGCGGTGTCGGCGCGCCGTCGCCGGGGCTGACCCGGCGGCGAGGGGCGCGGCGGTGGCCGCGCCCCTGTGGCGGGGGGTGGCCGTGCGGGCAGGTAGGTTCTGGGGCGTGAGCGAGAACACCGACGACAAGCTGCCCATCCGCATGCTCCACGACCGGGTGCTGGTGAGCACGGACATCGCGGAGGGCGAGCGGCGTTCCTCCGGCGGCATCCTGATTCCCGCGACGGCCGCGGTCGGCCGGCGGCTGGCCTGGGCCGAGGTGGTCGCAGTGGGGCAGAGCGTGCGGACGGTGAAGCCGGGGGACCGGGTGCTGTACGACCCCGAGGACCGCGGCGAGGTCGAGGTGCGCGGGGTGGCGTACGTGCTGATGCGGGAGCGCGACCTGCACGCGGTGGCGGCGGACCGCTTCGAGGGCTCCGAGGATTCGACCGGGCTCTACCTGTAGCCCGGCGCCCCTACCGCCCCGCCCGCCTTACCGCCCCCGCCCCTACCGTCCCACCCCCGGGAACGACGGTACGTCCCCGGTCCCGCCCGTCCCGCCGTCCGTCTCGCCCGTGGTCGTGCCGGTCGTGCCGCCCCCGGGTCCGCCGGGTCCGCCGTCCGTCCCCCCGTCGGCCGTACCCCCGCCGGTGTCCGGCCCCCCGGGCCCGTCGCCGGCCGTTCCCGTGGTCCCCGTTCCGGTGCTTGTGCCGGTCCCGCCGTCCGTGCCGCCGGTCGTCGGGCCGCCGGTCGGTTCCTCGGAGGGGCCGCCGTCGCTGGGGGTGCCGGTCTGGCCCTGGTCCTGTCCCGGCGGCCTGCTGCCGTCCTGCGACGGTCCGTCCGTGCCGCCCTGCGTGTCGGAGGGGGACTGGGAGTCCGCGGGGTCGGTCGGTTCGTCCGAGGTCTGCGGGTCGGGTGAGGCGTTCTCGGCGCCGTCCTCCAGTTGCAGGTCGAAGTTCGCCACCGGGGTGCCCTTGAGCGCGGCGGCGGTGTACTGGCCCCAGATCTGCGCGGGCGGCCCGCCGCCGTTGACGCGCGCCAGGCCCAGCGCCCCGTACAGCGGCTTCTGCTTCGCGGTCTCGGGGTCGGCGCCCATGACGGAGACGACGGTGGCGAGGTTCGGGGTGTAGCCCGCGAACCACGCGGCCTTGTCGTCCTCCGCCGTACCCGTCTTGCCCGCGGCGGGGCGGCCCGCGGCCCCTGCGGCGGTGCCGGTGCCGGTGGACACGACGCTGCGCAGCATGGACGTGGTGGTGTCGGCGGCCTCGCGGCTGATGGCGCGCTTCGGGTCCTGGTCGGGCAGGGCGATGTTCGCCCCGTTCTTGCTGACCTTGTCGACCAGCGTGTACGTGCCGTGCCGGCCGTGGTTGGCGAGGGTCGCGTACGCCTCCGCCATGTCCAGGACGCTCGCCGTGGCCGGGCCGAGGGCGATGGAGGGGGAGGCGGTCAGGTCGGGGGTGCGGGAGGGGAGGCCGAGGGAGACGGCGGTCTTCCTGACCGTGGCCGGGCCGACGTCCTCGGCCATCTGGGCGTAGACCGCGTTGACGGACTTGTCGGTGGCGGTCCTGACGGTGATGGGGCCGTAGTCGACGTCGTCCTCGTTGGCGGGGGCGTACCCGGTGGGTCCGTCGGGGCCCTCGACCATCCGCTTGTTGTCGCCGTCATAGATGGTGTTCGGCGTGATGGTCTCGCCGTCCTGGGTCCGCGAGCCGTTCTGGACGGCGGAGGCGAAGACGAAGGGCTTGAAGGTGGAGCCGACCTGGTAGTCCCGGCGGGTCGCGTTGTTGACGTACTGCTTGGTGTAGTCGATGCCGCCGTACATGGCGACGACCTTGCCGGTGGCCGGGTCGACGGAGGCGCCGCCGACGCGCACGTTCTTGTCGGCCGCCCGGTCGGGGTCGAGCTTGGAGGTGACCTGGTCCTTGACGGCCTGGGTGAACGCGTTCTGCTTGCCGCGTTCGAGGGTGGTCGTGATCCGGTAGCCGCCGGTGGCGAGGGTCTTCTCGTCGATGACGTGGTTCGTGATCAGGTAGTCCTTGACGGCCTGGACGATGTAGCCGCGCTGCCCGGAGAGGCCCGCGTCGGTGTTCTTGACCTGGCCGGGGGTGGGGAAGGTGATCGCGGCGCGGTCGGCGGGGCTCAGCCAGTGCTCCTTGACCATGCCGTCGAGGACGTAGTTCCAGCGGGCGACGGCGGCCGGCTTGTTCTCCGGGTGGGCGACGACGTCGAACTCGCTGGGGGCGTTCAGCAGCGAGGCCAGGTACGCGCCCTCGGCGGTGGTGATGTCCTCGATGTCCTTGCCGTAGTACGCCTGGGCGGCGGCCTGGATGCCGTAGGCGTTGCGGCCGAAGTAGCTGGTGTTGAGGTAGCCCTCGAGGATCTGTTCCTTGCTCTCCTCGCGGTTGAGCTTGATCGCGATGAAGAATTCCTTGGCCTTGCGGGTGACGGTCTGTTCCTGGCCGAGGTAGTAGTTCTTCACGTACTGCTGGGTGATCGTGGAGCCGCCCTGGGTGCCCTTGCCGGTCGCGGTGTTCCACGCGGCGCGGACCATGCCCTGCGGGTCGACGGCGGGCTCGTTGTAGAAGCCGCGGTCCTCGGCGGCGAGCACGGCCCGCTGCACGGTCCTGGGCACCTGCGCCAGCTGGACGTTCTCGCGGTTGACGTCCCCGTCCCGGGCGAGCGGGGTGCCGTCCGCGTACAGGTAGACGTTGGACTGCGCGGTCGCGGCGGCGTTGGCGGCGGGGATGTGGACGTAGTGGTAGCCCGCGAGGAAGCCGCCGACGACGAGCAGCGCGAGGAAGAGGAACGTCCCGAGCAGCGTGCGCCAGGTGGGGAACAGGCGGCGCCAGCCGGTGCGCTTGGGCCGCCCGGCCTTCTTGCCCTTCTTCCCCTGCCCGGCCGGTGGGGTGGCCGTGGGGTCCCGTGGGGCCCAGCTCTGCTGCTGTGGCTCGTCGCTCATGTGGATGAAGACTCCTCGGCGGGCGCCGGCGGTTCACTCTCCGGCATAACGGTGTCGTATCAGGCCATTCGTCGCGGAGGCCCAAGAAACGCTGCGCCCATCCATGAAACACGCCAGGGGTGGGAAACGGATCGGCACGGTTTGTGTGGATTGCCACTTCAGGGGACGTGTGGTGCGGGTGGTGCGGGTGGCGCGGCCGAATATCGGTCGCGGTGGCCCGGCCCGGGGGCTAGGGTCGGGCGTTTTGGGGAGGGAGCTTTCGTGCGGCTCTACGCCGTGGTGGCCGCGAGCGGGTTCCGGCGCTATGCGACGTACCGGATCGCCACGTTCGCGGGGATCTTCACCAACACCGTCTTCGGCTTCATTCTCGCGTACACCTATGTCGCGCTCTGGGACGAGCGCCCCGGGCTCGGCGGGTACGACCAGGCGCAGGCCCTCACGTACGTGTGGCTGGGGCAGGCGCTCCTGATGACCTGCGCCGTGATGGGCGGCAGCTTCCAGGACGAGCTGATCGAGCGGATCCGTACCGGCGACGTCGCGATCGACCTCTACCGGCCCGTCGACTTCCAGCTGTGGTGGCTGGCCGGTGACCTGGGGCGGGCGGCCTTCCACCTGCTGGGCCGGGGGGTCGTGCCGGTGGTGTTCGGGGCGCTGGCCTTCGATCTGGCGCTGCCGTCGGATCCGCTGGTCTGGCCGGCCTTCCTGCTGTCCGTGCTGCTCGCGGTGGTGGTCAGTTTCGCGCTCCGCTTCCTGGTGGCGCTCAGCGCGTTCTGGCTGCTGGACGGGGCGGGGGTGGTGCAGATGGCGATGCTGGTGGGGCTGTTCTTCTCCGGGCAACTGCTGCCGCTGACCCTCTTCCCGGGGGCGCTCGGCACGCTGGCCCGGGCACTGCCCTGGTCGTCGATGCTCCAGGTCCCGGCGGACGTCCTCCTCGGCAAGCACACCGGGTGGGGGCTGGTTCAGGCGTACGCGTTCCAGGCGGGGTGGGCGGTGGCGCTGCTGGCGCTGGGGCGGCTGCTCCAGGGCGTGGCGACGAGGAGGGTGGTGGTGCAGGGTGGCTGAGCGGGTGCGGGAGCCCGGGGGGACGGCCGCCGGGGCGGAGCTTCCCGGGGAGCGGTCGGTTCCCCGGGAGCGGTCGGTTCCCCAGGAGCGGTGGATTCCGCGGGAGTCGTGGCGGGTCCGGCTGGGCGGCGGGCTGCGGGCGTACGGGCTGATCGTGGCGATGTGGGTACGGTCCACGATGGCGTACCGCGCGTCCTTCGCCATGACCGCGTTCGGGACGTTCGTCGCGTGCGCCCTGGACTTCGTGGCGATCCTGCTGATGTTCTCCCACGTGGACTCCCTGGGCGGGTACGCGCTGCCCGAGATCGCCTTCCTGTACGGCACGTCCAGTACGGCCTTCGGCCTCGCGGACCTCCTCATCGGCTCGACGGACCGGCTGGGCCGCCGGGTGCGGGACGGCACGCTCGACAGCCTGTTGCTGCGGCCCGTGCCGGTGCTGGCGCAGGTGGCGGCGGACCGCTTCGCGCTGCGCAGGCTGGGGCGGATCCTCCAGGGCGCGCTGGTGCTGGGCTACGCGCTGGTCGCGCTGGACATCGACTGGACGGTCGTCCGGGTGCTGATGGTCCCGATGATGATCGTGAGCGGGGCGGCGATCTTCGCGGCGGTGTTCGTGGCGGGGGCGGCGTTCCAGTTCCTCGCGCAGGACGCCGCCGAGGTGCAGAACGCGTTCACGTACGGCGGGACGACCCTCCTCCAGTACCCGCCCTCGCTGTTCGCGAAGGACCTGGTGCGCGGGGTGACCTTCATGGTGCCGCTGGCCTTCGTCAACTGGTACCCGGCGCTGTACGTGCTCGGCCGCGAGACCCCGCTCGGGCTGCCGGCGGCGGTCGCGTTCCTGCCCCCGGTGGTGGCGGTGGTGTGCTGCGCGGCGGCGGGGGCCGTGTGGCGGACGGGGCTGCGGTCGTACCGCAGCACGGGCAGCTGAGCGCGCTCGCCCGGCCGGCCGATCACGGAACGCGGCCGACTACGGAACTTGGCTGACTACGGAAAGGTGACCGGACCGGTGGACGACGCGGATTTCATCATGCTGGACGGGATCGAGAAGGTCTTCGACGTCCGGCGCAAAGTGGGCCGGTTCCGCAGGGAGCGGCAGCGGGTCCGGGCGGTGGACGGGATCAGCTTCCGGGTGCCGCGCGGCGAGATGGTCGGCTACATCGGCCCGAACGGCGCCGGGAAGTCCACCACCATCAAGATGCTCACCGGCATCCTGACGCCCAGCGGCGGCCGGCTGCGGGTCGCGGGCATCGACCCGTCGCGGGAGCGCACCCGGCTCGCACAGCGCATCGGCGTCGTCTTCGGCCAGCGCACCACGCTGTGGTGGGACCTGCCGCTGATCGACTCGTACCGCCTGATGCACCGCATGTACCGCGTCCCCGACGGGCGGTTCAAGCTGAACCTGGAGCGCTGCGTCGAACTCCTCGACCTGGGCGCGCTGTTGGACGTACCCGTACGGCAACTCTCGCTCGGGCAGCGGATGCGCGGCGACATCGCGGCCGCCCTGCTGCACGACCCCGAGGTGCTCTACCTGGACGAGCCGACGATCGGTCTCGACGTGATCTCCAAGGCGAAGGTCCGTGACTTCCTGAGGCAGTTGAACGCCGAGCGCGGGACGACGGTGCTGCTCACGACCCACGACCTGACCGACATCGAGCAGCTCTGCCGGCGGGTGATGGTGATCGACCACGGCCGGCTGCTGTACGACGGGGCGCTGGCCGGGTTGCACGAGGTGGGCCGGAGCGAGCGGACGCTGGTGGTCGACCTGGAGCGCGAACTGCCGCCGGTGGAGGTGGTGGGGGCGCGGGTGGTGAAGGTGGAGGGGCCGCGGCAGTGGCTGGCGTTCCCGGCGGGGGCGTCGGCGGCGCCGCTGGTGGCGCGGATCGCGGCGGAATACCCGTTGGTGGACCTGTCGGTGCGGGAGCCGGACATCGAGACGGTGATCGCGAAGATGTACGCGGAGCGGTCGGACGAGGAGCCTGGGGAGGCGGGGTCGGAGGAAGCGGGTCGTACTGGCGACCGATTGGGCACTGACGGTTCGCGGCTGCCGAACTAGGCTTGTTCCATGACGAGCGAGCAGCCAGAGACGCGGGCCTCCGACGCCGAGCGCGAGCGGGTCGCGGAGCGCTTGCGGGAGGCCGTGGCCGAGGGGCGCCTCGACATGGACGAGTTCGACGAACGCCTCGGGGCCGCCCTCCGGGCCCGTACCCACGGCGAGTTGACGCCCCTGGTCCGTGACCTCCCCGCCCCCGGGACGACCGCCGACCTGGTGTCCGGAGCCCGGTCCGGCACCGGGGCCGCAGTGGGTGCGGCCGGGGACGCAGGGTGGGCGGACCGGGTCGGCCGCGGGGAGCCGACGTCGACCGGCGGGTTCGCGTTCTGGAGCGGGTTCAGCCGCAAGGGGACCTGGACGGTGGGCCGTTCGTTCACCGGGGTCGTGATCCAGGCGGGCGGCGAGATCGACCTGCGCGAGGCGCGGTTCGCGGACCGTGACGTGGTGATCCGCTGCGTCGCGATCATGGGCGGGATCGACGTGGTCGTACCACCGGGGATGCACGTCCAGGTCAACGGCTTCGGTTTCATGGGCGGGTTCGACCAGGTGGGCGGGGGCGAGGTGGATCCGGGGGCGCCGCGGGTGGTGGTCACCGGGTTCGCGCTGATGGGCGGCGTCGGTGTGAAGCGCAAGCTCAGGGAGGCGGACCGGCTCCGTCTCAAGGAGGAGCGCAAGCGGCTCAAAGTGGAGAAGAAGGCGGAGCGCAAGCAGCTCTGACCCCTGACACCGCCGGGGCCGCCACAACGGGGTTCTACAACTGGGTGGGGCTGCGCGCCTCCAGGACCCCCAGGTCCAGCGTCCGGGCCATCACCCGGTACCCGGCGTCGCTCGGGTGCAGGTGGTCCCCGGAGTCGTACGCCGGGGACAGCCGGTCCGGCGCGTGCGGGTCGCGCAGCGCCCGGTCGAAGTCGACGACGTCGTCGAAGACCCCGCCCGCCCGGATCGCCGCGTTCACCTGTTGGCGCACACGCTCCCCGGCGGTGGTGTAGCCGCTGTACCCGCCGAACGGCGTCAGCGTCGAGCCGATCACCCGCAGGCCGCGGCCGTGCGCCTGGGCGGTGAGCTCCTTCAGCGCGCCGACGATGCGGCCGGGGTCCCGTTCCCGCCCGGCCAGGATGTCGTTGATGCCGAGGTCGACGACCACGGCGCGGACGCCGGCCCGGTCGAGGACGTCGCCACGGAACCGTACGAGACCGCTCTCGCCCTTTCCGCGCCGCACGCCGCTCCCCAGGAGGCGGTTGCCGCCGATGCCCTCGTTGAGCACCCCGATGTGCCGGTCGCGCAGCCGGACGGCGAGGTCGTCGGGCCAGCGGTGGTTCGCACCGGGGCGGGAGCCCACGCCGTCGGTGATCGAGTCGCCGAAGGTGACCACCGCGCCGCGCGCGTCGGCGGCGAGGACGTCGACGGCCGTCAGGTAGCGCCAGTTGGTGGTCCGGCCGGTGTACGCGCGGCCGCCGGTGTCCTCCGTACGGTCGCCGCGTGCCACGTACGAGGTCTGGAGGGCGTAGCGGTGGTACGTCACCGGGCCCCCGGCGGCCGGGGTGTAGACCGTGACCAGCAGGTCGCCGCCGGACGGTACGCGCAGGCGCACCGGGTCGCTGACGACCTGGCCGCCGGGCGGGACGGTCACGGCGGGGGAGCGGCCGAACGTCACGCGCCGCATGGTCCCGGGGACGGCCGCCGCGCCGCCCTCGCCGGGGGTCGTGGCGGCCGCGTCGACCGCGCCGGTGCCTGCCCCTGTTGTCCCTCCGGTCGCGCCGCCGGCGCCGGGGCCGCGCAGGGCGACGGAGGCGTGGCCGATGCGCAGGTCTCCGGTGCCGTACCGGTTGGAGAGGGTGATGCGGACGCTCGTACCGCCGATGCTGGTGTGCACGACGTTGCGCAGGGAGCGGCCGGGGTAGCCGTGCGGCGCGCCCGGCTCGGGGCCGCCCGGCGCTGCGGCCCAGGTGCCCGTCCACGCGCCGGCGGAGGCGGGGGCCGCCCTTCCTACGGAGGTACGGCCCTGAAAGGCACCGGAGCCGTGCCCGGAGCTGGAGCCGTATCCGAACCCGAGGCCGGAGACGGTGGCGGCGCCGACGAGCGCCGCCACCCCTATGAGCGCCCCGAGCAGGGCGGATCCACGAGGTCGTGTCATGGCCCCGGTCTCTCCTCGCGTCTGTGACCCCGTGGGTCCCGTGCGTACGGGACGTGTCCCCGGGGAACTCGATGTGCGCCCCGGGAGTACCACAGGTAGGGACAATGCGTACGGGTCGAATTGTGCACGAGCTGGGGCACGACACGTACGCGGACGGGTGGAGCGGATGGAACGCAGCAACAAGGGGAGAGCGGCCGGACCGGACACGGACGCCGACCGCTCCCCCGGCACGGACGCGGGTCGTTCGCCCGGCCGCCCCGGGGGGCTGTCCGCCGCCGGGCTGCCCGCCTTCTCGTACACCGCCGCGGACGAGGAGAAGCGGCGCGGCGTCCGCCGGATGAAGACCACCGCCAGCGGGCTGCTGCTGCTCGTCGCCGTGATCTACGTCCTCGCGACCTGGGCGAAGAACTCGGGCGTGGACGGCTGGCCGGGTTACGTCGCGGCGGCGGCCGAGGCGGGGATGGTGGGCGCGCTCGCGGACTGGTTCGCGGTGACGGCGCTGTTCCGGCGCCCGCTGGGGCTGCCCATCCCGCACACCGCGATCATCCCGAACAAGAAGGACCAGCTGGGCACCTCCCTCGGCGCGTTCGTCGGGGAGAACTTCCTGTCCGCGGACGTCGTACGGGCCCGGCTGCGGGCCCTCGGCATCGGCGGCCGGCTCGGTTCCTGGCTGGCGGAGCCCTCCCACGCGGACCGGGTGACGGCCGAGCTGTCCACGGCGCTGCGCGGCGCGCTGACCGTGCTGCGGGACTCGGACGTGCAGGCCGTGGTCGGCGAGGCGATCACGCGGCGCGCGGACGCGGCGGAGATCGCCCCGGGGCTGGGCAAGATGCTCGACCGGATCGTGTCGGACGGGGCGCACCACCGGGCCGTGGACCTGATCTGCGCCCGCGCGCACGACTGGCTGGTGGAGCACGGCGACTCGGTCATGGACGCGGTGCAGGGCGGCGCGCCGGGCTGGACGCCGCGGTTCGTGGACCGGCGGATCGGCGACCGCGTGTACCGGGAGCTGCTGCGGTTCGTGACGGAGATGCGGGACATGCCGGGGCACCCGGCGCGGGGCGCGATCGACCGGTTCCTGCGGGACTTCGCGGCCGACCTCCAGTCGGACACGGACACGCGGGCGCGGGTCGAGCGCCTGAAGTCGGATCTGCTGGCCCGCCCGGAGGTGCAGGACATCATCGCCTCGGCGTGGTCCTCCGTACGCGGAATGATCATCTCGGCGGCGAGCGACGACCACAGCGAACTGCGCCTGCGGGCGCGGGCCTCGCTGCTGTCGCTGGGCGCGCGGCTGGCGACGGACGGGCGGCTCCAGGCGAAGGTGGAGGGGTGGGTCGAGGACGCGGCGGGGTATGTCGTGTCGACGTACCGGGGGGAGATCACGTCGCTGATCTCGGACACGGTGAAGAGCTGGGACGCGACGGACACGTCCCGCAAGATCGAGGCGAACATCGGGCGTGACCTTCAGTTCATCCGGATCAACGGGACGGTGGTGGGGGCGCTGGCGGGGCTGGTGATCTACACGGTGTCGCACGCGCTGGGGGCGTGAGGCGGCGGCCGCCTCGTACCGTACGGAATCCGGCGACCGCCGGAGAGCGAGCGACCGGCAGAGGCCTGGTGCCCGTCAGAAGTCGGGGAGCGGCTGCTCGCACCAGATGGTCTTGCCGGTCGTCGTCTGGCGCGTCCCCCAGCTCTGGGTGAGGCCGGCGACGAGCAGCAGCCCGCGGCCGCCCTCGTCCGTCTCCCGGGCGCGCCGCAGGTGGGGCGCGGTGCTGCTGCCGTCCGAGACCTCGCAGATCAGGGTGCGGTCGCGGATCACCCGGAGCCGGATGGGGGGCGCGCCGTGGCGGACGGCGTTGGTGACGAGTTCGCTGGCGACCAGTTCCGTGATGAAGGCCGCCTCGGAGAGCCCCCACGCGTCGAGCTGGTCGACGACCAGCCGCCGGGCGCGTTCGACCTGGGAGGGGTCGGCGGCGATGTCCCAGGTGGCGACCTGGTCGGGGGACAGGGCGCGGGTACGGGCCAGCAGGAGCGCCACGTCGTCGGCGGGGCGCTCGGGGAGGAGGGCTCCGGTGACGATGTCGCACGCCTCCTCCAGGGTCGCGGCGGGGCGGGCGAGGGCCCGGCACAGTTCGGCGATGCCGCGGTCGATGTCGTGTTCGCGGGACTCGATGAGGCCGTCGGTGTAGAGGGCGAGGACGCTGGAGGGTTCCAGTTCCAGTTCGGTGGTCTCGAAGGGGAGGCCGCCGATCCCGAGGGGCGGGCCGATGTGGCCGGAGACCGGTGCGGCCGTCCCGTCGGGGGTGAGGACGACGGGGAGCGGGTGGCCGGCGGTGGCGAAGGTGCAGCGGCGGGAGACGGGGTCGTAGACCGCGTACAGGCAGGTGGCGCCCAGGTCGGCGACGGCCGCCGGGTCGTGGGTCTCCTCGCTGGTCTCCTCGCCGTCGGCGAGCCGGATGACGAGGTCGTCGAGGTGGGTGAGGAGTTCGTCGGGCGGCAGGTCGACGTCGGCCAGGGTACGGACGGCGGTACGCAGCCGTCCCATGGCCGCGGCGGCGTGGAGGCCGTGGCCGACGACGTCGCCGACGACCAGCGCGACGCGGGTGCCCGACAGGGGGATCACGTCGAACCAGTCGCCGCCGACGCCGCCCAGCTCGCCGGTGGGCAGGTAGCGGGAGGCCACCTCCACCGCGGCCTGCTCGGGCAGCCGCTGGGGGAGGAGGCTGCGCTGGAGGGTGAGCGCGGTGGCGCGCTCGCGGGTGTACCGGCGGGCGTTGTCGATGGCCACGGCGCCCTTGGCGGCCAGTTCCTCGGCGAGGGAGACGTCCTCCTCGTCGAACGGCTCCCCCTGGCGTGAGCGCCAGAAGCTGAGCACGCCCATCATGTCGCCCCGGGACAGCATCGGGGCGGTGATGAGCGAGTGGACGCCCTCGTCGAGGATGCGCCCCGCGTACTCGGGGTCCCCGGCCCGCCAGGAGGTCGAGGTCCGCAGGTCAGCCTCGATGTGGCCGAGGCGGGTGCCGAGGCTGCGCGCGTACGGGGTGGAGGGGTCGGGGGTGCGCCGGGTCCCGACGGGGCGGAACGGGTGGTCCTCGCGGATGCCGCCGACCGCCACCCGCTGGAGTTCCTGGGAGGCGCCGGTCTGCGGTGTCTCGCCCTGCACGGGGGTCAGGAGGTCGGCGGTGGCGAAGTCGGCGAACTGCGGTACGACCACCTGGACCAGTTCGCGTGCCGTCCGCTCCACGTCGAGGGTCGTACCGACCGACACGCTGGTGTCGTACAGCAGCCGCAGGCGGCGGCGGGCCGCCTCGGTCCGGGCGCGGCTCTCCTGGAGCGACCGGGCCATGGTGTTGAAGGACGCGCCCAGCGCGCCGATCTCCGCGGGACCGGTGAGCGCCATGCGTACGCCGAGGTCGCCGTCCGCGATCTGCTTGGCGACGGCGGCCGCCCTGCGGGTGGGGCGCACGATGGCGCGTGACTGGTAGACGGTGAAGCCCACGATGAGCAGGATCGACACGCCGAGCCCGGCGGACGCGGCGATCACGGCCCGCTCGGCGTTGGCGTTGGCGGTGTCGGCGCGGGCGTCCAGGAGGTCGCGTTCGGTGGCCATGTAGCGGGTGAAGTCGTCGCGCAGCGCGTCGGCGAGGCGCTTCCCCTCGGCGGTCGCCGCCAGGCTCGACACGGCGGAGTCACCGCGCTGGGCGGCCTTGACCAGCGGAACCGAGTAGTCGTGGATGTACGAGTCGATGCCCCGCGTGATCTCCGCCGCGCGCCGCTTCTGCGCGGGGGTGCTGGCGTGCGACTCGAATTCCCGGGCCTGGGAGGGGAAGGCCTTGCGGGCGGCCTGCCACGGTTGCAGGAACACGCCCTGCTTGGTGATGACGTACCCGCGCTGCCCGGTCTCGAGGTCGACGAGCAGCTGCTCGAACCGCTCCGTCTCGACGATGCCCATGCGGGTCTCCTTGCGGGCGTCGGCGGAGGCGCGCATGCCGTTGATCGCCCACAGCATGAAACCGAAGATCAACCCGATCAGCAGCGCGAGCAGCCCACTCGCCACGACGGTGAGCCGGGTGAGACCCCATCGCAGGTCCTTCCCCTTCCCCGGCACCTGTCTCCTCATGGCCCACATCATGCCTGGATCAACCACTTTATGCCGGTTCAGACGCCGCGTCCGGGGGGCCCGGGCGCGGCCGGGGCGCGGGGGTACGGGCCGCGAGCACCCGGCCCGGCCCGGCGCGCGGGCGCTCGCGGAGGTGGCGGAACGGCTGCGCTTGGGCACCGCCACGGCGTCCTGGGTTTTTACGCGGCTCCAGCACCACCACTGCGCCGGGTTACGACCCAGGAAGCCGTGGCGACCGTACCGGCCACGGTGAAGACAGCGGGCCAGGCGCCGACCTTCTTGGCCAGGGGGTGCGAGGCGCCGAACGCGGCGAGGTAGGCGGCGCTCAGCCCCACCGAAGCCTTCGTCCCGCCCTCCCGGTGCCACTGCCGGGCGGCCACGGCGCCGGCGGCGGCCAGCGCGACCCCGCCGAGGGGTCGCTTCTTGGTCCACCGGGCGACCGCGTACCCACCGACGAGCCCACCGGCCGCCACCACCGCTGCGGGAACCCGAGCCATCACAACCACCCACCCCTACCTCTGCCGTCTCCAACGCACAGAGCCTACGTCGCGAGAAGAACCGACCGCAGGCACCCCGCAACGCAACACAGCACATAACAGATCGTCACAACCCACCCCGAGGAGTTCCCGGCCCCACCACCCCCGGGCAGAGAACCCCCATGCTCCGAACCACCGCCGCGGACCCCGCCATCACCCACCTCGCCCGCACCCAGCAATGCCTGGCGACCTCACGCCAGCTCCGCGCGGCTGGCCTGGCACCGAGCACGACCGCCCGCCGTTGCGCACCGAACGGCCCCTGGCAGCGACTGCTGCCCGGCGTGGTCCTCCTCCAGACAGGAACGCCGGACGCGCGCCAACGGCTCCTGGCGGCGGTGCTGTACGGGGCGAAGGGCCTGACGCCCCTGTCCGGCGGCACGGCCGTACTGACCGGCGAATCGGCACTCGCCCTGTACGGAGTCCCCGGGGCGACCACCCACCGGGCGGCCGTCCTCGTCCCGGCAACCAGAAGCCTGCGGAACACCGCGTACGTCCACGTCCGGCGCACGAGCCGCTGGCCACCGACGCTCCTGGTCGACGGCATCCCGTGCGTACGCCCCGTCCGCGCCGCCTCCGACTTCGCGGCCCACGAACGCTCCCCGGACCGCGTCCGCGCGATCCTCACCGCCACGGTCCAGAAGACCAGCTGCCACCCGGAAGACCTCCGCGCCGAACTCCACGCGTCCCGCGCCCTCCGCAACCCGGCAGCGCGCACCGTCCTGGACGACCTCCGCGCGGGCACCCGCTCCATCGCGGAGGCCCGGGCAAGGGACACCCTCCGCCACACCAACCTCCCCCACCCCCTCTGGAACCCCACCCTCCTCACCCCCAAGGGCACCTTCCTGGCCCGCCCGGACGCCTACTGGCCCCACGCCGGCGTGGCCCTGGAGGTCGACTCGGAGGAGTACCACCTCGGCATCGCCGAATACCGCACCACCCTCCGCAGACGCCTCCGCCTGGAAGCCCACGGAGTAGACGTGATCAGCGCGGCCCCCGCCCTGATCCGCGACCACCCGCAAGAACTACTGGCAGCCCTCACCACCAAACTCCACCAAGCCAAATCCCGCCCCACCCTCCCCAACCTGATCATCAGGCCCTACCTCTGACCCGAGTCGGTCAAGGCCTGACGACCGCGTCCGTCAGTGGAGCGCCGGGGTGAAGAACCCGATGGACGGGTCCTCCGGGGTCCCGATCAGGAGTGCACGGTCCAGCAGGCCGTTGTTCTGCTCGCAACTTGTCTCGGGCAGCAGGACGCAGGCGTGGCAGGCCGCGAGATTCACGCTGCCGGCCCCACTCGCCTCGGACTCGACGCAGAGAGGGTCCGCCGAGCACCACGTGGCCCTGGTCAGAGCGGCCCGAAGAGCCTTCTCGAGCTTGGCGGGTTCTCCCTGGGCGACCAGACCTCCAAGGCTGCCTGCCGAGTCGCTGGTCGCCGTGTAGACGAGGAGACCGGCCATGGTCTCGTCGGCGTACAACCGTTCCCGGAGCGAGGACGTGGGGTAGCCGCCGTCCAGACTCCACTCGTTGACGAGTACGTGTGACAACGTGTGCAGCAGAATCATCCGGGCGGACGCGGGCGAGTCGGGGGCGGACTTCGGATCCTTGGCACGCTCGCGCAGTTGACGCAGGTGGTTGGACCGAATCCGTTCCACGCGTGCCGCCACCGCCGCGTTCCTCGCCCAGGAATCGACCCTTTCCTCGTCGAGGCGGAGGAACACGCCTTCGCCCTGGACCTCCATGGCCGGCAGCCAGTTCAGCGGGGTGAGCGACAACTGTGCCTCGTGGACGTCCGCGTGGGAGTCGGGGGTGTCCACGCGGGAGAACGCCTTGAGGGCCCGTACCTCTCGAAGACGCTTGACCAGCATGGGACTTGTCACGCCGTACGGAAGCAGCACGGACGTCGAGGATCTGGGTCGCTCGCAGATGAACTGTTCGTCCCGGTCCGCCGAGCTCTCGGGATTGCCCTCGCTCAGACGTTCGTACTCCTTCTTCCGGAGTGCCACATTGGCGCGATCCTTCGTGCGTGCCTCCTCCGTTCCGGCGTCCTCCTCGTTCTCCGCGTCGAGGAGTGCGACGACCTGTTCCAGAGGCAGCTCGTCCTTGTCCTTCAGGGTGATCAGCTTGAGGGCCAGTTCGAGTTCGCTGCGGTCGATGGCGCGCAAGGTCTCCCAGTGATCGGCGAGACGGGCCGCGAGACCGCCGCTCCACGGCGGGATCGACAGCGCGGTCCGTACGATCGCCTGCCAAGCCACCGACGAACCACGTTGGAGCGTTCTGGGGGCCTCGGCACACGGCTCGACGGGAGCGTCCTTGAGCCAGGGACGCTTTCCGCTGCATCGCACCTTGAGGTCCGACAGTGCCCGGCCGCGGAACGCCCCCTCCATCGAGACCTCCGGGATCCCGCAGCTGCAGGAGACGAGGACGGACCGCAACGACGCCGTCTTTCCGCTGGTGCGCAGACGCATGGCGCCACCGCAGAGTCCCGTCTCGCCGGCACGGTTGTTGCGGTGGGCCCATTTCCAGTAAGGAAAGTCGTCGATGTGTCCGCGGGCGCAGGCCATGACGAAGCGTGACGGGACGAGCTCCTCGTCGCATTCTCCGCACTCGTTCTTCCCGGGAGGGGAGTTGAACCCCCGCACGTGCTGGAGCGCGTTGCAGGTGGGGCACGAATGCCAGAGAGGGAAGCGTCGGACATGGACGCCGTCCTTGCTGGTGTCGTCCGACGCGGGAGGAAGGCGGAAGAACTGGACCCCGAGCACACGTGCCAGTCGGTGCTCGTGAATGGTCGGGGCTCCGTCGACGTTCCACGAGTCGATGCCGGACACGATGAACGACTCGTTGTCGACGGCGATCATCGAGCCGACACCGTACGTCGTGATCATCTGCGAACGGCGTACCGAACCCTTACGGGGGAAGCTCCGCTCCGGAGCTCCTCCTCGACGGCGGCGGGCGGGCGGCGGGGTCATCGCGATGTCTCCATGAACAGGGCGGACTCGGCGTCGACATCACGCAGACTCCACAGAGTGGGCCAAGCCTCTTCGTTCGTCATGTCGTCGAAGGCACAGAGCAGGGAAGGAGTTCTCCGCCCCCGTCCCGGTTCGTACGACAGCCCCCCGTGGACCTCGGCCCGTTCCTCCCAGTGATCGAGGAACTCCGTGACGGCCCGGGACGTCGCCTCGTACTCGTCCTCGTCGACCTCACGGACCCGCGTCAGCAGGGAGGCCTCGACCACACGCTCGATCTCTTCCCGGAACTCACCGATCCGTCCGGCGCCCTCGTCGGGACGGGCGGCAGGGATCAGGATCCGTGCGAGGGCGACGACGACCGCGTGCAGCCCTCGTTCGCGGGCCCGCGAGGAGAACGGTGTCACGCTGGTCGACTCCACCTCCCGGTAGAGCGCGGAGTGGAAGTGCAGAAAGTCCTCGTAGTGCGAACGGTCCCGTGAACGGGCGGAGTTGAGCATGACCGCCACGAGTCCGGGGTGACTTCGGCCGACACGGCTCGTCGCCTGGATGTACTCGGCGGTCGTCTGCGGCTGGCCCATCACCGCCATCAGACCCAGTCGGTCCACGTCCACACCGACGGAGATCATGTTCGTGGCGAGCAGGACGTCGACGGACTCGGGGTGAGGGATGCGTCGCTCGATCTGCTTGAGGCGACTCGGGACCTCGCTGGAGTTGGCCCGGCTGGTCAACTCGGTCATCTCCCGAATGCGTCGTCTCGGTACGCCGTCCCGGTCGGCCAGGTACTCCAGGTAGGCCTCGACGTCGTCGTGGACCTGGAGTTCGGCCGCGGCCAGCAGCCGGAGGCTGTTGAAGTAGCCGACCAGCGTCCAGTACGCGTCACGCACCTCCTCGGTGGTGCCGGCCCGCATCGCGTGGTGCAGCAGGGTCGCGTAGGTCCGGATGAGAAGCGTCGACTGGCTGGTGCTCGGCGTGAGCAGACCGACGTATCGGCGAGTGGCCTTACGCTCCTTGGGCGTCTCGACGGCGAACCAGGAGTCACGGGCGTCCAGGCCGCCCGGCGGGAACTGGGCGACCTCGCGGTCGAAGAGCGCTCTGCCCTGATCCGCGGCACGCCGGATGGTCGCGGTGGAGGCGATCACCTTGGGGCGGTCGGCGAGCACGTCGACCGCGGTCTCGTACAGCCCGGTGAGGGTGCCGAGCGGCCCCGAGATCAGATGCAGCTCGTCCTGGACGATCAGTTCGGGAGGGGGGGTACCGTCCGAGCGGTCCCGGTTGAACAGAGCCGCGGTGCGCTCACGCCACGGCATCGCCGCGAACTTGTCGACGGTGGCGATCACCAAGGTCGGGCGTGCGTCGTAGACCGCTTCGTCGACCAGGTGGACGGGCAGCCCGTCACGGAAATCGCACGTCTCGTCCGGGCAACGGACGTACATCCGTCGTGCTTCCTCGTCCACCTCGTACTGGTAGGCGTCGAGGCGGGTCCCGCACCAGGGGCAGGCGTGCAGTTGGACGGGGTTCCTCTCCTGAAGGGTCCTGCCACCACGTAGCTCGGCCAGGCTGGTCTCCGCCACCGAGAGGGTGTTGGGGGTGGCGGACTGGCCGACCCACATACCGACGGAGATCGGTTCGGCCCCCAACGTGGCGGTGTCGCCCAGCCGGAGCAGTTCCATGGCACAGATCAGGGTGGTGGCACGCTCGAACTGCTGGAGGGTGAGCAGCCGCAGGGTGTAGCGCATGAGGACGGTGACGCCCGCTCCCGACGCCCCGAGGCGCATACGGCGCAGGAACGTCGTGAAGGCGATCAGCCCGAGATAGGCCTCCGTCTTTCCGCCACCGGTCGGGAACCAGAGAAGGTCCGCGATCCCACGGTCCTCGTGGGCGGGATCCTCGATCCCCTCGATGCACAGGAGCATGAAGGACACCTGGAAGGGACGCCAGCGACCGGCTGTCACGTCGGGAGCGCCGGTACGCCCCGACTTCACCCAGACGCTGCGTGCCCGCTGTCGTGCCATGGCCAGGTTCGCGAGGCGGAACGCCTCCATCGCGTCGGGTTTCGTCCCCAGCACACGGATTCCTCGACGCATACGGGCCAGCGCGGCCAGGCACCGCTCGATCTGGGTTCGGGCCGGAACCTCGAAGGAGGTCCCGGTCAGTGCCTCCGCCTCCTTCTCCTTCCGGTCGATCCAGTCCGCGTACCCGGCGGCCAGTTCGTTGAGAGCCGCAAGCACCTCGGACGTGGGCCCGGTGGCCAGACCGTGCATGGTGAGGGCCGAGTTGTCGATCTCCGGGTTGGAGTCGGTCAGAAGTACCTCGTGGGTCGGTACGAACTCGGTCCGCACCTCGCCGACGGACGCGCGCTCGACGGGCGGCGCTCCGACGGGAGGTGGGGTCCAGTCCCAGACGGCCGCGCATCCATGCCCCATGGCGAAGGTCGGGGCATGTCGGTGGAGCAGCCTGCCGGCGGCCAGTTCCGGGTCCGTCGCCCTCCCGGTGGCCGGCCGCTCCACGAACGGGGCCTTCCCCCGGGGTGCGGTGACGGTGAGACGGGGCTGGTAGAGGCAGAAGGCGTCCTGGAGCTCGCGCTCCCCGATCCGTCTGGTGTTGATCAGGGTGACCGTGACGGTGACCGTGCCGTGAGGGCCCGCGGGACGCCGGACCAGAGCTCGGATCTCCACGCCCTCGTCGACGATCTCCGCCGGTTGCATACCGGCGCGGGTGACGTCGATCGTCACAGGGCGCAGGGTCAGTGGGCGTCGACGCCATCGTTCGGACTGTTCGGAGGTACTTCGCGCCTCGGCGCGCTTCGCTGCGACGGGGCGGCCCGCGGCGTCGACCGGGTCGTACGCGGCGGCTTCGGCGGTGACGAGGATCGTCGATGTCACCGCGGGGTCGACGGCGAAGGTGAGGCCCATGGACGACGGTCGACGGTCGTTCGCCAGGGACACCCCCGAATCGGGAGTGGTGTCCTCGATGTCCCGACCGCCGCGCAGCACGGGGGAGTCGTCGAGGCCGTCGTTCTCGGCCGTCGCCGCCCAGAGCTCGTTCTCCGCCGCCTCGTCGGTGGGACGGGGGAAGAGCACACCGATGGGGTAGGTCGTGATCGGTGGATCCTGCGTGAGGATCTCGTCGGGCTCACCCGGACCGAGCAGGTCCCTGCGGAGTTCCTCGACGAGGCCTTCGCGCATCGCGTAGTGCGCGGAATGCGGGCCTGGACCGGTGGTCATCTGCTCTGCCCTTCGTCGGCGTTCTTCCGGACCCGTCTGTACCGGCCGAGCCCGGACATCCGGGGCACGATCCAGATTCCCTGGTCGCCCAGCCCGGCACGCAGGCCGGACGCCGTACTTCCTGCGACGCTCTCCAGACAGTCCACCCTGAAGCCCGTGATCTCCACGGGCCAGTTGATCTCCCAGGTTCGGTTGATCTTCAGGGACGCGTGGAGATCGCGACGGAACTGCTCCGACACCACACCGACGGGCCTGCCCCGGTGGTGGATCGTGTAGGGCGGGCTCTGGTCCGCGGCCATGGGCATCTCGTGCTGCGGGCGCAGGACCAACTCGTCGCCGGGGTGGACCGAGGTCGCCAGGTACTCCTGCACGGCGGTGGCGTCGTCCGTGAAACCGTCCGTACCAGGTGGGTGCTCCCGGGAGACGTCCAGGCCGGAGGCGGTGATTCCGTCCCGGATGTACGCCTGCCAGCCGCCCAGGTACCAGCGGTTGGCGGACCTGTCCTTGCGGAGGAGCGCCGTGTCGGGCGGCGCGATCCGGAACAGGTCGTCCCTCGGACGCGTCATCGCCACGTACAGCGCACGGGCCTCCGACGCCGGATCGACGTGGGAATGCTGTTTCGCCAACTCCGCCGTCGTCCCCGGTTCCACCACGATCACCCGGTCGAACTCCAGACCCTTGGCACGGTGGACGGTGGAGATCACCAGAGGTGCCGGCTCCGCGGCGGCGAGATCGTCGGGGAACCGCCCCTCCGCGATCAGAGGGCGCACCGCCGTGACATCCATGAGCCCTCGCGGCCCACGCGCCGCGCCGCGCAAGGAGCGCCAGAGCCTGGGGTGGTCACCGGAGGGCGGGGTCGGACCGGCGGCGAGAAGCTCGCGGAACCGTTCCTCGGTGAGTGTGCCGGAACCGGTGGCGCGCAGCAGGGACGCCACCCACGCCGGCACGGGCCGGTCCTGAAGAGGGCGCTGGGTCCGATGCCCGACACCTCGGGAGTGCAAGGTGTCCGAAAGCGCGATCGCCTGTCGGTTGTCCCGGCAGAGGATCGCGCAGGTTCCCGGGAAGTCGGTGAGGGAGCCGAGGGTGAAGGCGTTGTCGAGGGTGCCGAAGTCGGGGCACGCCCGAAGCAGGTCGCGCAGCTTGCGGTGAAGGACCTCACCCGCGGCGTCGGACTCCGCGGTCTCGGACGGCAGGCGGCGGAGTGTGGTCCCGAGCGTCAGGGCCGTACGTGCTTCGTCCGTGCGGGCACGAAAGTTCTCCGACAGGTGGAGTTCCACGAGGTCGTCCGGGTAGGACGCCCGCAGCCAGTCGAAGAAGTAGTTGGTCTCCGCCGCCCGGGCGTCGTCGTCCGACACCTGGAAACCGAAGATGGCCTGGGCGCCGTCCCCCACGACGGTGAAGCCGCAGTTGTTCTGGAAACGGTCGAGCAGCGTCTCCACCATGTCCCTGCGGTCGCCGACCAGGTCCTGGACCTCGTCGATCACCACGTGGGCGGGAGCACCCGATTCGGTCTCCTCGACCGCCCCACGCATGATCGCCTCGGTGGCCTCCTGGATACGTTCCTCGAAAGGAAAGGTGCTCCAGTCGCGGGCGGGGTGGGCGCTTCTCAACAGGGCGTAGGCCCAGGAGTCGAAGGTCTGCACCCGTACCCGGCGAGCTTCGCGCGCGTGGAGCGCGATCCGCTCGCGCAGCTCGCGTACGGCCGCTCGGGAGAAGCTGAGCACCAGGATCTCCCGCGCCTCGAGCGCGTCCTCCTCGTCGCTCATCAGGGCGTCCAGCCTGCGCACGAGCGTGTGCGTCTTGCCCGCGCCCGCACCCGCCGTGACCAGGAGTCGGGTGTCCCAAGGTTGGTCCACGACGGCCTGCTGCTCGGCCGTGAGGACCGGGCTGTCCAGATAGACGTTGCTCACTTCGCACTCCACAGGTGCTCGAACTGTGTGAAGGCCAGGGATCTGCCGTAGTTGGTGATGTTGTCCCGGACGTTCAGGATCAGACAGGTCTCCTTGCCGCCGTTACGTGGTCCGCGCAGCCCACGGCCGATCATCTGCTGGTAGACGTTCGGGCTGTAGGTGGGGCGCGCGACCACGACGGCCCGCGTCGCGGGAGCGTCGAACCCCTGCGTCAGGACGCCGTAGTTGGTGAGAACACGGATGGCGCCTTTTCGGAACAGATCGATTCGGTGCCGTCGGTCCGCCGTCGGTGTCGCGGAGTCGACCGCTGCCGCCGTGATCCTCAGGTCGTTGAGCTTGGCGGCCAGGAACTTGGCATGGTCCACGGACGTGGCGAAGACCAGTACCGGCCAGTCCTCGGGCATGCTCCGGATCTCGTCGATGATCCGTTGGTTCCGGTCCTGGTCGCCGGCGAGACGCTCCTCCGCTGCCTTCGACAGCAGACTCAGCTGTTCGGCCCGCTCCTTCTCGACGTTCGTCAACTCGATCGTGCCGCCCGCGAGTTCCTGGTGCGTGACCCGCGCCAGCATGCCGAGCTCCTGGAGTTCCGCGTACGCGTCGTCGGTGGCGAATATGCCGTCGTCGAGTCGGCGGCCACCGAACCGTTGCACCAGTCGACGGGTCTCGTCGTCGTTGGTGTTGCGGAAGGGTGTCGCCGTCAGGCCGAGCAGGTGACGTTCGGTCCGTGTGTGGGTCAGTCCCAGGTGGCCGAGGATCTCGGTGTACTGGGGCGAGATGGCCACGTGCGCCTCGTCGACCACCACGAGACAGGCGGATCGCAGCCATTCGTAGCTCTCGCCGTCCAGACAGTTCCGTAGTTTCGCGTCGGTCGCCACGACCAGGTGGGGACGGTCCTTGACCGGACCTGCCTCGTTCGTCGACCAGAGCCGACTGATCGTCAGAGGGCTGTCCGTACCGACCTTCGACCAGACGAAGCTCCAACTCTGGACAGCCTGTTCGCAGAGCTCCTCCGACTGCGCGATCCACAGGATCGGGCCGTCCAGCTGGTCCACCCGCTTGACCCAACGGATGACGGCCTCCGCGGCCACCCGGGTCTTGCCCGCTCCTGTCGGCAGGGACAGCATCCCCCGTTGGGGGCTGAGTCGGTCGAGCATCGCGAGGACGTTGGTGGCCAGGCGCTCCTGGTAGTCGTGCAGACCGAGGTACTCGGTGGGGCCGGGGACGTCGACCCTCGGCGCGAGTGAGGACGCCTTGGTACCGGCGAAGGAGTCGGGAAAGCCGAAGTCCGACACAAATTTCACGGCGAGGGACGAGCCGGTGAAGGACGACGGAGCCTGGTTCGGATAGGCCGCCAGGAGATCCTTCGCGTGCATCTGGAGTACTCCGTCGCCGTGGGCGTTGTGCGCCATGCGTGCGATTCGGCGGGCGGACGGTTCCTCGCCGTCCCGGTCCGCCCGCTCGCTCTCCAGGAGACCGGGGGGAAGTCCGGCACGGAGCGAGGGCGCGCCGATCAGCAGTTCGAGCTTCTCCTCGACCGTCTCGGCGTCACGGACCCTGCGGAGGGCCTCCTGCACCTGCTGGTCCGCCTCCTGGCGTTCCTGCGCTTCGAGGACCGCTCGACACCCTCCTTCCTTGAGGCCCCACCGCAGCTCCCTGTCCGCCGCGACGAGTGCCGCCAGGCGGGACTCGGGTTCGAGGACGAGCACGGTGGTGCCGTGGAGCGCACTGGTCAGGGGAGCGGCCCGGGTGCCCTGCGGGGTACGGGTCACCTCCTCCAGCTCGGAACACCGCAGAAGGCTGTAGTTGTTGATCACACCCCCGAGCCGTTGCCGCAGCGTCGGGAACTCGTCCCTGAGCAGGATCGGCTCGCCCTCCCCGACGTGTCGGGTCTCCTTGCTGATCACGTCGGAGAACTGCAGCATCCCCCAGGTCCTGATCAGGAGGTCCGCGTCCGCGGCGCCGCCCGCGAACAGTGCCGGCTGTTGCTCGGCGCGGAGCACCCGGTACTCCTCCTCCGTGGCCGCCACGGCGATCTCGCCGTCCTCGCGGGTGTCCCACTCGTTGCCGATCCGGCAACGGGTGAGGCTGTCCGCGGGAAAGGGCACCTCGAGCCGGGTCAACATCACGTAGGTACGCCCCACGAAGGCGTCGTCCTCGCTCCGGCCGAGCTCTGCCATCAACTGCGCCCACTGCCGTGCGGGCACATCGGCCGCCACGACGGGCAGATGGAGTTTGCGAGCCTTCTCCGCACTGATGTCGGCCACCGGTAGCACGTCGCTGTACCCGTGGAGCTGTGGTCCTACCGCGTCCTCGAGCGCGACGATGCCCTGGGACGTCGGGACCATGCCGTGCTTGCGCAGCATCCATCGCAACGGCGAGACGACGGGTCGGCGGGTCGACGCCTGGACACCGATCTGCACGGTCCAACGGTCGATGACGCTGTCGTCGGGCAGGGCTTTGACGAAAGCGGCCCTGGCCTCGTCGGAGAGGTGGGGGAGGAGGTGCAGGGGGCCGCCCGTGGCTGCTCCTTCCACCTTCAGACGATGGAGTGTCGGTCGTGGGGCGTCGCTGGCCAAGGTTCTGCAGTACTCCTCGTGCATCGCCGAGCGGTACTCCTCGAACCAGGGCTCCGCGGCGGGCTGCCGGCCGCCCGTGGGCCGATCCCGGAGGCCGAACTCGTCGAACACCGCGATGTCGTCGGAGTGGAAGACCGGATCCACGGCGACGGACGCGTCCCGGGACCCGTCGGCGGGAACCACCGGGCCGGGAAGCAGACAGTCGTTCATGGGGTGGAAGCGCCCGTCCAGCGTGCGGACGTGGAGGGTCGTCAGCGGCTCGGCGACCCTGGACCTGACCTCCATGGAGACGTGACGGCCGCCCGCGCTGTGGAAGAGTTCCCAGAAACGTGTCCAGTCCTGCGGTCCGTAGCGTTCGAAGCCCTGGTCCAGAACTCCTACGAAACGGCCTCGCGCGTCGGCCTCCCGGATGCCGATGTTGTTGAGCGCCCCCGTCAGGGACATGTCCTCGGAGAGCTTCTGGTCCACGTACACCAGGTCGTCCTTGAGGCCGTCCCGTACGGACCGCCTGAACACCCTTCCGGCGACCGGCGCGACCAGTCCGTGCTCCTCCGTGAGGACGATCCTGGCCTTGCGGGCCTCCTCCGTGAGGGGCGAGTCTTCCCGGATCATCTCCGAAAGGATGCGGACGGCCACGGCGGACGCCTCGGCGGACCCGTCCGAGACGAGAGCCTCCAGCCATGCGCGCACAGTCGCCCGCGGCTGCTTCGTCTCGTTGAGGATGTGCTCGACCTTGCCCACCCGGATGTCCACCGCGTCCACCGACGGGTGGAGCCAGTTCGAGGGGCGCCCCGGGTGGGCGTTCCACATGTCGAGCCAGCGCGTTCTCGGACCTCCGCGGTTGCCCAGGACAGGATGCACGTGCAGATCCCGAGGGATCTGCAACACACCGTCCTGGTCCGGCAGAGAGGGACGTTGCGCGGCCAATTTCCAGATCTGCTCGGTCAGGTACCTGTCCGCCCAGTTCAGTGTCTCCGACTCCCTGGAACGGCCGGGGAGGAGAGGAAGATAGGCCCCGGGGTCCTCGGCCGGCACCAAATGAGGCAGGGAATCGATCACCAGGCGAGCCGCGACCTGGATGATCTCCTGGTTGAAGGGGCTCGCGTCCAGCAGGTTCTGCCGGTCCTCGTTCGTCTTCCACGCCCCGTTGAGGGCGCCGCTCAGCGTCATGGGGTACTTGGTCGGGAAGAAGGACCAGAACTCACCGCGGCCCTTGGGCGGGACGAGGAGCGTGTCCCCGGTGTATTCGGGCACCGCCCAGGCGATGTCGATCGTCCCGCGGTCGTGCATCTCGCCCGCGCTACGGCGGGCGACCTCCGTGGGGCGGTGTGCGTGCGTGAAGACCTTCCAGGTCGTGGTCTCGACCGTTCTCCCGGTGCGTGCCTCGTGGATGCTGTGGCGGAACCCCTCGTGCTCGACGGTGATCTCCCGCCGGACCGGGGGCATCGTCCGGCGGTCCTCCAGGACGACCTTCCCCACGTGGTGGGAGAAGAGCTGGAACCTGGCGGGGAACTCCTTCCGTACCTCGTCCTTCGACGTCCGGTGCATGTCGTGGGCGAGACGCTCGGCCGCGCCGGGCAGCAGGGGAAGACGAACGACCGTGGTGGCCCAGGCCAGCAACTGGTCGAGGACACTGTCCTTCAGGCGTTCGTCGACGGGGTCGAGGGGCCGGGCCATCCGCAGCACGGGCGCCTCGAATTCGTCGACGGCGGCGGTACCGAGGGTTTTGCGGATGGCTTCGTACGACCATGCGCGGTCGAATCCGAAAGAACCGGAAGTGCTGAAGAACTGAGGGGTGTCCGTGACCGCCAGGATCGATTTCACCCCCACGCCGAACCGGCCGATCTGACCACCGCGCTTTTTGGAGACACTCATCCGGAGGATGGTCTCCGCGCCCTCCGCGGTGACGGGCGTGCCCTGATTGGCGCAGTAGAGATGCGATTCGGTGAGCACGACGTGGACTTTCCCGCCGGGCTCGGCGGCGATCTCGTCCGCCGCGTTCTGTACCAGCTCGAACAACTGGCGGTCCCCGTAGCCTCCTTGTGTGATACGACGCTCGCCGTTGGAATGCTCCAGAATCAGGCCGGGGTCGACGCGATAGGTCTCCAACACGCGCGCGGACTGTTCGACAATCTTCTGGATGACGGGTGAAGCGGATGAAGTGTCCGTCGCAGACGATTGGTTCACAGGGATTCCGTTTCTGAGGCTGCCGGCCGGGTGCGGGGAGGGTCGGGGGGCGGCCGTGTTCGGGCATGGCCGACCCCCCGAGTGAACGATAGACGTGCGACCTGACGGTCCGTCGGGTTACCGCTGAACGATGACGATGATGACCGTCCTGGTACGGAACGAGGTGCGGGAGACCCGCGGACGGCGCAGTGAGTTCCTGTTGCGAGGGCGGGTCCGGGGCGGCGCGGGCCGACGACGGTTGCGCGACTTACGGGGGACGAGGGGGACGACACGCGGGGCGTCGGGCGTCACCCCGGGGTTCTTCGCCTCCCGGCGCGCGGCTTCGCGCCTGCGGCGTGCGTTCCGGATGAACTCGAAGGTCCGGCCGTGGGCTTCGAGGAAGTCGGCCCGGAGCTGCGGGTCGTCGAACGAATCGTAGGCGTCGAGGAATTCGGAGTCTTCATTGTCCGGCATGGGCCATCCCTGAATCGGTTCGGGTTCACGGCAGATCGAAAATGCTGATGGTTCACGTGTGTCGCGGCCGAACGCACAGAAAACGGAGGAGTGCATTCCGGGGGATGGCCTGGAGGGCGGAGGAGAAGTCGTGGAGAGGTGCGAGAAAGCATGCGGAGCTGGCCGATCCTGCGATCGGGCACAGCAAACAGGGATATGCGTCTCGAGGGTTTCCCGAGAAGTTCGTGGTGCGGTGGTTCGAAGACGATAGCGTTGTGATTAGGCGGGGTCAAGGAGCCTTGGGAGTCAAAGTCCGCCCGTCCGGGGGGAGTTGGTGACACTTCGGTTCGGGCGATGTGCGCGAACGGCACATGTGGGGCAAAAGGTTCACGGCGGAACATCGGGTGGCGGATCGGAATTTCAGGAAATCCTGGCAGTAGGAACTGTCCTGGGGCGCCGAGCCGTTGTCAACCAGGATTGTCGCTTGGTGCGACTGTCAAATGAGGGTGTAGCGTGGTGCTTCCTGATATGTCGAACGGCAGCTGAGGAGTGTGGACGTTGGACGTCGGAGAGGACTTCGGCCCGTGGCTCGCGCGGCAGTTGAAGCGTCTGGGCATGAGCCAGGCGGAGCTGGGTGAACGCGTCGGTCTGACGCGTGCGGCCGTCTCCGCCTGGATCACCGGACGAGCCGTGCCGCGTGAGGACACGATGCGCCTGATTGCGGATGCGATCGGAACCGACTCCGGAACCATCCACACCCGCACCACGGACGCCGTGACCGGCAAGCCGGCCTCGTGGTACCACCGACCTGCCTACGCCGACGGCGGGAGAGAGTTCGGAAACGCCGCCGCCTTCGCCTTCGAGGCTGACGTCGAGGTGCTCGCGCGCGAGGCGACCCAGAACAGTCTGGACGAGCGACTCGACCGGAAGCGTCCGGTCCGCGTTCGTTACACCCTGCACGAGTTGAGCGGTGAACATCTCGATCGCTTTCGCGAAGCGATCGGATGGGAGTCCCTACGCCCGCATTACGAAGCCGCGGCCGCCCAGGAACAGAAGGTCGGCAGAATCATCGCGGAGGGCCTCCGCGACATGAACGAGCGGGACCGGCTGGTGCTGCTCAAGGTCGACGACTACAACGCGTCGGGTCTCACGGGGGACGACTACGAGGACGGTCGGTTCGCCGCGGTCGTGCGACGTCAGCTCGACAGCCACAAGTCGGACGAGGGCGCGGGCGGTTCCTACGGTCTGGGCAAGGCCACCCTGTGGGCCACCAGTCGCCTGGGACTCGTACTCATCAACTCCACCCTCGCCGAGCCCCACGAGGGGCGCTCCGAGAAGCGGCTGATCGGACGCCTCGATCTGCCGTGGCGGGTGGTGGGCGGAGAGGCGTGGGCGGGCCCCGCATGGTTCGGCGAGCCGGACACCGCCTCGGGCAGCGAGAACGTCGCCCGGTCCTGGTGGGCCGACGACGAGACGGTCGAGCGCCTCCACCTCACGCGCGAGAGCGGAGAACCGGGTACTTCCTTCCTCATCGTCGGGGCCCACGACGTGGCGAGCGGGTCGAACGACCCGACGGACGACGAGGGCGACGAGGACGAATCGGTCCAGGCGATGCACAAGAAACTGGTGGGCGCGCTCGCCGCCAACTTCTGGGCCGCCATGACGTCCGGCGCCACCGTCGCTCCGTTGCTCGAAGCCTCTGTACGTACGTTGCGCAACGGGAACGTGCTCGTGAAGGAACAGCGGGTCGAACCGCACCTCGCGCAGCCGTCGCGTACACGGGCCCTCAAGGCGTACTTCGACGGAGACACCGTCGATCGGCTGACCGAGGTCGGTCAGGTGGCCATGGCCAAGGTCATGTTGAAGGTCCCCGCCCTGCGCGGGCGGGGCAAGCCGGTCGAGCACGAGGCGGTGCTGCTGGTGACGGCGGCCGAGGACGCCGACGGCAGGCCCAACCACCTGGTCAGCATGCGAGGAAGTCGTATGAAGGTCAGATCCGTCCGGGTACCCGATCTTCCGCTGGGCACCAGCCCTTTCCAGGCCGTCCTGCTGGCCGGACACGCGGCCGGTCCCGACACGGTCGAGGCGGACCGGGCCGAGGCGTTCCTCAGGGCGTCGGAGCCGCCCGAGCACAACAAGTGGGCACAGACGGAGGAGCTCCGGGCCAGCTACTCACCCACGGCGCACCGTCGGATCGCGGACTTCACCAGGGCGGCCAACAGCGCGGTCAGGGAGTTGGTGGGGCGTCGTAAGGAACAGACGCAGGAGGGTCCCAAGGCACTTCGTGACCTGTTGCGACTGGACGGAACGCCCGCTGCCGGTCCCAGAGCGGCCGGCGGCGGTTTCCCGACGATTCTGGACATCGACGCCTTCGTGGACGACGAGGGCGCGTGGCAGATCGAGGCCGAGGTCAACCTCCCCGCTCGGCAGGATCCATGGGTCATGAGTCCGGTGGCCCGCTTCGAGGTGAGATCGGGCGGCAGGCCTTCGGTCGGCTGGTCGAAGGTCGTGGCCGTCGAGAACTGTCGTGTCGTCGACGGCGTCCTGCACTTCGCGGCGGGCGCGCGGACAGCCACGTTCACCGCGACCACGGACGTGTCCTCCCACCCCGTGCGCGCGGCCCTCGCCGGCCTCGTGGTCGATCTTCAGAAGCCGAAGGGCGGAGCGGCATGAGAGTACTTCCGTATCCGACACCGGCCGGGAAGGTCACGTTCAGGGTGACGGCGGTGAAGCAGGACCAACGCAGCCTGCACACGTCGGTCTTCTCCGGGGAGGAGCGTGTCGTGGCGCTCCACCAGGTGGAGCGGGACGACTGGAAGTCCTCCCGGATCGCCCTCACGGCCACCCTGCCGATGAAGGAGATCGAGGAGGGTCCGTGGTCCGACGTGGCCGTGGTCGCCGTGCTCACGGAGAAGGCGACCAACACCCGTACGACCGCCGTTCTTCGGAGACAGGGCGAAGGTGGCGCCGAATGGGCGGGTCGGATCAGGCTGCGGAGGGCCGATCATCGAAGCCAGGCCGAACTGTCGGTGACCGTGGTGGCGACCGTCGACGGGGTGGCGGGGCGAGTCATCGGCACCTCCGAGGAGAAGTGGACGGTCGACCTCACCGCGCGGACCCCGGTACGACGGAGCGAGTTGCAGGTCGACGAGGTCGACTTCGCCGACGGTCCGCACGAGTGGCTCAGGGCCTTCAAGGACGCCCCTTGGTTGGTGGAGACCTCCGGGGACCTTCCGACGGTCCATGTGAACACCGGCTTCGAAGGCATCTCCGAACTGCTCAACTCCGGCGGCGGTCCGTTGGAGCGAGGGATCAGGGACATGCTCGCCGCCCAGATCGCCACGGACGTATGGACGGCGGTGTTCCATTCCGCGGTCAGCGATCTCGAACTGGACGCGGACGGCAACCCCGAGTGGCCGGGCGGCTGGCGAGACGCCGTACTGAACGGAATGCTTTCCGACGTGCTGCCCGGCATGTCCGGAATCGATGCCCTGAACGAGATCCACGCACGCCGCGGCGAGTCGTCCGGCTGGAACGAACTCCAACCACGTATCAACTACGCGGCGGCCCGTCGGGCGAAGGTCGCCAGGAACCTCGGTACCGCGTTGCGTGTGCTCGACATGTCCCAGAGGGAGAACAAGGCGTGATCGACAGACCGGATCCACTTCCCGACCGGATCGCCTCGCTCGCCGACCTCAACGCGGTCAAGTACATCGGTTCGGGGGTCAGGTCGGGCCGGGAGGAGCCGCCCTACATCGAGCTGGGCCGTTCCGTCACCGCCACGGCCGAGGACGACGTGAGAATGCGTGTCGAACCGGTACGCGACCTCGTCGACGACGTCATGCACCTCTACAGGGACGACACACGCACGAGGGCCGACGCGTGGCTGGCTCCGAGGTTGCACGCCGCTCTGCGGCTCACGCGCAGGGAAGCCGCCGACGAAGGGATCTGGAACCATCTCGCCGCGGCTGTCGCGCCCGACTACGTGTTGTGGAGGCACCTGCCGGCGACAGGGTCGGACGGCGGGCCCCCCATGGTCCCGTCCGGTCGCTTCCACGGGGCGCACCACACACAGGCGTTCTCCCGACTGTGGTGGGCGGCGGAACTGTTCAGGAACGGACCCGACTACGCGCCGGTGGTGGTGGCCTGCGGGATTCAGGACGTGCTCAACACGGTGCTGAGGCTCGACATCATCGATCACCGGCCCACCGCGCAGGCCGTGGTCGCCCTGGTGGAACAAGGCGTGGCCCGCACGGGTCGCGAGGTCAACGCCCTGGCCGTGGTCGCGAACGCGGCCGCGAGCACACTGTTCTACGACGTGCTCGCGGAGGACGAGGAGCGCGACGACGGAGCTCTGGACGAGTGGGTGGCGGGTGCGGCGTCGGCTCCCCCCGTGCCCAGGAGATCCCTACCGCGGGGACCAGAGGACGGGACGGTCCCCGAGAAGGCGGTGGCCGCTCTGGTCGAGCGCTTCGGCGAGCTGTTCCAGGACGCCGTCGTGCGGGGGCGTACGGCATCCCAGGACTGATCCGAACGGCTCGGGCCGCCGGGGAAGGGGCGGGCCCGATCCTCCCCCGGTGTCGCCCGAGCGTGCGTCAGAGCCCGAGGGCGCGCGCGACAGCCGTTCCGAGCGCGCGCCCCACCGGGGGCGGCGAGGCATGGCCGATCTGCCGGTAGCGGGCGGTCTTCCCGCCCGCGAAGCGCCAGTCGTCGGGGAAGCCCTGGAGGACGGCGGCCTGTTCCACCGTGATCTTCTTGAGCGTGGAGTCGGACGTGTCCGACTCCTGCACCCCGTCGGGATCCGGGACCTCGTCGCTCAGGGCTCCGCCGTTGATGCCCATCCGGGCCCAGGCCTTCTTCGTTCCGGTCGGCCCCAGGTCGGCTCCTCCGCGGTTGTCCGACCCGCCCACCAACGTCGGGGCGACACTGTCGGCCAGAGCCGACCATGCGTCGGCTCCTGTCCACCCACGCGCGGACATCGAGGTGTGCAGTGCCTCTCCCACGGTGACAGGGCCGTCGACGGTCGGTCGGGGCGGTCGGAAGGTCTCGACCCCACCGTCCTTGACGGCGACCAGCACACCCTGTTTGCGGTCCTGCGGAACCCCGAAGTCGGCGGCGTTCACGACGAACCAGTGGAACTCGTAACCCAGGTGGATCAGTTCCTTCCGGGCGAAGTCCCTCACCTCGGCGAACTCGGGCCCGTCCACCAGGTCCGGGACGTTCTCGACGAGGAGTGCGCGTGGCTGCACCGCGTGCACCAGGAGAATCGTTGCCTCCAGGAGCCGTTGTTCGGTGGTGCTTCCCGGCCGGCCGCGGGTCGCCGCGGATCTCACGCGGGGCAGCCCGGCGGAGAGCAGATCCACGTCGTAGGTCTCCTGGTGCTCCACAGGGTCGAAATCGAGGAGATCCGTTTCCAGGACCTGCCACGACGGCCTGTTCGTACGCAAGGTCCTGCACGCCACAGGCTTGTGGTCGAGAACCAGAACGGGATCGAATCCGGCCTGTTCGAGCCCAAGGGCCAGGCCACCCGCGCCCGAGCACACATCCACGGACCGTAGACGTCTCATCGGTCTTCCCCCTCGCGTCGTCGTGCGTCGTCGGGACCGCTCCTGCTGATGGTGGCCGCGACCCGGGCGGCGACCGCCTCAGGTGCTTCGTGCTCCCAGAACCGTAGGACGGTCCAGCCGAGAGCCGTCATGTGCTCCGTGGTCTCGAGATCGCGAGCCATGTTCCGGTCGAGCTTCTCCCGCCACCACTCCGCGTTCGACTTCGGCTGCGTCGCGTGTTCCGGGCAGCCGTGCCAGAAGCAGCCGTCCAGGAAAACGGCGACCTTGGCCCTGGAGAAGGTGATGTCCACGGTCCGCCGTGGCATGTCGGGCACCCGGACGTTGAGTCGGTAACGGTAGCCCGAGGCGTGCAGCAGCTTCCTGACGGCCACCTCGGGCTTCGTGTCCCTTCGCGCCTGGCGACTCATCCGCGACGAGACGGCGGGCGACGACGGCTTCGCTTGGGTGTTCATGTCTCCTGCACGCCTCGGTCCGAGGCGGTTCACAGTTGTCGGTGGCCGAGTTCTGCCCGAGTGATCGTTCTGTCCGGGCGATCAGGAAGGCAGTGGGGCGCCGTGGCAATCCTTGTAGGGGGTGCCTGAGTTGCACCAGCAGGGGGCGGTTTTGGTGGGGGGCCAGGGGGTGGCTCGGCCTCGGGCTGCGAGGGTGGTGGCGTATTGGGGGAGGAGGTCGGGGTCCTCGGGGGAGGCGGCTTCCGAGGCTGCGAAGGCTTCGTACGAGGGGACCGTGCCGGTGACGATGCCCAGGTTCGGGGTGCCGGTCGCGGCCAGGTCGCGCAGGGAGGACTCCAGGGCCGCCAGGTGGGCTTCCTCGGTGGGGTACTCCGTGGTGAGCGCCGGGTAGGCCGCGAGGAGTTCGCGCAGTTCCGGGGTCGGCCAGTGGAGGACCGCCACCGGGAACGGGCGGGAGAGGGCCGTACGGTACGAGCCCAACTCGGCGCGCAGGCGGGTGATCTCGGCCTGGAGTTCGGCCGGGTTGTCCGAGCCCAGGGACCAGAGGCGCTTCGGGTCGTGCAGTTCGTCCAGGGGGACGGTCGCGCGGTGGAGGCTGTCGGCGAGGGTGTCCCAGGCGTCGTGTTCCAGGGCGAGCAGGCGGCGTACGCGGTGGCGTCCGGTCAGCAGGGACTGGGTGCGGTACGGGACGTCCTCGCCAGGGGTGAGGAGCAGGTCGAGGGCCGCGGTGAAGGAGTCGAGGGCCGCTTCGAGTTCGTCGTGGGCCTCCAGGGTCTCCGCCACGATCTCCCACGGGGCCGGGTCCAGCGGGGCCGCGGCGCGCAGGCCGTCGATGATCGCGCGGGCCTCGGCCTCGTGGCCGTACTCCCACAGGTTGGCCGCCTTGAGGGCCTTCACCAGGTGGGGGCGGTCGGGGGAGGCGGCGAGGAGGGTGTCGTAGAGCCCGGTGGCGCGGTCGCGGGCGCCGGCCAGTTCCAGGTGGGCGGCGGCCTGGAGGAGCAGCGGTTCGTGGTCCTCCGGGTACTGGGCCGCCGTGCGGAGCAGGCGCTCGGCTTCCGTGGTGTGGTCAGCAGGCATGTCGGGGCGCATGGTCCACACCGTACTGCCGTGGGTCCGTCCCGACCCAGGGTGGTGGAGAGGTGGGGGGACCGGGGTGACCCGGGGGAGTGGGGAGTGCGGCTTTACGGGTGCGGGGTGCGGTCCTTCAGTACGAGGACCAGCGCCGCCGCCACGAGGGACAGCGCCGTCGCCACCAGGATCGCCGCGTTCGCGCCCGCCTCGCGGGTGCCGCCCGACGTCGCCACCGCGATCATCAGGGCCACGCCCGCCGCCGAACCGATGTAGCGGGCCGTGTTGTTGGCCCCCGACCCCATCGCCGCGCGTTCCGGCGGGACGGACTCGACCGACAGGCGGGGCAGGGCCGCGTTCAGCAGGCCGCTGCCCACCCCCGCGACGAACAGCCCCGGCAGCAGGCCCACCAGCGACCCGGCGTCCAGCGCCACCATGATCCCCGGCGCCCCCACCGCGTGCAGGACGAACCCGAACGCCAGTTGGTGGCGCGCCGCCACCCGGCCGCTCAGCCGCCGCGCCTGGAGCGCCACCACGAAGGCGGTGCCCGCCCACAGCACGAACAGCCAGGCCGCGCCCAGCGCCGACAGCTTGATCGTCACCTGGAGCAGCGAGGGCAGGTAGCTCATCATCCCGATCACCCCGAGCCCCGTGAACAGCCCGCCCACCGTCGCCGCCTGGAAGAGCGGGCGCCGCAGCAGGCCCAGGTCGATGAGCGGGGCAGCCGTACGCCGCTCCACCACCGCGAACACCGCGGTCAGCACGACGGCCGCCGCCAGCAGGAGCAGCACCGGCGCGCGCAGCCAGCCGTCCCGCCCCAGGGTGAGCGCGCTCAGGAGCGCCACGAGGGCCAACGCGAGGGTCAGCGCCCCCGCCAGGTCGGGGCGGGTGCGGTGCGGGGCGCGTGACTCGGTGAGTACGCGGGTGGCGTAGGCGCCCGTGCCGAGCGCGGCCGCGCCGAGGATCACGTACGGCAGGCGCCAGCTGGTGCTGTTCAGGGCGCCGGCCAGGAGCGGGCCGAGGGCGATCCCGCCGCTGACGAACGCGCCCCACACCCCCGTCGCCCTGATCCGCGCGTGCCCGGCCGGGAAGGCGTGGACCAGCAGGCCGAGGCTGCTCGCGATGACGGCCGCGCTCGCCGCGCCCTGCGCGACCCGGGCCAGGGTGAAGAAGAGGCTGTCGCCCGCCAGCGCGCCGAGGGCCGTGCTGACGCCCAGCGCGAAGGTGCCGATGAGGAAGATCCGGCGCCGGCCGTAGTCGTCGGCGAGGCTGCCCGCGACGAGGAGCAGGGCGGCGAGACCGAGCGGGGTGCCGTTGAGCAGCCACGCCTGGGCGGAGAGCGGGGTGCCGAACTGCGCGGTCAGGGTGGGGAGGCTGAGCATCGGGGTCGTGTAGTTCATCAACGCGACCATCGTGACGAGGCTGGTGACCGCGAGGGTGGCGGTGGGGAGCCGCGCGGGGGCGGGGGAGGGGGAGGCGGAGTGGGTGGGGAGGGAAGCGGAGGTGGCGTCGGCAGCCCCTGGTACGGGTTCCTGTGCGGCCTGCTCGCCGGTGTCCGTCTTCGATGATGCGGCCATGACGTCTGTCGTCCCCTGCGGTCCGTTGCTGCGTTCCCGTTCGGGCGGTTCCCGGCCCCGGCCTTTCCCTGCCGGGGCCAGGACCGGGGCCGAGTGGGTTCGTTCAACGAACCCAAGCGATCGGTGCCGAGCGTAGCATGGTCGGTCTCTTCAATGAACCAACCCCACCCGACCTTGTTAAGGTGACCGCATGGCTCTCGGGAAGGACTACACGGCCCAGCAGTGCTCGATGGCCCGCGCGTTGGAGATCATCGGCGAGCGCTGGACCCTCCTGATCGTCCGCGACGCCTTCTACGGCGTACGGCGCTACAACGACTTCCTCACCCACCTCGGCGTGCCCCGCGCCGTCCTCGCCGCGCGCCTCCAGAGCCTGGAGCGGGCCGGCGTCCTGGAGAAGCGCCGCTACCAGGACACCCCGCCGCGCGACGAGTACGTCCTGACCGAACGCGGGCTCGCCCTCTGGCCCACCGTGCGCGCGCTCAGCGTCTGGGGCCGCGAGGTCGAAGGCGCCGGGCACCTGAGGATCTTCACCCACGCCGCGTGCGGCACCGAACTGGGTCCGTACGGCGAGTGCTCCGCCTGCGCCGTGCCCGTACCGCCGCACGACGTCGAGATGCTCCCGGGTCCCGACCTCGACCAGGATCCCGCGGACCCCGTGTGCCGGGCCCTCCTGCACCCACGCCGGCTGCTCCGGCCGCTCGCCACGGACCGGGTGTAGCCCACGGCCGATCCTGTATAACGGTTGGAGTGCCGACGAGAGGTGGCAGGTGATGGTCCGTACCGCGCTGCGCCAGCTGCGCTCCTCCGGCCTGCTGCTCTTCCTCCTCACCGAGGTCATGCTGCTGGACGCCGGCAGCCTCTCCGCCGCCGTCGCCCTCGCCGCCACCGCCGCGGCCGGTTCCGCCCTCGCCGTGTGCGCGCACCTCAGCGCGCGCTCCGTGCCCGTCGTACCGCGTCAGCGGGTACGGACCGCCATCCGCGACCGCGAGCAGCGCACCGCCTTCCTCCCGCAACGGGATCCCGACGCCTCCGGCCGTACCAGGCCCCGAGCGCCCGGCCGTCCTCTGCCGACGGCCGCGTAAGGGTTCACCGACCCCCACCACCCTCCATCACCACCGCTTGAGCGCTCCAGTGCTTGAGTGCTGAGACATGGCGGCGCTGTTCCCTGGCGCCCCCTCCCCACCTCGGTGTCCCCGCGCGGATCGTCCTGCCGCATTCCCATTCGTCCGGCACGACGAGACCCCTCGGAGGGCTCACCATGTCCGTCTTCATGTCCGTCTTCGCCGACCTGGTCGGCAACTTCGCCGACCTGCTCCAGCCGGTCTTCCACCACGGGGCGGCCGCGGCGGCGATCATCCTCTTCACCCTGCTGGTACGGCTCGCGATCCACCCCCTCTCCCGGGCGTCGGCGCGCGGGCAGAAGGCCCGGTCCCGGCTGGCCCCGCAGATCGCGGAGCTGCGCAAGAAGCACGCCAAGGACCCCGAGCGCATGAAGAAGGCGCTCATGGAACTGCACACGGCGGAGAAGGTCTCGCCACTGTCGGGCTGCCTGCCGAGCCTGTTGCAGATGCCGGCGTTCTTCCTGATGTACCACCTGTTCTCCCGTAGCGAGATCGGCGGCCGGGCCAACGAACTCCTCGGCCACTCCCTCTTCGCCGCCCCGCTCCACGGCCGCTGGGCCGACGCGCTCGCTCACGGCGGGCTGTTCGGTCCGGCGGGTGCGGTGTACGCCGTCCTCTTCGCGATCGTCGCGGGTGTCGCGACCTTCAACTATCGCCGGATGAAGCGGCAGATGGCGGCCGCGCCCGCCCCCGCGACGCCCGCCGGGCCGGACGGGCAGCAGGTCGCCGGGCTCGCCACGATGATGAAGTTCATGCCGCTGATGTCCTTCGCGACGCTCTTCACGGTCGCCGTGGTGCCGCTGGCGGCCGCGCTGTACGTCGTGACGAGCACCACATGGACGGCCGCCGAGCGCTACTTCCTCTACCGCGACATGCCGTTGGCGGGGGCGCTGGCCAGCCCGGTGTGAGGCGGCGGACGGTCAGGGCTGCCGGTCGGTCCGGTCAGGGCTGCCGGTCGGTCCAGGTGATGAACCGGGGCTTGCACAGTGATCCGATGTCTTGGAGGATCGAACGGCCCGCCTGCGGCTGTGTCCCCGGGACGGGCCACCCCCGGACACCCGGCCCGGGGCCCGCCCCGTTCGGCCGACCCGGCCCGACCCGGCTCAGTTCTACCCCGCTCGACCAGAGGGAGAAACACCAATGAAGTTGTTGCGAGTCGGTACGGCGGGGGCGGAGCGCCCGGCGTTGCTCGACCAGGACGGTACGACCCTCCGGGACCTTTCCGGCCTGGTCACGGACATCGACGGCGCGCTCCTCGCCGACGAGGCCGCCCTGGAGCGGGTGCGCGCCGCGGCCGCTTCCGGCGACCTGCCCGTCATCGACCAGGGCGGTCTGCGCATCGGGGCGCCCGTCGCGCGCATCGGCAAGATCGTCTGCATCGGCCTGAACTACCACGACCACGCCCGCGAGACCGGGGCCGAGATCCCCACCGAGCCGATCATCTTCTTCAAGGCTCCGGACACAGTGGTCGGACCTGATGACACGGTCCTCGTCCCCCGCCGCAGCGTGAAGACCGACTGGGAGGTCGAGCTGGCGGTGGTGATCGGGCGTACCGCCCGCTACCTGGACTCCGTGGAGGAGGGGCTGGCGCACGTCGGCGGGTACGCCGTCTCGCACGACGTCTCCGAGCGCGAGTTCCAGTTGGAGCGCGGGGGCCAGTGGGACAAGGGCAAGAACTGCGAGACGTTCAACCCGCTCGGCCCCTGGCTGGTCACGGCGGACGAGGTGCCGGACCCGCAGACCCTCGCGATGAAGCTCAGCGTGAACGGCGAGGTCAAGCAGGACGGGACGACGGCGGACCAGATCTTCGGGGTCGGGGAAGTGGTGCGGTACGTCAGCCAGTTCATGACCCTCTACCCGGGTGACGTCATCAACACCGGGACCCCGGCGGGCGTGGCGCTCGGGCAGCCCGAGCCGAAGCCGTACCTGCGGCCGGGCGATGTGGTGGAGCTGGAGATCGCCGGGCTGGGCCGGCAGCGGCAGCAGCTCAAGGGCGCGTAGGGCGCGACGTCGGGGGCGGGGGCTGGTAGGGCCTGGCAGAGGCGGGCTCGGACTTGGAGCCCGCCCCGGCCGGGCGCGTGCGGGGCGGGCTCGGGTCAGCCGCCCCCGTGCGTGTCCCCGCTCCCCCCCGTCACTCTCCCGACAGGGCCGCCAGCTTCGCCAGCGCCTCCACCACCATCGCGTGGTCCTCCGCCTGCGGCAGCCCGGAGACCGTCACCGTGCCGATGACGCCCGCGCCCTCGACCGTGATCGGGACCGCGCCGCCGTGCGCCGCGTACAGGTCCGGGTCCAGGCGCGACGACTCCTCGAACGTCGTGCCCTTCTCGCGGAAGCGCGTACCGACGAGGAACGAGCTCGCGCCGTACCGCTCCGCCACCCGCCGCTTGCGGTCGATCCAGGCGTCGTTGTCGGCCGTCGAGCCCGGCAGCGCGTAGTGGAACAGCTGCTGGGGCCCCCGGCGGATGTCGATCGCCACCGGCGCCCGCCGCTCCCTCGCCAGCTCCACGAGGAGCGTGCCGAGCGCCCACGCGTCGTCGTGGGTGAAGTGACGGAGGGTCAGTTCCGCCTCCCGCGCTTCGAGTTCGGCCGCGGTGGGGGCAGAGGGAGGGGTGGCGGGAGAGGTGCTCATGCGTGGGCCTCCAGATCGATCGTGACGCCCTCGCGCGCCGAGCGCCGGGCCGCTTCCAGGACATCCAGGGCCGCCGCCGCCTCGTGCGCCGACACCGGCGGAGCCGTACCCTCGCGCAGCGCGGTGGCGATCCCCGCGTAGAACGCCGGGTAGTCGCCCGGTTCCGTCTCCACCGGTTCGCCGCCCCCGGTCGCGGGGGACTCCCCGGAGCCGATCCGGCCCCACATCGAGGCGGGTTCCACTCCCCAGGGTGCGTACGTGCCGGGCCGCCGGCCCTCGCGGAGGTCAGCCTCCTGCGGGTCGAGGCCGTACTTCACATAGCCCGCCGACGATCCCAGCACCCGGAAACGCGGGCCGAGTTGAGCGGTGGTGGCGCTCGCGTACAGGTGGGAGCGGACGCCGTTCGCGTGGGTGATCGCGAGGAAGGTGTCGTCGTCCGCCCGCGCGCCGGGGCGCCGTACGTCGGACTCCGCGTACACCCGTACCGCCGGTCCGAAGAGGACCAGCGCCTGGTCGACGATGTGGCTGCCCAGGTCGAACAGCAGCCCGCCGATCTCCTCCGCCGAACCGGACTCGCGCCAGCCGCCCTTGAGTTGGGGACGCCACCGCTCGAACCGCGATTCAAAGCGCTGTACGTCGCCCAGCTCGCCGGCCTCGATCAGGCGGGCGAGCGTGCGGAAGTCGTTGTCCCAGCGGCGGTTCTGGAAGACGGAGAGCAGCAGGCCCCGCGACTCGGCGAGCGCGGCCAACTCCCGCGCGTCGGCAGCGGATCCGGAGAGCGGCTTGTCCACGACCACCGGCAGGCCGGCCTGCAGCGCGGCGGTCGCGAGGGGGACGTGGGTCTTGTTGGGGGAGGCGACGACCACCAGGTCGAGCGTGTCGGCGCGCGCCCACAGCTCGTCCGGCGACGCCGCGAACCGTACGCCGGGGAACTCGGCGCGCGCCTGCTCCTGGCGCTCGGGGTTCGAGGTGACGATCGTGTCGAGCACCAGGCCCTCGGTCGCGGTGATCAGGGGGGCGTGGAAGACGGAGCCCGCGAGGCCGTAGCCCACAAGGGCGACGCGCAGGGCGGTGCCGGTCCCGGTATCAGTCATACGCCTACTTAAGCAACGCTGTTGCCAAAGTGCAAGAGCGGAGGAGAATGGCGGGGTGGACGTGGACACGGAGAGCGCGGGGAGCGGTGCGGGCGGCGGTGTCGCCGGCGGTGCGGGCGCAGGTAAGGGCGGCGGTACGGGTGCCGGTACGGGCGCCGGGTTCCGGCATCCGGCGGGTGCGCTTGCCGGGCCGGGGGCCAACCTGCCCGTGCTGCGGGGGCACAACGCGGCGCTGGTGCTCGACCTGCTCCGGACGGCGGGGGCGGCCGGCATCAGCCGGCTGGAGCTCGCCGAGGGTACGGGACTGACCCCGCAGGCCGTCAGCAAGATCACCGCGAGGCTGCGTACGGAGGGGCTCGTCGTCGAGGCGGGGCGCCGGGCGTCCACCGGTGGGAAGCCGAGGACGGTCCTGCGGCTCGTGCCGTCCGCCGCCTACGCGGTCGGCCTGCACCTGGACCGCGACGAGCTGACGGCGGTGCTGGTGGACCTGGCGGGGGCGGTGGCCGGCGCGCGGACGGTTCCGTTCGACCTGGGCGCGGGGGCGGCGGAGGTCGTCGCGGCGGCGGTGGCGCAGGTGGGGTGTCTGGTGGGCGCGGTGGTGGGGGAGGGGGAGGTCGTCGCCGGGGTCGACGCGGGGGCGCGTGCGGGCGTGGCCGGCGGGGGGCTGCTCGGGGTCGGGGTCGCGCTGCCGGGTCCGCTGGATCACCGCACCGGCGTGCTCGGGCGCGTCACCGGCTTCCCCGCGTGGGACGGCTACCCGCTGCGCGACGCGCTCGCCGCACGCCTCGGGCTGCCGGTCGTCCTGGACAAGGACACCAACGCCGCCGCCCTGGGCCTCGCCCTGCGGGGACCCGGCGACTCGTTCGCGTACCTCCACCTCGGTACGGGGCTGGGCGCCGGCCTGGTCCTGGGCGGCGCGCTCCACCGGGGGGTCCGCACGGGGGCGGGGGAGTTCGGGCACCAGGTCATCCAGCTCGACGGGCCGCCGTGCGACTGCGGCAACCGGGGCTGTATCGAGGCGCTGTGCCTGGCGGCGGTCGCGCGCGGCGACCTGGCGGAGGCGGCGCGCGTGCTCGGCGCGGGGGCGGCCAACCTGGTGGGGCTGCTCGACATCGACCGGGTGCTGCTCGGCGGCCGGACGATCGCCGCGCACGAGGAGCGCTTCGTACGGGGCGTGGGGGCGGCGGTCGCCGAACGGGGCCGGGGCGCGGTGGTCCCGGTGGGGAGGGCCGAAGGGGCGTACCCGGTGGCGGAGGGGGCGGCGCAGCTGGTGCTGGCTCCGGTGTTCGGACGGGGGCGGGGCGCCGAACTGGGGTGAGGGGGGTGGCGCGAGCTGGGGTGAGGGGCGGTACGGGGTTGCCGGGCACGGGTTGTGGCCGCCGGCCCGCTCCAGCGCCTCACGCCGGAAGACGCCCAGGTGGACGGTCTCGGCGGGGCCGGCTTGGTCATCGGTGTGGGAGACCGCGTTCAGCGCTGCCGGGGCGTGGCCGGTCGGGTTGGGCACGGTGGGTGGGTCCGTGGCTGCGGCGGGGCGGGGTGCTGCGGCTCGGCTGATCGGGTGTATTCGTACGACTTTCATACCGTTCTGTGTCGTGGTGCCCGGGCGGTGGGGGTCGCGCGTGGCAGCGTCGGGCACCGTCCGTGTCCTGACCGCTTCGCGAGCAGCAAAGGCCGTGACCCCATGCGACTGCGACGTGCCCTCGCCCCCACGCTCGGAGTCATCGCGGCGACCGCGGTGGCCCCCGCCCTGGCGCCCCCGGCCCAGGCCGCGATGCCGGACCTGCCCACGACCACCCACGCGGCCCCCGCGAACACCGGGAGCGCCGCGAACACCGCGAGTGCCGGGAGCGCCGCCGCCCGTACCGCCTGGGCCGCGCGCGTGGTCGCCCTCGTGCGGGCCGCGCGACACGTCGGTACGCCCGGGGTCGCCGCGCCTGCCGGGCCCGTCGGTCTCGCCGTGCGCCCCGGCCCCGTCGGTCTCGGCGTGCCCGCCGGGGCCGCCGGTCCCGCCGGCCGCGGCCTCCTCCTCCCCGGGCCCGAGGCCGGCCGGCAGCCGCGCTGCGGGAAGGCGTCCGACCCCGACTTCCCCATCGACACCCGCATCCACGGCGGCCCGCGTTCCTACCGGGCCGGTGGCGGACCCGGCACCTGGTACCTCGACCTCACCAACACCACCGCCGACGCCTGCCACGACATCCACCCCGTGATCGTCCTCGTCGACCGGGCCCGGGTCCTCAAGCCCTCCCAGGTGAAGCTCCAGATGTCCGACGGCGGGGGAAAGTGGCGGACGCTCTCGCTGGAGCGGTCCGACGAGGACGAGACGCTCGGGATCCTCGACGACGGTTCGCCCGGCTTCGCCGTTCCGGCGGGGCGTACCGTCACCGTCCGCGCCCGGCTCACCTTCGCCCGGGGCACCCGGCCCAACACGATCGAGGTCAACTCCGCGACCGTGCAACGCCGCGGGGACGACGGGGACTGGGTCGGGAAGTCCAACTCCTACCGGTTCTCGGTCGGTCGCGTGGACGACGACACCGACCCCGGCGTCGAGGAGGACGTGCCGGCCGGCCGGCCCAGCGGCCACGCCACCGGGCGCCCGGACGGCTCCGCCACCGACCGCCCCGCCGACCCCGGCACCCGCCCCCGCGGCGACTCCTCCGCCGCTACGCGCCCCGGGGTCGGCGGCCTCGGCGAGGAGACCCCGGCGCCCGGGCGCCGGCCGGGCGACGCGTCGGCCGCCCCGCGCCCGGAGAGCCCCGAACTCGCCGCGACCGGCCCCGGCGGCACCCTCGCCCGGAGCCTCGCCGCCGGTGCGCTGCTCGCCGCGGGCGGCGGGCTGTTCGTCGCCTTCCGGCGGCGGCGGGCCCGGCGGGTCTGAGACGCGGGCGCCCCGGCCGGGGCGGCGCTCCCAACATCCCTACCCTCAGAGGCAGTTGGCCGCCCCCGACCGCCTCCGCGTCCCCGCTCCGCCCCCGCCTCCGCCCGCGCCCCGGACGCGTGCGCGGTCCTGCCGTCCGCTCGTTACGCTGGATGGGTCGGACCGAGCACCATTTTTGGCCACAGCAGAGCGGAGAACAATCCAGTGGCAGAGCGCAAGCCGATCGAATCCTGGCTCACCGACATGGACGGTGTCCTCATCCACGAAGGGGTTCCGATCCCCGGCGCGGCGGAGTTCCTCAAGGCGTTGCGGGAGTCGGGGAAGCCCTTCCTCGTCCTCACCAACAACTCCATCTACACCCCCCGCGACCTCCAGGCCAGGCTTGCCCGCATGGGGCTCGACGTACCGGTGCACAACATCTGGACGTCGGCGCTCGCCACCGCCAAGTTCCTGGAGACGCAGCGGCCCGGCGGTACGGCGTACGTGATCGGCGAAGCGGGTCTCACCACCGCCCTGCACGACATCGGCTACATCCTCACGGACCACGAGCCGGACTACGTGGTGCTCGGCGAGACCCGTACGTACAGCTTCGAGGCCCTGACCCGGGCGATCCGGCTGATCAACGGCGGCTCGCGGTTCATCTGCACCAACCCCGACGAGACCGGCCCCTCCACCGAGGGCCCGCTGCCCGCCACCGGCGCGGTGGCCGCGCTGATCACGAAGGCGACCGGCAAGGACCCGTACTTCGCGGGCAAGCCGAACCCGCTGATGATGCGGACCGGGCTCAACGCCATCGGCGCGCACTCCGAGACCAGCGCCATGATCGGCGACCGCATGGACACCGACGTCCTGGCGGGTCTGGAGGCCGGGATGGAGACCTTCCTGGTGCTCACGGGAGTGACCACACCGGCCGACATCGACCGCTATCCGTTCCGTCCTTCGACGGTCGTTGACTCGATCGCCGACCTGGTGGACCGTATCTGAGCAGGTCAGCGGGGTGCGCCGAGAGGTGGGCGGCCGCTGCGGATGCGAAAACCCGCCGCGCGGGTGAGCCTGGCGTCTACCAGGAGGTTCACCATGCGTTCAGGGTTGCTCGCTCTCCGTGCCACCGGTGCGGCCGCCGCACTGGTGGTCGTCCCCGTCCTCGGCGCCACCGCCGCCCAGGCCGGCGAATCCGTACGAGTCACTGTCACCCCGGCGACCGTCGCCCCGGGTGGCGAGGTCGAGATCCGTGTCGACGGCTGCGACAGCCGGTTCGGTACGGCCGTGTCCGAGGTCTTCGTCATGGAGGCCGGTCTCCACGGCCGGGGGGACGGCCGAGGGGGCCGCGACGACGGCCCGCCCCCGCCGCGCGACGAGGGCCGACCGCAGGACGGGGGCCAGCCTCGTGAGGAGGGGCGCCCCCGCGACGAGGGTCAGCCCCGCGACGAAGGTCAATTGCCGCGCGACGAGGGCCGCCCCCGCGACGAAGGTCAGCCGCCGCGCGAGGGCCGACCGCAGGACGAAGGCCGGCCGCGCGACGAAGGTCGGCCGCAGGACGAAGGTCAGCCGCGTGACGTCGGTCCCTCCGCCCCCGAGTTCGGGTCCGCGGGCCGCGAGGCGGGTGCGTCCGGCAGCCAGAACGCCGGCGCTCAGGACGGCCGGAAATCGGCGCTGTTCGGGCAGGCGGCGATCAAGTCGCAAGCCGCTTCCGGCACCTACGAGGTCAAGGTCAAGTGCCACGGCCAGGGCCGGTCCGGCGCGGGCATCGTCCAGGTGGTCCACAGCCGGCCCACCCACGACCGGCCCAGCCACCACGCCAGCCCGGTCGCACCGGTCAAGGCGGGCGGCGGCGGTGCCGCGGTCCTCGCCGCGGACGGCCGTGACGCCGACAAGGCGGAGGGCCCCGGCACCCGCCACGCGGTGATCGGTCTGGTCCTGGCGGGTGTCGCCGCGGTCGCGGTGGCGTACCGGAGCGTGCGGCGGCAGCGGTCGGCCGCGCGGGACACGGACTGACATGTCCACCGGGGACCGCAAGGCGGGCAGCGCGGGCAGCGGCAGGCTGCTGACCGGGGTGGCCTGGGCCGTACTGCTGCTGGGACTGTGGCTCTGGGGCCGCGATGCCACCGGCGGCTCGGGCGGCCAGTCGGCGCCCACGACCGGAGACGTGGCCGCGGTCGGCCGCCCGCTGGGCGGCGTACCGCTGCCCGCCGCCCGCGAACCGCTCGAACCCTCGGAGCCGCGGCGCGTCGAGGTCCCCTCGCTGGGGATCGCGGCGCCCGTCGCGCCCCGCGGGCTGGACGGCGCGGGGGCGGTCGACCCGCCGCCGTACGAGACGCCGCAGACGGTCGGCTGGTACGGCCGCGGGGTGCAGCCGGGCGCGGCGGGCACCGCGCTGTTCGTCGGGCACGTCGACACCCGGACCAAGCCGGCGGTCTTCTACGGGCTCAGCGCGGCGCGGCCCGGCACGAAGATCCGGGTGACGAGGAGCGACGGCTCGGTCGCCGAATTCACCGTGGACGACGTGCAGGTGTTCAGCCGGGAGCGGTTCGACGCGAAGAAGGTCTACGGGCCGCGCGAGAAGTCGCGTGCGGAGCTGCGGCTGATCACGTGCGGCGGGACGTTCGACAAGAAGGCCGGCGCGTACACCGCGAACGTGGTGGTGTCGGCGTACCTCACGGGCGCGGGCGGGACCCGCGACAGCTGAGGCAGCCTGCCGGGGCCGTGCGCGGGACCCCGGTCCTCGGGACCCCGGTCGCCGGGGCCCCGGAAACGTAATGTGGGGGCCGTGGTCCTGGACTTGGGGGAGCGGATGGACGGCAGTGCGGTACGCGCCACGGCGCTCGCGGCGGGCACGCTGCTCCTGCTTGCTGGCTGCTCGTCCGGCGGCCCCGGCGGCGGCGCCCCCGACGCGGGCGAGCGCGCCGCGCCCACCGCGTCCGTCGGCCAGCGCCCCAAGGCGGACGTGCCGTACTGGGTGGATCCCGACGGTACGGCGGCCCGGGAGGCCGTCGCCTACGCGGACCGGGGCGACGTGGACAGCGCCCGGCTGCTCAGGAGGATCGCCGAGCAGCCGGCCGCGTCGTGGATCGGCCCCGACGACCCGAGGGGACAGGCCGAGGCGGTGACGACCGCGGCCACCGAGGCCGACCGGGACGCGCTGCTCGTGCTGTACAACATCCCGCACCGCGACTGCGGCCAGTACTCCAAGGGCGGCGCCGCCGACGGTGACGCGTACCGGACGTGGATCGACGAGGTCGCGCGGGGCATCGGCGGGCGCAGGGCCACGGTGATCCTGGAGCCGGACGCCGTCCTGCACCTGGCGGACGGCTGCACGCCGGAGGAGTTCCGGGAGGAGCGGTACGGCCTGCTCGGCGCCGCCGTCGAACGGCTCGGCCGGCAGCCGGGCACCTCCGTCTACCTGGACGCGGGCAATCCGGGCTGGCGCACGCCGGACGCGCTGTTCGAGCCGCTGCGGCGGGCGGGCCTCGCGCAGGCGGACGGCTTCGCCGTGAACGTGTCGAACTTCTTCCCGACCGCGGCGAGCGTGGACTTCGGCAAGCGGCTGTCCGCGCGGGTCGGCGGCAAACCGTTCGTGATCGACACCAGCCGCAACGGCAACGGCGCGTACACCTCGGGCGATCCCGGCGAGAACTGGTGCAACCCGCCGGGCCGCGCGCTCGGCGAGGCGCCGACCGTCAGGACCGGTGATCCACTGGTCAGGGCCTACCTGTGGATCAAGCGCCCGGGAGAGTCGGACGGCGAGTGCCGGGGCGGGCCCCGGGCGGGCGAGTGGTGGGCGGAGTACGCGGTGGGGCTGGCGCGGAACGGGGCGTGAATCCCCGGACAGGCCCGAGCGCCGGGCGCACGCGTGCGTACGTACCCGGCACACGCCCCGGGCGCGCGAAACGCAACAATGGCGGACATACGCCACGTCCGCGAGGTGTACGGGAGGGCTGCGGCGGGCGCGCGGCGCCCGCGCAACAGGCGAAGCCCCCTCACATGACGTGAGGGGGCTTCGTCCGTCGGTGCGCCGTCAGGGACTCGAACCCCGGACCCGCTGATTAAGAGTCAGCTGCTCTAACCAACTGAGCTAACGGCGCGCGCTGACCTGGAGAACTCTACCCGATCGTCGCGGGTGGACCGGACCACGCGAGGCCCCCGGCCACCTGTTGGATAGTCGTTTCTTACCTTTGATCCGTCAAAATGCGACTTGTCAAGACAGTTGAGACACTGACGCCCGTGCAGCCGCGTCGAAAGATCTTGATGAGTGTGGAGGGGATCGCATGATCGTCCCGGCCTTCGAGGAGTACGAGCCCGCTCTTGACTGCCCCTGCCCCGGGTGCGCCGCGCGGCGCCGGGATCTGGCGAGAGGCCTGCCGGTACGGGCCGGCGGCCACCCGGGCGCGCACGGCACCCGGCGGGCGTTGGTGCTGGTCACGGCGGCGGGGGTGGCGTTCGGCGCGACGGGTTCCGGCGCGTGGGCCGAGGCGGGGGCGGACGGGACGGGCCTCGACACGTTCGCGTCGTCCGGAGCCGTGCTCGCCGCCGTGCCCGGCGAGGAGCCCGAGCCCGAGACCCCCCAGGGCGGCAGCGGCCCGCTGCACGGGAAGCCCTCGCCGGGACCGGGACCCGGGGTCGGCAAGCCGTCCGCGCCGCTGCGCGCCACGACGCGGGCGGACATCATCAACCGCGCCAAGCGGTGGGTGGGCGCGCAGGTGCCGTACAGCATGACCAAGTACTGGTCGGACGGCTACCGCCAGGACTGCTCCGGCTACGTCTCGATGGCCTGGAACCTCGCGGGCAACGAATGGACCGGCAGCCTCGCGCAGTACGGCGTGAAGATCGCGCGGGAGGATCTCCAGCCAGGGGACATGCTGCTCTTCCACAACCCGTCCGACCCCAACAAGGGGTCGCACGTCACGCTCTTCGGCGGCTGGACGGACTACACGCACGCGTACTACATCGCGTACGAGCAGACGCAGCCGCACACGCGCACGCAGTCCACACCGATGGCGTACTGGAACAACTCGGCGCGGTACGTGCCGTACCGCTACCGGGGGCTGACGGAGGGGGCCGCAGGCAGCAAGGCGGTGACGGTGGCGTCGTACCCGGGCGCGAGCGCGTTCGGGCCGGGCGCGCGCAACAAGTACGTCACCCAGCTCGGCCGGATGCTGGTCGAGCGCGGCGGCAAGCGCTTCTACAGCCTGGGCCCCGGGCCGCGCTGGGAGGAGGCGGACCGGCGGGCCACGCAGGCGTTCCAGGTCGCGCAGGGCTGGCGCGGCGCGGAGGCGGACGGGCTGCCGGGACCGCAGACGTGGCGGCTGCTGGTGAACGGCCAGGGCAAGGGCATCCCGGGGGCGGGCGGGAGGAGCGCCGGTCGGGCGGCCGGGGGTGGTGCGGCCTCCGGCGGTGGCGCCTCCGCCGGTCGGGCCCCTTCCGGTGGTACGACGGCGGGGGTGCCGGCGTATCCGGGCCTCGGGTCCTTCCGGCCCGGCCGGTCGGGTCCGTATGTCGAGCGGCTCGGCGAGCGGCTGGTCAGGAAGGGCTTCGGCAGGCACTACACCTCGGGGCCGGGCCCGAGCTGGGGCGAGGCGGACCGGCGCAACGTCGAGGCGTTCCAGCGCGCGCAGGGCTGGCGCGGCAGCGCGGCGGACGGCTACCCGGGGCCCGAGACCTGGCGACGACTCTTCGGATGACGGAGGCAAGGATGACGACGAGGGCGCGAGAGAACGACGAGGGTGGCGCGGGCCGGGGCGACGGTACGGGGCGGCCGCTTCCGGGCGCCGGCCGCGGGCCGGAGGCCGACGCGGACGCTGGCTCCCAGCCGGGACCGTCGCCCTCGGAGACATCCGCGTCCTTCGCGTCGGACGAGGCCGCCCCTGACTTCTCCGTGCCGGGTACGGCCGCTCGCGGCGTGGCCGCGTGGACGCCCCCGTTCGAGGGCACGCACTGCCGGCCGGTGACGGTCCACGAGGACGGCCGCGTCGAACCGCTGCTGCCGCCTCCCACCGGGGCTGCCGAGCCGGACCGGGTCGATACGGGACGGTCGGACGGGAGCGACCCTGGCGAACAGGGCGTCGCGTCGACCGGTACGGCGTCCGCTGAGCCTGCCATTCCGGCTAAAACGGCCGACACGGCCGCCCCGGAACGGCCCGCCGCGCGGGCGGCGGAACGGGACGCCGAACAGACCTCCGCCGAGGCGGCGGCGCGTCCCTCCGTACGGCAGGTTCTCGGCCGTGATCTGCCCCCCGGGCCCGTCGAGCACCTCGCTCCCGCTCATCCGCTCACCCCCGCCCTGCACCCCATCCCCGGCCACGAGTTGAACGCGCCCGCCGGGATCCCCTCGTCCGCCGCCGCCGTACCGGTCGTACCGGCTGCCCCGGTCGAGTCCGCGTCCCCGGACGAGGCCCGCCACGTACCGCCCTCGACCCCGGCGGCCCTGCCCGCCGCGACGGCCTCCGCGTCCCCCTCCGCGTGGACGGCCCCCGCCGCGTCCCCCACCACCCCCCACGCCCGCACCGCCGACGACGACGACGCGGGTGCGCGGGACGCCGACGGGGGCGCCGACGCCCGGGCGGCGGGCGTCCAGGGGGCGGGCGTCCAGGCGGCAGGCGAGACGGTGCGGTGGAACAGTCCGCTCATCGTCGGGGAGTCCACCCACGAGATCCCCGTCCACCTCCTCTTCCGCGACGAGACCGGCCCCGCCCGCCCCGCCGCCGGTGCCCGCCGGATGCGGCGCGTGCCCGCCCCCGCGCCCGTGCCCGTCGTTCCGGTACGGGCCGCTCCGCCCAGCGACCCCAAGCTCGTCGAGCGGCCGGGGCCCGTACTGCCCGGCTGGGTCGCGGCCCTCGCCGGGCTCGTCGCCGTCGCCGCGTGCGCCGCGGTCGTGTGGTGGGCCGGGGCCGTCCCCGACGCGGTCAACGCCATGCTGCGGCTGCCGTCCCCCGCGTACCACGGCATCACCATCGCCGAGTGGGCGCTGCTCGCGCTCGGCGTGACCGTCGCGCTCTTCGCCTTCGGCGGCCTCGGGCGCGGGCGCGTTGGGCAGGCCTGGGTGCTGACGCTGTTCGGCGACTACCGGGGGAGCGTGCGCCGCACGGGCCTGCTCTGGGTCAGCCCGCTGCTGCTGCGCCGCAAGGTGGACGTACGGCTCAGGCACTGGCGCAGCGAACCGGTGCCGGCGGTCGACGCGAACGGTACGGCGCTGCGCGTGGTGGTCCTCGTCGTGTGGCGGGTCAGGGACACCGTGCGCGCCGCGCTCGGCGTACGGGACCACGAGGAGTACCTGCGCGAGCAGGTCGAGGCGGCGATGGCGCGTGTCCTGTCGCAACTGCCCGCCGACGCGTTCCACGACGAGGCCCCGACCCTGCGCAACGCGGAGGCCGTCGGTGACGCGCTGACCCGGATGCTGTCCGCGGAGTGCCGGCCCGTCGGCGTCGAGGTCTTCTCGGCGCAGCCGACGCGGATCGAGTACGCCCCCGAGATCGCCGAGGCCATGCAGCGCAGCCGGATCGCCGCGATCGACGCCCGGCACCGGGACAGCGTGCTGACCGCGGTGGTCGACGCGGTCGACGACACCGTGCACCGGCTGACGTCCCGCGGCCTGGTCGAACTGGACGACTACGAGCGTAAAGCGCTCGTCAAGGACCTCACGGTGGCCTTCTACACAGGTCGGCAGGGTACCGGCGAGAGATTCTGAGTGGTCTGGACCGCACTTGTTATGGACACGGTCAAGTTCCGTTAATACTCTAGGGCTTGGTCTAGACCGCAGACTGTACTCCCCTGCACGCGTGCAGTACGGCTCACCGAACTCCCCACGTTCTCTGGAGCGAAGCATGCGAAAGAAAATAGGCGCGGCCGTGGTCGGCCTCGCGATCGCCGGCGTTTCCTTCGTCGGAACCGGCAGCGCCAGCAGCCATGGCTACACCGACCAGCCGCTCAGCCGTCAGAAGCTGTGTGCCAACGGCACGGTGTCCAACTGCGGCAACATCCAGTGGGAGCCGCAGAGCGTCGAGGGGCCCAAGGGCTTCCCGGCCGCCGGCCCCGCCGACGGAAAGCTGTGCTCCGCCGGGCTCAGCCAGTTCAACCAGCTCAACGACCAGCGCAACGGCGCCTGGCCGACCACGAAGGTGACAAGCGGCGCGAGCTACAACTTCCGTTGGCAGTTCACCGCCAGCCACGCCACCACCGACTTCAAGTACTACATCACCAAGCAGGGTTGGAACTCCAACGCGCCGCTGACCCGCGCCGCCCTGGAGACCCAGCCGTTCCTGACGGTGCCGTACAACAACGCGCGGCCGCCGTTCACGCTGTCCCACTCCGGCCAGCTGCCCAACCGGACCGGTCGTCACATGATCCTGGGTGTCTGGACGATCGCCGACACGGCGATGGCGTTCTACTCCTGCTCGGACGTCCAGTTCTGACGGCTGATCAGGTAGCAGTGACGACCCCGATGGCCGTGGTGGCAGCGGCGATCGGGGCCGGTACGTCGTAGTCAGGCGCCCGGGGGGCGGTGCACGGCCGGTCCGCCGCCGTCGGCACCGCTCCCCGGGACGCCGCATCCCGGTACGCCGCCCCCGGGCCGTCGCCCCCCGGGGCGCTTCCTGGGCACTTCCGGGGTGCCTTCCCGCGCGGTCATTCGCGCGTCCCGGCCAGTTCCACCGGCCGCCGCCGGAGCGACAGCCATGCCGGTACGACGGCCGAGACCACCGCCGTCGCCGCGCAGGCCGCCGCGACCGCGAGGAGCGCGGACCAGGGCATCACGGGTACGGAGGGGACGCGCAGCACGCCCAACGCCCCCCACATCCCGAGCAGGTTGAGCCCGGCGACCAGGACGCCGAGCACCGCGCCCACCGCCACGACCGTCAGCGCCTCCACCGCGACGAGCCGCAGCACCTGCGCCTTCGTCGCGCCCGCGAGCCGCAGGACGGCCAGGTCGCGGACCCGGTCGGCGGTCGCCGTCACCATCGTGTTCGCCAGGGCGATCCCGCTGTAGAGCAGGGCGATGCCGAGGACGAGCAGGAAGCCGGCGCGTGTCCTGCTGTCGGTCGCCGGATAACTTGCCGCCACCCAGCTCGCCTTGGTGAAGACCCGCCCGCCGTCGCCGACTTCGGCCCGCAGGGCCGCCGCCACCGCGTCCGCGTCCCCGCCCTTCCGGACCGCGACGTCGACCCGGTCCACCGGCGCGCCCGCCGCGTTGCGCGGGGTCACGTACACGCCGTTGTCGCCGGTGCCGGCCCGCATCACGGCCGCGATACGGAGCGTTCTGCGCGTACCGTCGCCGAGCCGCACGGCCACGGACCGGCCGACGGTGTGCTCCCGCCACTCGTCGTTGACGATGATCGAGTGGTCGTCCAGGTCGGCCGACCGGCCCGCCACCAGGGGGAGTCGGGCCGTCGCGGCGAGCGCGGACGGTTCGGCGGCGCGGGCGTCGGAGCGGATCAGCGCCACCCCGTCCTCCAGGACGTAGACGGCCCCGGCGGCGGTCGGCGAGACCACGGCGCCGGGAACGCGGCGCATCCGGGCGACGGTGGCCGCGTCGAAGCCCCGGTCGCCGGCGCCGGACACCACGAAGTCCGCCGTGGTCTGCCGCCGGACCTCCCCGGCCTTGGCGTCGGCGACGGTGGCCACGGCCCCGAGCAGTGAACCGGCCAGCGCCACCGTGACGAGGACGGGCGCCGCGACGGCCGACGTGCGGCGGATCGCCGTGGACGCGTTCTGCCGGACCAACAGGCCGACCGCACCCCGGAGTCGGGCCTGCGGCCAGGTCAGCAGCCGGATCAGTGGGCGGACCAGGACCGGCGCGAGCAGCGCGAACGCCGTGATCAGCAGCATCGGCCGGCTGGTGTACGCCTTGCGGCCGAGCAGGCTGCCCGGCTCGGTCACCAGCGTGAAGGCGAGCAGACCGAGGCCGGTCAGGAGCAGCCCCGCGCCGAAGAACCGGCGGCCCCACGTCATGACCCCGCTGTCCACGGCCGCGTCGCGCAGCGCCTCGGCCGGCCCGACCGCGCCCGCCCGCCAGGACGCGGCCACCACCCCGGCCAGCGCCACCGAGAGCCCTGTCCAAAAGGCCAGTTGGTACGGCCAGGTGGAGGTGCCGATCGCGAACCAGCCGGGCGCGACACCGCTCGTCACCAGCCAGGCCGCGAGCCGGGGCGCGGCGGCGGCGCCGAGCGTGCATCCCGTCGCCGACGCGGCCACGCCGACGACCGCCGCCTCGGCGAACACCGTGCGCCGGACCTGCCCGGGCGTGGCGCCCGCCGTGCGCAGGAGCCCGAACTCCCGCCGCCGCTGAGCGACTCCGAACGCGAACGTCGAGGCGACCACGAAGACCGAGACGAAACCGGTGACTCCCGCCGCCGTACCGAGCATCGTGTTGACCACCACCAGGGCCTCGCCGTCCCGGTCCGGATCGGCGTCCGCCTGCGCGCGGGCGCTGCCGGTCAGCACCCGTACCCCTGGGGTGTCCGCCACCGCGGCCCGCACGGCTCCGGCGTCCGCCGACACGGCCAACTGGTGTACGGGAGGGGAGAGTTCGGCGGCGCGGGAGTCGGTGAAGAAGAGCGCGTGCTCGAAGCCGAGGTCCCGTACGGTGCCGACGACCGTGACCGTGCCCCGGTCGGTCCGTATCCGCATTCCCGGGGCGGCCCACCTCCCCGTCGCCACCACCTCGTCGGCGGCCTCGGGCGCCCGGCCCGCGTCGAGGCGGTACGGCGCGAACGCGGCGGCCGACCACGGGTGACCCACCAGCGCGGCGGGAGCCGCCTGCCCGGCCCGCACCTCGTGCGACGCTTGTGTCGTTCGTACCACCCGTACCACGCGTACCGCGAAGGCCCGGTTCTCCACCGTCCGGCCGACCGCGGCCACCTTCCGCACCAGCGCGGGGGACAGGGGCGGCGGGAAGTCCAACTCCTCGGTCCTGTCCCCGACCGGGGTCGGGACGCGCAGGACGCCGGACGCCTTGACCACCACCGGCGCGGCCGCGAACCGTTCGGGGCGGTGGTCGGGGGCGTCCAGGCTCGCCGCCAGCGCCAGCCCCATCGTGGCGATCAGCCCCACGCCGAGCGCCAGGGCGACGAAGCTGCCCACGAAGGTGGTCCAGCGGGCGCGCAGGGTCCGGAGGGCGACACTCAGCACGACGCGGCCTCCTGGGCGGTCTGCGGGGTGGCCTCCGGAGCGGTCTCCAGCGTGGTCATCCGGTGGGCGACGGCCTCGGCGGACGGCGCGCGGAGTTCGCCGTCGACCCGGCCGTCGACCAGGAAGACGACGCGGTCGGCGAAGGAGGCGGCGACCGGGTCGTGGGTGACCATGACGATCGTCCGGGCCTCCCGGTCGACCATGGCGCGCAGCAGGGAGAGCACCTCGCGGCCGGTCCGCGAGTCCAGGGCGCCCGTCGGCTCGTCGGCGAACAGCACCTCGGGCCGGGTGATCAACGCCCGTGCCAGCGCCACTCGTTGCTGCTGCCCGCCGGACATCTCCGAGGGGCGGTGCCGCCCCCGGTCGCCGAGGCCGACCTCCGTCAGCGCCTCCCGTACCCGGGCCCGCGCGGGGCGGTGCCCGGCGAGCCGCAGGGGCAGCGCCACGTTCTGCTCGGCGGTCAGGGCGCCCAGCAGGTTGAAGGCCTGGAAGACGAAGCCGACCCGGCGCCTGCGCAGCCGGGTCAGCCGGGCCTCGGAGAGCGCGGTGAGTTCCGTACCGCAGAGGGTCACCGAGCCGGACGTGGGGCGGTCGAGGCCGGCGGCGCACTGGAGCAGCGTGGACTTGCCCGAGCCCGAGGGGCCCATCACGGCGGTGAAGGTACCCGGCGGGAAGGCGAGCGAGACCCGGTCGAGGGCGGCGACGGCGTCCGCCCCGCTCCCGTACGTCCTGCTCACGGAGGTCAGCCGTACGGCGGCGCGGTCGGATTCGTTCTTCCCGGGACGGGCCGCAGGGCCGGGGTGCGTGGGTTCGTACGTCATGGGTCCACCCCACCCGGAACGGCCGCCCGGCACAGCGGGGCGGGACCGAGTCCCGGGGTAGGGCTGGCCCTACCCCACGGCCTATGCCCTGCCCGGTGTTCCCGGGGTCGACCGCCCCTCTACGGTCGTGCCATGTCCTCCCGAGCCGGGTCCCCGGAACGAGCCGGGCCGCCCGAAACCGTGTGGCGGGCGCTGGCCCGGCCCCGCTTTCTGCTGTCGCCCTGGCCCTGGCGCTCGGCCGCGTACCTGCTGAGCGGCGTCCCGGCCGGGATCGCCGTGCTGGTGGTGACGGTCGCGCTCGCCGTGGCCGGCGGGGTGCTGTCCCTCGTGCTGGTCGGGCTGCCGCTGCTCGCCCTGCTCGCGCTCGGCGGGATACCCGTGGCCGGGCTGGAGCGGCGCAGGACCCGGCTGGTGGACCCCCGGCCCCTGCCCGACCCGCATCGCGGGCCGCCCGCACCGGGGCTGTGGCCCTGGGCACGGACCCGGTTCCGGGAACGGGCGACCTGGCGGGAGCTGGGCCACGCCCTGCTGTTCGCCCTGGTGCTGTGGCCGCTGGACCTAGTCGCCGTCGGCCTCGGGCTGCTGCTGCCGCTGGACCTGATCGCCACGCCGTTGCTGATGGCGACGGTGGGGGACGGCCGGGAGGCGAAGGCGGTGAAGCTCTGGACGGTCACGTCCTGGCCCGCCGCCTGGGCGTTCGCCGTGCTGGGCGTGGTGTTCCTGGCCGGGTGCGGGTACGCGCTGGGCGCGGTCGCCGGGGCCCGCGCGGAACTGACCCGGATCCTGCTCGCGCCCCGGGACCACGTGCTCGGGCAGCGCGTCACCGAGTTGACGCGGTCGCGGATGCGGCTGGTGGACGCGTTCGAGGCGGAACGGCGGCGGATCGAGCGCGACCTGCACGACGGGGCCCAACAGCGGCTCGTCGCACTGACGATGGTCCTCGGGCTCGCCCGGCTCGACGCCCCGCCGGGCCCCCTCGCCGACCGCCTCCGCACGGCGCACGAGGAGGCCGGCGAGGTGCTGGCGGAGCTGCGTGAACTGATCCGGGGAATCCACCCGACCGTCCTCACCGACTACGGGCTGGCCGCCGCGATCACGGACGCGGCCGACCGCTCGGTGGTGCCGGTGGACGTGGCGCTGGACGGGGTGGCGGGTGGGTCGGCGGGGCGGTTCTCCGACGCCGTGGAGGCCACCGCGTACTTCGTGGTGTGCGAGGCGCTCGCCAACGTCGCCCGGCACAGCGGGGCGGCCCGGGCGACAGTGACCGGGCGGTACGGGGACGGGCGGCTGGTGCTCGCCGTCGAGGACGACGGGCGGGGCGGGGCGCGGGCGGCGGGCGGGAGCGGGCTGACCGGTCTCGCCGACCGGGTGTCCGTCCTGGACGGCCGGCTGTCCCTGTCGAGCCCGGTCGGCGGCCCCACGGTCCTGCGGGTCGAGATCCCGTGCGACATCCGTGCGGATTCCGTACGGGGATCCGCACCGAAGCCGCCAACCAGGCGCGTTTGAAAGGGCGTTCCGTCGCGCCACCGGTGCAGGGGGCTATCACGGCACGGGAATGTCGGGGAGGATTCTCGCAGCGGTCATCGCGCGTAGACCCGTAAGAGAACCACCCCGTTCAGTGTGAGGAAGCGCCGCGCCACCGCACGGCGTCACGCCCGTTTACGCCCGGAGGTTTTCGCATGCGCAGACGTCTGGCTCTTTCGCTCGCCGCAGCCCTGCTCGCCCTTCCCGCCGCACTGCTGTCAACCAGTCAGGCCGTCGCGGCGCCCGCGGACAAGCCGCAGGTGCTCAGTGGCTGGACGCAGGGAACCGTGAGCAGCTACAACGCGTGGGTCTCCGCCCGCGGGAATCAGGGCGCCTGGTCGGCGTACGGCTTCGACTGGTCCACCGACTACTGCTCCAGCTCGCCGGACAACCCCTTCGGCTTCCCGTTCCAGACGGCCTGTGCCCGCCACGACTTCGGTTACCGCAACTACAAGGCGGCCGGCACGTTCAGCGCGAACAAGGCGCGGCTCGACTCCGCGTTCTACACCGACCTCAAGCGGGTCTGCTCGACGTACTCCGGCGCCACGAAGGCGTCCTGCGACGCCACGGCGTGGACGTACTACCACGCGGTCGACATCTTCGGCGTGACCCCGGCGGTGGACGGCAACCGGTCGGTCGCCCAGGTCGGCTGACCCGCCGGTCCCGGCACCCCAGCCCCAGCCCCACCCCGCTGCGGCACCCCGCACGCCAGGCACACGAAGAAGGCCCCTCGCTCTCGCGAGGGGCCTTCTCCTGTCTGTGCGCCGTCAGGGACTCGAACCCCGGACCCGCTGATTAAGAGTCAGCTGCTCTAACCAACTGAGCTAACGGCGCCTGCTGACTCGAAAATAATACCCGGTGCTCGGGGGTGCTCCGGACCACGGCCTTCCCCGCCCCGGGGAGGAAGGGGGGAGGCCGTGGCCCGGGTCCTGTCAGCCCCTGGGCGGGGCGGTCCTGAGAAGGCCCTCGAAGGCGGCCTTCACCTGGCGGGCCTGGTTGTCGGCGCCCGCCGCGTTGGGGTGGACGAACGTGCACGCCTCACCGTTGCCGGGGATCTGCTCGCAGAACTCGGCCGGGGGGTCCGTCTGGTCCCCGTCGCCGGTCAGGTCGTCCTTCACCCCGTACATCCAGCGCTCCGCGGCCGGCTCGCACAGGCCGTGCGCGGCACTGGAGGCGTAGGTGTCCACATACGTGGCGCCATGGTCGGCGGCGTGGGCGCCGATCCGGTCGTTGAGCTCCCGCTCCACACCGTCCAGCCAGGGCATGTCCCCCCTGGCCACCGTGCCGAGCTGGCGCCAGACGCCCCACGTGCAGCCGCTGTTGTGGGGGATGATCGCCGGATACCCGACGACCAGGACCCGGGCCTCCGGCGCGCGCTCGCCGATGGCGGTCATCATGGCGTCGTACTCCCGGTCGAGCTGGGCGAACCTGTCCTCCAGCCACTCCCGGCCGTCGCCCTCCGTGAAGTACTTCGTGCAGGGTGTCCCGAAGCCGAGCGTGGCGAGGCCGCGCTCCAGGCACTGGGTGACGATCGAGCCGAACCCGAGGGTGTTGCCGCCGATGCCGACCGTCACGTAGTCCGTGTCCGGCCCGAGCGCGTCCAGCTGCGGCGGCTTCGCGGGCCAGCCGCCCTCGGGGGGCAGGGACGGCGGACCGAGGATCTTGTCGGACGGCTGGGGGCCCAGGATCCCGTCCTGCACCTCCGCCGCACCGCACGTGACGTCCGTGAGGTCGAGGGCCAGCTCGGCGGCGACCTGGCGGGGCCAGCTGCGCGCGGACCGGCCGCACCCGTCGCTGTCGTCCCACGGGCGCACCCAGACGTTGGCACTGTACGAGTCACCCAGCGCCACGTAACGCGGCGGCGCCTCGGCCCGTGCCACCGCCCCGGCTCTCGCCCGGCCGTCGGTGGCCTGCGCCCCGGAGGTCGAGCCGAGGACGGAGAGGGAGACGGCGAGCGCGGCGGCCGCGGCGAGCGGCACGCGCAGGCGGACCGGCACACGCAGGCGGACAGGCATGCGGAATCTGGACAATCGATCGCCCTTCGTGACTGCGCCGCGGGCACATCCCGGCGGCACATCACCAAGCGTAGTTACAGGGCGACTCCGCGTGAATGGCCGCGAGCGAGGTTGGCGAAGGGTCGCCAGATCCGTTTGATCCCAGGATTCAGAGCGTCAGCGGCACGGTCGTGATCAGAGCGTCAGCGACAAGGCCATCGGCGCCGCCCCGCGGTTCAGCCTCGCCGCCGCCGACCTCAGCCGGTGCGCGTCCTCGACCGGCAGCGACAGCGCGAGGCAGCCCACCGCCGAGCCGGCCGTCAGCGGCACCGCCGCGCACACCGTCCCCACGGCGTACTCCTGGAGGTCCAGCACCGGCACCGTCGGCGGCTGGCCCTCCAGCCGCGAGAGCAGCAGCCGCTCGCTGGTGATCGTGCGGGACGTGAAGCGGGCCACCTTGTGGCGCGCCAGGTGGTCCCGGCGCCCGTTCTGGTCCAGCTGCGTCAGCAGGCACTTCCCTATGGCGCTCGCGTGCGCGGTGGACCGGAAGTCCACCCACTCGTTCACCGCCGGGGTGCCGGGGCCGTCCGCGATCTGCGTGACCTTGATCTCGCCGTCGATGTACCGGCTCATGTAGACCGCCGCGCCGACGGAGTCGCGCAGCGCGGTCAGGGAGTCCTGGAGCTTGGTCTCCAGCGCCTCCTTGCGGGCGGCGCCGGACCCGAGCAGGACGAGCGAGTCGCCGATCGCGTACGCGCCGTCGGCGACCTGCTCGACGTACCCCTCGCGCCGCAGCATCGAGAGCATCGGCGCCAGATGGCCGGTGGGCAGGCCCGTCTCGCGGGCGATCTGGGCGTCCGTCACCCCGCCGGCGTACTTGGACACCGTCTCCAGGACGCGCAGGACGTAGTGCACCGAGTGGAACGGCGCGGTCGGCTCCGGCTTCAGCGCCACGGCTCCCCCTTGCAGGTTGTCAGCGGGTTGACAGCAGGTAGTGACCGCAGGATTACGGACCCACGATAACCGCCAAGGAGCCCGTGCGGGGCGGCTGTCGAGGAGAAGAACGGAGCGGCCCCGCGCCGTACGCAGCGGCGCGCGACCTTGGCATATGACAGTGTCATAGCTGGTAAGCGGAGTGAGAGGTCAGAGCCCCGGACGCGCGGCCCGGGGACCGTCGGCCGGTCCGGGGAGCGGCGGAACATTTCTCGGCGCCACCGCCGGGCGGACCCCTCCGCAAGGCTTCACCGTACGCTCACGGCCGCTCAGTAGGAGTCGGAAGGCGCCGGAATCCGCGCCGCGCCGGACACGTACAGCGCGTGCGCCGCGCGCAGCACCACCTCGTCCGCGTGGCGCGCCCCGACCAGCTGGAGCCCGATCGGCAGCCCCTTCCCGTCGACCCCGCAGGGCACGGTCGCGGCCGGCTGCTGGGTGAGGTTGAAGGGGTACGTGAACGGCGTCCACGCCGTCCACCGCCGCTGCCCCGACCCGGCGGGCGTCTCCCGGCCCGCCTCGAACGCGGTGATCGGCAGGGTCGGCGTGACCAGCAGGTCGTACGACGTGTGGAAGAGCCCCAGCCGGCGGCCGAGTTCGGCCCGTACCTCCGTCGCCGCCACGTACTCGCGCGCGCCGGTCCGCGCGCCGGCCGCCGCCATCTCCCGCAGCCCCGGGTCGACCAGCGCCAGCTGCTTGCGGCTGAGCGGCTGGAGCAGCCGCGCGGCCCCGGCGGCCCACAGCGTGTGGAAGGCCGCCAGCGGATCGGTGAGGTCGGGGTCCGCCTCCTCCACGTACGCGCCCAACTCGGCCAGCCGGCCCACCGCGCGCCGTACCGCCGCCGCCACCTCGGGGTGCACCGCCACCTGGCCGCCCAGCGACGGCGAGTACGCGATCCGCAGCCCCCGTACCCCCCGGCTCCCGTCGCCGTCCCGCGTCAGCGGGCCGGACACCCCGGCGGCAGGCGGGAGATGGGACCAGTCGCGCGGGTCGGGCCCGCCGATCACGTCCAGCAGGAGCGCCGCGTCGGCCGCGTCCCGCGCCAGCGGTCCCGCGTGCCCGAGCGTGCCGAACGGGCTGACCGGGTACTGCGGCACCCGCCCGTACGTCGGCTTGAACCCGAAGACCCCGCAGAAGGAGGCCGGGATACGGACCGAACCCCCGCCGTCCGTACCGATGGAGAGCGGCGCCGCGCCGAGGGCGACGGCCGCCGCGCTGCCGCCGCTGGACCCGCCGGGCGTACGGGACAGGTCGTACGGGTTGCGCGTCACCCCGGTCAGCGGCGAGTCCGTGACGCCCTTCCAGCCGAACTCCGGGGTGGTCGTCTTCCCCACCAGCACCGCGCCGTGCTCCCGCAGCCGCGCGACCGCCGGAGCGTCCTGGTCCCAGAGGTTCGCCGGGCCCTCACCCTCGGTCCGTACGGTCCGCGACCCGCGCAGGGTGGGCAGGCCGCGCTGCCGGAACGTGTCCTTCACCGAGACCGGCACGCCGTCCAGCAGCCCCTGGGGGCGCTTGCGGTGCCACCGCTCGGCCGACGCCTCCGCCTGCGTGAGCGCCTCGTCCGCGTTCAGCCGTACGAACGCGTTGACCAGCGGTTGTACGGTCTCGATCCGGTCCAGGACGGCCACGGTGACGTCGAAGGGCGAGAAGTCGCCCTTCGCGTACCCGGCCAGGAGCTGTCGTGCCGTCAGATCGGTCAGGAACGCGGAGGCCGCGGGCTCAGTCATGCAGGGGGACGTACCCACGTTTCTTGTCGACCACGTTACGGAGGGGCCTTCCGGCCGCCCACAGTTCGTACAGATCGACGAACTGCTCACCCAGCCGGTCGAGCCGGCCGACGGTGTCCCCGCTCATGTGCGGGGACACGATCAGGCCCGGCACGTCCCACAGCGGGCTGTCCGGCCCCAGCGGCTCCCGGTCGAAGACGTCGAGGGCGGCGCCGGCGATCCAGCGCTTGGACACGGCGGCGACGAGGTCGCTCCCGACGACCAGCTCCCCGCGCCCGACGTTGATGAAGCGCGCCGACGGCTGCATCAGCCCGAAGGCGCCGGCGTCGAACATGCCCCGGGTCGACTCCGTCAGCGGGGCCGCGCAGATCACCCAGTCCGCCCGGGTGAGCAGCCGCCGCAGCTGCTCGGGGCCGTGGACGCCGGGGCGCGCCCGGCTGCCGGTGACGGCGACCGTCACGCCGAGCGCGCGCAGGGTGGTCGCGACGGCCCGGCCGACCGGCCCCGCGCCGACGACGGCGGCCTTGCTGCCCGCGACCCGTAACCCCTCGCGGTGGCGCCACTGCCGCCGTCCTTGCAGCTCCAGCGTCCGCGGCAGGTCCTTGGCCATGGCGAGGACGAGGGCCGCCACGTACTCGGCGACGGGTTCCTCGAAGATGCCGCGCGCGTTGGTGACGACGGTGCCGGAGGCGACCAGCTCGGGGCAGAGCACCCGGTCGACCCCGGTGCTCGCGGTGTGCACCCAGCGGGGCCGCGGGCCCGCGCCGGGCCAGGCCGCGCGGACCGCGTCGGAGGTGGGGTCCCAGACCAGCAGCACGTCCGCGGTGGGCAGCCGGGCGGCGAGCCCGGGCCCGTCGGTGTGCAGGACCGTCGCCCGCCCGGTCAGCCTGCCGAGGCGCGGGCCGGGTTCCTGGCCCGGCGCGTCCAGGACGAGCAGGGTCGGTACGGCCATGAGGGGGAGCCCTTCCACCGGCGTCCGGGAGGTGCGGATCGACCACGCTCGCACCTCGCCAGGAGGTCGTCAACAGCGCACCGGGGCGTGGGGAGTACCGGCCTCGGGAGGGGGTACTCGTCATCGATCTCATGGAGGAGCCGGTGAAAAAGTAGGACAATTGGTCGTGACGACACAGGAAGGCTGGACATGACAACCGTTGGACTTCTCTGTCCCGGACATGCCGCCGAGGACGACTTCCCGCGCATCGAGATGCTGCTCGGCACCGACGTCAGGCTGCCCCTGGTGCACGCGGACATGGGCGAGCCGGACCGGCTGGCCGAGGGCGTGGCCGAGCTGAGGCTCGCGGGCGCGGAGTGTGTCGTCTGGGCGTCCGCCAGCGGCAGTTTCATGTACGGGTGGGACGGGGCGCACGAGCACACGCGCGCGCTGGCCGTGGCGGCGGGACTGCCGGCGTCGAGCACGTCGTTCGCCTTCGCCCACGCGGTACGGGCCCTGGGGGTCGGCCGGGTCGCCGTCGCGGCGGGCTATCCCCGGGACGTCACCGACCGGTTCGTCGCGTTCCTGAAGGCGGCGGGGACCGAGGTCGTGTCGGACGGGGCGGGTGGGCCGGACCTTGCCGGCGGCCCGGCGGGCGACGGCGGCGAGGCGGACTCGCGCGAGGAGGTGATGGAGCTGGCCCGGGCGGCGGATCACCCCGACGCGCAGGCGGTGCTCCTCCCGGACACGGCCCTGCACACGGTGGCGTACCTGCCGGAGCTGGAGGAGAGCCTCGGGAAGCCGGTGCTCACCGCGAACCAGGTGACCGTCTGGGAAGGGTTGCGGCTGACGGAGCGCCGGGCGCGCGGGCGGGGTCTGGGCGCGCTGTTCGCGGGCCCGGAGTGAGCGGGCGGGAATAAAACGGCGGGGCCCTCCTGTTGTGTCGTGATCCGAGGATCTACTGGCGCAGGAGGGTTTTTCCGGTGGTTGACGCGAGCCGAGACACGACGGACACCGGGGCGGGCACGTCCGCGGCCACCGGCACGGGAGCGGACGCCGAGGCGGCCACGGACACGATCCGTGGGGTGGTGCGGGGGACCGCCCCCGTGCCCCTGTCCGTCCTGGACCTGGTCACGGTCGGCAAGGGCTCGACCGCCACGAACTCCCTGCGCACCAGCGTCGCGCTGGCGAAGCTCGCCGAGCGCCGCGGCTTCCACCGGCACTGGGTCGCCGAGCACCACTCGATGCCGGGCGTCGCCTCGTCCTCCCCGGCCGTGATCCTGGCCCACCTCGCCGCCCACACCGAGCGCGTCCGGCTCGGCTCCGGCGGGGTGATGCTCCCCAACCACGCCCCGCTGGTCATCGCCGAGCAGTTCGGGACGCTGGAGGCGCTCGCCCCCGGCCGTATCGACCTGGGCCTGGGCCGCGCGCCCGGCACCGACGGCGCGACCGCCGCGGCCCTGCGCCGTACCGAACGCCTCAACGAAGGCGCGGACGACTTCCCCGAGCAGCTCGCCGAGCTGACCCGCTTCCTGGACGACAACTTCCCCGACGGGCACCGCTACGGCCGGATCCACGCGATCCCCGGCCCGGTCCAGGGCCCGAAGGGCCGCCCGCCGATCTGGCTGCTCGGCTCGTCCGGCTTCAGCGCCCGCCTCGCCGGCGTGCTGGGCCTCCCCTTCGCCTTCGCCCACCACTTCTCGGCGCAGAACACCATCCCCGCGCTCGACCTCTACCGCGAGTCGTTCCGCCCGTCGGAGGTGCTGGACGCCCCGTACTCCCTGATCGGCGTGGCGGCCCTCGCGACCGACGAGGAGCAGGAGGCCCGCCGCCAGGTCCTCACCGGCGCGCTGTCCATGCTCCAGCTGCGCACCGGCCGCCCGGGCCTGATCCCGACGCCGGACGAGGCGGCGGCGTACCGGTTCAGCCCGGTGGAGCGGGAGTTCGTGGACAGCTGGCTCGTCAACATCGTGCACGGCACGCCGGACGTGGTACGGGCGGGCCTGGACGACCTCCAGAAGCGCACGGGCACCGACGAGTTGATGATCACGGCCCACGCCCACAGCCCCGAGACGCGCCTGCGCAGCTACGAACTGATCGCGGACGCCTACGGGTTGCCGACGCTGGACTGACGCGTCGGGCGCGTCCGGTGGGCACGCGTCCGGTGCACGCCTCCGGTGCAAGCGGGGCATCGGGCGCGTCCGGGGCTCAACTCACCTTGGGCGCGGCCCGCATGCCCACGTACACGCAGCTCGTGCCGTCGGCGAGGGTGGAGAAGACCACGGGCATCCAGCCCTCGCTGAACGACGGCCCCGCGCCCGTCCCCGCGAACACGCTGTCCGACACCGGTACGAGGCTGACGTCGAGCGGCGGCGAGAAGTCCTTCATTCCGTCGACGAACTCGTAGACCAGGTGCGGCGATCCGTCGCGCTCGCCGACGGTGATGACCACTCCCTCCCGCCGGTAGACGCCCGCGAACGGCGCGAGGTCCACCACGGGCGGCCGGGGCGGCGGCGCGAACGCGTCCGGCATCCGTACCCCGGCCAACTCGCCCAGCAGTTCCCGCATCAGCTCCCCGTACAGCCCCCGAGCGCCGCCGCCGTTCGTCAGCAGGGCCACGGCCACCCCCGCTCCCGGCACCACACGCAGGTACGCGTACTGCCCGATCGAGGCGCCGTCGTGGCCGAAGCCGGGAACGCCGGCCCAGTCGTACAGCGTCCAGCCCAGGCCCCAACCGTCCGCGCTGACCGTCCACTTGTCCGGCACGTCGACCTCCCGGCGCCGCATCGCGGCGACGGACTCCGCCGTCAGCACCCGCGTGCCGTCCGGCGCCGTACCGCCGTCGAGGTGCGCCCGGGCCAGGGCGACGACGTCGCCGGCGGTGGCGCAGACCCGCCCGTACGGTCCGGCCGAGCGCGGCATGAGGTCCCACGCGGGAGCCGGGTCCGGGTCCTGGCCCGGCTCTCCCAGGTGCCCCATCGCGGCCCGGAAGGACAGGACTTCCTCGGGCAGGGTCATCGTGCGCGCCAGCCCGAGCGGGTCGAGCAGCAGCTCCTTGAGCGCCCGGTCCCAGGTCAGCCCGGTCAGCACCTCGACGACGCGGCCCAGCACGTTGTAGCCGACGCTGCTGTACGAAACGGCCGTGCCCGGCGGGCAGTCGAGCGCGACGTCCTTCGCGGCCTCGACGTAACGGGCCAGGCAGTCGTCGCCGCGTCCGCTGTCGTGGGTGAAGTCGCACGTCAACCCACTGGTGTGGCTGAGCAGTTGGCGGACGGTGATGGCCTTCGTCGCCTCGGGGTCGGCGGTGGCGAACTCGGGCAGGACGTCCACCACCGGCGCGTCCAGGTCCAGTTGGCCGGTCTCGGCCAGCCGCATCACCAGGGTGGCGGTGTAGACCTTCGCGATCGAGCCGAGCTGGAAGACGGAGTCCGTCGTCGCCTCGACGCCGGTGCCGCGGTGCAGGACCCCGGAGGCCAGCTCGTGGACCATCCCGTCGGCGAGCACGGCGAGGGTCGCCGCCGGTACGTGGTGCGCGGCGCGCAGTTCGTCGAGCCGGGCCTGCCAGCGGCGGGTGTCGAAGCGTGAGGGCGTCATGGGGTGGCCTTTCACCGGGCGTGGCTGAGGAGGACGAGGAGTCGGCGACGCGTACGGTGTGCGAGGCTCCCGTACGCCGTGCGCCTCTCCGCACACTGTACGGTCAACGCACGGCGTACGCAACGCTGTCCCGGCTCAACCCTCGTAGACCCCTCCGCCCCCTCCTTCGCGCCCTCAGTCGCTCAACGGGCGGACCAACCCCCAATACCCCAGCGCCGGCTTCATGCCGAGCGAGTCGTTCAGGCGCAGGATCGGCTCGTTCGTCTCGTCGTTGTGCGTGACCACGCAATCGGCCCCCGCCCGGTACGCGTACAGCAGCGCCGCCGACTTCACCGCCGCCGCGATGCCGCGCCCCCGGTACCGCGCGTCGACCCCCGTGAAGATCGTGTACCAGGGGTCGGTCGGGCCCTGCGGGGTCATGATGGTCAACCCGCAGGTCACGGGCTCGGAGCCGTCCAGCGACTCCGCCAGCATGATCACGGCCTCCGCCGGGATCAGTCTTCGCGCGTGGTCGAGGTTGATGTCCTGGCCCTCCTGGAACGGGAGCTTGGCGCCCTCCATGCAGCGGCTGACGCACTCCATGATCGTCCGCGCCTCGTCCTCCATGCTGGCCGCCCGGACGCTGACGCGCGCCAGCGTCGCCGACCGCGCCGCCGCCCCCGCCAGCCGCTCGCCGTGCGCCGGCAGCTCGTACAGCCGCCCCACGCTGTGGTTCGTCACCCGGAAGCCCCGCCCCTCCGCGAACGCCCGCCCCTCGGGGAGGTCGTCCCGCAGCGTGCAGGTGAGCATCCCCGACCCGCGCAGCCGCCCGGCCCCCTCTTCGAGCAGCCCGGCGAGGGCCGTCCCGATGCCGGTCCCGCGGGCCTGCGGGCCGACGGAGACCAGCGCGGAGGCCGTCCCGGGGAACGCGGGCTCCCGCGCGAGCTTCGCCGCGCCCACCAGGTCACCCTCGCGCTCCGCGACAAAGGCGAGATGGGCGTCGTGCGCGGCGGCGGCGCGGAGCTGCTCCCGCAGGCGGTAGCGGATGTCCCAGGCGCTGGTCAGCATGAGCAGCTCCATCACCGCGTCCATGTCCGCGGGGCGCATCGGCCGTGTGGTGTACCCCGCCCGCGTCAGAGATTCGCCCATATGTACAGTTTAGGTGGAATGCCCCAGCCGCGCCCTGCCGACGATCCGACCCCGGCCGCACGGCTCCGGGGCCGTCCGTCTCACCCCTCGTCGCCACGCTCCCGTGTCGCCCGTCGGTGCCGTGGCCGGTGCGGCATCAGATTGCGTACGTTCGCTTCGCCCGCGCCCACGATGGGCAGCCGCTGTGCCTGTGACGCGGGGAGGACTTCCGGCTCGCAGCGCGCCTCCGGCTCGTGGCGGGATTCCGGGTGCGGGTGCGGGTGCGTGGGCGCGGTTGAGTGCGGGCGGGCAGCCGTGTCCGGCGCGCCAGGTGTGCCCGGAGCTGGAGGCATCGGCTCCACGTCGGCCGACGCGTCGTCGGCCGACTGGTCCGGGAAGCGGAGCAGCCTGCCCGAGGGAACGGGAAGGTCCTCCATGTCGGGGTGACCGGCCGCCGTGGGCTGCGCCGGGTCCGCCGCCCGTGCGTGTTCCGCCCAGCCGGTGCGATACCAGCGCACTTGATCCCGGATGACTTCCTCGTCCGTGAGTATGCGCACACCGTCGACACCGGCCTGCTGGACCTTCTGACCCAGCTCGATCAATAAGTCACCCAACAGCATGGCCACCCGGTCCTGTGGGACCGGAACGCCACCATCCCCTTCGTTGCCCATGCGCGCTCTCCTTCACGCCCCCCCACGGGGCAGCCGATCCCCTAACTACTGGCCGGCAGGAATTGCTTCGCGACCTTCACGAAGATTTCCCGCAGCTCAGGGGGCACCCCCATTCTCCGTGCAGCCTCCTCCGGGCCCAGCCGCGGGGAGTCCTCTCCCGCCCCGGGCCCCGCCGGATCGGTCTGCTGCCGCACCGCGATCGGCAGGTCCTCCTCCGACAATCGCCCCGACCTGATGAGCATTTCTCTCAGCGGGATGCCGAGCACCGCCGCCAGTCTTCGCATGGTCTCCAGGTCGGGCATGCTCTGCCGCTGGAGCAGTCGGCTGACCGCAGCACGGTGCACCCCCGCGTCGTCCGCGAGCTTGGACTTGCCGCCACCCCGCGGATTGTCGATGTCGTATCCCTGACGCCGCATCAGGGATTCCACCCAGCCGGCGAACACGTCCAGTCCGTCCGCGCGGTTCCTGACACCGTCACCGCGGAAGCCCGGGTTGTTGCGGGCATCCGCCCGCGAGCCTGAACCCATTGTCTCGATCTCCCCTCGTCGCGGGAGACAGCGTACCGATCGCGCGCGCACCCATTGGTGTGCGCGCTCGCGCGTAGTTGTGGAGATGTCGCACAACGCGCAGGCCGGGTGGGGGACTTGGCGTGCAGTGCTGACACCCCCTCACGGAACGTAGTCGCTTGCGCACGCGCTCGCACCATGCAACGCTGATCACGCGTCCGCAATTGTCGAACAAATATTCCCATACATGGGGAGGGGTTGCACGTGCCTTCACCGATGACAGCGTCCTCAACCGCTGTGACCTTGGACTTCTGCCGCACGGACGAAGATCTCGACTGGCGCAGGGACGCCGCCTGCGCCGATCTTCCCCAACGTTTTGTGTTCACCAAAGTCCCTTCCGAGGCCGCACCGGTATTGCGTGCCTGCAATCACTGCCCGATCCGTGAGGAGTGCGTCGCTGTCGTGGATCCCATGCGGACCTGGTTCGACGGGGTCAGCGGCGGGCGTCTGTGGCGCAACGGCCGCGAGGTAAGGCGGGCGGCGTGACGGACATGGGCGGCACACTCTGGATCGCCGCTCTCCTGCGGCACTTTCCCGAACTCCTGGCAGAACTAGCCCCGTCCGGCGGCCGCACCCTGCGCGAGCGCCTGGGCGGCGCCCCGGCCGGTGGCTCCGTAGCACCCCTGCGCCTCTACGTGTCGGATGCCATCCGCGATGTCACCGACGGCGTCGTGGAGTTGGAGGAGGCCGTACGGGAACGGCTCGGCCTCCCCCGGGTGGCCGCCGCCCCCGTGCCCGTACGCCTTCGCCGTATCGCGGGTCTTTCGGAGCGGATCGCCGGGGACCTTGACCTGGCCGCGCATGTGGAGGACGAGACCCGGCGGATGGCCCGCCGGTGCGCCCGGGCGCTGGGCGATCCCGAGCAGTTGGTCCGCGTCGCCGGGCGCTGCCCCGCCTGCGACTCGGTGTCCCTGCGGGCGTTCCCCGAGCGAGCGACGGTGATGTGCGTGAATCCCGTCTGCCGCCACACACCGACGGTGGAGGTGGCGTCGTGAGCGCCGGGACGACAGGTGCGGGCGGAGCGGCGAGCGTCGCGCTGATCTCGGCGGATCTGGCCGCCGCCGAGGTCGAGGTGTCGCCTGCGACCATCCGCAAGTGGGTCCAGCTCGGACACCTCATCGCGGCGGGACGCCAGGGCAGGCGGCTGCTCTACCGACTGGAGGATGTGTTCGCCGCGGAGCGCGCGGTACGCCGTAGGAGCTGAACCTACGACCGACGCACGGCCCACGTACGACCGAGGAAGGCCCCGCCGGGACACCGGCGGGGCCTTCCTCGTTGCCGGCGCTCGCCAACCGCGCCTCCGGAAAGGTCGGTTGCGGGATCAGCCACCCTCGATCACACTTGAAGCAGCGGCAGAGCTGCGCCCCTTCCGAGGGGCGGCGGACCTGCCGCTTTGTGTTGCCCGGAATCCCACTCCCCTGGGTCGCGACCGGGCCTCACCACTGATCCGCACCACGGCCCATCGCCTTCCGCGAAGGAGCGTCCATGTGAGCGTTCTGAACTTTCCCGATGTGGAGCGACTCGTCGTCGACTTCCTTGAGGACCGGCCCGAAATGGTCGGCGTCACGGTCGACAACCGCCCGCCCGCCGGGTTCGACGGCACCCAGAAAGCCGTCCTGGTCTCCCGCGTCGGCGGCGTGTGGGTCGACGACCTGCATCTCGACAAACCGCTGTTGGACCTTGAGGTGTACGGCCCCGACAAGACCACGGCGCACGCCGTGGCTCTCGCCGCCCGCGCCTGTGTCCTGGAGCTGATCGGTACGCGGTACGGCACCGCGGTGGTCACCGATGTCGACGAGGCCGACGGACCTCGCTGGCTGCCCGACTACAACCGCCCGGCCGGCAATCGCTACCTGGCCACGCTCCGCCTGTCCATCCGCCCCGCGTGAATCCGCAACACCCAACCCTTCCGAAGGAGTTCCCATGGCACCCGGTCCCAACAGCAGCAAGGAAATCCGCGTCGCAGGCACCGGAAAGGTCCTGGTGGCCGCCCCTGTCGGAGCCACCGGAGCGCCGGCCGCGCCGATCGACACCACCGTGGCGTGGACCGGCTGGACCGAGCTCGGCTACACCTCCACCGACGGCATCAAGCTCAGCAAGAAGGACAAGATCGACCAGGTGGACGGCTGGCAGTCGGTGAGCGCGCTGCGCTACATCTACTCCGACCGCGAGCTGACCGTGAAGTTCCAGCTGCTCCAGATCAACAAGAGCACCCTGCCGTTCTTCATGGGCGGCGGTGCCACGTCGCTCCTGGCCTCCCCGGCCGCGTCCGGCACGTTCAAGTACGACCTCTCCGCCAACCCCAAGGCGGACGAACGCCAGCTCGGCTTCGAGTTCACCGACAGCAACGGCACCGGTGACGTGTCGTACCGCTTCGTCATCCCGCGCGGCCAGGTCACCGAGACCGAGGAGATCTCGATGACCCGTACGGGCGCGATCAAGCTCGGTGTCACCTTCACGGCCTACGCGCAGGACGACACGTCGCTGCCGCTGGCGACGTGGCTGATGAAGGACACGGCGTTCGCGTAACCGCTACAGGTACGGGGGTGGCCGACGCGCTACCCCCGTACCTCCGTACCCCCAACACAAGGAACAGGAGACCGACATGGCGGGATTCAACGTCAACGCCGCACGTGCCCAGCGCCTCGAAGCGCTCGGCCGTGCCTGGGGTTTCGATCTGGACGAGGACTCGTTCGAGCTGCCGACGGAGCTGACCCGTACGACGGCGCGCAAGCTGCGGGACCTCGACGACAACGACGTGGACGGTCTGCTGCGACTGCTGCTCGGCGAGCAGCAGTTCACGCGCTTCGAGCGGCACGACGTCACGATGCAGGACATCGCGGCGATCCTGGAGGCGTACGGCAAGGAGACGGGGCTCGGCCTGGGGGAAGACTGAGCCTCGGCGAGCTCGTCGACGAGCACGCCGAGGCCCTGGAGGCCGACCTGTTGCGTTACTACGGCACGGACCTGCTGGACTGGCACCGCGGCCGCCTCACCTCCCGCCGCCTCGCGGTACTGATCCGACACCTCCCCCGGGACAGCGCGGTGGCCCGCGAACTCCACGGCGAGTCGGCCGACTGGACGGTGACGGAGTACCTCCTGGCCCACGTGGCCGACCAACTGGCGGAAGCGAACTGGATGTTCGCCACGGTCAACCGCGACGAGGACGCCGATCCACCGGAGGCGCCGGAGCCCGTTCCCCGCCCCGGCGGGACGTCCGGTGCCGAGGCCGGGGAACGGCCCGCGCCTGCCCCACCCGGCCCGGCGGAAATCGCGCACTTCTTTTCCTGAGACGTCTCTAGGAGCTGAGGAGAGCCAGGGCCAGGGAAAAGACGGCGACCGCGGCGGACGCCGCCATGAACGAGAGGGACAACCGGCCTTTTGTCATCTGGTCCGGGGTCTCCGCGTTTCGTGGATCGCGAGGATCGTATATCACGGTGACCGTGTCACCGATGTCGGCGGGGGGATAGCGGAACGGCCCCAGATCGAAATGCAGTTCCATCCCGTCGGGTGACGTGTGCCGGACCATGAGATTCACGGTGCCACTGGGGCCTTTCGCTTTGTTCACGCATATCGCGGAGACTCGCACCCCGCGCTTCCGTAACGCCCTGCCCCGGCTGTGAATCTTGGTGAAGAAGAGCAGGGAAAGTGATGCCAGGGCAGTAACCGTGATCGCAGGTCCATTCATGTTCCACCCCTGTACTCGACCTGGACGACACCGAAGATCGGCGCGGCTCATTGTCGTGCGGCCGAGTTTCCGTGTCAAGGGTCGTCAAGTGCGGGCGGCGGGCGCAGAAAGAGAAGGAATCGACTATGGCAGATCACTCGCTCGGCGAGGTCTACGACCAAGTGGTCGAGGTGAAGCGAAAGCTCGAAGCCGGCGGTGGCATTGCCACCCAGGCGTACATCAACGAGAAGTTCAAGGAGCACAAGGGCGGGGGTGTCACCAAGGAATATCTGGACGAGAAGTTCAAGAGTGCCAAAGAGGATCCGACGCAGGCCGAGCAGTGGGCCAAGGTGATTGGTGCGGACGGAGTCGTCAAGGCGATCCAGGACTTCAAGATCTCGTCGCTCGCCAGCCTGTCCGCACTGGGTGCCGTACTTGTGGGTTTCCTGGTCAGCACGATCGTGGACAAGGATCTGCTGACGGTCGCCGCGCTGAAGAAGTTCAATCTGGCCCGCGATGAAAGAGGAATTCCCCGGTCTATTCCGAGGGAGACGCCCACCCCCGCGAGGACCACTCCTCAGTCGGCGCCGGTGAGCAGTATCGACATCGACCGGCTCAAGAGCATGCGCAGCGCCTCCATCGCACTGTCCCGATCCCTCAGCGATCTCACCAAGGAAGTCACCAACGCCGCACGGCAGATCGCCTGACACGACAGGGAACCCTGATGTCACTCGCTCGAAGTTCGACCACCGCAGCCTCCTCACTCTCGCGATTCCGCACCACGATCACCCAAGCGGCGTCGGCCGTACGGCAACTTCAGACCTCCGCCGGCGGGGCGGGCCCCACGCTGGACAGGATCCGTGGAGGGTCGGACCGGCTGAACACCTCGTTGGGCAGGCTCAGGACCGCCGCGACCACCGGAGGCAGCGGCCTGGACAGGATCAAGTCGACCGCCGTGTCCGCCGACGGCGGGATGGGGAAGGCCCGGGCCGGGGCCGACAAGTTCAAGACCTCGCTCGACCGGCTCAAGAGTTCCGCCGACAAGGCCAAGAACGCCCTCCAGGACGTCAAGAGGCAGGCCGACGGGGTGGAGAAGTCCGTCGGGAAGGCCGGGAAGAACGCCGACAAGGGCGGGAAGTCCATGGACGGGCTCGGGAAGGGGCTCAAGGGCGCGTCGCTCGCGCAGAGGGGACTCAACCTCGCCATGGCCGCCAGCCCGTTCGGGCTCATCATGACGCTGCTCGCGCCCCTCATCGCGCGGTTCGTCAACATGGACAAGGTCATGGCCGTCGCCAAGCGGGGCATGACGGCGGCCTGGAACGCCATGCGGTCCGCGTCCTCCTCCGCAGCCCGGTTCCTCGGCCCGCTCTTCAAGGGCGTCGTCAACGCCTTCCTGCTGCCCACCCGCATGCTCGTCCGGGGGCTCAACTCCCTGATCGGCGGGCTCAACCAGGTCAAGTTCAGCGTTCCCGACTGGGTGCCCGTCATCGGCGGCAAGGGCTTCGCGTTCAACCTTCCCCGCATCCCGGTGCCCCAACTCGCGCAGGGCGGCATCGTCGAGGCCAGGGCCGGCGGCCGGCTCGCACTCATCGGAGAGGGAGGCGAGGCCGAGGCCGTCATCCCGCTCTCCCGGCTGGAGCGCATGCTCGGCGGGCACCCAGGCGGAGCCGCCGGAATGACCCGGCTCGCCCAGGCCGTCGAGCGCCTCGCCGAACGCCCCGTACACATCGAGGTCGACTCGCAGACCATCGCTCGCGCTGTCCTCGTCGGCCAGCGCAAGCTCGCCAGGAGGTGAGACAGGACATGGCAAGGAATCTGTGGATCGGCAAGCCGGGACTCCTGCGGGAGATCACGCAGGCCGCCAAGAGCTGGGACCGCGGAGCCGAGTTGAACGTCAGCGAGTTCAAGTCGTTGGAGGGGCAGATCACCACCATCGCGCCCGCACGTACCGCGCGCCGGCTCAAGTTCGCCTGGGACTGGCTGGAGCCGGCCGACGCCGAGCACCTGATCCGGCTTGCCCGGCGTGTCAACGGCCCCGGCATGTTGGGCCGCAACGTGTACGCCGGCCGGTCCGTCGTCGTGATCGATCCCGCGGCCGTCAATCTGCTGGACCCCTACCAGGCGGCGGGACAGACCCTGAATCCCGGCGGCCACGAGCACTGGTTCACCGTGCAGGGAGCGATCACCATCAGTCCCACCGTCGACGACGTCGTCGTCGGCAGTTGTGACAACGCGGCCACCAAGATCGGCTGGCGGCACGGGGTCTGGCCCGGCTGGCCCGTGATGCCGGGTATGCGGATCTCCTGGCTGCTTCCGCCCGACTGGGATTCCGAAGTGGCCACCGCCCAACTGGATTGGAAGGACGTGGACGGCACCTATCTGTCCACGACGTCGGCCGCCGGCCCGCTGGTCACCGGCACGGCGCCCGCTGGCGCAGCCTTCGTCACCCCCGTCGGTGCCCCCGGCAGGACCGGGCTGACCGGTCTGGCCGGAGCGAGCCTGACCATCGGCGAGGAGCCCGTGGCCCTGTCGCTCGGCGACGGCTGCCCGGCCATGGCCGTCACCGGCTACACCGAGACACCCGCCACCCGCCTGCCCTACCGCAGTGTCAGCATCGATCTGGTGGAGGTGGCAGGTGCAGCCCTCTGACGAGAGGTTCGACGCAGCGCTCGCCGCGCCGGAGCGTACCCCCGTCCACTCCACCCGCCTCGGCGGCGAGGAGCTCGGCGAGCAGATTCAGTCCTGGAAGGTCGAGCGGGCCTACAACACCGACCTCCCCGAGGCCATGCGGGCGTTCAGCGGCAGCGCCTCGGCGCAGTTCGAGGCGCAGCTGGGCGGCCGGACCGAGGAGCGGAACGCCGACGAGGCCGGCGCGGGCCCGGTCCCGGAGCCCGCCCCGCGCCTGTACTCCGCCTGGGCGGACCGGGCCACCGGCGACGCCGTACGCCCCGGCCAGTCCGTCGTCCACGAGACGGGCGTCAACGGCCGCACGCTGCCGGCCTTCCGGGGCACCATCCGCTCCCGTACGGCGGCGTCCGGCAGCGACACCGTCACCGTCCAGGCCCTCGACGGCGCCGAGCGGCTGCGGGGCCCCGCTTCGCTCCCCCGCCCCTACCACGGCGTCTGGACCGGCCTGCGGATCGCGTCCGCGCCCTGGTGCGTGGACGAACTGCTCCGGCAGGGCGGCATCCACACCTGCCCGCCGCCTCGCGCGCCGCAGGCCGACGCCGACGACACCAACGCCTTCACCGCGCTGTACGCCTCGTTGCACGGTGGCGTCAACGCGACCTACGGACAGCCCGAGTCGGTCCCCTCGATCGGCGACTACGACTGGATCCGCGAAGGTGCTCCCTTCGAGATGGCCCTCATGCCGAAGGCGGCCGGACTCACCGCATCGTGGATGCCGCGCTCGCGGTTCGTCGTGCCCGGCAAGGTGTTCCTGCTCGAATGCTGGGTCAACACGGCCAAGAGCAGGGGCAACATCATCGAGCTCAGTGTCGTGCTGGACCGGAGCGGTGGGGCCTTCGGCTACCTGAAGGGGAGCGTCGACATCGCGACGGGTACGGTCTTCATCCACTCCGGGACCCAGGGGGGACCCTTCTGGTATTTCACCTGGACGGTTGCCGCGCTGGCGGCCCTCAGGGGCAGCTGGCACCTCGGATTCCTCTTCGACACCCGGTCGTCGGGGACCAGCGTGCTGCCGACGGTCGCCCCCCGGCTGACCGGCCCCGACGGCTCGTACTACGCCGGCCCCACCGCGACCTACGTCCAGCCGTCGGGGAGCCAGCCGCGCGCGGAGGTCCACCACGTCGACCTCACCACCGACATGGCGGTGGAGTGCGTCCAGCTGACCGACCGGATCTGGCCCGACATCCCCTCCTACCCCCGCGCCGAGTGGGAACAGCGGGGTAAGTGGACCAAGGGCGCGGTGCTGGACGACGAGGCGTTGCCGATCTACGCCATGCCCAGGGTGACCGGTTCGCAGTGGGACGTGATCACCGAGATCGCCCGCGCGAGCATGTCCACCGCGGAGTTCGACGAACAGGGCGTCTTCCACTGGAAGGGACCGACCCGCTTCGGCAGGGTGCCGGCCGAGCCCGACCTCACCGTGACCACCAGAAGGAACATCGCCGCTCTCACCGTCGGCGAGGAGATCGACGCCTGCCGCAATCACTGCGAGCAGCCGTACCAGGACTGGTCCGGCGTCGGCCGCGTGAACGGTGACTCCGTGGACGACACGGCCATCCGGAGAATCGATCCCGGTACGTCGGTGGAGATCTCCTACGCCGTCGCCGAGGACGAGTTCGACATCGGACCCCTGGTCGTGACCGACGACTCGGTGGTGAACGACGGTCACCGGGTTCGCTTCGGTACAGCCCCGACCGGTGGTACAGCGGTCAAGGGCGTGGTCTCCGTCAGCTGCCGTCGCGAGGGACCCACGTACTTCGCCCGCTTCACCAACACCGGGACCGTACCGCTGTGGACCGTCACCAAGGACGGCAAGCCATCGGCCCGGATCGTGCCGCAGAAGGCGACCGGCGATCCCCAACTGCGCCAGGCGGCCTGGTGGAGCCCCGATAGCCAGCAGTACTACGGCCGGCAGCAGTACGCGGCCCCCGCCTCCGAGTGGGTGCAGAACGGCGGTTCGGCGACCACCCTCGCGCAGACCATGCTCAACGCCGGCCGCTACCCGGTGCCGGTGCTGGGGGAGGTCGAGGTGCTGCACGATCCGCGGATCCAACTCGGCGACGCCGTCCGGGTCGTGGACACGGCGGGAGCGCAACTCGACACACTCGCCTGGGTGGTCGGGACGCGCACGAACTACGCCGCGGGAGCCGCGCCGCAGCAGACGCTCACACTGCGGGGGACCTCGTACAACGGCGTACCGCGGGACGCGGGGCTGACACCGGACGGGCCGATCGACCCGTCGTACGGCACACGGCGTACGTACGCCCAGGTCACCGCCCAGTACGCGACGCTCGCCGACCTGAGGGCGGGTGAGCCCGACTACCGCGCGCTGCTGGTTCCGCTGCCGGTGACCGCCGGTGCGGCCGCCAGATCGGCGGGCGCGCCCCACGCCGCCTCGGAGGTCGCGCCTGAGGACGTACCCGAAGCCGAGCAGCCTGCCGACGACCCGCTCCCCCCGGAGCCTCCGCGGCCACCGGTACCGGTCGACAGCCCCGGGGCGGGCGCGGGCGACCGGGGCACGAGCCCCGACATCCTGCCGCCGTCTCGGGAGGGCCGCGGCTGACCCGGCGCCGCCTCCACCCTGACGCCCGCCTCGACATCCGCGCCTTCCTCGTCCGTACAGCCAGGAGGTCCTGCCATGGCCCAGCTCACCCCGCTCGGGAATCTGCCGTACCCGCAGCCCACCGACGCCGCCAACGTCCCTCTCCACATCCAGTCACTCGCCGAGTCCATCGACGGCCGTACCGTCCTGCGCTTCCTCGACGCGGCGACCCGCGACGCCAGGGTCACCGCGCCGGTCCAGGGCATGCTCGTCTGGCTCAACACCCCCGGCCGGTTCTTCCACTACTCCGGCACCCAGTGGCAGCCCGTCGTGCCGGGCGCCGTGCACAAGGCCAACACGACGGCCGGCACCCTCGCGGTCACCGCCTACACCGAGACGCTCACCGGCTCCACCGGCGATCCGACGGCGGTCACGTTCACCGCGCCCCTCTCCGGCTCGGTCCTGGTCTCGGTGGGCGCGCGCATCAGCGGCAGCGCGGCCTCCGCGTCCTTCATGTCGGCGAACATCCGCACCGGTACGACTCTCACGCTCGCCGCCGCCGACGCGCGCGCCGCGATCGTCAGTGGTACGAACCAGTGCTCCGCCTCCACGCAGTTCCAGGTCAACAGCCTCGCACCCGGCGCCGTCTGCACCGCGACCGCCGCCTACAAGTCGGCCGCCACGACGAACACCGCCACCTTCACCAACCGATTCGTGACCGTGACGCCCCTGATGTGACACCCCCGTCCACGACGTGAGGAGCCGGCCCATGGCCGCACCGCTGTCCGCCGACGCCCTCGTCCGCGCCCTGCGCGGCGAGGGCGTCCGCGTCGCCGAGCACGGCGACTGGAAGACCCACAACCGGAACCACAAGGGCCCTTGGGGCCCCGTCCATGGAGTGATGCTGCACCACACCGCGGGCGTCGACAGCCTCGCGCTCTGCCGCGACGGCATTCCGTCCCTGCCCGGCCCCCTCTGCGTCGGCCTGCTCACCAAGGACGGCACGGTCCATCTCGTCGGCCACGGACGGACGAACCACGCGGGCAACGGCTCCGCCGCTGTCCTCGAAGCCGTACGCGCCGAGCGGCCCCTGCCCGCGAGGGGGCCGGACACCGTGGACGGCAATGCCCGTTTCTACGGCTTCGAGATCGAGAACCTCGGCAACGGACGTGACCCCTATCCCGCCGCCCAGCTCGACGCGGCCGAGCGGCTGTCGGCGGCATTGTGCCGGGCGCACGGCTGGTCGGCGAGGAGTGTGGTCGCGCACAAGGAGTGGACGCGACGGAAGGTCGACCCGTCGTTCTCGATGTCTCTGATGCGGGACCGCGTCAGCGCCCGCCTGCGCTCGAAACCGGCGCCTCCGGCCCCACCCCCCGGGCCCGGCACACCCCCGGAACCGGCCTACGAGACCTTCCCCGGTGCCGCCTTCTTCGTGCCGGGCCGCAGCAGCCCCCTGATCACGTCGGTCGGCCGCCGGCTGGTTGCCGAGGGCTGCGGACGGTACGACGTCGGCCCCGGTCCCGTATGGGGTGCGGCCGACAACCGTTCGTACGCCGCGTGGCAGCGCAAGCTCGGCTACCGCGGCGCCGACGCCGACGGCATTCCAGGGCGGGCCAGTTGGGAGCGGCTGCGTGTCCCTCGTACCGGAGGAACCGTTCTGACCGGGGGTGGGGCCGCGTGACGCAGTCGGAAGCCGAGGGCATCGCCGTCGAACTGGAGCGCCTGCACCGGTCGGTGGACGTCGGATTCGCCACCACCCGCGGCGACTTGGCGCTGCTGCTCCAGCGCGTCGACCAGACCGACAAGGCCGTGGACGAGCACGAGGACCGGCTCGACGCGCTGGAGCGTTCGCGCTGGCCCCTGTCGTCGCTCGCTGCGGTGACGTCGTGCGCCGCGCTGGCGCTGACCATCTGGCAGGCCTCAGGAAAGTGACGTGACGCGGGGACGCCCCCGGCCGTGTGTCCCGCGGTCGGGGGCGTTTCTCCGCGTTCCCGGGTGGGACCGTTCCGCCTCAGACCTGCTGGGGGCTGGGGGCGTGGGTGCGGTCCGCCGTGATCATTTCCGCAATGCGGTCCGGGGTGACCGCGCGGGAGTACAGCCAGCCCTGGCCCGTGTCGCAGCCGATGCGGCCCAGGCGCTCGGCCTGGCCCTCGGTCTCCACGCACTCCGCCGTGACCGTCAGCCCCAGCCGGTGCGCGAGGTGCACCAGGGTCTCCACGATCACCTCGTCCGCCGGGCTCGGGTGGACCCCCTCGTCGTAACGGAAGCCCCGGACGAAGGAGCCGTCCAACTTCAGGACGGAGACGGGCAGTCGGCTGAGGTAGGCGAGGTTCGAGTAGCCCGTGCCGAAGTCGTCGATCGCGATCCGTACCCCCATGTCGCTCAGCGCCTGGAGGGCCTGGAGCGGGCGGCCCGCCGAGCCCATCACCGCGGACTCCGTCAGCTCCAACTGGAGAAGGTACGGGGCCAGTCCGGTCTCCGCGAGGATCCCGGCGACGTCCGCCACCAGGTCGGAGTCCCACACCTGGCGTACGGCGACGTTGACGCTGACGAACAGCGGGCGGGCGCCCGGGTGGTCCTTCTGCCACTGCCGGGCCTGGCGGCAGGCCGTCCGCAGTACCCACCGGCCCAACTGCACGATCGAGCCGTCCTCCTCGGCGATCCCGATGAAGCGGTTCGGCGCGAGCGTCCCGAACTGCGGGTGCTCCCAGCGCACCAGCGCCTCCACGCCCCGCACGGCCCCGTCCGCCATCCCCACCAACGGCTGGTACTCCAGCAGGAATTCGCCGCGCTCGACGGCCGGCCGCAGCGTCGAGGACAGCGCCTGACGGGTCATCCGGTGGGCGTTGCGCTCCGGGTCGAAGAGGGTCCAGCGGGCCTTGCCGTCGGCCTTCGCCCAGTAGAGCGTGGTGTCGGCGGCCTGCATGAGGCCGGTGGGCGTGGTGCCCTCGGTCGTACGTTCCACGACCCCGATCGAGGCCGAGACCGCGAGCCGCTGGCCGGCCAGGTCGAAGGGGCGCTGGAGCGCGGAGAGCACGGACCGGGCGAGATCGGCGAGTTGCTCCGTACCGGTGGAGTCCTCGACCAGGATCGCGAACTCGTCGCCGCCGAGCCGGGCGACCAGGTGGCTGCCGCTGCGGGTGTAGCCGTCGTGGTCGGCGCACTCGGTCAGGCGGCCGGCGACGGCGGCGAGCAGCCGGTCGCCGACCCGGTGGCCGAGGGTGTCGTTGACCGCCTTGAAGCCGTCGAGATCGAGGTAGCAGAGGCCGATCCGCCCTGTTCTGCCATGATCTGCCCCCGTGTCGCCGCCCCGGCCGACACCGCCGGACGGGTACGCGGGGTGGCGCGGCGGTGTCTCCAGCGCCGACGCCAGGCGTTCGAAGAACAGGGTGCGGTTGGGCAGCCGCGTGACCGGGTCGTGCATCTGGAGGTGGCGCAGCCGTGCCTGGAGCTCCCGCCGGTCGGTGATGTCGGAGACCGACAGCAGGACGCTGCGGCTGTCCGGCACCGGCGCGACCGTGATCTCCGCCCACAGGGTCCGGCCGTCGGAGTGCTTGAGGCGGCGGGTGCAGCGGAAGCGGGAGCGCAGGCCGTGCAGCACCTCGCGGTACGCGTGCCAGGTGCGGGTGTCGGAGGAGAGGTCGACGAGGTCGGCGGCGGACCGGTCGAGGAGCACGGCGGCCGGCACGCCGAGGAGCGCGGCGAGCGCGTCGTTGGCGCACACGATCGTGCCGTGGTGGTCCACGACGGCCATGGCGAGGGGGGCGGTCCGGAAGGCGGCGCGATGCTCGCCCGCGTCCGCCGGGGGCGGCCCGTCCGTCCGGGGCGGCGCGTCCGTCCGGCCCGCTGGATCCGTCCAGCCGGCCGAATCCGCCCGGCCCCCCGAATCCGTCCGGTCCGCATGACGCTCCGTGACCGGCGGCCGCACGGTGCCGGGTACGTTGCCGGGCGCCACGACTGCCGCAGGGCGCGGCCCTTCGGAGGTTCCGCTCACGGCTCGCTCCCGCGGTGCAGTGGTGTCGTACAGGGTGGTCGGGACGGTCGGCCTGGGAAAGTGTGCCGATCATAGAGGCTGTCCGGGTGGCCGTTCCAGCTCTGTGGCCGAGATCCGGAGTCCGATCGGTCGGCGGCCTGTCGCTGGGCGATCGTTTCTGCACGCCCGTGGCCTCGGACGATCCCCTCGTGAGCGGTTGTGACTTTCCGTGAGAGCCCGGGGTGTCGCACCCCGCGCGCCGCGCCTCACCCGAGTGGGGCAGCGGAACAGGGCGTATCGCGAGGAACCGGCACAAGGTGGGTGGTGGTGTCCCCCAACCCCCAGCCGGAGGTCGACGTGCAGCGACTGGAGCCACCCGGGGGAGTGGAACGGCCGCGCCTGCGCAGCACGGCGGCCGCTCTGACCTCCCTCATGGCGCTCGCCGCCACGTCCCTGGTCGCCGGCCCGGCCGTGGCCGCGCCGGCGGCGGGGCCCTGCGCCCTGCCCCGTACCGCCGCGCACCACTCCCTCGGCCTGGACACCTGGAACGGCTCCTACACCCGCCCCGACCGCACCCTCGACGCGGTGATGGTCTTCCTGTCGTTCCCGGACGCCGAACCGACGACCAGCCCCGAGGAGCTGGCCGCCGACCACTTCCCGGCCACCAGCCGCTTCTACGCGCGGGCGTCGTACGGGAAGTTCGCCCTGCGCGCCCACCCCGAGGCGCGGTGGATCCGGATGCCGGACGCCTCCACCTCGTACGGGATACAGCGCGACTGGGACCCGTCGAAGCGCACCGCCTACCTGCGCGACGCGCTGCGCGTCGCCGATCCGGTCGTGGACTTCTCGCGCTACGACATCGTGTACCTGGTCGCCGACCCGACCGCCCCCGGCGTCGACTCGGACGCCACGAAGGTCGTCAACTTCGAGCGGCCGATGCGCGCGGACGGCAAGGACATCCGCCGTATCGTCACCGTCTTCGAGAAGCACCCGCCGGACCGCAACGTGCTGGCCCACGAGACCGGGCACGTCTTCGACCTGCCGGATCTCTACCACCGCCCGTCGGACGGCAAGGGCGACTGGGACACGTACGTGGGGGACTGGGACGTGATGGGCAGCCAGTTCGGCCTCTCGCCGGACCTCTTCGGCTGGCACAAGTGGAAGCTGGGCTGGCTGGACCGGCGCCAGGTGCGCTGCGTGCTGCCCGGTACGGAGCTGCTCACCCTGGAGCCGATCGCCGAGGCCCCGCAGGTCGGCGGGGACGCGGGGACCCGGCTCGCGGTCGTCAGGACCGGGGAGGACTCCGTGGTCGCCGTCGAGGCGCGCGGCGCGACCGGGAACGACGCGGGCACCTGCACCGAGGGCGTGCTGATCTACCGCGTGCGGAGCGGGGCGGAGTCCGGCGGCGGCCCGGTGGAGGTGGTCGACACCCATCCGTCCAGCGACGCCTGCTGGGACACGTCGGTGTACCCGCCGCTGGCGGACGCGCCGCTGGGGGTGGGGGAGACGTTCTCGGTCCCGGACGAGCGGATCAGGGTGGAGGTCGCGGACCGGACGGCGACCGGCGCCTGGACCGTCAAGATCACCACGGGCACGTAGCGCCGGAGCCGGCGTACGGCCAAAAGACCGAGGCCCCCCGCTCGCGCGAGGGGCCTCGATCTTGTCTGTGCGCCGTCAGGGACTCGAACCCCGGACCCGCTGATTAAGAGTCAGCTGCTCTAACCAACTGAGCTAACGGCGCCTGCTGACGTCGTAGACCTTAGCACCCGGATCGGCGGGAGGAAAAATCGATATGGGGGGAGCGGGTGCGGGGTCGTATCGCCTGGTCAGAGGTGTGTGCGGGGACGCGGGTACGGGAGCGGGCGGGACGTCCCGCCGCACGGGCGGCCCGGACGCACGCCCACAGCAGGACGTCCGGTCCCGGCAGCCACGGATGGCGGGTGTCGGGCGCCACCACCCAGCGCGGCCCCGACGCGTTCCCGGGCGCCAGCGGCGGTACGGTCACGGCGTCACCGGCCCCGTGACACAGCAGGGGCGGTACGGAGAGGGCGCCGCCCGACCGGTGGCCGTCGCCGTCGTCCGCGTACTCGCCCGCGCCCCCGTACCCGTCCGCGTCGCCGCCCCCGTACCCGCCCGCGCCCCCGTCCCGGGCTCCTTCGGCCGTCGCCGCCGAGCCGCCCCACTCCTCCCACGCGAGCAGGGACGGCAGCCGCTGGGCGGTGCCCGGAGCGGCGAAGAGTAAGGTCCTGCCCCGGTACGCGGCCACCGGACCCGACCCGGGGCCGTCGGACCAGAGCCGGTTCAGCATGCGGCGGCCGAAGATCGCCGGGGCGCTGACCACGTCGAACGCCCCGCCGCATGGAAGAACCCCCGGCGCGGTGGGGCGGGCGGCCCACTGGGAGAGCGTCGAGCGGGGGTACGGCCCCGCGGAGGCGAGCCAGTCCGCACCGGCCGGCGTGACCCGTGCCGTGTGGTGCCCGCTCTCCCCCTGGAGGAGACCGAGGATGTCGGTGCGGCGCTCGTCGTCGCTCGCGCCCGGACTCAAGGGTGATTCGTCTCGCAGCCATCCACTCATGTCACCCAGATGTACCGGGAGTGACGAGGCAGTTCCTCAGAGTTCACGGAAACCGGGACAGGGCGGGAGCGGACGGCGTAACCTACGCCCCGGCATATGCCAGCTGCCTGGCCGGTTCGAGCGGTTGACAGCGGTCCGGGGACCGCCACCGCCCCCGGCCGCTCCCGCCGCCCCCGAGGGCTACTTCTCCGCCAGGCCCTCACCACGCAGCAGATCCCGGCCGAACTCGACCATCTTCTTCGCGTAGTCCTCGGTCCACTGCGCCCGCAGCGCGATGTCCGCGGCCGTCAGCCGGTCGAACCGGCGCGGGTCGGCGAGCTGGGCCGCCGCGACCGCCTGGAACTCGACCGCCCGGTCGGCCGCCGCGCGGAAGGCCAGACTCAGCTCGGTGGCGCGGCTCAGCAGGTCCGCCGGGTCGTCCATGGATTCGAGGTCGAAGAAGTGCTCGGGGTCGGCGACCGCCTCCGAGGGCTCGAAGAGCAGCGGTGCGGGCCGCAGCCGCCGCTCACTCCGCTCGGGATCCGCCATGTGATTCCTCCTGCTCGTGCCTGTGCCGGCCTCTGGGCCACCGTCCATTGTCCAACCCCCCGCAAGAGGGCCTCCGCCCATACACCGGACGACCTCCGGGCGACAGACAGCCCGAAACCAGGAACTCCCCGCACGCCCAGCCCGCCCCGGCCCTCACGGCCGCCAGGTCACGCGGTGTTCCGACAGTTGGGCCAGCACCGCGTGGTTGGCCTCCCAGCCGTCCGGGAACTTGACCGTGACGCCCAGCTGGACCGGTTCGGTGGACGGGTGCTCGTCCAGCAGTTCCGCCACCCCCGCCCGGCAGACCACCACGCACGCGTGCCGGTGGCGGGAGGCCAGGACGCAGAGCCTTCCGGTCTCCAGGTGGAAGGCCGTCGCGTCCGGGCGGCCCGAGAGCGGGTGGAGCACCACCGTGACGTCGAACTCCCGGCCCTGGAGGCGGTTGGCCGTGTCGACCGCGACCCCCTCCACGCCCAGCTCGGCGAGGGCCGCGCGGACCGCCGCCGCCTGGTCGCGGTGGGCCGTGCCGACCGCGACCCGGTCGGCCGTGACCGGCACCGGATCCGGGGAGCGCTCGCTCGTCGCCACGCCGCCGCGGTCCAGCAGCCGCCGTACCACCAGGGCCACGGCGCGGACCGCCTCCGGGTCGGTACGGGGCGTGCGCCGCGCGGGCAGCTCCAGCAGCCCCCAGCCCGCGGCGGCCGCCTCGTCCAGCACCCGGTCGGGCCCCGAGCCGTCCGACGGGACGCCGAAGGCCAGCTTCCGGTCCCCGGGACCCGTACCGCTGCGGAAGGGGGTGTACGGGTAGAACGCGTCCGACACCAGGGGCGCCGCCGACGCCGGCAGCCGCCACGAGACCGGCAGCCGGTGCTGGGGCAGCTCCGGATTGTGCGCGAGGAGCGTCGAGACGGCGCTCGCCGACGGGTCGTACGACAACCCCGCCCACTGGTCCGCCCCCACCACGCTGAACGGGTCCAGCTGCCCGGGATCCCCGACGAACAGCGCCCGCTCGAAGAGCCCCGCGACGGCGAGCAGCGCGTCCGAACGCATCTGGTACGCCTCGTCCACGATGGCGTGCCGCCACGGCTCGACGCCCTGCACGTGGGCCCACTTCGCGGCCGTGGAGATCACGATGTCGAGCCCGGCGAGGTCCGCGGCCTTCGCGGACTTGCGCACGCTGGGCAGCTCGTCGAGGACCTTGTCGTACGGGTCGGGGTCGTTGCTGTGCAGCCGCCCGACCGGCAGGTCGGGGGCCTTCTCGGCGAGCCGCGTCACCAGGTCGTCCACCTGGGCGTTGGTCTGCGCGACCACCATCAGCGGCCGCCCGGCGGCGGCCAGTTCGAGGGCGGCCCGCACCACCAGCGTCGACTTCCCGGCGCCGGGCGGGGAGTCCACGACCACCCCGCGATGGGCGCCGTGCAGGGTGTCCCGCAGGATCGCGTCGGTGGCCCGGGTCGCGGCGGCGCCGGGGTCGAAGGCGGCCGCCGTACGGGGGTGCGCGGCCTCGTCCGTACTGCTGCTGCTCACAGGAAGTCGTCCTCCGTGACCGGGTCGGGGGCGGGGAGTGGTGCCTCGGGGGTGGCGTCGGCGCCCGGGGGGCCGCCGTGCGTCCACGGCGTCTCCTCCGGGTCCGGCAGCTTCGGGCCGCCGCGCTGGTCGTGCTCAAACAGGGTCCAGACGATCCGGTCGCCCTTCTCCGGTACGGAGCCGGGCGCGGGGTCCTTGCTCCGCCCCATCCGGTCCAGGAGCCGCAGCACCAGTGCGCCGCCCCCGGCGTCGCCCTCCGGGGTGTCGTCCGCGCGGACGAACTCTGCCGACTGCGGTTTGCCGTCCAGCGAGCGGAACACCTTCGTCCGGTGGCCGAGGTGCGGCAGGTCGTCGGTCAGGACGGTGATCAGCGGGCGCGGCGAGGGCCGCTTGCTGTCGCTGTACGCCATCTCCACCTCCGTCACCTCGCCCAGGAACGCCTCCCCGGCCAGCCTGCGCCCCGCGAGCACCAGCGGGTCGTCCAGCGCCTCCTGCGCCTCCAGCTGCCCCTGCGCGGTCTCCCGCGAGGCGAGCTTCTGGGCGGCCGTCACCGCGTCGTCGCGGCGCGGCTGCGGCGGCTCACCGGCCCGCACCCGGTCGCGGTGACCGGTGAACGACCAGCGGTCGCGCGTCCAGCGGTCCGTGACGCGCGCGCCCTCGGGCAGTTCCGCGAGCAGGTCGAGGCCGTGCCACACGGCGTCCCAGGTGGGGCGCATGACCCCGGCGAGCAGCCGGCGGATCTCCCGCTCGGCGCCGGTGAGCCGGGCGAGCTGTTCGTCGGCGCCCGGGCCGTCCTCGGCGGCGGCGAGGGCCTGCCGGGCGCTGTCGTACCGCTCGATCGCCGGGGCGAGGAGCCGGTTGTCGAACGCCGGGTCCGTGGCCGGTCCGGCCGGCGGGCACACCAGCTGGCCGTCCCGGTCCCGCTCCAGCTCGGCGCGGAGCGCGGCCTCCTCGCCGGACGACCCGGCCGGCGGGTCGATCCACGCGAGCAGCGCGCCCAGGTGCTGGTCCTCCAGGTTCGACTGCCCGGTCGCCCAGTGGCGGTTGAGCAGGTCGGTCGCCGCGAGCAGCAGCGAGGAGCCGGGGACCCGCGCGCGCTCGCCGTAGTGCGTCAGCCAGCGGCCGAGCAGCGGGACGCGCGGGGGCGCGGGGTACGGGGTCTCCGGGTCGTCCTCCGCCGTACGCCGGAAGCGCATCGAGCGCCCCAGCAGCCGGACGAAGTCGATCCCGGGGCGGCTCGGCACGATCAACTGCGGCGCGTCCGCGCACAGCTCGACCTCGACCTTGACGCGCTTCCCGCTCTCCGGGTCGGTCTCGTTGCGCTCGGCGGCCTCCACGACGTCCGCGTACGCGTCCAGGTACGGCAGGACGGATTCGGCCAGCTCGGCGAGGAAGGCAAACCGCAGGTCACGGTCGCGCGGCTGGGCGACGGTCAGCAGCCGGGGGGCGTCCCGGTCCGTCCCGACGAGCGCGCCGAGCGGGGCGCCGGCCTCGCCGGACGTGGTCAGCGGCACCAGCACGAGGGGCCGCGCCGAGATCCGCCGGTGCCGCACGGTGGCCAGCGCCCGCGCCCGCCCACTCTCCATGGCCTCCAGCCGCGCGAGCGTACCGATCAACGACATCAGCCCTCCCCTCCGGACAGACCACCCGAAGCGGCCCCACCGGAAGGCGACCCACCGGAGGGCACCCCGCCGAAAGCCACCCCCGCAGCCGCCGCCAGCTCCCCGGTTGCCTCCTCGCGCGCGGCCTCCCGCGCCGTCGCCTCCGCCAGGGCCTCCGCGCGCAACCGCGCCGCCCTGCGCAGTGCCGCCACCGTCGGGTCGGCCGGGTCGCCCGACTCGCCGCGGGCCGCCGCGAGGACCGCGCCCACCGTGGTCAGGCCGCCCAGCTCGCCCCGTACACCCCGGCCCAGCGCCTCCACCGCGCCGTCCGTGCGCGCCCTGCCCCGGCAGTGGAACGCCAGCTCGCAGGCCGCCAGGCACTCGGGCGCGTACGCCGCCGCCACCGCCTCCACGGCCGCCGTCAGCTGCGCGCCCGAGCACTGCTCCACGTCGAACGTCGTGCCCTCAGGGAGCGCGTCCGCGATGTCCTCGATCCGGGTCAGCCGGGCCAACTGCCGGCGCGTCACCGACAACTGCTTCCGTACGTCGACCACGGATGCCGTCGGCAGGTTCGAGAAGTCCTTCGGGCAGACCAGCAGCACCCGGTGGTCCACCTCCGCGCCCTCCGTACGGACCGCGACCCGCTCCAGCGCCAGCACGTACACCGCCGCCTGGCGCGCCGCCGCCCCCACCTTCGCCGCGTCCGCCGAGCCGTCGATCATCGGGAACGACTTGATCTCGACGACCGTCCACCGCCCGTCGGGCCGTACGACCACCGCGTCCGGCTCCAGGTACGCCGGCGAGCCCGCCACCTCCAGCGCCAGCAGCGGATGGTCCAGCAGCGCCCACGCGCCCGCCTCCGTCGCCTCCCGCAGCGCGAGCGCCGTCCTCGCCGTGCGCCCCTCGGGGCCCGCCGCCGACAGGTCGGGTACGAGGACCTCACCGGGCGCGGGCGCAGCGACGCCCAGCCGCTCGGCGACCAGGCGCGTCAGTTCCGTACCGCCGTCGGCCTTGACCTTGGCCTCGAACGCGTTCCCCCGCATGAACGCGAACTGCGACTGGCCGAACGGGGCGGGGGAGCCCAACGCCTTCGCGAGCGCCGCCTTGTCCACCCCGGCGCCGTCCAGCAGCGCGCGGCGCCGGCAGCCGGGGTTGGCGGCGAGGGCGGCCAGGGCGCGGGCGTCCAGGGGATGCGGCGCGACAGCCGGGCCGCGCAGCTCAGCGAGCCGTTGCCGCAGCGTCGTCCGCGGTGGAGGCGGCGGGGACGGAGGGGCTGGAGGGAGCGCTGGTGCGGGTCCGCTGCCCAGGGAATCGGTCACCCGCGGAAGTGTCGCATCCGCCGCTGACAATCGGGGTTTCGCGGGACGGGATCGAGGGGAGCGACGGGGCGGGCGCCCCGGCGGCGGCGAACGGCAGCGCCGCCCACAGACGGTCCGCCAGCCGCATCGCGGGCCTGGTCAGCAGCGCCCCCGCGCCCATCACCACCACACCCGCCACCGCGTCGAGGAAGTAGTGGTTGGCCGTGCCCATCACGACGATCGTGATGACCACGGGATACGCGACGCCCACCCACCGGACGAACGGCGTCCGCGCGTGCCGCCACAGCAGCACCCCGCACCACACGGCCCACCCGACGTGCAGGCTGGGCATCGCCGCGTACTGGTTCGTCATCCCGCCGAGCCCGCGCGGCGCGCTCGCCTGGGCGCCCCACCAGCCGTACGAGCTGTACTGCGCCATCGTGTCGACGAAGCCGTGCCCGGCCTCCAGCAGCCGGGGCGGGCAGGTCGGCAGCAGCGTGAAGCCTATGAGGCCGAGGAGGGTGGAGAGCATCAGCCAGGTGCGGGCCGCCCGGTAGCGGGCGGGGCGGCTGCGGAAGATCCAGACCAGGATCGCCGGCGTGACCAGGTAGTGCAGCGAGGCGTACGCGAAGTCGGCGGGTATGCCGAGGGCGGGGGTGCTGGTGAAGAGCCGGTTCAGCGGGTGTTCGGCGTTGAGGCGCAACGCCTTCTCTATCCGCAGGATCGCCAGCCCGTGATCGACCGCCGTGGACACGTCACCACGTGCGAGCAGCCGGCCCGCCGAGTACGCCGCGTAGACCGCGACGATCAGCACCAGCTCGGCCCACCAGCGCGGCCTGAGCCGGAGCCGAGGCCGGGGGTGCGGCCTGGTCTCCGCGCTGGCGCTGTACGGCATCCGGACGATCTCCATCGTGTTGTCATACGGTTTTCGGCCGACGTTCAACCGTACGGTGCGGCCTGTCGGACGTTTCGGCCGGGTTCCTCTCCGGATCAACGTTCGACAACATCACCTTCTCCCCGAAAGAGGACGCCGCTATCCCCCTGGGGGTTGCCCAATGTTCAGGTACGCGATGATGGGGCGGCACCCGTTGTGAACTCCAGGGAGAGCCCCGATGGCACCGCGCGTCCTGCTGGCCCGGCACGGTCAGACGGCCTGGTCACTGTCCGGCCGGCACACCGGCAGGACGGACATCCCGCTCCTCGACGAGGGCAGGCGGGGTGCGGCGCTGCTGGGCGAGCGCCTGCACCGCGCGCCGTGGTCGGGACTGCCGGGTACGGAGGTCCGTACCAGCCCGCTGGTCCGCGCGAGCGAGACGTGCGCGCTCGCAGGGTTCGGGGAGCGGGCCACCGAGTGGGACGCCCTGATGGAGTTCGACTACGGGGCGTACGAGGGGCTCACCCCGGCCGAGATCAGGGCCGCGCGGCCCGACTGGTTCATCTGGCGCGACGGCGTCCCGGACGGCGAGACCCTGGCGCAGGTCGCCGCCCGCGCGGACGAGGTGGTCGCGTGGGCGCGCTCGGCCGACCGTGACGTCCTGGTCTTCGCCCACGGCCACATCCTGCGGGCGATCGGCGCGCGCTGGCTGGGCGAGGACGTGTCCTTCGCGGCCCGCATCCGGCTCGACCCGACGTCGGTGTCCGTCCTCAACTGGGCTTACGGCGAACCGGCGATCGAGGTCTGGAACGACACGGCGCACCTGGCGGGTTGACGCGGCGCTGGGCTGGGACGGGGAGCCCGGTACGGCCCGGGACCGCGTGCCCTGCCCGTACGGCCGGGAAGGCGCGCCTCGTACAAAGGGCCGACGCGCCCCGTACGAAGGGCCGACGCGCGCCCCGTACCGCCGGGAAGTACGCGCCCTACACGGCCGCGTGCCGCTCCAGGAACGCCGCCACCTCCGGCGACGACCTGCGGCGCGGCAGCAGCAGTCGGGCCGTCACCGCCAGCATCGCCTGGATGCGGGACGACTGGACCTCGTCCAGCAGGTCGAGCACCTGCCGCCCCGCCGCCGCGGCCTCCTCGGGCCGCCCCGCCCGCGCCAGGTCCGTGGCCAACTCGGCCCGGTAGAGCGCGAGATTGCGGGTGAAGTGCGGATCCTGGAGCACGGAGGCGCGGTACGCGTGCCGCGCCGCCCGCGCCCAGTCGCCCAACGCCGCGTGGCACTGCGCCTCCAGGGCCTCCAGCTCCGGTTCGCCGAAGAAGGACATCCACTCGGGGTCCGCGTCCGAGGTGCCGCGGTCGAACAGCGCGTGGGCCTGGACCAGGGCCTGTTCACAGTTCGTACGGTCGCCGAGCCCCGCCCAGCCGCCCGCCTCCCGCAGGGACAGCAGCGACAGCAGCCGGGCGGACGACAGGTGCTTGGCCGCGCCCCGGCCGGCCTGGGCGGCCCGTACCGCCTCCCGGTACCGGCCCGAATCCCGCGCCAGGAACGACGTGTTGCAGAACGCGTGCGCCTCCAGCGCCGGGTCCCCCGCGACCCGCGCGGTCGCGAGCGCCTCCGCGTAGTGCGAGCGGGCGTCGTCGAAGCGGCCCGAGTCGTGCGCGAGCCACCCCACCGAGATCGACAACTCGCCCGCGCCGGAGTGCAGCCGGTCGGTGGTGGACTGCCGGGTCGCCGTCCCCGAGTCGAGCAGCGCGTACGCCGTGCGCAGCGGCACCGCCGCCTGGCGGTAGAGCCCGTCGGCGCCGTGCCGGTCGTCCAGCAGCCGGATCCGCCGCACCGCCGCCTCGACGGCGGCCACCTCGGCCTCGCCGATTCTGCGCGGGGCCGGGATCGAGGGCGTGGCCGCGGCGGACGTACCGCCGAGCCCCAGGCTCGCGGCCACGGTGACGGAACCGCTGGTCATGAATGCGCGACGCAGCACGTCGCTCTCCTCGCTGATCTCGCTGTGTCCCGGGTCGTTCGCGGATTGCTCCACGGGTACCCGGGCCGCCCGGCCGCGAACGTGCTCGCGGGCCGTGAAGCCCAGGTCGGTCAGGGTCAACCCGGGGAACATGTGCAGGAAGACCCGTTCGTACGCGTAGTTGGGGCAGCGGATCTCACCCGCTTCCACCCGACCGATATAACGTGCGTCGCACGCGACTTGTTCACCGATCTCCCGGGCGGCCCTGCGCACCGCGGCGGCGAACTCCCCCGGCGAGCGCTGTCCGCGCTGCCGGCGGAAGGGGAGGTTGGGAACTGCCCGAGAAGACGCCATGGCCGAGCCCTCTCCTGTGCTCCGGTGGTCCGGCGGGCAAGAACGTACCTGCTGTGACGGGTCGCACACGCGGTGTTTGCCTACAAAGCGGATATCTCACCCACGATCTGCCATGAACTGCCATCCTTTGCGGCGGTGTGCCTCCGTAGCTGTTGACGCCGGCGGACGTTGAACCTTATGGAGACGCCCTACGCGTCTCCACCCGACGAGGAGGGTTCCCTTGTTAGAGGTGGAGGTGAAGGTCGGCATGGAGACCGGTGACGGCTCACACACGACTGCTCAGCACGGTGGCGACGAGCTGGACCTGGTGACGGTCCCGGCCCGGCAGGGCCTTGAGGCGGTGGACATCCTGCGGCGCGGGGCGACGCCCTCGGTGGGGCCCGTCCTGCACGACGGCTCCTGCCACACCCTCGGCTTCCTGGTGCCGCCCGGCACGGCGGAGGGCTGGGACGTCCCGGGGAGCGCCTGTACGCGGACGAGCGGCCGGGGGTTCCGTGTCCCCGTCGAGGAGCCGCCGGTCACCGGCACCGGCTGGCTGCTGCCCCCGGAGGCGTCCGACCCGGTCACGGACCCGGCGGTCCTGCGCGCGGCGCTCGGCGAGGCGGCGAGACTCATCGAGGCGGCCGACCGCTGCCGATAGGCCGGCACCGAGCCGGCACCAGGACAGCAACAGGACACCGCCAGGCAGCTGCCAGGACACCACCGAGCGGCACCAGGACACTCGTCACCACGCACCCGGCGCAGGGGCCCGCACCCCCGCCGGATCTCGGCATGTCCGCCCGGCCCCGATACTGGGGGGATGGCCAGGAACAGGCGGGGCGGACGGGGTACGGCGGCCGAGACGGTGACCCGGCCGGTCGACGGCGGGCTCGCCGAACTCGTACCGGACCGGGAGCGTCCGCGCGCCTGGACGCTGCTGATCGACGGCGCCCCGCAGTCCCACGTGGATCTGGACGACCCGGCCCACCTGTCCTTCGAGTACCAGCGCAGACTCGGCCATGTCGCCGACCTCGTGGCCCCCGCGCACCAGCCCCTGCGCGTCCTGCACCTCGGCGGCGGGGCGTTCACCCTCGCCCGGTACGTCGCCGCCACCCGGCCCCGCTCCACCCAGCAGGTCGTCGAGGTCGACGCGCCGCTGGTGCAACTCGTGCGTGAGCAGCTCCCGTTGGATCCGCAGGCCCGGATCAAGGTCAGGTCAGCGGACGCCCGGGCCGGTCTCGCGAAGCTGCCGGACGGCTGGGCGGACCTGGTGATCGCCGACGTGTTCGGCGGAGCCCGTACCCCCGCGCACCTCACCAGCGCCGAGTTCCTGACCGCGGTACGGCGGGTCCTCGCCCCGGACGGCTGCTACGCGGCGAACCTCGCGGACGGGCCGCCTCTCGGCCATCTGCGCGGCCAGGTCGCCACCGCCGCCTCGCTGTTCGGCCATCTCGCGCTGGCCGCGGACCCGACGGTCCTGCGGGGCCGGCGCTTCGGCAACGCCGTGCTCCTCGCGTCCGACCGCGACCTGCCGGTCGCCGAACTGACCCGCCGCATCGCGAGCGACCCGCACCCCGGCCGGGTCGAACACGGCCGCGCCCTCAGGGACTTCACCGGGGGAGCGGCCGTCGTCACCGACGCGGACGCCAAGCCTTCCCCGCCGCCCCCGGCGGGCGCCTTCTCCTGACCGTCCGCACCGAGGTGCACAGTGGCCGGTTCCGATCAACGGGAGCCACCGGTCCTGGACAGTGCGAATGACGTTGCCTAACGTTTGTTCAGCGACTTCCCGAACAATGGTTTGGTAACTCTCCGTAGGAGTCCATGGTGACGGAAACCCTCCCCCCACACCCCCCGCTCGCCCCCGAGTTCCCGATGGCCCGCGGCTGCCCCTTCGACCCGCCGCCCGAACTGCGCAGGATCCAGCACGAGGCTCCGGTCTCCCGGGTCACCCTCTGGGACGGCAGCACGCCCTGGCTGATCACCCGCTACGACGACGTGCGGGCCGTGCTCGCCGATCCCCGGGTCAGCGCCGACATCGACCGGCCGGGCTATCCGCACAGCACCGAGGGCTCGGCCACCCGGTCGAGCCGCGTCAAGCTCTTCATCACCATGGACGACCCCGAACACGCCGCCCAACGCCGCCTCCTCACCTCCGACTTCATGGTCAAGAAGATGGAGGCGCTGCGGCCGCGAATCCAGGAGATCGTCGACGGCCTGATCGACGACCTGCTCGCCGGGCCCCGACCCGCCGATCTGGTACGGGAGTTCGCGCTGCCGGTGCCGTCGCTCGTCATCTGCGAGCTGCTCGGGGTCCCCTACGCCGACCGTGACTTCTTCCACCGGCTCAGCAAGACGCTGGTGTCGCGGGAGACCACCGCGGAGCAGGGCGCGGCGGCGGTGGCCGAGTTGACCGGCTACCTCGGCGACCTCGTGGACCGGAAGCTCGCCGACCCCGGTCAGGACGTCCTCAGCCGGCTCGCCACCGGGCAGCTGGGCACGGGTCTGATGACCCGCGAACAGATAGCCTCCATGGGCCTGTTGCTGCTGGTGGCCGGGCACGAGACCACCGCCAACATGATCGCGCTGGGTACGGTCGTCCTGCTGGAGAACCCGGAGCAGCTGGACCGGCTCCGCGCGACCGACGACCCCAAGGTGGTCGCGAACGCCGTCGAGGAACTCCTGCGCCACCTCACCATCGTCCACGGCGGCCGGCGCCGGGTCGCGACCGAGGACCTGGAGGTCGGCGGGCAGCTCATCCGCGCGGGCGAGGGCATCATCGCCGCCAGCGACATCGCCAACCGCGACGGGGCGGCCTTCCCCGATCCGGACGCCCTCGACCTCGGCCGCGAGGCGCGTCATCACGTCGCGTTCGGCTACGGCGTCCACCAGTGCCTCGGGCAGCCGCTGGCCCGCGTCGAACTCCAGGTCGTCTACAGCACGCTGTACCGGCGCGTCCCCACCCTGGCCCTCGCGAAGCCCGTCTCCGAACTGGGCTTCAAGCACGACATGTTGGTGTACGGGGTGCACGAGCTGCCGGTGACCTGGTGACCCGGGAACGGAAAGGATCAGCACGATGAAGGTCATCCTGGATCAGGACAAGTGCGTCGGCTCCGGGCAGTGCGTCCTGGTCGCGCCCGAGGTGTTCGACCAGCGGGACGAGGACGGCATCGCCGTACTGCTGGACCCGGACCCGCCCGCCGGCCGGCACGCGGAGACCCGCGAGGCCGCGCGTCTCTGCCCCGCGCTCGCCATCGAACTGGCCGATTCGTGAGTGGTCTGTCGCGGATCGTCGTCGTGGGCGCCTCGGCGGCGGGTCTGACCGCCGCCGAGGCGCTCCGGCGCGAGGGCTACGGCGGGCGGCTCACGCTGGTGGGCGACGAGCCCCACCTCCCGTACGACCGCCCGCCGCTGTCCAAGCAGGTCCTGCGCGGGAGTTGGACGCCGGACCGCACGGCCCTGCGGCGCGCGGACCACCTCGACGGCCTCGGCGCGCGATGGCTGCTCGGGCGGACCGCGGCCGGTCTCGACGCCGCCGCGCGGACCGTCACGCTCGTGGACGGCGAGGTGCTCGGGTACGACGGGCTGGTCGTCGCCACCGGCGTCACTCCCCGGTCGCTCCCGCGCGGCCACGAACTGGCGGGCGTCCACGTCCTGCGTACCCTCGACGACGCGCTCGCGCTGCGCGAGGGGCTGCTCACGGCGGCCTCCGTGGTGATCGTCGGCGCGGGGTTCCTCGGGTCCGAGGCCGCGGCGGTCGCCACCGAACTGGGCGCGGACGTCACGCTCGTGGATCCGCTGGCGGCGCCGATGATCCGGCAACTCGGCCCGCTGGTCGGGGACATGGCGGCCCGGCTGCACACCGGCCACGGCGTGCGGGTGCGGACCCGCACCGGGGTACGGCGGTTGGCGGGCGAGGACGGCCGGGTGGTGGGCGTCGTCCTCGACGACGGCTCGCACGTCCCGGCCGATCTGGTGCTGGTGGCCATCGGCTCCACCCCGTCCGTCGGCTGGCTCACCGGCAGCGGGCTCGCCCTCGGCGACGGCGTCGAGTGCGACGAACTGTGCCGGGCCGCCCCCGGCGTGGTGGCCGCGGGCGACGTGGCGTCCTGGCACCACCCCGGCCTCGGGCGCCTGCGGGTCGAGCACCGGATGAACGCCACGGAGCAGGGCACGGCCGCCGCGCTGACCCTGCTGGGCGGCGGCCGCCCGTTCGCGCCCGTACCGTACTTCTGGACCGATCAGTACGACGTGAAGATCCAGGCGTACGGCCTGACCGGCCAGGAGGCAACCTTCCGCGTGGTCGCGGGGGACCCGGCCGAGGGACGGTTCGCGGGACTGTACGGCCGGGCGGGCCGGGTGGTGGGCGCACTCGGCTGGAACATGCCCCGAGAGGCCCGAACCCTCCGCCGCCACGTCACCGAGACCACCCCCTGGCCACAGGTGATGACCCCCGCGGGGGGATGAGCGCGGGGCGTCCGGACGGGCCGGGTCCACCAGGGCGCCCCCGCCCCCGGCGGGACCGCCCCCTCCCCGCGCCGCATGCGGTAAGAATGGCCTCGTGCCAGACGACGTCGACATCAAGCCCGAACGGACGCGTAACCGCTGGGGTGAGGGCGACCGTCTCCGTGGCGAGATCCTGGACGCCGCCGGCCGGCTGCTCTCCGGGCTCGGGGGTGAGGACGGCCTCACCATCCGCGGGGTCGCCCGCGAGGTCGGCATCGCCCCCGCCAGCATCTACCACCACTTCACCGACCGCACCGCGCTGGTCCAGGGCCTGATGGACCACGAGCACGCACGGCTCACCTCGCTGATGCGGGCGGCCGACGAGGCGGTGGTCGCGGAGGACGTGGTCGGGCGCGTCCACGCCCAGTTGTACGCCTACTGCGACTTCGCCACCGACAACCCGGGACACCACCGGCTCGTCCTCGGCAACGGTTCCGGCGAGCCGCGCTCCGCCGCCCCGCCCGTGCTCATCGACGTCGTGGAGGCCCTCACCGCGGCGTTCGACCGGTGCGAGGCCGCCGGGCACACCCTGCGCCTGCCCGGCGACCGGGCGGCCGTCATGGTCTTCGTCGCCGTGTACGGGCGGGTCGCGCTGCTGCACAGCATCCAGCGCGGACAGACGACCGACGAGCGCCGGTCGTTCATCGACGAACTCGTCTCCCTGGTCCTCGCCTGACCCCGCCCGGACGGTGACCAGCGACCAACCCCGCCGGACGCCGCTCAGCGGTCGTCGAACTCCACCAGCGGCGGATGGTCGTGCCAGGTGCAGAACACCGACACCTCCCGACCGTCCCGGGTGAACGTCACCCGGATCCACGTCGGCTGCGTCCACACCTGCATCTGCCACCCCGCGTCCGGCGTCGCCGACACCAGCTCCGCCGACACGTCCCCGATGTCCAGCACCACCCGGCCGCCGTCGACCGTGTAGCTCTTCACGTTCCCGGGGGACGCGGGCGGGGACGGCTCCACCGCGGGCCGCGAGGCGGACCCGCCGTAACTCTGCGAAGGAACGGGAACGGGCGTGAACGACAGCGTCGGCGAGGGCTTCACGGACTTCCTCGGTTTCGGCGCCGGCGGCGACACCGACCGCGAGGCCGACGGGCTCGGCGGGCGGTGCGTCGAGGACACCACCGGCCGGGCACCCTGCGTCGTCGCGTTGTCCTTGCCGATCGGCACCGCGCGCGGCGGGTCGTACGCCGTCCCCGCCATCACCGTGTGGACACCCCACCACGACAACGTCACGGCGGCGCCGGTCGCGAGCGACCACGCAATGGCATGTACGAGTCCGATACGCATCGGGGCCATGGTGCACCACCGGGGCCGCCACGGGGAACCGCCGACCGGCATCCCCCGAATGGCGTACGGTGCCGCCCATGCCCAGTGTGCTCGTGGTCGAGGACGACCAGTTCGTACGCTCCGCCCTCATCAGGCACTTGACCGAGGCCTCCCACACCGTACGCAGTGTCGGGACGGCCCTGGAGGCGCTGCGTGAAGTGGCCCATTTCCGGTTCGACGTGGTCATTCTGGACCTCGGCCTGCCCGATCTCGACGGGTCCGAGGCGCTCAAGATGCTGCGCGGCATCACCGACGTACCGGTGATCATCGCCACAGCGCGCGACGACGAGACCGAGATCGTCCGGCTCCTCAACGACGGCGCCGACGACTACCTCACCAAACCGTTCTCCGTCGAACACCTCTCCGCCCGGATGGCGGCCGTCCTGCGCCGCTCCCGCGCGACCTCGGACGAGGCTGCGTCCCCCCGCGTCATCCGCGTCGGCGGCCTCGCCATCGACCCGCTGCGCCGCCAGGCCGAACTGGACGGCACCCGGCTCGACCTCACCCGCCGCGAGTTCGACCTGCTGACCTTCCTCGCCGGGCGCCCCGGCGTGGTCGTCCCCCGCAAGGAACTGCTCGCCGAGGTCTGGCAGCAGTCGTACGGCGACGACCAGACCATCGACGTCCACCTGTCCTGGCTGCGCCGCAAACTGGGCGAGACCGCCGCCAGGCCCCGTTACCTGCACACCCTGCGCGGAGTCGGCGTGAAACTCGAACCCCCCAGCGGGGAGCGCCCCGTATGAGGTGGGCACTGATCAAGGTCTCCCTGGCCGTCACGGTGATGGTCGTGATCGCCTTCGCCGTGCCGCTGGGCATGGTCATCAAGGAGATGGCCAGGGACCGGGCCTTCACCAACGCCGAACGGCAGGCCGCCGCCATCGGCCCCACCCTCTCCATCACCTCCGACCGCGACCAGCTCGACCGGGCCATCGCCTCCACCCAGGCGGGCGCCGACGGCAAGATGGCCGTGCACGTCCCCGCCTCCGGCGAACCGGGCGGCCTCCCGATGGAGCTCGGCACGCGCCGGGCCGCCGAGAAGGACCTGGCGACCGTACGGCGGCTCGGCCGCGCCTCCATCACCGACGTCCCCGGCGGCTTCGCGCTGCTCCAGCCGACCGCCCTCGGATCCAGCCTCGGCTCCAACTGGATCGCGATCGTGGAGGTGTACGTCCCCGAGGCGGAGGTCTCCAACGGCGTCACCACCGCGTGGCTCGTCCTCGCCGGGGTCGGCATCGCGCTCATCGTCGGCTCGGTCACCGTCGCCGACCGCCTCGGCCTGCGCATGGTCGAGCCCGCCCAGCGGCTCGCCGGCGCCGCCCACGCCCTCGGCGAGGGCAAGCTCGGCGTACGCGTCCCCGAGGAGGGGCCGCCCGAACTGCGCTCCGCCGCCGTCGCGTTCAACTCCATGGCCGACCAGGTCGTCCAACTCCTCGCCAACGAAAGGGAGCTGGCCGCCGACCTCTCCCACCGCCTGCGCACCCCGCTGACCGTGCTGCGTCTCAACGCCGCCTCGCTGGGCGAGGGGCCCGCCGCCGACCAGACGCGGGCCGCCGTCGCGCAGTTGGAGCGCGAGGTCGACACGATCATCCGTACCGCCCGCGAGTCCACCTCCCACTCGGTGGCCAACGCGCCCGCCGTGGGCTGCGACGTCTCCGAAGTCGTCCGCGAGCGCATGGACTTCTGGTCGGCGCTGGCCGAGGACGAGGACCGGAAGGTACGGCTCGCGGGCGTCGGCGCGCCGATCCGTATCCCGGTCGCCCGCCCCGAACTGGCCGCCGCGCTGGACGCGTTGCTCGGGAACGTCTTCCGGCACACCCCGGAGGGCACCGCGTTCTCCGTGGACGTGCACAACGGCGAGGACGCGGTGATCGTCCTCGTCTCCGACGCGGGCCCCGGCATCGCGGACCCGAAGGCCGCGCTCGTACGGGGCAACAGCGGCGGCCGGGAGGGCTCGACGGGCCTCGGCCTGGACATCGTGCGCCGGGTCGCGGAGTCGACCGGCGGGGACGTACGGATCGGGCGGTCCGTGCTCGGCGGGACCGAGGTGCGCATCTGGATCGGACGCGAGGGCTGGCGGCCCGCCCGCGAGCCGCGCGGACACCGGCTGCGCGGCAGGAAGCGCGGCGCGCCGGACCGCCGGGGAGCGGACGTCTGAGCCCGCAGGCACCCCTGGATCCCGACGGGTCTTAATCGGCCCCCATGCCTTCCTTAAGGGCGCCCTAAGAACCGCGACCGCCGCCCCGAACAGGCCTTTTGTCGTCCCGGGGGCGGCTAGCGTGCTGCCACACCCACCGGAGACGCCCACGGGACCCACCCACCGGGCGTACCGCTGGAGAACAGCCGCACCACTTGAGGCAGGCACACGATGGGCAGAGTCACACACCGGCGCACGGTGAACCGCCGGACCAAGGTGATCGGGGCCGTTCTCGCGGCCGCCGTGATCGGCGGAGCCGCGTTCACCCTCGCGGGGTCGGCGCAGGCCGCGTCGGTGAGTGCCACGTTCAGCAAGCCGAGTTCCTGGAGCGGTGGTTACACCGGGCAGTACGTCATCACCAACGCCACGGACAAGGCCCGTTCGGGCTGGACCCTCACGTTCGACCTGCCGGCCGGGACGACGCTCAGCTCCCTCTGGAACGGTGAGTACACCGTCTCCGGGCGGCACGTGACGGTGACGGCCCAGGACTGGAACAAGAAGCTGGCCCCCGGCGCCACCGCCACCGTCGGGTTCACCACCGCCGGGACGGGCGGCGCGGCACCGACCGGCTGCCGGATCGACGGCGCGACCTGCGGCCCCGGCGGAAGCTCCCCCACCACAGCCCCCACCCGGCCCGCGACACCCCCGGCCACCACCGCGCCCGCCACCAAGCCGCCGGCCACGAAGCCCCCCGTCACCATCCCGCCCGCCACGAAGCCCCCCACCGCCACGAAGCCCCCCACCGGCACCCCCACGGCCCCCGCCACCACCCCGCCGGCCGGCGGCACCGCGGCCTCCGCCGCCTTCTCCCCGTACGTCGACACCTCGCTCTTCCCGGCGTACGACCTGCTGGACACCGTCACCAAGACCGGGGTGAAGAACTTCACCCTCGCCTTCATCACCTCCGGCGGCACCTGCACCCCCAAGTGGGGCGGCGTCTCCGACCTCGCGAGCGACGCCGTCGCCCGCCAGATCACCGCCCTGCGCGCCAAGGGCGGCGACGTACGGGTCTCCTTCGGCGGCGCGTCCGGCGTCGAACTCGCCAACAGCTGCACGTCCGCCACCACCCTCGCGGCGGCCTACGGCAAGGTCGTCGACACGTACCGCCTCACCAAGGCCGACTTCGACATCGAGGGCGCGGCCCTGCCCGACACCGCCGCCAACACCCGCCGCGCGCAGGCGATCGCCCAGCTCCAGAAGTCCCACCCGGGCCTTGACGTCTCCTTCACCCTGCCCGTGATGCCCGAGGGCCTCACCCAGCCCGGGGTGGACCTGCTCGCCGACGCGCGGCGCAACGGCGTCAAGGTCGGCGCGGTCAACATCATGGCGATGGACTACGGGCCCGCGTACAGCGGTGACATGGGCCAGTACGCCATCCAGGCCGCGACCTCCACCCAGGCCCAGGTCAAGGGCGTGCTCGGCCTCTCCGACGCCGCCGCGTGGAAGGCCGTCGCGGTCACCCCGATGATCGGCGTCAACGACGTCAGCACGGAGATCTTCCGGGTCGACGACGCCACCCAGCTGGTCGACTTCGCCCGCGCCAAGGGCCTGGCCGGGCTGGCGATGTGGTCCTCCACCCGCGACAAGCAGTGCGCGGGCGGGGCGAAGAACACGGCCGACGCGTCGTGCAGCTCGATCGTCCAGCAGCCGCTGGCCTTCACGAAGGCGTTCGCCGCCTTCAAGTAGGCGACACCTGCAAGTACGCCTCGCCCCTGCGTAACCCCCCTCGACCATCCCCCAAGGCTGCCCCACCAGCCGCCCCGCGCGTCCCGGCCGGATCCCCGACACCCCCCCACCCGGCCGGGGCGCGCTGAGTTGTACCGCCCGGCCTTCTCTCTCCCCCCGAGCCCCCGCCCCCCCTCGTCAGCCCTTGACCGCGCCCTGCATGATCCCGCCCACGATCTGCCGGCCGAAGACCACGAACGCCAGCAGCAGCGGCAGGGTGCCGAGCAGCGCGCCCGCCATGATCACCGACTGGTCGGGGACGTAGCCGCGCCCGAGGCCCGTCAGCGCCACCTGCACGGTCGGGTTGCCGCTCTGGGTCAGCGCGATGATCGGCCAGAAGAAGTCGTTCCAGGCCATCACGAAGGTCAGCATCCCCAGCACCGCCATCGCGGGCCGCGCGGCCGGGAACACGACGTGCCACATCACACGCCAACTGCCCGCGCCGTCCACCCGCGCCGCTTCGATCAGCTCGGTGGGCAGCGCGCCCGTCAGGTACTGCCGCATGAAGAACACCCCGAACGCGCTGACCAGACCGGGCAGGACCACCGACTGGAGCCGGTCCGTCCAGGACAGTTCGGCGATCAGCAGGTAGAGCGGGACGACGCTGAGCTGCGGCGGCACCATCATCGTGCCGATCACCAGCGCCAGCAGCGCGTTCCGGAAGCGGAAGCGCAGCTTGGCGAAGGCGAACCCGGCCAGCGTCGAGAAGAACACCGTCCCCGCCGCGACGCTGCCCGCGACGACGGTCGTGTTGATCAGGGCCGTACCGAGGTTCGCGTCCGTCCAGGCGATCTCCAGGTTCTCGAGCAGATGCCCGCCGAACCAGAACGGGGGTGGCGTCCTCGCCAGCCGCCCACTGGTCCCGGAGGCCGCGACCGCCGTCCAGACGAGCGGGAAGAGCGAGCCGGCCGCGAAGAGGATCAGCACGGCGTGCGCGACCCGGCCGCCGGTCAACTGCCGCTTCCCCTCGGTCGTACGGCTCATCGTTCCCCGCCCCCTCCGGTCAACCGCCGCGCGACGAGCCAGTTCACCGCGCCGACCACCAGCAGGATCAGGAACATCGCCCAGGCGATCGCCGAGGCCCGGCCGAGGTGGAGGTTCACCCAGCCCTGCTCGTACAGGTAGAGCCCGAGGGTCTGGTACTGGTGGTTCACCCCGCCCGTCGCGCCCGCGCCGCCGTTGAAGAGCAGCGGCTCGCCGAACAACTGGGTGGCGCCGATCGTCGAGACCACACACGTGAAGAGGATGGTCGGCCGCAGCGACGGCACGGTGACGTGCACGAACTGCTGCCACCGCGACGCCCCGTCCAGGGCCGCCGACTCGTACAGGTCACCGGGGACGGACTGCATGGCCGCCAGGTAGATCAGCGCGTTGTAGCCGGTCCACCGCCAGACGACGATCGTGGAGACGGCGATACGGGAGGTCCAGTCGCCGTTCTGCCAGTCGACCGCGTCGAGACCGGCCAGCCCCAGCGCCCAGTTGATCAGCCCGTGGTCGCGGCCGAAGAGCAGCACGAAGACGAGGGTCGCGGCGGCGACCGAGGTGGCGTACGGCGTGAGCACGGCGACCCGGAAGAACGCGGAGCCGCGCAGGCGGTGATCGAGCAGGTGCGCGAGGCCGAGCGCGATCAGCAGTTGGGGGACGGTGGAGAGCAGCCCGATGGTGACGGTGTTGGCCAGCGCGTTCCAGAAGAAGTCGTCGTCGAGCAGCCGGGAGAAGTTGCGCAGCCCCACCCACTCCCGCCGGCCGGGCGCGGTGAGTTCGACGCGGTGGAGCGCGGCCCAGCCGGTGTAGAGCAGGGGGAAGAGGCCGAAGACGGCGAAGAAGGTGAAGAACGGGGCGACGAAGACGTACGGGCTCCAGCGCAGGTCGCGGCGGTGCCGACGGCTGCGGCGCGCGCGCCGCCGTTCGTCCCGGAGGGACGCGTACCCCGCCCCGGGGGGAGCGGCGACGGACACCTCCCCGGCCACCGGGGCCACGTCACCCGGCGCCCCACCGGCCACCGGCGCCTCGCTCGTCACAGGTCCAGCGCGTTGTCGATGGCCTTCACGGCGGCCTCCCAGCCGTCGTCCGGGGACGTGCCCTTCTGGTCGACCTGGAGCATCCCGACGTCGGACAGGTTCTGGGCGATGAGCAGATCCTTCGGTCCGACGATCTGTACGGGGACGTTCCGCGCGGCGTCGGCGAAGATCCGCCCGATGGGCGCGTCGCCGAAGTACGGGTGCCGGGCGCCGGACACCACGGGCAGCGCGTACGCGGCCCGCGCGCTCGGGAAACTGCCCCGTTCGGCGAAGAGCGTCGCCTGCTGGGCGGGGGCCGTCAGCCAGGCGGCCAGCGCCGCGGCCTCCTTCGTGTGGCGCCCGGTCCTCGGCACCACGAGGAACGAGCCGCCCCAGTTGCCGGGACGCGGCGCGGCGGCCACGTCCCACCGGTCCCGGCCCGCCGCCCCGGCCTTGTCCTGGATGTAGCCGAGCATCCAGGCGGGGCAGGAGACGGTGGCGAAGGACGCGTTGGCGAAGCCCTGGTCCCACGCGGGCGTGAACTGCTGGAGCTTGGCGGTCAGCCCCGAGGCCGCGAAACGGGCGGCGGTGCGCCAGGCGTTCCGTACCGTCGTACTCGTGCGGTAGACGACCTTGCCGCGCCGGTCGTAGAAGCGGTACCGCTCGCTGCCGGTCACCGCGGCCATCACACCGCTCGCCGAGTCCACGAAGGCCGTGCCCCGGGGCGCCTTCGCCCGGTAGCGCTTCCCCGCGGCCAGGTACTTCCCCCAGTCGCCCGCCCACAGCCGCCCCACGGCCGCGCGGTCGGTGGGCAGGCCGGCGCGGGCGAACAGGTCCTTGCGGTAGCAGATGGCCTGCGGCCCGATGTCGGTGCCGAGGCCGAGGGTCCTGCCGTCGCGGTCGGTGGCCTGCGCCCACTTCCACGGCAGGAAGGCGCCCCGGTCCACCCCGGGGGTGGCGCCGAGGTCGACCAGCTTGCCGGCCTGCGTGGCGGTGACCTCGGCGATGTTGCTGACCTCGACGGCCTGGACGTCGGCGAGTCCGCTGCCGCTGCCGAGGTGGGTGAGGAGTTGCGGGTAGTAGTTCTCGTTGCGCTGGATGGACGTCTGCCGGACGGCGATGTCCGGATGGAGCGTCATGTACCGCTCGTAGAGGCCGGCTTCCTCGAACCCGAAGGACCCGAAGACCCCGACGGTGAGGGTCGTCCGCCCGTCGGAGGCCCCGCTCCCGCAGCCGGCCGCCGCCCCGGCCCCGAGGACGCAGGTGATCCCGAGGGCCGCCGCCCGACGGGACGTACGGCTGATCCGGATGCCCTTGCCGAGCCGGCGCACACGATCCTCCCGCGGCCATGGAGGTACGGGTACGGGGGAGCCCGCACCTTGCGCGCAGCGTCGCGGCTGCCCACCGGCCAGTCAAGGAACCGGGCGGGGGCAGCCGCGAAGATCACCCCTGCCCCCGCGCCTACACGGGCGGCGTGCCCGGCGGGGACGGGGCCGGAGGCGGGCTGGGCAGGGCGGGCCCGGGGTTCGGCGGGGTCTGCGGGGTGCCGCCGCCGTGCTTGCCGTCGTTCATCCCGACCAGCCGGGTCGTCAGCTTGTAGACCCCGAACGGCGGGAACAGGTCGACGCGGCGCGGATAGCCGCCCTGCGCGCACGGCACGCACAGCAGGGCGCGGCCGTCGGCATCCGTACGGACGGCGCCGACGGGGGCCCGCCAGCAGGCCTCGCAGGTACGGACATCCGTCTCCGACAGGGACGCCGGTAACGCGACGGTGACAGTCATGGGTGGTGCCTCCCGTTCTCGTGGATGGTCTCGTGGGTGGGGGAGCGCGGTCACAGGTCGGCCTCACGGCCCGGATCGGCGTCACGCTCCCGCTCGGCCCCCCGACGCGGCTCGCCCCCGGCCTGAGCCCCGAGCCCGGCGGCCTCCGCCCCCTCCGCCGTCCTCTCCGCCCCCGCCGCGCCTTCGCTCGCCGCGGCCCCGGCCTCGTCCGCCGTAGAACCGCGCTCGCCCGCGGTCGCCGCCCCGGCCTCCCCCCGTCCGTCCAGCTCGGCCCAGACGGTGTCGCCCCGGTCGGTGTGGGTGTGTCCGTACCGGTCCGCCGTCGCGAGCGCGGTGAGGATCGCGTTCCGCGTGGTCGGGCTCACCTGCACGGGGAGGTCGGCCTCGATCCGTACGGCACCGCCCTCGGTGCCCGTGATCCGCGGCTCGCCGCCGGTCGCGGCGGCGAGCATGCCGACCAGCGCGGCCGCCAGGATGTCCACAGTGGGCACAGCCCTCCCCTCGTGAGCGCTCGATCACGCCTCGTAATGCTGAGTATTCAGCTTTACCTGATGGGTTAGCTTTGTCAATGTCGACGCACACCACCCGGAGCCGCCCAAATGCCACGTGAGACGCCGTACTTGCAGGTCGCCGACGCGCTGCGGACCCGCATCAGGGCCGGCGAGTGGGCGCTGGGCGAGAAGCTGCCCAGCCGGGCCCGCTTCGCCGAGGAGTACGGGGTCGGCCAGTCCGTCGCGCAGCGCGCCATGGAGCGCCTCATCATCGAGGGCCTCCTCGAAGGCCGCGCCGGATCGGGTACGTACGTCAGGCGCCCGCGCGAGCGCCTGCGCATGGTCCGCTCCCGCCGCCGCGAACGCCGCGGCGGCAGCCCCTTCCTCGCGGACATGGAGGAGCGGCGCCGGGCCGGGTCGTGGGAGTCCCGCAGCAACGCCCGCGTACCGGCGCCCGAGCACATCGCGGAACGCCTCGCCATCGAGCCCGGGGACCCCTGCGTCCACACCATGTACGAGTTCCTGGGCGACGGCCTGCCCGTCCAGCTGTCCCAGTCCTGGGAGCCGATGGCCATCACCGACGGAACGCCGATCGTGCTCCCCGAGATGGGCCCGCACGCGGGCGCCGGGGTCGTCGAGCGGATGCGCTCCATCGGCGTCGACATCGACACGGCCGTGGAACTCCCGCGCCCGGCCCGCGCGACCCAGGAGCAGGCCAACCTCCTCGGCATCTCGGTGGGCGACCTCATCACGGAGATCGAGCGCACCTACTACGACACCGAAGGCCGCCCGGTCGAAACCGCGGACATCACCGTCGCGGACGTCCGCTGGGAGATCGCCTACGAAATCCCCATCGACCCTGCCACCTGAGCCCCCACGGGCCCGGTGACGCCGGCGCCCCGAAAGCCGGAAACGGCGAAGGCCCGGCCTGTTCTCACAGGTCGGGCCTTCGTCTTACAAGGGTGAGTAACGGGACTCGAACCCGCGACATCCTGGACCACAACCAGGTGCTCTACCAGCTGAGCTATACCCACCACGCCCGGTCTTCTTCCCTGACCGGCCGAGAAAAAGTGTACAGGGTCCGCGAGGGTGCTCGCGCCCGCTTTTCCGCGAGGTCGGCGGTGGGGTCAGTCCGCCTTGAGGACGTGCTTCGCCGCGATGTGCTTGGCCGTTTCCGAGTCCGGGCCCGGCTGCGGGACGAAGACCGCCTCGCGGTAGTAGCGCAGCTCCGCGATGGACTCGCGGATGTCCGCCAGGGCGCGGTGGTTGCCGTTCTTCTCCGGGCTGTTGAAGTACGCCCGGGGGTACCAGCGCCGCGCCAGCTCCTTCACCGACGACACGTCCACGATCCGGTAGTGGAGGTAGCCCTCCAGCGTCGGCATGTCCCGCAGGAGGAACCCGCGGTCGGTGCCGACCGTGTTCCCGCACAGCGGCGCCTTGCCGGGCTCCTTGACCTGCTCGCGGACGTACGCCAGCACCTGTTCCTCGGCCGCCGCCAGCGTCGTACCCGCCGCCAGCTCGTCGAGCAGGCCCGAGGTGGTGTGCATCTGCCGCACCACCTCGGGCATGGTCTCCAGCGCCTCGTCCGGCGGGCGGATCACGATGTCCACGCCGTCGCCGAGCACGTTCAGTTCCGAGTCGGTGACCAGCGCGGCCACCTCGATGAGTGCGTCTTCCGTCAACGAGAGCCCGGTCATCTCGCAGTCGATCCACACCATGCGGTCGTTCATGGGCCTTACCCTACGGGGCGCTCCGCTGGCCGGGCAGACTCGGACGTGCCGGACCTGCCGCGTACAGGTCCGAACCGGGCTTCCCCGGGTCCGGCACCGGTGCCGACGCCGACGCGTGACCCGGTGCGCCGGCCGCCGCCGCGGTCCGCCGGGACTGCACGGACGCCTGCGCCGGTACGACCGTCTCCGTGACCCCGTGGGACACGGGTTCGCCCTGTGGGCGGCGCGCCCGGTAGGCGGAGCGGTAGGCCGCCGGGGAGGACCCCAGCTGCCGCCGGAAGTGGCCGCGCAGCGCGACGGGGGAGCGGAAGCCGCAGCGGCCCGCCACCTCGTCGACCGAGTAGTCCGAGGTCTCCAGCAGCCGCTGTGCCTGGAGCACCCGCTGGGTGATCAGCCACTGGAGCGGCGCGCTGCCGGTCAGCGAGCGGAACCGCCGGTCGAAGGTCCGCCGGCTCATGTACGCGCGGGCCGCGAGCGTCTCCACGTCGAACTGCTCGTGCAGATGCTCCAGCGCCCAGGCCACCACCTCGGCCAGCGGGTCCGAGCCGATCTCCTCCGGCAGCGACCGGTCGAGATAGCGCTCCTGGCCACCACTGCGCCGCGGCGGCACCACCAGCCGGCGGGCGAGCGCGCCCGCGGCCTCGGCGCCGTGGTCCGTCCGGACTATGTGCAGGCACAGATCGATTCCGGCCGCCGTGCCGGCGGACGTCAGCACGTCCCCGTCGTCGACGAACAGCTCGCGCGGATCCACATGGACGGACGGGTAGCGCTTCGCCAGCGTCGGCGCGTACATCCAGTGCGTGGTCGCCGGCCGGCCGTCCAGCAGGCCCGCCGCGGCGAGCACGAACGCGCCGGTGCACAAGCCCACGATCCGCGCGCCCTCCTCGTGCGCCCGGCGTAGCGCGTCGAGCGCTTCCGGGGGCGGCGGCGAGGTGATGGACCGCCACGCCGGTACGACGACCGTGCCGGCTCTGCTGATGGCCTCCAGGCCGTACGGCGCGCTCAGTTCGAGTCCGCCGGTGGTCCGCAGCGGTCCTTCCTCCCCGGCACAGACCAACAGGCGGTAGCGCGGAACCCCGGCGTCCTGGCGGTCGATTCCGAACACGGAGAGGGGGATGGAACTCTCGAAGATGGGCCCCCCGCTGAAAAGCAGCACGGCGACAACTTCCCGGCGCCTGCGCCCGGAAAGCTTCCGTGCCGACTCCGGCGCGGCAGTGGAGTCCTGGCTCATGTCGCTAAGCCCCCCTCGGTGTTCGCGTCTCCCCGTTCTTGTCGGGCCTCTCGCTCCTGCACGATTCCCCTCGGTTCTGCACGGGTCCCCAGCCTTGGATCCTCATGATCGAATCTACTGTGTCCCGTGGTGCCGGCGTGACAAGTTCTCCCACCGGCGCTATGTCGACAAGGCAACTTGGCGCGAAGCATTCGATCACGAAGCGTTCCACTCGTGGGCCGCCCAGGGAAGTGGGCGTCGCGCGCATGGCCCGTCCCCGTAGGGTGCGGAGGACCGGTTCAGTCCTTTCTTCCCAGGTGGCAAGGGGGTTGACAGGCCATTTCGCCAAGAGTTCGGTTCATGCGCAAAGTTGGCCGAAAAGCGATGGGTGTGTCTGTACGAAGACCATCAGTCTCCCGGCGCACTCCCCTCACGCCCGCGCGACCCCCGGTGCGCCCCCTGTCGGCCACGCGCTCGGCCGCACGACCGACCGTACGCCCGCCGGTTTCCGGCCGTTCCGTACATTCCGGGCGCATGTGCCGCGACCGCTTCCCGGACGGTACGGGCCTCCCCTCCCCGTACGGTTGCCGCCTCCCCGTCCCGTACACCCGCCGCCCGCGCCTCCTCGGCGCGCAGCCGCGCCGCCGTCCGCTCGGAGCGGCGCAGCAGGAGCCGGCACGCGGCGGTCACCGCGGCGAGGCCGAACGCCGCGGAGGCGGTCCCTCCGAACGACGTTCCGTACACGCCGAGCACGACAGGGACCAGGAGGCAACTGAACGCCGCCCAGCGGAGAAGATCGTCCGCCGGCTCGGCGGGCGGCCGGGCGGCGGCCCGGGAGCGCGGCGGGCGCACGGTGCGGTCGCGGGTCCCGGCGGACGGGTCGGCGCGGTCCGGCCCCGCGGTGCCGGCGGGCGCCCCGGCGGACACCCGGAGGGACTGCGTGACGGTCGACGGTGCGGGCACGGGGGCTCCTTGGGGGCGGCGGCGTGGCCGATGGCCAACGAGGAGCGCGCCCGTCCGGTCACTCCGCGGCGCCCTTCCGCGGAAGGCTGTAGATGCCATCCGGCGTTGCGATCCTGGGCGCCCTCGTGCATGCTCCCTGAAACGCCGCGTAAGGGGCGGTGGACTCTGGGCACGAGAGGAGTGTCGCCGTACCCTTGGGGGTATGGAGTTGGGAAGATGATTCCCGGACACAGGTCCACCCGGACATCGGTCCACCCGGACCCAGCACCCGTCACAGCTCCGCGCGCCACGCCACTTGTTGATCCTTTCCCAAGAGGACCTCTTTCGCCGAGACACCAATGGCCGGTCACGAAATCCCTGAACCCGCGGACCGCAAGCAGGTAGCCGACCCCGTGTCGGACCCGCTGGCGGTGGAACAGACGCGCGCCTCCTGCGATCCCGCCTTCCGGCACGGAGTGGTCGTCGGCTTCGACGGCTCCACCTCCAGCGAGCGGGCGCTCGCGTACGCCATCGGCATGGCCCGGCGGCTCGGCTCCGGACTGATCATCGTCCATGTCGCCAACAGGCTCCCGACCACGGTGTGGGCGGGCTGTGAGCCCCCTGTGTTCGTGGACGTCCCCGACCACCGCACCGAGGTGCTCGGCCTCGAACTGGCCTGCGCGGACTACCTCGCCGAGGTGCCCTGGATCCTGGTCGAGCGCGGCGGTGACATCTGCCACGAACTCGAAGAGGTCGGCCAGGAGTACTCCGCCGACGCGATCGTCGTCGGCTCGACCCACGGCATCGTCGGCCGCATCTTCGGCTCGGTGGCCGGCCGCCTCGCACGCCGCGCGCAGCGGCCCGTGGTGGTCATTCCGTAAGCCCGCCGCCCCTTCCCCTCCGGTGGCCCGCGGAAACGCTGATCGATCGTCAACTACCTTCCCCCCGCCGTGAATTAAGTCACGCCCGAAGGTGAATTGTGCCCTTGTGAAGGGTACATAAAGGTCGCTGGGACCACAGCACCCGCACTTCGTGAAGGGAGCCCGCCGTGGACAATGACGTCTCCGCGGGAAGCGCAACTTCGACTTCGGTTCTCGGCCATCTCGCGCTGGGACTGACCCTGCTGGCCTTCGGAATCGGCCTCACCGACGTGGTCGACGGGGTGACGGCGGCGGACGCCGTCACCCTCGCCCTGTACGTCGGCGGGGTCGCGCTCTTCGTCGCGGGTCTGCTCGCCTTCCGGGCGGGCGACTCGTTCACCGGTACGGCCTTCGCGGGCCTCGGCGCCTTCTGGTTCACCTGGGGCATCGGCTCCGGCACCCAGGTCTCCGCCGACGCGGCCGGACTCTTCCTGATCCTGTGGGCGCTCCTGGCCCTCAGCCTCACCATAGGGGCCGCGGGCTCGGGCCCCCTCGTCCAGGGCACGTACGGGCTGCTGACCCTCGCGCTGCTGCTGCTCGGGGTCGCCCAGTTCGCGGACAGCGGGGGCCTGGGCAAGGTCGGCGGCTGGGTCGCCGCCCTCGCGGGCCTGGCATCCTGGTACGGCGCGACGGCCGCGCTCGCCAAGTGGCCGACCGCTCTGCCGCGTCGACGCGCTGCCGGCCGCGGTGTGACGGCCGCGGGCTGACGACCTGACGGTCCTCGGGCAGCGTACGGGGGGCCGGCGCCGGGCGTCGCCGACCCCCCACTCCACCGCGACCTGGGACTCCGTACGTCACCGGAGACCCCGCAGGCGTGACCCCGCAACCGGGACCCGCGGGCGTGTCCCCCCGAGGCGCGACTACTCCACCGTCACCGACTTCGCCAGGTTCCGGGGCTTGTCGATGTCCCGGCCCAGCGCCAGCGCCGTGTGGTACGCCAGCAACTGGAGCGGGATGCCCAGCAGGATCGGGTCGAGCTCCGTCTCGTTCTTCGGTACGACGATCGTGTGGTCGGCCTTCTCCTGCGGCTGGTGCGCCACCGCCAGGATCCGCCCGTCGCGCGCCTTGATCTCCTCCAGCGCCGCGCGGTTCTTCTCCAGCAGGTCGTCGTCCGGGACCACCGCCACCGTCGGCATCGCCGGCTCGATCAGCGCGAGCGGACCGTGCTTGAGCTCGGAGGCCGGATACGCCTCGGCGTGGATGTACGACACCTCCTTGAGCTTCAGCGACGCCTCGCGCGCCACGGGATAGCCCCGTACCCGCCCGATGAACATCATCGACTTCGCGTGCGCGTACTCGCCCGCCAGCTTCTCGATGTCGCCCTCCGTCGCGAGGATCTCGGCGATCTGGGCGGGCAGCTTCCGCAGCCCCGCGATGATCCGCTTGCCGTCGGCCACCGACAGGTCGCGGATCCGGCCCAGGTGCAGCGCCAGCAGCGCGAAGGACACGACGGTGTTGGTGAAGCACTTGGTGGAGACGACGCAGACCTCGGGGCCCGCGTGCACGTACACCCCGCCGTCGGTCTCCCGGGCGATCGCGGAACCGACCACGTTCACGACCCCCAGCACCCGCGCGCCCTTGCGCTTCAGCTCCTGGACGGCGGCCAGTACGTCGTACGTCTCGCCGGACTGGGACACCGCGACGTAGAGGGTGTCGGGGTCCACGACCGGGTTGCGGTAGCGGAACTCGGACGCCGGCTCCGCGTCCGCCGGGATCCGGGCCAGCTCCTCGATCAACTGCGCCCCGATCATGCCCGCGTGGTACGACGTGCCGCAGCCCAGGATCTTGATCCGGCGCACCCCGCGCGCCTCACGGGCGTCGAGGTTGAGCCCGCCCAGGTGGACCGTGGAGAAGCGGTCGTCGATCCGCCCGCGCAGCACCCGGTCCACCGCCTCGGGCTGCTCCGAGATCTCCTTGTGCATGTACGTGTCGTGGCCGCCCATGTCGTACGACTCGGCCTCCCACTCCACGGTGGTCGGCGTCGCCGACGTACGGGAGCCCTCGGTCGTGTACGTACGGAAGTCGTCGGCCTTGAGGGTGGCCATCTCGCCGTCGTCGAGGGTGACGACCTGGCGGGTGTGGGAGACGAGCGCGGCGACGTCGGACGCGACGAACATCTCCTTCTCGCCGATGCCGAGGACGACGGGGGAGCCGTTGCGGGCGACCACGATGCGGTCCGGGAAGTCGGCGTGCAGCACGGCGATGCCGTACGTGCCCTCGATCAGCCGGAGAGCCTGGCGGACCTTCTCCTCCAGCGTCTCGGCCGGCGAGCGGGCGATCAGGTGCGTCAGCACCTCGGTGTCGGTCTCGGAGGCGAACACCACCCCGTCGGCCTCCAGCTTCACGCGCAGCTCGGAGGCGTTGTCGATGATGCCGTTGTGGACGAGCGCGACCTTGCCCTCGCCGTCCAGGTGGGGGTGCGCGTTGTGGTCGCTGGGGGCGCCGTGCGTGGCCCAGCGGGTGTGCGCGATGCCGGTCGTACCGGCGAACCGCTTGGGGACCCGGGCCTCCAGCTCGCGGACGCGGCCCTTGGCCTTGACCATCCTGAGCGTGGCGGCCTTGCCCGCGGCGGGCTTGCCGGTGATGACGATGCCGGCCGAGTCGTACCCCCGGTACTCCAGTCGCTGCAAGCCCTCCAGCAGCAGTGGCGCGACGTCCCGCTTTCCGATGTAACCGACGATTCCGCACATGACAGTCTCTGCCCCTCCTGATCGTGTGGTCCGCCCGGCCGCCGAGTCGTACCGGCCCGCCTCAGCCGTAGACGATGCGGCGCAGCTGGCGGAGCGACAGCTCCGGAGGTGCCACCGCGCGGTACGGCAGCTCGGCCGCGATCCGCTCGAAGATCTCCGTGTTCACCGCGCCGCCGGCCTGGAGCTCCCGGTGGCGGCGGCGGACGTAGTCCTCGGTCGTCTCGTCGAAGTAGGCCAGCACGTCGAGGATCACCCTGGCGGCCTCGCCGCGCTGGAGCGCGGTGCTGCGGATCAGGTGGTCGATGAGGTCGTCGTGCGACGGGCGTCGTTCGAGCACCCGTTGATACTGCTGGTGCGGGCCGCCGTACGCAACATTTCTGCCCGGAATCGGGCAGGATGAGGCCGGAGTCTCGCTGTGGGTGATCCCCGGGGTAGTGATTCCGGCGGCGATGATCCCCGGGGGCGGGGGTGGTGATCAGAGTCTCTTGAGGACGGCCTGCTTGGCGGTGGCGAACTCTTCGGCGGTGAGAATCCCGGCCTGGTGCAGATCGCCCAGCTCACGGAGCCGGCGCAGCAGGACGTCATGATCGTCGCCGGTCGTCTCCGCCGCTTCCCCGGCCGGTCCCCCCGGCCCGGTCGCGGCCGTCGCCGCCGTCGCCGCCAGGGGGAGACCCGTGGCCTCTGCGGGCGACGGCTCCCGCTCCGTCCCCTTCGCCCCCTCCAGGGTCTTCTTCGCCCCGGCCCCCGCCGGCCGGTTCGGGTGCGGCAGCCTCGCCACCACCGCGGCCCCGACCAGGGCCATCAGTGGGTCCTTCCGGAACCCCCACAGCTCCACCGCGTACGGGTCGTACTTGGGCGGGGTGGCCGGGGACGACCCGGCCGTACGGAACCGCAGGTAGCCGTTCTCCAGGCCGGCGCTCGGCCGCCACTCCACCGACTCGACCTCGCCCAGCGCGAGCGTGCGGGTGCCGCCGGACGACTTGGACTCCTCCGTCTTCCAGTTCCACTCCAGCCGGATCCGCTCGCCGTCGAAGGTGACCGTCGCGTCGCCCGCGCCGACGGTGATCGGCAGGGCGGGGCCCGGCAGGAGGTAGCGCTCGACGGGACCGGTGGGGACCTGGTCCAGGAGGAGGGCGTTGCGCACCTCGTCCACCAGGTACTCCGCGACACCCGCGCGGTCGCCCTCCACGCTCAGTTGGAACGGGTCGGCCGCGTCGCCCAGCTTGCCGCCGCCGATCCGCAGCAGCGGGTCCGCGCCGTCCCGCAGCCGCAGTCTCAACCGCCCCGACTTACGGCCCGCTTCGAACGACACACCGGCCAACGCCCCCAGCGGGACGGCGACTTCGCCGAGGGTCTTGCGGAGCAGACTCACGCCCTTGTCCGTGCCGGGCACGATGCGGACCGTGTCGCCGTCGAAGGTCCAGGTGCCGTCCTTCTGGATGATTTCCGCCATGCCGTGATTGTTCCATCACGGTCCGGCACGGGCACTACGTCTTGACCGCCGCCGTTATGGGCGGTTCCCATGGAGGAGTTCGGCCGTCCGCACCCCCACAGGTGAGTACCTCGTCGCCCTGTCGAAGGGACACCTTTGTGAGACAGCACAGAACGTTGCCCCGGTTGTTCGGATCGCTCCTCCTTGTCGTGGCCGCCGGGATCTCCTCCGTCGCCGCCGCGCCGGCGCCCTCCGAACGGTCCGCCACTCCTCCTCCCGCCCCCCGGGCTCCCACCATCCGCCCGCTGGGTGACGTCGTCCCCGTACCGGCGTCCGTCCGGCCGGGCGGCTCGCCGTACACCATCACCCCCTTCACCTGGATCGGGGTGGTCGCCTCCCCGGGGCAGGCCCGGGCGGCGCGCTCGGTCGGCACGTACCTGGCCGGTGTGCTGCGCCCCTCCACCGGATACGCGCTGCCGGTCGTCCCCGACCCGGGGATCGGCCCCGGAGGCGGCATCCGCCTGCGTCTGGCCACCGGCTCGGGACCCGACTCCCGCTCCGCTGACCGGGACCTCGGGGAGGAGGGCTACCGCCTGGAGTCCGGGCGCGGCGGCGTCACGATCACCGCGTACCGCCCCGCCGGCCTCTTCCACGGCGTGCAGACCCTGCGCCAACTGCTCCCCGCCGCCGTCGAGAAGAGCAGCCGGCAGAGCGGCCCGTGGAAGGTCGCGGGCGGCACGATCACGGACACCCCGCGGTACGCGTACCGCGGCGCGATGCTCGACGTCTCGCGGCACTTCTTCACAGTCGCCCAAGTGAAGCGCTACATCGACCAGTTGGCGCTCTACAAGGTCAACACCCTGCATCTGCACCTCTCCGACGACCAGGGGTGGCGCATCGCGATCGACTCCTGGCCGCGCCTGGCGACGTACGGCGGTTCCACCCAGGTCGGCGGCGGCCCGGGCGGCTACTACACCAAGGCGCAGTACCGGGAGTTGGTCTCCTACGCGGCCTCGCGCCACCTGGAGGTCGTCCCCGAGGTCGACATGCCGGGCCACACGAACGCGGCGCTCGCCTCGTACGCGCAACTGAACTGCGACGGCGTCGCCCCGCCGCTCTACACCGGCATCCAGGTCGGGTTCAGCTCGCTGTGCGTGCCGAAGGAGGTGACGTACGACTTCGTGGACGACGTGGTCCGCGAACTGGCCGCGCTCACGCCCGGCCGGTACCTCCACATCGGCGGCGACGAGACGCACGCCACCAGCCACGCGGACTACGTGACCTTCATGGAGCGGGCGCAGGCCGTCGTGGCGAAGTACGGGAAGACGGTGATGGGTTGGCACGAGCTGACCGGCGCCCACCCCGTCGAGGGGGCCGTCGCGCAGTACTGGGGCCGCGACCGTACGAGTGCCTCCGTGCGCGAACAGGTCGCGGCGGCGGCGAAGGCCGGCACGCGGCTGGTGCTCTCGCCGGCGGACCGGGTCTACCTGGACATGAAGTACGACCCGTCGACCGTGCTCGGCCAGACCTGGGCCGGGTACATCGAGGTGGACCGGGCGTACGACTGGGACCCGGCGACGTACCTCGCCGCCTCGGGGGTGCCGTCGGACGCGATCCTCGGTGTGGAGGCGCCCGTATGGACGGAGACGCTCTCGACGAGCGACCACCTGGAGACCATGACGTTCCCGAGGCTCCAGGGGGTGGCCGAACTGGGCTGGTCCCCGGCGTCCACGCACGACTGGTCGGCCTTCAAGGCCCGACTGGCGTCCCAGGGCCCCCGGATGGAGGCACTGGGCATCGACTACTACCGCTCCCCGCAGGTGCCGTGGTCGGCGGAGTGAGTTCCGCGTCCTGAGCTGAGGAGGAACAGGGTGACGGGGGCAAAGCGCCACACCCCCCGTCACCCACTCCGCCCCTCCACCACGAGCCGACCGGTGAACCCCGCACGACACAGCCGCTCGTACGCACCCGTCACCTCCCCGGGGACAACCTGAGGCGTCATGAACCCCCGCCCCGGATAGACCAACAACCGCTGCAACGCCCCGACGAGCATGTCGATCACCAACCGCTCGTCCCCGATCGAGGCCACGTACTCCTCGAAGGACAGAGGACTCGACGCACTCACGAGGTCCACCCCGGGCCACAACTTGCTCGCAGTGGCATACACGCGCCGCTCCTCGTACGGCTTGCTGACCAACAGCACGGACGAAACCTCAACGCCCGCCTCCTCCAACAGAGCCCGCGAGAAGCGGATGTTCTCCCCCGTGTTACGCGCACGGTTCTCCACCAACACGTCCGCCCCGGCCACCCCGAGCGCAAGCGCCCGCTCCCGATAGTGGACGGCTTCACCACGAGGCATGCGCTCCCGCGTGGTCGGACTCGTCGCACCGGTGAACACGATGAGCGGCGCCATCCCCCGCCGATAGAGCCCCACAGCGGCATCGGCCACCCCCAGGTCATGGCTCCCCAGCCCCACGACCACCGAACAGGCCCGCGGCTCATGCCCCATGAGGTGATAACCCCACACGCACCGCGCATCCGCCCAGTCCTGCGCCGAGATCAATTCGCCTCCTGACAGCGGGGGTTGCGTGCCATGATCGGGTGGGTACGGAGCCCGACCGACTGGAAGGACGCCATGCCCGCCTATGCCATAGCTCACCTGCAAGAGGCCGCACCCGTGCCTGAGATTCTCGAGTACATCGAGCGTGTCGCCGGCACCTTCGAGCCGTACGGTGGGCGATTCCTTGTGCACGCCGCGCAGCACGAGGTGAAGGAGGGGAGCTGGCCCGGGCACGTCGTGGTCATCGGCTTTCCCGGGATCGCGGAGGCGCGGGACTGGTGGGACTCGGCCGCGTACCAGGAGATCGCGCCCCTGCGCTCGCGGCACATCAAGGGCGACATCATCCTGGTCGAGGGCGTTCCCGAGGGGTACGACCCGGCTGTCACCGCCCGCGCCATGCGGGAAGCGTTGCCTGCCGAGTAGGTCGCGGGGATGGGGCCAGTTTGGGGTGCTCTAGTGGTGCCAGGCCTTGGCGCCCACGTTGTGGATCATGCGTTGGAGCACCTTGAGGGTGACCACGTACTCCTCGTTGGTGATGTCCTTGTGCACCCGTTCCCGCATCGACCTCTGGAACGACGCGCACTTCTGGAAGAGCTCGTCTCCCTCCGCCGTCAGGTGCAGGCGCCCCTCCGCGTCCGGGGTGATCAGGCCTCGGTCGAGGAGGGCGTCCATCTCCGGTACGAGGGCTTCGCCCACGTCCAGGTAGCCCCACAGGACCGACAGCACCTCGTCGCGGGAGCGGCCGTTCTCGCCGGTTGCCAGTTGGCCCAAGATCCACCACTGGGGCTGGGTGACGCCGAACGGCGCCAGGCCTTCGCGGATGGCGGTCACGACCGCGTTCCCGGCGGTCGTGCTCCAGTAGCCGATCGGTTGGGTGAGCAGCTCTTCGTCGCTGTGCGAGTACTCCATGGTCGTTCGTCCTCACCGTCGGAAGATCCGGATGCCGGTGACGTCCCGGCCGGTGAGGACGAACGTAGAACCTCAGCCTCGCTTGAGGTCAAGAGGACGTGGGGTCAGGACGGGAGGCCCAACTCCCGGGCGATCAGCATGCGCTGGACCTCGCTCGTGCCCTCGCCGATCTCCAGGATCTTGGAGTCGCGCCACATGCGGGCCACCGGGTACTCGTTCATGAAGCCGTACCCGCCGAAGATCTGCGTGGCATCCCGGGCGTTGTCGACGGCGACCGTCGAGGAGTAGAGCTTCGCCACCGCCGCCTCCTTCTTGAACGGCTCGCCCTGCACCAGGCGGGACGCCGCGTCGCGCCAGCCGATCCGCGCCATGTGCGCGCGTGTCTCCATGTCCGCGATCTTGAACTGGATGGCCTGGTTGGCGCCGATCGGGCGCCCGAAGGCGTGGCGCTCCTTCGCGTACGTCACCGACTCGTCCACGCAGCCCTGCGCCAGGCCCGTCGCGAGGGCCGAGATCGCGATCCGGCCCTCGTCGAGGATGCGGAGGAACTGCGCGTACCCCCGGCCCTCCTCGCCGAGCAGGTTCGCCACCGGGACCCGGACGTCCGCGAAGGACAGCTCGCGGGTGTCGGACGCGTTCCACCCGACCTTGGAGTAGGGGGCGGCGACCGTGAAGCCGGGGGTGCCGGACGGGACGATGATCGAGGAGATCAGCGGGCGGCCGTCCTCCTTGCGGCTGGTGACGGCCGTGACCGTGACCAGCCCGGTGATGTCCGTGCCGGAGTTGGTGATGAAGCACTTCGTGCCGTTGATCACCCACTCGTCGCCGTCCCGGACGGCCGTGGTGCGCGTCCCGCCCGCGTCCGACCCGCAGTCGGGCTCGGTCAGGCCGAACGCGCCGAGCAGCTCGCCCGAGCACAGCCGCGGCAGCCACTCCCGCTTCTGCTCGTCCGTGCCGAACCGGAAGACCGGCATCGCGCCGAGGGAGACGCCCGCCTCCAGGGTGATCGCCACGGAGGAGTCCACCCGGGCCAGCTCCTCCAGGGCGATGCCGAGGGCGAGGTAGTCGCCGCCCATGCCGCCGTACTCCTCCGGGAAGGGCAGCCCGAACAGGCCCATGCGCCCCATCTCGCGGACGATCTCGTACGGGAACTCGTGCCGCTCGTAGAAGTCGCCGATCTTGGGCGCGACGACGTCGTGCGCGAACTGCTCGACGGTGCGGCGCAGTTCCTCGTGTTCGGCGGAGAGCCGGTGGTCCAGGGACATCGGGGCAGTCACTCCTTGTGGGAGAGGGCGCGGACGGTACGGGAAGGGCTGGGGCGGCCCAGCCGTTCGGCCAGCCACACACTGGTGGCGGTGAGCCGGCCGAGATCGACGCCGGTTTCCACACCGAGGCCGTCGAGCATCCACACGAGGTCTTCGGTGGCGAGGTTTCCGGTGGCGCTCTTCGCGTACGGGCAGCCGCCCAGGCCGCCCGCCGAGGCGTCCACGGTGGTCACCCCGAGCTGGAGCGCGGCCAGGGTGTTCGAGAGCGCCTGGCCGTACGTGTCGTGGAAGTGCACCCCGATGGCGTCGGTCGGCACACCTTCCTCGTCGAGCTGGGCGAGGAGGGCCTGGACGTGGCCGGGCGTGGCGACGCCGATGGTGTCGCCGAGGCTCAGCTCGTCGCAGCCGAGGTCCATCAACGCCTTGGCCACGCGCACCACTTGGCGCACGGGGACGGGACCCTCCCAGGGGTCGCCGAAGCACATCGACAGATACCCGCGGACGTGGACCTTCTCCTCGCGGGCGCGGGCCACGACGGGGGCGAACATCGCCAGGGACTCGTCGACCGTGCGGTTGAGGTTGGCCCGGGCGAAGGATTCGGTGGCGCTGCCGAACACGGCGATCCGGCGGGCGCCGAGGGCGAGCGCGCGGTCGAGGCCGCGTTCGTTCGGTACGAGGACGGGGAGCGCGACGCCGTCGAGGTCGGCGAGCTGGGGGAACAGCTCCTCGGCGTCGGCCAGTTGGGGCACCCACTTGGGGTGCACGAAGCTGGTGGCCTCGATGGTGGTCAGCCCGGCGTCGGCGAGGCGGTGGACGAACTCCGCCTTGAGCGCGGTCGGGACGACCGTCTTCTCGTTCTGGAGGCCGTCGCGCGCGCCGACCTCGTGGATCCGGACCCGGGCCGGCAACCCCGGCGCGGGAACGGCCATGGGCAGTCCTTCGGTCATGACTCCTCCTGCGGGGTGGCACCGGACGTCGGGACGGCGCCGGACGTCGAGGTGGCACCGGACGGGACCTCGGGCGGAGCGGCCTCCGGCGGCGTCACCACCGCCAGCACCTGGTCCATCGCGACCGTCGCCCCCGGCGTCACGTCCAGCTCGGTGACCGTGCCGTCGTGCGGGGCGGAGATGACGTGCTCCATCTTCATCGCCTCGACCACCAGGAGGCTCTGCCCCGTGGTGACCTCGTCCCCGACCGCCACCTTCACCACCGTGACCGTCCCGGGCATCGGCGCCGTGAGCGAGTGCGTCCCGCCCGCCCCGGCGGCGCCCAGGAGCGCGGCCGTGACGGGGTCGTGGTCCGTCACGTTCCAGCTGTCGCCGTCGCGCCCGAGCCACGTACCCGCCCGGTGGAAGGTGTGGGTCACGCTGTCGACGGTGACCGTGACCCGGTCCGGCTCCACCCGGAAGCGGTCCGCGGGGAGCGCCTCGTGCAGCGCCGGTTCGAGCCCGGCGACCCGCAGCGGATGGACGACCGGGGCCGGTGTGCCGCCCAGGCGCCAGCCGCTCGGTACGGAGAAGGGGTCCACCCATCCTCCGGACGCGGGCGGTTCCAGCCCGGCCTGGCGTACGGCGGCCGCCGCCGCGTACACCTCCGCAGGGACCCCGGCCGGCAGCAGGCCCGCCACCTCCCGCTCCACCAGGCCCGTGTCCAGGTCGCCCGCCACCACCGACGGGTGGGCCAACAGGCGCCTGAGGAAACCGGCGTTGGTCGTCACACCCAGCGTGACCGTGTCGGCGAGGGCCGCGCGCAGCCGCCGCAGGGCCGTGGCCCGGTCGGGGCCGTACGCGATGACCTTGGAGAGCATCGGGTCGTACGCGCTGCCGACGTCCGTGCCCTCGCTCAGCCCCGAGTCCGTGCGGACGCCGTCGCCCGCCGGCTCGCGCAGCGACAGGACCGTACCCCCGGTGGGGAGGAAGCCGCGCGACGGGTCCTCGGCGCAGATACGGGCCTCCACCGCGTGCCCGGTGAGCGTGATGTCCTCCTGCGCGAAGGGCAGTGCCTCGCCGGCCGCGACCCGCAGTTGCCACTCCACCAGGTCCAGGCCCGTGACCAGCTCCGTCACCGGGTGCTCGACCTGGAGGCGGGTGTTCATCTCCATGAAGAAGTACGACCCCGGGTCGCCGCCCGGCACGATGAACTCGACCGTGCCCGCGCCCGCGTACCCGCACGAGCGGGCCGCCTGGACCGCCGCCTCGCCCATCGCCGCGCGCGTCCCCGCGTCCAGCAGGACCGAGGGCGCCTCCTCGATGACCTTCTGGTGGCGGCGCTGGAGCGAGCACTCGCGCTCGCCGAGATGGATCACGTTCCCGTGCCCGTCCGCGAGGACCTGGATCTCGATGTGGCGCGGGCGGTCCACCCACCGCTCCACCAGCAGCGTGTCGTCCCCGAAGGACGAGCGGGCCTCGCGCCGCGCCGCCGCGATCTCCTCCGCCAGCGCGGCTTCCGCCCGCACCAGCCGCATGCCCTTGCCGCCCCCGCCCGCCGAGGGCTTGAGCAGCACCGGCATGCCGATCTCAAGGGCGGCGGAGGCCAGCTCGTCGTCCGTCAGCCCGCTGCCCGACGACCCCGGAACGACCGGGACGCCCGCCGCCCGTACCGTCTCCTTCGCCCGGATCTTGTCGCCCATCAGCGCGATCGCGTCGGCGGGCGGCCCGATGAAGACCAGGCCCGCGGCCGTGCACGCCCGCGCGAACTCCGCGTTCTCCGCGAGGAAGCCGTATCCCGGGTGGACCGCCTGCGCGCCCGTGCGCGCCGCAGCCTCCAGCAGCCGGTCCACGGACAGGTAGCTCTCCGCGGCCGCGGCGGGGCCGATCCGGACGGCCGTGTCGGCCTCCCGCACATGCCGCGCGTCCGCGTCGGCGTCGCTGAACACCGCGACCGAGCGCACCCCGAGCCGGCGCAGCGTGCGGATGACGCGCACCGCGATCTCGCCGCGGTTGGCGATCAGAACCGTGTCGAACATTCCCACCCTCACATCCGGAAGACGCCGAAGCCGGGCTCACCCAGCGGGGCGTTGGCACACGCGGTCAGGGCAAGACCCACCACCTGGCGGGTCTCCATCGGGTCGATCACGCCGTCGTCCCAGAGGCGGGCCGTCGCGTAGTAGGCGCTGCCCTGGGTCTCGTACTGGGCGCGGATCGGGTCCTTGAAGGCCTCCTCCTCGGCGGCCGGCCACTCCTCGCCGCGGCCCTCCAGCTGGTCGCGCTTGACTGTCGCCAGCACGGAGGCCGCCTGCTCGCCGCCCATCACGGAGATCTTGGCGTTGGGCCACATCCACAGGAAGCGGGGGGAGTACGCCCGGCCGCACATCGAGTAGTTGCCCGCCCCGTACGACCCGCCGACCACGACCGTCAGCTTCGGCACGCGGGTGCTCGCCACGGCCGTGACCATCTTCGCGCCGTGCTTGGCGATGCCGCCGGCCTCGTACGCCCGGCCGACCATGAACCCCGAGATGTTCTGGAGGAAGAGCAGCGGGATGCCGCGCTGGTCGCACAGCTCGATGAAGTGCGCGCCCTTCTGGGCCGATTCGGAGAAGAGGATGCCGTTGTTGGCGACGATCCCGACCGGATGCCCGTGGATCCGCGCGAAGCCCGTCACCAGCGTCGTACCGAACTCGGCCTTGAACTCCGCGAACCGCGAGCCGTCCGTGATCCGCGCGATGACCTCGCGGACGTCGTAGGGCGTACGGGAGTCGACCGGCACCGCGCCGTACAGCCCCGCCGGGTCCACCTTGGGCTCCTCGACCGGCTCGACGTCCCAGGGGAACGCGCCGCGCGCGGGGAGCGTCGAGACGATCGTCCTGACGATGCGCAGCGCGTGCGCGTCGTCCTCCGCGAGATGGTCCGTGACCCCCGACGTACGGGAATGGACCTCGCCGCCGCCCAGCTCCTCGGCCGTCACGACCTCGCCCGTCGCCGCCTTCACCAGCGGGGGGCCGCCGAGGAAGATCGTGCCCTGGCCGCGGACGATGACCGCCTCGTCGCTCATCGCCGGTACGTACGCCCCGCCGGCCGTGCACGAGCCGAGCACGGCGGCGATCTGCGGGATCCCCGCGGCGGACATCCGCGCCTGGTTGTAGAAGATCCGCCCGAAGTGGTCCCGGTCGGGGAAGACCTCGTCCTGCATCGGGAGGAAGGCGCCGCCCGAATCCACCAGGTACAGGCACGGCAGCCGGTTCTCGAGCGCGATCTCCTGGGCGCGCAGGTGCTTCTTCACCGTCATCGGGTAGTACGTGCCGCCCTTGACCGTGGCGTCGTTGGCGACGATCACCGCCTCACGGCCGCTGACCCGCCCGATCCCGGCGATCACCCCGGCGGCCGGCGCCGCGCCCCCGTACATCCCCTCCGCCGCCAGCGGCGCCAGCTCCAGGAAGGGTGAACCGGGGTCCAGCAGCGTGTCCACGCGGTCGCGCGGCAGCAGCTTGCCGCGCGCCGTGTGCCGCGCGCGGGCCTTCTCGCCGCCGCCGAGCCGGGCCGCCGCCAGCCGGGCGCGCAGGCCGTCGGCCAGCTCTTCGTGGGCGCTCTCGTTGGCCCGCCAGGCCTCGGCGGACGGATCCGCCGTGCTCGCCAGCACAGGTGCCTGCCGCATCGCTCGTAGCTCCCTCGCTGGGTTAGTGAGCGTTAACGTTTTCGTCCAGGTTAACGACCGCTAACACGTCTGTCTAGAATGATTTCCCATGAGCACCAGGACCGCGGCCCCGACCCGCCGCGAGCAGATCCTCAAAGAGGCGGCCCGCCTCTTCGCCGAGCGTGGGTTCCACGGCGTCGGCGTGGACGAGATAGGGGCCGCCGTCGGCATCAGCGGACCGGGCCTGTACCGCCATTTCGCGGGCAAGGACGCCATGCTCGCCGAGCTGCTGGTCGGCATCAGCGGCCGGCTGCTGGAGGGCGGCAGGCAGCGGGTACGGGGCGCGGGGGCCGCCACCGGGCCGCTCGGGGCGCCCGGCGTGACACCCGTGCCCGCCGACCCCGCCGCCGTCCTGGCCTCGCTGATCGACGGCCACATCGACTTCGCCCTCGACGACCGCCCGCTGATCACCCTCCACGACCGCGAGCTGGACCGCCTCAGGGACAGCGACCGCAAGCTGGTGCGCCAGCTCCAGCGCCAGTACGTGGAGCTGTGGGTCGGAGTCGTACGGGAAGTCCACCCCGACGTCCCGGAGGCCCAGGCGCGCGGCGCCGTCCACGCCGTCTTCGGCCTGCTGAACTCCACCCCGCACCTCGGCTCGTACGGGACAGGCCTGCCGGGCCGCGCGGCGATGGAATCGCTGCTGCGCCGCCTGGCCCACGGCGCCTTCGCCGCGCTGGGCGAACCGGACGGCGACCTGTCCGACCTGTCCAGGAACCGGGACGAGGGGCACAGCCCGTACACCTGACGGCACAATGGGCTTATGCCGATACCGAGCCGCGCCGCCCTTGTCGACCACCTCGTCCGCACCCGGATCGCGGGAGACGTCGCCACGCCCCGCGACAACAACCTCTCGCACTACCGCAAGCTCGCCAACGGTGACCGCCACTACTGGCTCGGGCTGGAGCTGGGGGACCGCTGGACCGACGAGCAGGACGTGCTCGCCGTGATGGCCGAGCGGTGCGGCGTCAGCGACGACCCGGAGCACCGGGCGGGACAGGACACCATCGACCCCGAGCTGACCGTCGACGCCCTGGAGCGGATGGCGGCGCGCCTGCGCAAGGCGGCCTCGGGCCGGGAGAGCGTCCTCTTCGCCACCGGCCACCCCGGCGGCCTGCTGGACGTCCACCGGCAGACGGCCGACGCGCTGCGCGGCGCGGGGTGCGAGATCGTACGGATCCCCGGCGGCCTGACCGCCGACGAGGGCATGGTCTTCCAGTTCGCCGACGTGGCCGTGCTGGAGCGCGGCGCGACCCTGTGGCACACCCACTCGCCCGAGCCGATGCGGGCGATCCTGGACGGCCTGGAGCGCGAGGGGCGTCCGCTGCCGGACCTGGTCCTCGCGGACCACGGCTGGGCGGGGTGCGCGGGCCAGCGCGGGCTGGACTCGATCGGGTACGCGGACTGCAACGACCCGGCGCTGTTCATCGGCGAGGCCGAGGGCACGCTCCAGGTGACCGTCCCGCTGGACGACCACGTGACGGACCCGCGCTTCTACGACCCGATGACGGCGTACCTGCTCAACGAGGCCGGCCTGATCTGAGCCGGGGGAGGGGCGCCGGGCGCGGTCCTCCTCAGGAAGACGCGCGCTCAGTCACGCGGCGTGCGGATCAGGCCCTCCTGGATCACCGAGATCGCCAGGGCGCCGTCGCGGGTGTAGATCCGGGCCTGCCCCAGCCCCCGGCCGCCGGACGACGACGGCGACTCCTGGTCGTACAGCAGCCACTCGTCCGCGCGGAACGGGCGGTGGAACCACATCGCGTGGTCCAGGCTCGCGCCCACCACGTCCCCGACCGCCCAGCCGCCCCGCCCGTGGGCCAGCAGGATCGAGTCGAGCAGGGTCATGTCGGAGACGTACGTGGCCAGGCAGACGTGCAGCAGCGGGTCGTCGGAGAGCTTCCCGGCCGTACGGAACCACACCTGCGAGCGCGGCTCGCGCGGGGCGCCCACGGAGCCGTACGGAGGCGCGTCCACGTACCGCAGGTCGACCGCCCCCCGCGCCACCAGCAGCCGGTCCACGACGCTCGGGTCGACGAACCGGTCCGCGTACCGCGGCAGCATCTCGGCGGCCGTCGGGAGCGTCTCCGGGTCCGGCGCGTCCGGCATCCGCGCCTGGTGCTCCAAGCCCTCCTCGGCCAGCTGGAAGGAGGCCGAGAGGTGGAAGATCGGCTGCCCGTGCTGGACGGCGACGACCCGGCGCGTGGTGAAGGAGCGCCCGTCCCTGATGCGGTCGACGTTGTAGACGATAGGCGCGCCGGGGTCGCCGGGGCGCAGGAAGTACGCGTGCAGGGAGTGGGCGCCGCGGTCCTCGGGGACGGTACGGCCCGCCGCCACCAGCGCCTGGGCGGCCACCTGGCCGCCGAAGACGCGGGGGACGACGGCCGACCGGCTCACCCCGCGGAAGATGTCCCGCTCGATCCGCTCCAGGTCGAGCAGATCGAGCAGGTCCTCCAGAGCGCCGGGCTCCTCACTCATGGGACGTGTCCTGGGGACTCATGAGCCCTCTCTACAGACCCATCGACTTCGCGATGATCATCTTCATGACCTCGCTGGTGCCGCCGTAGATGCGGTTCACCCGGTTGTCGGCGTAGAGCCGGGCGATCGGGTACTCGTTCATGTACCCGTAGCCGCCGTGCAGCTGGAGGCACTTGTCGATCACGCGGTGGGCGACCTCGGTGGTGAAGAGCTTCGCCGACGCGGCCTCGGCGGCCGTCAGCTCGCCCAGGTCGTGGGCCTCCAGCGCGCGGTCGACGACGGCCTCCGCCGCGTCCACCTCGGCCTTGCAGGCGGCCAGTTCGAACTTGGTGTTCTGGAAGGACGCGACGGTCTTGCCGAACACGGTCCTGTCCTGGACGTACAACTGGGCGAACCGCACGGCCGCGGCGGCCTGCGCGTACGCGCCCACGGCGATGCCCAGGCGCTCCTGCGGGAGGTTCTGGCCGAGGTAGGAGAAGCCCTTGTTCTCCTCGCCGAGCAGGTCGTCCACCGGCACCTTGACGTCCGTGAAGGACAGTTCGGCGGTGTCGGACGTCCTCAGGCCCAGCTTGTCGAGCTTGCGGCCGACCGCGTACCCCTCCGACTTGGTGTCCACGACCAGCAGCGAGATGCCGAAGCGGCGGTCCTCGGGCGTCGCGGGGGCGGTACGGGCGCAGACGATGACCCGGTCGGCGTGCACGCCGCCGGTGATGAACGTCTTCGCGCCGTTGAGGACGTAGTGCGAGCCGTCCTCGGAGAGCCGGGCGGTCGTCTTCATGCCGGCCAGGTCGGAGCCCGTGCCCGGCTCGGTCATGGCGATCGCGTACATCGTCCGGCCGCTGACGAAGTCGGGCAGCCAGCGCTTCTTCTGCTCGTCGGTCGCGTACGCCTTCAAGTACGGCAGGCAGAGCGCGACATGGACGCCGGAGCCGCCGAAGGACACACCCGCGCGGGCGCACTCCTCGGAGATGACGGCCTGGAACTTGAACGACTCCTCGCCCGCGCCGCCGTACTCCTCGGGGACCTCGATCCCGAAGATGCCCAGCTCGCCGAGCTTGTAGTAGAAGTCGCGGGGAGCCTGGCCCGCCGCCAGCCACTCGTCGTGGACGGGAACGACCTCGGCCTCGACGAAGGCGCGGATGGTCTCCCGGAACGCCTCGTGGTCCTCGTTGTACACGGTACGGCGCACGGCGGGCCCTCCCTCTGCGGCTGCCGCCCCTCGGCGCGGCCCCGACTCAATTCCCTGAGCGCTCATGTCCGTTCCTAAGCGCTTGCTCAATTTAAGTTACCGGGGGGTTCGCGAGGGTGTCCAGGGCGGTCGGGCGCAACGCGCTCCGGGCCCGCGTGAGCCGTGTCACCACCCGGCCTGCTTAAGTGGGTGATAGGAGACATTCCACATCAGAGCGACCGAAAAGGACGTCCATGCTGAAGATCGCCGTCATCATCGGCAGCACCCGCCCCAACCGCGTCGGCGAGATCGTCGGGAAGTGGGTGATGGAGGTCGCGAACAAGCGCAGCGACGCCGCGTTCACCCTCATCGACCTCGCGGAGGTCGGGCTGCCCCTGCTGGACGAGGGCGCGCCCCCGGCCGTCGCCCAGTACGCCCAGCAGCACACCAAGGACTGGGCCGCGACGATCGCGGGCTTCGACGCGTTCGTCTTCGTCACCCCCGAGTACAACCACTCGGTCCCCGCCGGGCTGAAGAACGCCCTCGACTTCCTGTACGCCGAGTGGAACAACAAGGTCGCGGGATTCGTGAGTTACGGCGCCGCCGGCGGGATCCGCGCCGTCGAGCACCTGCGGCTGGCCCTCGCCGAGCTCCAGGTCGCGACGGTCCGCGCGCAGGTCGCCCTCGACTCGTACGCGGACTTCGAGAACTACTACGTCCTCAAGCCGTCGCCCCGCCGCGAGGAGGCCCTCAACACGGTCCTCGACCAGGTGATCGCCTGGGGCGGCGCGCTCAAGCCGCTGCGGACGCCGTAGTCCGCTCCGGATTGCGTGGTCCGTCCTTAGGAGGCGGTGCCGGTCGCTTGGTACGGTCGGCCGGCACCCCCCGATCGTACGAAGAAAGGCATTTCGGATGAGCAGCACCGAGCAGCCGCGCGGCCCCGTCGACTCGTCCCGCATCCCGCGGTACGCCGGGCCCGCCACGTTCGCCCGGCTGCCGCGGCTCGACGAGGTGGGCGGCCGGGCCGACGTCGCCGTCGTCGGCGTGCCCTTCGACTCCGGGGTCTCCTACCGCCCCGGCGCCCGCTTCGGCGGCAACGCCATCCGCGAGGCCTCCCGGCTCCTGCGCCCCTACAACCCCGCGCAGGACGCCTCACCGTTCGCGCTCGCGCAGGTCGCCGACGCCGGCGACATCGCCGCGAACCCCTTCCACATCGACGAGGCCGTGGACACGATCGAGGCGGCGGCCGACGACCTGCTCGGGACCGGCGCCCGGCTGATGACGCTCGGCGGCGACCACACCATCGCCCTGCCGCTGCTGCGGGCCGTCGCCAGGAAGCACGGGCCCGTCGCGCTGCTCCACTTCGACGCCCACCTCGACACCTGGGACACGTACTTCGGCGCCGCCTACACCCACGGCACCCCGTTCCGCCGCGCGGTCGAGGAGGGCATCCTCGACACGGAGGCGCTCTCCCACGTCGGCACCCGCGGCCCCCTGTACGGCAAGAAGGACCTGGACGACGACACCAAGATGGGCTTCGGGATCGTCACCTCGGCCGACGTCATGCGGCGCGGCGTCGACGAGATCACCGACCAGCTGCGGCAGCGCGTCGGGGACCGCCCGCTCTACATCTCCGTGGACATCGACGTGCTGGACCCGGCGCACGCCCCCGGCACCGGCACCCCCGAGGCCGGCGGGCTCACCTCCCGCGAACTGCTGGAGATCGTGCGCGGGCTCGCCTCCTGCCGGCTGGTCTCCGCGGACGTCGTGGAGGTCGCGCCCGCGTACGACCACGCCGAGATCACGTCCGTCGCCGCCTCGCACACGGCGTACGAATTGACGACGATCATGTCCCGCCAGATCGCGGAGGCCCGCGACCCGGGCGCGGGCGCGCTCTGATGCACGACCACGACCACGAGACCCCCCGCCTCACCCCCGCCCAGCTCGCCGCCGCGCTCTCCCCGCCCGCCGGCCGCACCGGCGGCGACCTGGTGACCGAGACGCTGTACGGGCTCGGCGCGACCACCGTCTTCGGTCTGCCGGGACAGCACGCCCTCGCCGTGTTCGACGCCCTGCGCCGCTCCCCGCTGGCCTACGTCGGCCTGCGGGTCGAGAACAACGCGGGCTTCGCCGCCGACGCCTACGGCCGTACCACCGGCGAGGTCGCCCCGCTCCTGCTCTCCACCGGCCCCGGCGCCCTCACCTCCCTCGCCGCGCTCCAGGAGGCCGCCGCCGCGTCCGCGCCCGTCCTGGCGATCTCCGGCCAGGTGCCGCGCGCCGGCCTCGGCGGCGGACGCCACGGCTACCTCCACGAACTGCGCGACCAGCAGGCGTCGTTCCGCGACGTCGTGAAGTCCGTACACCTCGTCCGTACGGCTTCGCAGATCCCGTCCGCGATCGCCGCCGCCTGGGAGTCCGCGCTCACCGCCCCGCACGGCCCCGTCTGGGTGGAGATCCCGGCGGACGTGCTGGCCGCGCCCACGACCCTGCCGCCCGTCACCGCCGTCGACGCCACCCCGCGCGAGCTCGTACCGCGCCCCGAACTGACCGCCGTCGCGGCCCACCTGCTGGCCGGCGCGGCCCGCCCGGTGATCGTCGCGGGCGGCGGGGTCGTCAGGGCCGACGCGGCGGGCAAGCTGCGCGCGCTCGCGGAGAGGCTGGCCGCGCCGGTCGTCACGACGTACGGGGGCAAGGGCGCGTTCCCCTGGGAGCACCCGCTGTCCCTGCGGTCCTGGATCGAGGACCGGCACACGACGGACTTCCTGGAGGACGCGGACGTCCTGCTCGTCGTCGGCTCGGGCCTCGGCGAACTGTCCTCGAACTATCACACGTTCGCCCCGCGCGGCCGGGTGATCCAGATCGAGGCGGACCTCGGCAAGCTGGAGGCCAACCACCCCGCGCTGGGCATCCACGCCGACGCGAGGGCCGCGCTGTCGGCGCTTCTGGAGTCCGAACAACTGGAGCCCGCGACCCCGGGGACCGCGCCCCTGGGGACCGCTTCCCGGCGCGACCCCACCGAGGCGGCCGCGGCGGTCCGCGCGGTCCTCGCCGCGGTGGAGGAGCGGATCGCCGGCCAGCACCTCGAACCGGAGCGCGCGATCCTCGCGGCGGTACGGGACGCCCTGCCCGCGCGCGCCGCCAGCTTCTGGGACATGACGATCCTCACGTACTGGGCCTGGGCGGCCTGGCCGGGACCGATGCACTCGGCGCAGGGCTCGGGCGGCCTCGGTTACGCCTTCCCCGCGGCGCTCGGCGCGGCGGCGGCCGACCCCGGGCAACCCGTCCTCGCGGTCTCGGGCGACGGCGGCGCGATGTACTCGATCGCCGAGCTGGCCACCGCCCGCCAGTACGGGCTGCCGGTCACCTGGCTGATCGTGGACGACGGCGGCTACGGCATCCTGCGGGAGTACCTGACCGACGCGTACGGCGAGACCATGGGGACGGACCTCACGGGACCCGACTTCGTGGCGCTCGCGGAGTCCTTCGGCGTCCCGGCGGTCCGTACGACCCCGGAATCCCTGCGCGAGGACCTGGCCAAGGCCCTGGCGGCGCCCGGCCCCTCGGTGGTGGTGCTCCCGGCCCGCCTGAGGATGTTCGCCCCCACGCACACCGACACGGCCCGATGACCTACCTCGGTACGGCCCGGTGACGCCCCCCGGCACGGTTCGGTAAAGGGCTCGGGCTTCGTACAACCATTCGCCCCCGTCCGGCTGTCATGTCTGCGAGTGCGCCGCACAGCGCGCTCGTACCACGTACAGACGGGGGCGGAACTCTCTCATGACCACCAACCATCCAATATCCCGGCGTGCCCGTGCCGCGCTCTCCGTGGCCCTGGCCGCGGGCGTGCTCGTGCCGGTGGCCGCCGCCGCGGCGCCCGCCGCGGCCGCGACTCCCACGGTCGCCTGCACCTCGGGCAAGGCGGGCCTCGCCGCCAAGCTCTCCAAGGACATCACCGCGGCCCTCAAGGGCCGGAAGTCGACGACCGCCATCGCGGTGTACGACCGCACGACCAACACGCGCTGCGACCTCCGCGCGACGCAGAAGTTCGACTCCGCCAGCGTGGTCAAGGTGACCGTCCTCGCGACCCTGCTCTGGGACGCGAAGAAGACGAACCGCCTCCTCACGAAGAAGGAGGTCGACCTCACCACGGCGATGATCACCAAGTCGGACAACGCGGCGACCAGCACCCTGTGGAAGCAGCTCGGCCTGACGAAGATCAAGGGCTTCCTCAAGGCCGCGGGCATGACCCAGACCACACCGGGCGCCGACGGCTACTGGGGGCTCACGCAGATCACCGCCCGCGACGAGCAGCAGCTGCTGACGCTGATCACCGCGAAGAACGCGGTCCTGAGCGACAACTCGCGCAGCTACATCCTGGGCAAGATGAACAAGGTCGTCGCGTCCCAGCGCTGGGGCGTCCCGGCCGGGGCCCCGGCCACCGCCACCGTCCAGCTCAAGAACGGCTGGCTGTCCCGCTCCACCCACGGGTGGCGCGTGCACAGCATCGGCGCCTTCACCGGCAAGGGCCACAACTACATGATCACCGTGCTCACGCACGACAACAAGACGATGAACGACGGCGTGAACACCATCCAGGCGGTGGCCAAGGCGGTCCACAAGGACCTCAACCCGGCCACCACCACCGCCAAGACCGCGCTCCACTCGGTGCCCTCGACACCGTACGAGGCGGTCCCGGCCACCCCGGAGAAGGCGGCCCGCGAGGCGGTCCCCGCCACCCGCTGACCCGGACGTGAGGGGCCGCGCGTCCTAGGACGCGCGGCCCATTTCTCTGTTCGAAGGCCGGCGGATTGTTGCGGAGGGATGAAATCCGCGACCGCGCGCGTTGGGCACTCCGGCAGATCAGGTCGGTCGGCCGAACGGGAGGCATCAGTGGCGGCGGCAGTGGCGGCGGAGCGGAGCTGGGCACGGCGGCTCACCGGATACGCGTGGCGGTACCGCCGCAACGTGGTCCTGGCCCTGGGATCGTCGCTCCTCGGCATGGCCGTGATGGCCTTCGTCCCGCTGATCACCAAGGTCGTCATCGACGACGTCATCGGCGGCGGCCACCGCTCCCTCGGCGTCTGGACCGGCCTGCTGATCCTGGCCGCGCTCCTCGTCTACGTCTCCGCCTACGTACGGCGCTTCTACGGAGGGCGCCTCGCGCTCGACGTCCAGCACGACCTCCGTACGGAGATGTACGCCACGATCTCCCGGCTCGACGGGCGGCGGCAGGACAAGCTCTCCACCGGCCAGGTCATCGGCCGCGCCACCAGCGACCTCCAGCTCATCCAGGGCCTGCTCTTCATGCTGCCGATGACCATCGGCAACGTCCTGCTGTTCCTGATCTCCCTCGGGATCATGGCCTGGCTCTCGCTGCCCCTCACCTTCATCGCCCTCGCCGTCGCCCCCGCCATCTGGTTCATCGCCCGCCGCAGCCGCACCCGCCTCCACCCCGCCACCTGGTACGCCCAGGCCCAGGCCGCCGCCGTCGCCGGGGTCGTGGACGGCGCAGTCTCCGGCGTCCGGGTCGTCAAGGGCTTCGGGCAGGAGGACCAGGAGACCGGCAAGCTCCGCGAGGTCGGCCGCAAGCTCTTCGCCGGCCGCCTCCGTACGATCCGCCTCAACGCCCGCTACACCCCCGCCCTCCAGGCCGTCCCCGCCCTCGGGCAGGTCGCGATGCTCGCCTTCGGCGGCTGGCTCGCCACCCGGGGACAGATCACCCTCGGCACCTTCGTCGCCTTCTCCACGTACCTCGCCCAGCTCGTCGGCCCCGTCCGGATGCTCGCCGTCGTCCTGACCATCGGCCAGCAGGCCCGCGCCGGTGTGGAACGCGTCCTGGAGCTCATCGACACCGAGCCCACGATGGAGGACGGCACCAAGGAGCTGCCGGCGGACGCCGAGGCCTCCGTCGAGTTCGACGACGTGTCCTTCTCGTACGACGACGGCAGGACCGTCCTCGACGGCTTCTCGCTGGAGATGAGCCCCGGCGAGACCGTCGCCGTCGTCGGCTCCTCCGGCAGCGGCAAGTCCACGCTCTCGCTGCTCGTCCCGCGCTTCTACGACGTGAACCACGGCGCGGTCCTCGTCGGCGGCCACGACGTCCGCGAGCTGACCTTCCACTCCCTGCGCGCCGCCATCGGGCTCGTCCCCGAGGACAGCTTCCTGTTCTCCGACACCGTCCGCGCCAACGTCGCGTACGGGAAGCCCGACGCCACCGACGAGGAGATCTTCCGGGCCACCCGCGCCGCCCAGGCCCACGACTTCATCTCCGACCTGCCCAACGGATACGACACCAAGGTGGGGGAGCAGGGCCTCACCCTCTCCGGCGGCCAGCGCCAGCGCGTCGCCCTCGCGCGCGCGATCCTCACCGACCCCCGGCTGCTGCTCCTGGACGACGCGACCTCCGCCGTCGACGCCCGCGTCGAGCACGAGATCCACGAGGCGCTGCGCGGCGTGATGGCCGGGCGTACGACCCTCCTCATCGCCCACCGCCGCTCCACCCTGAACCTCGCCGACCGGATCGCCGTGCTGGACGGCGGCCGGCTCGCCGACGTCGGCACGCACGACGAGCTCCAGCGGCGCTCCGCCCTCTACCGGAAGCTGCTCACCGACCCGGACGAGTTGGGCGAGGTCTCCCCGGGGCACGTGCCCGTCCCCGCGGCGGAGGTGCCCGAGGACCGCTCCGTACAGGAGGAGATCGACGCCGAGTTCGACGCGGAGCGCGGCATCACGCCCGCCCTGTGGGAACGCGACGAGATCGCCGAGGAGTCCGCCGCCCCCGGCGCGACCCCCGAACTCCTCGCGCAGGTCGAGGCGTTGCCGCCGGCCACCGACCTCCCGGAGATCGACGAGGCGCGCGCGGTGGCCGCCGAGGAGTCGTACGGACTGCGCAGGCTGCTGCGTGGCTTCGGGCTGCCGCTGCTGGTCAGCCTCTCGCTCGTCGCGGTCGACGCGGCGATGAGCCTGGCCCTGCCCGTCCTCATCCGGCACGGCATCGACCAGGGCGTCGAGCGCCTGGCCCTCGGCGCGGTGTGGGTCGCCGCCGGCCTCGGCCTGCTGGTCGTCGCCGTCCAGTGGCTCGCGCAGATCGGCGAGACGCGCAAGACCGGGCGTACCGGTGAACGGGTCCTCTACTCCCTGCGGTTGAAGATCTTCGCCCAGCTCCAGCGGCTCGGACTCGACTACTACGAGCGCGAGTTGACCGGCCGGATCATGACCAGGATGACCACGGACGTGGACGCGCTGTCCACGTTCCTCCAGACCGGGCTGGTCACCGCGTTCGTCTCCGTCGTCACCTTCTTCGGCATCCTCGTCGTGCTCCTCGCGATCGACCTGGAGCTGGCGTTGGTGGTCTTCGCGACCCTGCCGGTCCTGTTCGTCGCCACGGTCTTCTTCCGGCGCAAGAGCGTGAAGGCGTACGAACTGGCCCGTGAGCGCATCAGCGCCGTCAACGCCGACCTCCAGGAGTCCGTCTCCGGGCTCCGGATCGTCCAGGCGTTCCGGCGCGAGCAGGACGGCGCCGAGCGCTTCGCCGCCCGCAGCGACCACTACCGCGAGGCCCGGGTGCGCGGGCAGTGGCTGATCTCGGTGTACTTCCCGTTCGTCCAGCTGCTGTCGTCCGTCGCGGCGGCGGCCGTGCTGATCGTCGGCGCGGGGCGGGTGGAGGCCGGCACGCTGACGACCGGCGCGCTGGTCGCGTACCTCCTCTACATCGACCTGTTCTTCGCCCCCGTCCAGCAGCTCTCCCAGGTCTTCGACGGCTACCAGCAGGCGAGCGTCTCGCTGGGCCGCATCCAGGAGCTGCTGCGGGAGCCCACCACGACGGCGGCGTCCGAGGCACCGCTCGACGTGCTGTCGCTGCGCGGCGAGATCGCGTTCGAGGACGTGAGCTTCGCGTACACCGACGAGAGCGGTGAACTGGCCGACGAGGCCGCCCTGATGGGGGTCGACCTGCGGATCCCGGCGGGCCAGACCGTCGCGTTCGTCGGCGAGACCGGCGCGGGCAAGTCGACGCTGGTGAAGCTGGTCGCGCGGTTCTACGACCCGACGGGCGGCCGGGTCACGGCGGACGGTACGGACCTGCGCGACCTGGACCTGACGGCGTACCGCCACCGGCTCGGCGTGGTCCCGCAGGAGGCGTACCTCTTCGCGGGGACGATCCGCGACGCGATCGCGTACGGCCGCCCCGAGGCGACCGACGCGCAGGTGGAGGCGGCGGCCCGGGCGGTCGGCGCCCACGAGATGATCGCCACGCTGGAGGGCGGTTACGTGCACGAGGTGGCCGAGCGCGGCCGTAACCTCTCCGCGGGCCAGCGCCAGCTGATCGCCCTCGCGCGTGCCGAACTGGTCGACCCCGACGTCCTGTTGCTGGACGAGGCGACGGCGGCGCTGGACCTGGCGAGCGAGGCGCTGGTCAACCAGGCCACCGACCGCCTCACCGGCCGCCGTACGACGCTGGTGGTCGCCCACCGGCTGACCACCGCGGCCCGCGCGGACCGGGTGGTCGTGATGGACCACGGGCAGGTGGTGGAGGACGGCACGCACGGCGAACTGCTCGCGCTGAACGGCCGGTACGCCAAGCTGTGGCGCAGCTTCATCGGCGAGGAGGAGGAGACGGCGGCGGTGGTGTGAGGCGGCGGTGGTGTGACGCGGCGGCCCGCGAGGGCCATGGCCTCGCCGGTCCGCCGGGAGCTCACCGGCCCGTGATCAGCAAAGGATCCACCCGGTCGACGCCGACTTGCCGGCGATGGCCCCGGACGCCCGTACGCACCGGTTCAGCGCGTGGACGGTCACCGGCCCCGCGTGCTGCGTGAAGTCCCCGCTGTCCACCACCGGGCCGGCGCCGCGCGCCTGGAGGCTCACCCGCATCGCCCGCCTGGCACCGGGGTGGTCGGCGACGGTGAGCGCGCACGCGTACCCCCGCGACTTGTAGATCCGCAGCTCACCGCTGTCGAAGGGCACCGTCTTCTGCGGCTGCCCCGAGCACACCGAGAGCGCCTCGGCGCGGGCCGCGGCGGGACCGGCCAGAGCGAGCGCCGCCAGCGCGACCACGGCTGTCAGCGCCGCGAGACAGCGCGGCAGCGCGCCCTTTCCATAACCGGTCCCAGCGAACACGCATGCCCCTGTCGTCAGTCGGGTGTACATGCGTACGACGCGCGAGGGCCCGGGAAGGTTGCGTCCGCGTTGTCGTCGGCGGGAGCGGCGGCGGGTGCCGCGGCGGGGGAGGCGGGGCCGGCGGGGCTGGCGGTGCGGGATGAGCACCGCTAGGTTCACCAGGTCTGTCATGAACACAAGGAGAGTGCATGCGCAAGACGCTGAGATGGCTGTTGTCGCTGTCGCTGATCATAGGGACGGTGGCAACGGCGGGTGCGGCCACCGCCGCGGACCAGAAGTCCCCGAGCGGTACGGCCGTCGCGGACACCAAGGACGCCTCGGACACCACCGACATCAAGGACCGTGTCCTGGCGATCCCCGGGATGAGCCTGATCCAGGAGAAGCCGTACGCGGGTTACCGCTACTTCGTCCTCAACTACACCCAGCCGGTGGACCACCGGCACCCGTCCAAGGGCACTTTCCAGCAGCGCATCACGCTGCTGCACAAGGACACCAGCCGTCCCACGGTCTTCTTCACCGGCGGCTACAACGTCTCCACCAACCCGAGCCGCAGTGAGCCGACGCGCATCGTCGACGGCAACCAGGTCTCGATGGAGTACCGCTTCTTCACCCCGTCGCGCCCGCAGCCGGCCGACTGGACGAAGCTGGACATCTGGCAGGCGGCCAGCGACCAGCACCGCATCTTCACGGCGTTGAAGAAGATCTACACCAAGAACTGGCTCTCCACGGGCGGTTCGAAGGGCGGCATGACCGCCACCTACTTCGAGCGGTACTACCCGCGCGACATGGACGGCGTCGTCGCGTACGTCGCGCCCAACGACGTGGTGAACAAGGAGGATTCGGCCTACGACCGGTTCTTCGAGAAGGTCGGCACCAAGGAGTGCCGCGACAAGCTCAACGCCGTGCAGCGCCAGGCGCTGATCCGGCGGGAGCCGCTGGAGAAGACGTACGCGGAGTGGGCGGCGGCCAACGGCGCCACCTTCACGACCGTCGGCTCGCTCGACAAGGCCTACGAGGCCGTCGTCATGGACTTCGTCTGGGCGTTCTGGCAGTACAGCCTGCTGGCGGACTGCGAGAGCATCCCCGCGGCCACCGCCTCCGACCAGGAGATCTACGACGTCATCGACGCGATCTCCGGCTTCTCCGCCTACACGGACCAGGGCCTCGCGACGTACACGCCGTACTACTACCAGGCCGGTACGCAGCTGGGCTCGCCGGACATCAAGCAGCCGCACCTGGGCAAGCTCAGCCGGTACGGCTACCAGCCGCCGCGCAACTTCGTGCCGCGCGACATCGCGATGAAGTTCGACCCGCGCGTGATGCCGGACGTCGACAACTGGGTCCAGCACCACGCGGACCGGATGCTCTTCGTGTACGGGCAGAACGACCCGTGGGGCGCCGAGCAGTTCCGCGTGGGCCGGGGTGCGCGTGACAGCTTCGTGTACGTCGCGCCGGGCGCCAACCACGGCGCCAACGTGGCCGCCCTGAGCCCCGAGCAGTCGGCGAAGGCCACGGCCAGGATCCTCGACTGGGCGGGCGTCGCGCCGGCGGCCGTACAGCAGGACGCGGCGAAGGCGAAGCCGCTCGCGCCGTTCGACGCGAAGCTCGACCACCAGAAGGTCGACCGCCGCCAGGCGCTGCGGCCGTAAGCCCCCTCCGCCGGGCCGCCCTTGAGGGGGCCGCCCGGCGGACCGCTACCCCTCGGCCGAGCCCGGCACGGCGGCCACCTCGGGCCAGTGGCGCCGCAGCGCGGCCACGGTGGCGGTGACGGCGGGCCGCCGCGCCGCCCCGGCCCGCCACAGGGCGTACAGCCGGCGCGAGGGTACGGGATCGAGCGCCTTGGCCCGTACGCCCGGGGGCAGCGGGCCGCGCCCCAGCCGGGGAACCATCGCGACGCCCAACCCGGCGGCCACCAGGGCGATCTGGGTGTGGTTCTCCTCGGCCTGGTGGGCGAGCTCGGGCTCGCAGCCGGCGGCGCGCAGGGTGCGTACGAGCCAGTCGTGGCAGACCGTGCCGGGCGGCTGGCAGATCCACCTGAGCCCGCGCAGATCCGCCCGGCGGACGACGGCCCGCGCGGCGAGCGGGTGCCCGTCCGGCACGAGCAGATCGCACAGGTCGTCACCGATGACGGCCCGCTCCACCCCCTCGGGGGTGGGCAGCCGGGCGATGTCCCAGTCGTGGGTGACGGCGAGGTCGATCAGGCCGCGGGCCACGAGGTCGGAGGACAGGTGCGGGTCGATCTCCCGCAGCCGGACGTCCAGGGTGGGGTGGAGCAGGGCGAGTTCGGCGAGCGCGGGAGGCAGCAGCCCGCGGGCGGAGGAGGCGAACGCCGCGACGACGAGCTGCCCGGTGGGCTGCCCCCGCCGCTCCTCCAGCGTGGTCTCGGCCCGCTCGACGATGGCGAACAACTCCTCGGCGGTGGCGGCGAGATGCCGCGCCTCGTCGGTGAGCACAACACCGCGCCCGCGCCGTTCGAGGAGTGTGGTACGGGTCTCCCGCTCCAGCTTGGTGATCTGCTGGGAGACGGCGGAGGGGCTGTACCCGAGGGCGGAGGCGGCAGCACCGACGGAACCATGCACGGACACGGCATGGAGGGCGCGGAGGCGGGCTAGGTCGAGGATGGCGTTTCCCTCGGTGGGTGGGTGGCTGAGCTTGGGCTGGATGTGCGGGTTCAGACGAAGACGTAGTCGGGGTCGGCGTTCTTGTGTTGTTTGACGTGGGGGCCGCCCCTTGCTGTTGAGTGTCGCGGTTTCGGGTCGGGCGTCAAGGGCGCTCCTTCGTCGCGTCGGCAAGCCGATGACCTTCGGTCACCCTTGACTCCCGCCCCGAAACCGCAAGTGAAGGCGAGGGGGGGGCGGCCCGGGGAGGGGTCCCCCGGGACACTCCGGGGGCGGTTGCGGCTTGCTCCCGGGCTGCGGCTCCGGTTGGGGGTTTGCGCACCACTTGAATGGGGCGGCAGGCCCCGGCTTGGCGGCTAGCCGGCCGTCCGTTGGCGGGTGCGCAAGCACCGTGTCTGAGATCCGTGGTCAGCTGCGGGGTGGCGTGGCCTTGTGTCCTGCGGTGCGTTGGGCGGTTCTGGGAGGACACATTCGCTTGTTTCGCGCCTGTTGGGCTACTGGGTGGGGAGTGGGCCGGTGATGTTGGTGATCCAGGGGCGGTATGCGGCGACCCGGGTGAAGACGTCGGGGTAGGCCGAGGCGCAGCCCTGTCCGTAGGAGATGATGCCTACGAGGTTCGTTTTGTTGTTGGCCAGCTGTTGTGCGAGGGGGCCGCCGGTGTCGTGCTGGCAGGGGCCCTTGTCGGGGGTGTGAGTGCACAACTGCTGACTGCCGTCCACGGTGCCGTAGTAGGCATTGCACTGGCTCGTGGTGATGACGCCGACCTGTGCGCGCTGGAGTTGGGTCGGCTGCTGGCCTCCGTAGGAGAGAGTGCCCCAGCCCATGGCCACGGCGGTTTGGCCTGCGTAGGCGTTGGGCTGGGTGTTCGCGTCCACCAGGGCCGGGCGCACTCCGACGTTCAGGGTTGCCTTCTTGGCGAGCTGAACGACGGCAATGTCGTTGCGGCTGGTGGTGGGTGTGTAGGACGGGTGGATGATCCATCGTCCGACCGCATAGAGCGCGGCGAAGTTGGTGTCGGAACCGCTCGCGGTGTCGCGATCACCGAGAAGGACAGCGGTGGTGCCCGTTGCCTTTCCCCGTACGCAGGATGCGGCCGTCAGTACGTACGTGTCGCTGATCAGCGTCGCCCCGCAGAAGACCTGCCCGGAGTTCGTATCGACGAGACCGGCCATGCTGTGCGCGATCGGGGCCGTGGGGCTGTTGCTCACGGCGGTGCCTCCGACGATCGCCTGAGCCGGGGCAATCCCCGGGCCAACCACCGCCACCGCAGCGGCCGACACCGCAACCACAAGCTTCCTTAACCACTTCATGGGGGACCTTTCGGAGAAGGGCTCGACAGACACCGTCACTGCCGCAGTTCCCTCCTGCCGGCCTTCCTCAACCATGGGTCTTGTGTGTGGTGTTCCGTTAGTGCGTACCGAGGACCCGTCACCGGCCGGAAGGGGGCGAACTGCCCGCCCTTCCCCTTCCACCCACCCAGCTCAGACACGGTGCTTGTACGCCCGCAGGCAGACGGCCTTCCAGCCGCTGAGCCGAGTGGCACAGCCCCATTCAAGTGGTGCGCAAACCCCCGTCCGGAGCCGCAGCCCGGAAAGAGACCGCAACCGCTTCCCTACCGTCCCGGGGACCCCTCCCCCGGGCCGCCCCCCTCGGCCTTCACTTGCGGTTTCGGGGCGGGAGTCAAGGGTGACCGAAGGTCATCGGCTTGCCGACGCGACGAAGGAGCGCCCTTGACGCCCGACCCGAAACCGCGACACTCAACAGCAAGGGGCGGCCCCCACGTCAACCAACACAACAACGCCGACCCCAACTACGTCCCCGCCTGAACCCCCACCCCCACGTTCCACTCAGCCGGCAACGCACCCCCGCAAAACACACAGAAGAAGTCGTCCTCCCGAACCACGTTGACCTCTCGGCAGTCCGGATCCGTGCCCCCGCCCTCACCCACGCAGCGGCGGAACACCACCTCATGAGTGAACCCCCGCAAACGCACCACCCCAGCCCGATCCACCCCGGCCCGCTCCAACGCCGCTGCCACCCACTGCCAGGAGCTGACGTCCGGGCAATAGCCCGTCGACTGGTTGCTCACCTCGCCGACCACCCACCGGTCGTCCTCCCGCGCCAAGGACATCTCGCCGGCGCTCAGCACCGCCCCGCCGCCCGCGCAGGCCACGTGTTCGCTGGAGGAACGGATCTCCGTTCCCTCACCACCCGCCCGCACCGACGCGGCTCTGATGTCAACCGGGCCGACGTACTCGTACACGTACACCCTCCGCACACACCCCCTGCCCCCTACCCGCCTGCCCCCCTCCCCCTACGTCAGCCCCTCCAGATACCCCCGCCCCGCCTCCAACAGCCCCGGCAGCTCCGCTGCCTTCGGGTACCAGCGCTTCTCGTACTCCCAGCACACCCACCCGTCGTCCCCCTCGCCCGCCAGCAGCGCCACGCACTCCGCCAGCGGCAGCACCCCCGCGCCCAGGGCCAGCGGAGTGGTGTCCTCGGCCGACGCGATGTCCTTGACCTGTACGTATCCCAGGTACGGCGCCAGTACCGCATGCGACGTGATCGGGTCCTCCCCGCCCAGCCAGGTGTGCATCACGTCCCACAACACCCCCACCTGCGGGTGCCCCACCGTCCCGACCACCCGCGCCGCGTCCACGCCCGTACGGTGCGAGTCGTGGGTCTCCAGCAGGATCCGTACGCCGAAGTCGGCGGCCACCTCCGCCGCCGCGCCCAGCCGCCGCGCGGCCGTCGCGTCGGCCTCCGCGGGGTCCCCGTCCCCGCCGCCGGGGAAGACGCGGATGTTCGCGGCGCCCAGGTCCCGGGCGAGCCGGAGGAGGTCGTCGAGTTCCTGGCGTACGGCGTCCTCGTCGGTGGTCGTGTCGGCGACCCGTACGTACCCGGCCAGGGTCAGGATCTCGACGCCCGCCCGCTTGAAGTCGTCGACCACCGAGGCGCGTTCGGCCTCTCCGATGCCGGGGTGGACGGGCTCCTCCGGGTGGGCACGCAGCTCCACGCCCTGGTAGCCGGTGGCGGTGGCGAGTCCGACGACCTCGGGGACGGGCAGCCCCGGCACTCCGAGGGTGGAGAAGGCGAACTTCACGATGGTTCCTTTCCGAACGAGACTCCGAGCAAGACTGCGCACAGGGCATTCCCGGGCATCAAGCCATCCCACCCCAGTACCCCGTCACCCCCGGGCACACCCCCCACCCGCCCCGGGCACACCCCCACCCGCCCCAGGCCACCCCTCACCCCCTCCCCCCGGAGGGACCCCCCACCCGAGCCGCCCCCGTGGACCCCCGCACCATCAGCTCCGCCCCGATCGTCGCGATCCCGCCCGGCGGCGGCGCCTCCGTGCCCATCGCCAGCCGCCCCGCCCGCGCCCCCGCCTCGTACAGCGGCAGCCGTACCGTCGTCAGCGCGGGCATCGCGTCCACCGAGAACGGCAGGTCGTCGAAGCCCGCCACCGAGATGTCCTCCGGGATGCGCAACCCCTGGTCCCGGACCGCCGCGCACGCCCCCAGCGCCACCGTGTCGTTCGCGCCGATCACCGCGGTCAGGTCCGGCGCCCGGCGCAGCAGCTCCAGCGTCGCTTCGTACCCCGACCGCCGCGTGTACGCGCCGTGCACGGTCAGCACCTCCAGATCACCGAAACCCTCCCCACCAGCTCCACCAGCTCCACCAGCTCCACCCGCACCTCCCACTCCACCAGCCCCACCAGCCACCAACCCCTCCAACGCCCCGAACCCCTCCAACGCCCCCCGGTGCCCCTCCAGCCGATGCCGCGTAGTCGTCCGTTCCGCCGGCCCCGCCACGTACCCGATCTTCCGGTGTCCCAGCGCCAGCAGGTGTTCCGTCAGCCGCCGCCCACCCCCGCGGTTGTCGAACGCCAGCGCCGCCACTATCGCCTCGCTGTCCGGCAGCGGCGGCCGCCCGCACAGCACCACACGCGTGCCCGCGTCGGCGAGTTTCGACAGTTTCGTGGCCATCGCGGCGATATGGTCCGGGTCTTCGAGGGCCCCGCCCGTCAGGATCACGGCCGCCGCCCGCTGGCGCTGGAGGAGAGTCAGATAGGTCAGTTCGCGTTCCGGCGAGCCCCCCGTGTTGCACACGACGGCCAGCTTCTCGCCGCCCCCGCGCCCCGTCCCCTCCTGGCCGCCGATCTCCGTCTGGGCCGCCCCGGCCATGATCCCGAAGAAGGGGTCGGCGATGTCGTTGACGAGGATGCCGACCAGGTCGGACGTGGCGGCGGCGAGCGAGCTGGCCGGGCCGTTCAGTACGTAGTCCAGCTCGTCCACCGCCCGCAGCACCCGCTCCCGGGTGGTCGCGGCGACCGGGTAGTTGCCGTTCAGCACGCGCGACACGGTGGCGGGCGACACCCGCGCGCGGGCCGCCACATCCGCCAGGGTGACTGTCATCGCTTTCCTCCGAGGAGTACGAGGGTGGGTACGGAGCCGGGCGCCAGGCAAGCGCCGCGCAAGCCCCAGGCCGAGCGCCCACGGGACCACGACCGAAGATCCCGGCCCAGCTCTTGTCCGTCCCGGAATCGCAGGCTAGCTTCATACCCTATAGAAAGCGCTTGCTACGGCCGTATGGAGGGAACTTCGTGACACGCAGGACAGTGCGGATCGCCATGAACGGCGTCACGGGGCGGATGGGGTACCGGCAGCACCTGCTGCGCTCCGTCCTCGCGATCCGCGAAGAGGGCGGACTCGATCTGGGCGGCGGCGAGGTGCTCTGGCCGGAGCCGGTCCTCGTCGGGCGCCGCGAACACGCCCTGAAGGAGATCGCGGAACGCCACGGTCTCACCGAGTGGTCGACGGACCTCGACGCCGTCCTCGCGGACGACACGATCTCCCTGTACTTCGACGCGCAGGTCACCTCGGCCCGGGTCGAGGCGATCAAGAAGGCCATCGCGGCCGGCAAGCACATCTACACGGAGAAGCCGACCGCCGCCGATCTCGCCGGCGCCCTCGACCTGGCCAGGCTCGCCCGGAGCGCCGGGATCAAGCACGGCGTCGTCCAGGACAAGATCTTCCTGCCGGGCCTGCTCAAGCTCAAGCGCCTCATCGACGGCGGCTTCTTCGGCCAGATCCTGTCCGTACGGGGGGAGTTCGGCTACTGGGTCTTCGAGGGCGACTGGCAGGACCCCCAGCGCCCCTCCTGGAACTACCGCGCCGAGGACGGCGGCGGCATCACCGTCGACATGTTCCCGCACTGGGAGTACGTCCTCCACGAGCTCTTCGGCCGCGTCACCACCGTCCAGGCCCACATCACCACCCACATCCCCGAGCGCTGGGACGAGCGCGGCAAGCCGTACGCCGCGACCGCCGACGACGCCGCGTACGGCATCTTCCAGCTGGAGGGCGGCGTGGTCGCGCAGATCAACTCGGCCTGGTCGGTACGGGTCAACCGCGACGAGCTGGTCGAGTTCCAGGTCGACGGCACCCACGGCTCGGCGGTCGCCGGGCTGCGCCGCTGCCGCGTGCAGCACCGCAGCGCCACGCCCAAGCCGGTGTGGAACCCGGACCTCCCCGTCACCGAGTCCTTCCGCGACCAGTGGCAAGAGGTCCCGGACAACGGAGAGTTCGGCAACGGCTTCAAGGCGCAGTGGGAACTGTTCCTGCGCCACCTCGCGCTCGACGAGCCGTACCGCTGGGACCTCCTCGCGGGCGCGCGCGGGGTGCAACTCGCCGAGCTGGGGCTGCGGTCCTCGGCCGAGGGTCGCCGCTTCGACGTACCGGAGCTGAGCCTGTGACCCTCCGACTGCCCTCACCCGGCGGTGAGTTGCGTACGTACACACCGCGCGCCGAACCGGCCCCCTTCCTCGCCGCGCCACCCCGTCCCGTCCCTCTCACCTCCCGTACGGTCCTCTCGGCGGCGCACGTCGTCGCCGACCCCTACGCCGACACCAGCCCCGACGCGCCCGCCGCCGTCGACTGGGACGCCACCCTCGCCTTCCGCCGCCACCTCTGGTCGCACGGCCTCGGCGTCGCGGAGGCCATGGACACCGCGCAGCGCGGCATGGGCCTGGACTGGGCCGGCGCCGCCGAGCTGATCCGGCGCTCCGCCGCCGAGGCGAAGGCGGTCGGGGGCCGGATCGCCTGCGGGGTCGGCACCGACCAACTGCCGCCCGGTACGCACACCTTGGGCGAGGTCAGGGCCGCGTACGAGGAGCAGCTCGCACTGGTCGAGGAGACCGGTTCGCAGGCCATTCTCATGGCGTCGCGCGCGCTCGCGGCGGCCGCGGCCGGCCCCGAGGACTACCTCGACGTCTACGCGCACCTGCTGCGCCAGGCCGCCGAGCCCGTCGTACTGCACTGGCTCGGACCGATGTTCGACCCCGCACTCGACGGCTACTGGGGCAGCGCCGACCTCGACACCGCGACCGAGACGTTCCTCCAGGTCATCGCCGCGCATCCCGACAAGGTCGACGGCATCAAGGTCTCCCTGCTGGACGCCCGGCGGGAGGTCGAGCTGCGCCGCAGGCTGCCCCGGGGCGTCCGCTGCTACACGGGCGACGACTTCAACTACCCCGAGCTGATCGCCGGTGACGAACAGGGCTTCAGCCACGCCCTGTTGGGGATCTTCGACCCGCTGGGACCGGTGGCGGCCGAGGCGGTACGGGTGCTGGACACCGGTGACACGAAGGGGTTCCGCGAACTGCTCGACCCCACGGTGGAGTTGTCCCGCCACCTGTTCCGGGCGCCGACCCGCTTCTACAAGACCGGCGTGGTGTTCCTGGCCTGGCTGGCGGGCCACCAGGACCACTTCGCGATGGTCGGCGGACTCCAGTCGGCGCGCTCGCTGCCGCATCTGGCGCGGGCGTACGAACTGGCCGACGGGCTGGGCCTGTTCCCGGACCCGAAGGCGGCGGAGGCCCGGATGGGGTCGCTGCTCGACGTGTACGGAGTGAGCCGGTGACCCGAGACAGTGCCCCCGGCCTCGGCCGCTTCAGCATCAACCAGATGACCGTCAAACAGCTGTCCCTGCCGGAGCTGACCGAGGCCTGCGTACGGCTCGGGATCCCCGGCGTCGGCCTGTGGCGCGCGCCGGTCCAGGAGTACGGGGTCGAGGCCGCCGCCAAGCTCGTACGGGAGGCCGGGCTCGGCGTCACCACGCTCTGCCGGGGCGGCTTCCTCACCGCGGCCGACCCCGCCGGACGCGCGGAGGCGTTGGCCGACAACCGGGCGGCGATCGACGAGGCGGTGACGCTCGGCACCGACACGCTGGTCCTCGTCTCCGGCGGACTGCCGTCCGGCGACCAGGACTTGGCCGGGGCGCGGGAGCGGATCGCCGACGCGCTGGGGGAGCTGGCCCCGTACGCCGGCGAACGCGGCATCCGGCTGGCGATCGAGCCGCTGCACCCCATGTTCGCCTCGGACCGGTGTGTGGTCTCCACGCTGGACCAGGCCCTCGAACTGGCCGAGCGCTTCCCGGCGGACCAGGTGGGCGTGGTCGTGGACACGTACCACGTCTGGTGGGACGACCGGGCGCCCGCGGCCGTCGCCCGCGCCGCGGGCCGTGTCTTCTCCTTCCAACTGGCCGATTGGACGACGCCCCTTCCGGCCGGGGTCCTGAACGGCCGCGGCCAGCTCGGCGACGGAGCGGTCGACCTGCGGGCGTGGCGCGCGCGGGTGGACGCGGCCGGTTACGACGGGCCGGTCGAGGTGGAGCTGTTCAACGACGAGCTGTGGGCGCGGGACGGCGTGGAGCTGCTGGAGGAGGTCGTGGAGCGGTATGTGGCGCACGCGCTCCCGCGATGACGGAAGCGCGAGAAAATTACTCTGCGGAATCGTGCAACCATCCCAGCGTGAGATGAGTCGTACAGGTCGGCAAGGTTTTCGGGGGACTGATCCGGGGGGATCACGAAGCCTTGCCGATGGGGGGAGCGCATGGGGCCCGGTCCTTGGACCGGGCCCCTGGTAGCGCGCCAGGGGCCCAGGGGGAGTTGTCCCCAGGGAAGTTATCCACAGGCCCGGCACGATGTCGGAGGCCGACGGTAGCGTCGGATCATGTCCAACCGGTCCGCCCAAGACACCCCGACCCCGACCCCGACCCACACCCCCGCTCCCGCACTCGCCGTCCTCGAAGCCGTCCTCGAACGGATCACGTACGCCAACGAGGAGAACGGCTACACGGTCGCCCGGGTCGACACCGGCCGGGGCGGCGATCTCCTCACCGTCGTCGGCGCGCTGCTCGGCGCGCAGCCCGGCGAGTCGCTGCGGATGGAGGGCCGCTGGGCCTCGCACCCCCAGTACGGCAAGCAGTTCACGGTGGAGAACTACACGACGGTCCTGCCCGCCACGATCCAGGGCATCCGCCGCTACCTCGGCTCGGGCCTGATCAAGGGCATCGGCCCGCGCATCGCGGACCGGATCGTGGAGCACTTCGGGCTGGACACCCTGGACATCGTCGAGCGGGAGCCGAAGCGGCTCGTGGAGGTCCCCGGCCTGGGGCCCAAGCGGACGAAGATGATCGCCGCCGCCTGGGAGGAGCAGAAGGCCATCAAGGAGGTCATGATCTTCCTCCAGGGCGTCGGTGTCTCCACCTCCATCGCGGTGCGGATCTACAAGAAGTACGGGGACGCCTCGATCTCGGTCGTCAGGAACGAGCCGTACCGGCTGGCCGCCGACGTCTGGGGCATCGGCTTCCTCACCGCGGACCGGATCGCGCAGGCCGTCGGCATCCCGCACGACAGCCCGGAGCGGGTCAAGGCGGGCCTCCAGTACGCGCTGTCGCAGTCCACCGACCAGGGCCACTGCTTCCTGCCCGAGGAGCGGCTCATCGCGGACGCCGTGAAGCTGCTCCAGGTCGACACGGGCCTGGTCATCGAGTGCCTGGCCGTGCTGACCACGGAGGACGAGGGGGCGGTGCGCGAGCGCGTGCCGGGGCCGGAGGGCGGGGAGCCGGTGAACGGGATCTATCTGGTCCCCTTCCACCGCGCGGAGCTCTCCCTCTCCGCCCAGGTGCTCCGGCTGCTGCGGACCGGCGAGGACCGGATGCCGGCGTTCCGGGACGTGGCGTGGGACAAGGCGCTGGCGTGGCTCGCGGATCGTACGGGCGCGGCGCTGGCGCCCGAGCAGCAGCAGGCGGTCAGGCTGGCGCTGACCGAGAAGGTCGCGGTGCTGACCGGTGGCCCCGGCTGTGGGAAGTCCTTCACGGTCCGCTCGATCGTGGAGCTGGCGCGCGCGAAGAAGGCCAAGGTCGTGCTGGCCGCCCCGACCGGGCGCGCGGCGAAGCGGCTGGCCGAGCTGACGGGGGCCGAGGCGTCGACGGTGCACCGGCTGCTGGAGCTGAAGCCGGGCGGGGACGCGGCGTACGACAGGGACCGGCCGCTGGACGCGGACCTGGTGGTGGTGGACGAGGCCTCGATGCTGGACCTGCTGCTGGCCAACAAGCTGGTGAAGGCGGTGGCGCCGGGGGCGCATCTGCTGCTGGTGGGGGATGTCGACCAGTTGCCGTCGGTCGGGGCGGGGGAGGTGTTGCGGGATCTGCTGGCGGAGGGCGGTCCCGTGCCGCAGGTCCGGCTCACCCGGATCTTCCGGCAGGCGCAGCGGTCGGGGGTGGTCACCAACGCCCACCGGATCAACTCGGGGGTGCATCCGATCACGCAGGGCCTCTCCGACTTCTTCCTCTTCGTGGAGGACGAGACGGAGGACGCCGGCCGCGTCACGGTGGAGGTCGCGGCCCGCCGTATCCCCGCGAAGTTCGGCCTGGACCCGCGGCGGGACGTGCAGGTGCTGGCGCCGATGCACCGCGGGCCGGCGGGCGCGGGGGCGCTGAACGGCTTGCTCCAGCAGGCCATCACGCCGGGCCGGCCCGACCTGCCGGAGAAGCGGCTCGGCGGGCGGGTGTTCCGGGTGGGGGACAAGGTCACCCAGATCCGCAACAACTACGAGAAGGGCGAGAACGGGGTCTTCAACGGCACGGTCGGGGTGGTCACCTCGCTGAACCTGGAGGACCAGCGGCTGACGGTCCTGACGGACGAGGACGAGGAGGTGCCGTACGACTTCGACGAGCTGGACGAGCTGGCGCACGCGTACGCGATGACGATCCACCGCTCCCAGGGCAGCGAGTACCCGGCCGTGGTCATCCCGGTCACGACGGGGGCCTGGATGATGCTCCAGCGGAATCTTCTCTACACGGCGGTGACCCGCGCCAAGAAGCTGGTGGTGCTGGTGGGCTCGCGCAAGGCCATAGGGCAGGCGGTGCGGACGGTCTCGGCGGGCAGACGCTTCACCGCCCTGGACCACCGGCTGTCGGGCCTTCCGCTCCCCGACGACCGGCCCGCCGTACGCAACTGAGCGCGTGGACTTTCAGAACGGGTGCGAAGAGGGCAGGATGAACAGGTTCGCGGCACTGAGTGCCGCGGATAGGCCTAATGGCCGACCCCGAGTGCACTCTCCTGAGCCAAATGGGGGATGGTAGAGACAGTCAGGGCACCTCGAAGAAGAGGCACTACGTCGGTGAGGGATGACGTGAGCGAGAAACGCGACAACGACGCGAACGACGCGGTAGTACTGCGGTACGGCGACGGCGAGTACACCTATCCGGTGATCAACAGCACCGTCGGCGATTCGGGCTTCGACATCGGAAAGCTCCGTGCTCAGACCGGCCTGGTGACACTGGACAGCGGGTACGGCAACACCGCCGCCTACAAGTCCGGGATCACCTACCTCGACGGCGAGCAGGGCATCCTCCGCTATCGCGGTTACCCCATCGAGCAGCTGGCCGAGCGGTCCAGCTTCGTCGAGGTGGCGTACCTGCTGATCAACGGTGAACTCCCGACCGTCGACGAGCTGGCCTCGTTCAAGAACGAGATCACCCAGCACACGCTGCTGCACGAGGACGTCAAGCGGTTCTACGACGGATTCCCGCGCGACGCGCACCCGATGGCGATGCTGTCCTCCGTGGTCAGCGCGCTGTCGACGTTCTACCAGGACAGTCACAATCCGTTCGACGAGAAGCAGCGCCACCTCTCGACGATCCGGCTGCTCGCCAAGCTTCCGACGATCGCGGCGTACGCGTACAAGAAGTCGATCGGCCACCCCTTCGTCTACCCGCGCAACGACCTCGGGTACGTCGAGAACTTCCTGCGCATGACGTTCTCCGTCCCCGCGCAGGAGTACGTGCCGGACCCGGTCGTGGTCGCCGCGCTCGACAAGCTCCTCATCCTGCACGCGGACCACGAGCAGAACTGTTCGACGTCCACCGTGCGGCTCGTCGGCTCGTCGCAGGCGAACATGTTCGCCTCGATCTCCGCGGGCATCAGCGCCCTGTGGGGCCCGTTGCACGGCGGCGCCAACGCCTCCGTCCTGGAGATGCTCGAAGGCATCCAGGCGGCCGGTGGTGACGTCGACGCCTTCATCCGCAAGGTGAAGAACAAGGAAGACGGCGTCAAGCTCATGGGCTTCGGACACCGTGTGTACAAGAACTTCGACCCCCGGGCGAAGATCATCAAGGCGGCGGCGCACGACGTCCTGTCGGCGCTCGGCAAGTCCGACGAGCTGCTCGACATCGCGCTCAAGCTGGAGGAGCACGCGCTGGCCGACGAGTACTTCGTCGAGCGCAAGCTCTACCCGAACGTGGACTTCTACACCGGCCTGATCTACCGGGCCATGGGCTTCCCCACCGAGATGTTCACCGTGCTCTTCGCGATCGGCCGGCTGCCCGGCTGGATCGCCCAGTGGCACGAGATGATCAAGGAGCCGGGATCCCGCATCGGCCGCCCGCGCCAGATCTACACGGGCGAGGTCCTGCGCGACTTCGTGCCGGTCGAGGGCCGCTGACCCCAGCGGGTCCCCGCCGGGTCCCCCCGGCAAGGTTGTGGAGACAGAAAAGCGCCCCGCCGCCGATCCCCCCACGGGTCGACGAGCGGGGCGCTTCCCATATCCCCGGTGCGGATTCCCCCCACGGGATCCGGCCCGGGCGTCTACGGAAACCACTACGGGCTTCTCGCGCGCTCTGACCGGGGTACGTACCTGCGGGAGGGCCGCTCAAAGCTCCCCGCGGTGCACGTGCCCCGGTCGATCGCGCCTGTCCGGAACGTCCCCCAAGACGTCCCATGACATGCCGTCGAACGTCCCCCAAGACGTTCTTCAGCATCGCCTTCTAAGACACGCGAGCTGCCCGAATGGTTACCCCTCAATCTATGTGATCTAGATCTCTTTGTGAAGGTCTTGTGGCTCACATGTAGAGCTCAAGGCGATCGGGATCCGAAACCACCGAAACGAGGGTCGTAGGGCGTCTGAACCTACGATTATGTGACTGCTGGCGGTCAGGCCTGTTCGACCAGTTCGTATCCCGCCTCGTCCACGGCGGCCCGGACGGCGCTCTCGTCGAGTACCGATTCGGACACGACGGTCACCTGGCCGGTCGCGGCGGTGGCCTGGACGGACGTGACGCCCTCGATCGTGGAGATCTCGCCCGAGACGGCGCCCTCGCAATGGCCGCAGCTCATGCCCTTGACCTGGTAGACGGTGGTGACTGCGCCGGAGGTCCCGGTCGGGCCGGTCGTCGTCTCGGTGGTCATGGCGTTCTCCTCTTCGAGGGCTTGACGGACATCGATCTCCTCGAACTTTACCCCTAGGGGGTATGAAAGCGAAGTCGGGCCCCCGCGCCGCGAACGGCGCGAGGGCCCGACCGGTGCGTCGCCCCCTCTGTCTGTTCCTGTCCGTGTGTCAGCCCGTCAGGTCCGGTGCCCCGGGATCATCTCGACCCTCTGTTTCCGGGCCGGTTGGCCACCCAGGTGCGGACGGTGTCCGCGTACCAGTACGGCTTGCCGTTCTCCACGTGGTCCGGTGGTGGGAGCAGTCCGTGTTTCCGGTACGAGCGGACGGTGTCCGGCTGCACCCGGATGTGCGCGGCGATCTCCTTGTACGACCAGAGCCCTTTGTCCGTCATCAGTGGCACCTCCTTGCGTCCGCCGCAGGGGCGGCCTGTGGGGCCGTCGGGGGAGCTGCGGCAAAGACGCTGGCGATCACTCAGCCTGTGCCCGATGAACGACGCAGAGTGATGAGGAGAGTGGGTCTGTCGTCCCCCTGTGACGGAAGACCCGCGTAATGGAGATATGTGTGACGGAAAGGGGATTCTTGTGACACGGCCGGAACATGATCGCCGTGCCTGTCAGACCCCGCAGCTCCGCAGGAAGCGCCGGGTGCGGGCGGCGATCGGGAAGGGCTTGTCCGGCGGGCACGGGTACATGTCCTGCTCGACGATCGCGAAGAGGTCGACGTCCAGCCCCCGCGCCGCCGCCAGCACCGGTTCCAGCGCCGGGACGCCGGCCGGCGGCTCGCACATGACGCCCCGTCCGACGGCCGGGCCGAACGGCACCTCCTGCGCCACGACCTCGGCGAGGATCGCCGGGTCGACCTGCTTGAGGTGGAGATAGCCGATGCGCTCGCCGTACGTCTCGATCAGCTTCACGCTGTCGCCGCCGCAGTAGGCGTAGTGCCCGGTGTCCAGACACAGCGAGACCAGCTCCGGGTCGGTGGCGTCCAGGAAGCGGTTGACGTTCTCCTCGGTGTCGACGTGGGTGTCGGCGTGCGGGTGGACGACGATCCGCAGGCCGTAACGGTCCCGTACCTCCCGGCCCAGGCGTTCGGTCTGCTCGGTCAGGTCGCGCCACTGCGCCGGGGTGAGGGTCCGGTCCTCCAGCACCTCGCCCGTCTTGTCGTCGCGCCAGAAGGACGGGATGACCACGAGGTGGTCGGCGCCCATCGCCCGCGTGAGCGCCGCGATGTCCGACACGTGCTCCCAGGTCTTCTCCCAGACCGAGGGGCCGTGGTGCAGCCCGGTGAAGACCGTGCCGGCCGAGACCTTCAGCCCGCGCTTCGCGGTCTCCTCGCCCAACTGGGCGGGGTCGGTCGGCAGATAGCCGTACGGGCCGAGCTCGATCCACTCGTAGCCGGCCTCGGCCACCTCGTCGAGGAAGCGCCGCCAGGGCACCTGACCCGGGTCGTCGGGAAACCACACCCCCCACGAATCGGGGGCCGACCCGACGCGGATGCGGTTCAGTGGGGGTACGGATGAAGTCATAACGGTCAGCTTTCCGGCCATTCGGAAAGAGTGTCAAGCCTTCGTCCGAATGTCAGGACAAAACATTGACAGGGCTCGGGGCTGAGCACTACACCTGGGGTGGTCGAGACCGGAGGAACACACATGCCCGAGCCGTACGAGCCGTACGACGTCATCACCATGGGGCGGATCGGGGTGGACCTCTACCCCCTGCGGACCGGGGTCCCGCTGGCCCAGGTCGACACGTTCGGGAAGTTTCTGGGCGGCTCCGCGACCAACGTGGCCGTCGCCTCCGCGCGCCTGGGCCGCCGTACCGCCGTCATCACCCGCACCGGCCGGGACGCCTTCGGGGACTATCTCCACCAGGCGCTCGGCGAGTTCGCGGTGGACGACCGCTGGGTGACCCCGGTCGACCGGTACCCGACCCCGGTCACCTTCTGCGAGATCTTCCCCCCGGACGACTTCCCGCTGTACTTCTACCGGCAGCCCAAGGCCCCCGACCTGGAGATCCACCCGCACGAGCTGGACCTGGACGCCATCAGGGCCGCCCGGATCTTCTGGATGACCGGCACCGGCCTGTGCGCGGAGCCCAGCCGCTCGGCCACCCTCGCGGCGCTGGAGGCGCGCGCCCGGGGCGGGATCACCGTCTTCGACCTCGACTGGCGGCCGATGTTCTGGCCTGATGAGGACGGGGAGCCGGGACCGGGGCAGGTCGCCGCCGCCCGCGAGGTGTACGCCCGGGCCCTGGCCCACGCCACCGTCGCCGTCGGCAACCTGGACGAGTGCGAGGTGGCCGTCGGCGAGCGCGAACCGCACGCCGCCGCCCGCGCGCTGCTCGCCGCGGGCGTCGAGCTGGCCGTCGTCAAACAGGGCCCCAAGGGCGTCCTCGCCGTCCACCGCGACGGCACCACCGCCGAAGTACCGCCCGTCCCCGTCGACGTGGTCAACGGACTCGGCGCCGGGGACGCGTTCGGCGGCGCCCTCTGCCACGGCCTGCTGGCCGGCTGGGATCTGGAGCACACCATGAGATACGCGAACGCGGCGGGCGCGATCGTCGCCGGCCGCCTCGCCTGTTCGTCCGCCATGCCGTACGACGGCGAGGTCGCCCAGGTCCTGGCCGGCGGCCCGATGCCCGCGCAGCCGGAGCCGGTCGTTCCGACGTCCGCCGACCCGATGCCCGCCGACCCGATGCCCGCCGACCCGAAGCCAGGCGGACCGACGTCCGCCGGCCCGACGTCCACCGACCCCGAAAGGGACGCCTCATGACCCGCGTCGACGTGTCGGAGCTGGTCCGGCTGCGCACCCACCATCCCGAGGCCGTCGCCGAGGCCACCGTCCGGCGGGTCAGGCGCCCCCTGATCCGCTCCACCGGCCGGCTGATGATCATCGCCGCCGATCACCCCGCCCGGGGCGCCCTCGCCGTCGGCGACGACCGGCTCGCCATGGCCAACCGCGCCGACCTGCTGGAGCGGCTCTGCCTGGCCCTCTCCCGCCCCGGCGTGGACGGCGTCCTGGCCACCGCCGACATCCTGGACGACCTGCTGCTCCTCGGCGCCCTGGAGGACCGGGTCGTCATCGGCTCGATGAACCGCGGCGGCCTGGCCGGCGCCGCCTTCGAACTGGACGACCGGTTCACCGGCCACCGCCCCGAGGACCTGGCCCGCTCCGGCTTCGACGCCGGCAAGCTGCTGCTGCGGATCGACTACGAGGACAGGGCGTCGGTCGACACGCTCCACTCCGCCGCGCGCGCCGTGGACGCCATGGCCGAGCGCAAACTGCCCCTCTTCGTCGAGCCGTTCATCTGCCGCCGCGAGGACGGCCGCCTCCGTACGGACCTGTCCGCGGAAGCCGTGACGCGCTCGATAGCCATCGCCTCGGGACTCGGCGGTACCTCCGCGTACACCTGGCTGAAGCTTCCCGTTACCCAGGACCCGGACGATATGGCCCGGGTCATGGAGACCTCGACGCTCCCCGCCGTCCTGCTGGGCGGTGAGATCGGCGACGACCAGGAGGGCGCGTACGAGAAGTGGCGCAAGGCGCTGCAACTGCCCACCGTGCAGGGCCTGGTGGTGGGCCGCTCACTGCTCTATCCGGTCGACGGCGACGTGGCCGCGGCGGTCGACACCGCTGTCGGACTGCTCTAGGAGGGTACGGACACCCCATGACGAACCATCACGACCGGTTGTCCGACCGCCACGTGAGGGCGGGCGGTGCGGCGCGCGGACCCTACGCGCTGGACATCGACCCCGAGCGGGCCGGCTGGACCCACAGCGCGCTGCGGATCCTGGAGCTGCCCCCGGGCGGTTCCCACACCCTGGCCACGGGGGACAGCGAATGGATCGTGCTTCCGCTCACCGGCGGTTGTACGGTGCACACGCAGGGCGAGTTTTTTGAACTGCTGGGCAGGGAAAGCGTGTTCGGCGGGGTCACCGACTTCGCGTACGTACCGCGCGATGCCCATGCGCAGATCGCCTCCGGTGCGGGAGGCCGCTTCGCCCTGGCAGGAGCGAAGTGCGAGCGACGACTCCCCGCTCGCTACGGCCCCGCGCCGGAGGTTCCGGTCGAGCTGCGCGGCGCGGGGAACTGCTCCCGCCAGGTGAACAACTTCGCCGCCGCCGGCGTCTTCGAGTGCGACCGGCTCATCGCGGTCGAGGTGCTCACCCCGGGCGGCAACTGGTCGTCGTACCCGCCGCACAAGCACGACGAGCACACCCCCGGCGTCGAATCCGAGCTGGAGGAGATCTACTACTTCGAGATCGACCCGGGCGGGAGCACCGGGAGCACCGGGAGCACCGAGGCCGGCACCGACGGGCTCGGGTACCACCGCGTCTCGCCCTCCCGCCCCGGCGGTACGGACGTCCTCGCCGAGGTCCGTACGGGTGACACCGTCCTCATCCCGGACGGCTGGCACGGCCCGTCCATCGCCGCGCCCGGCCGGGACATGTACTACCTCAACGTGATGGCGGGGCCCGGCGCGTCCCGGGAGTGGCTGATCCGGGACCATCCCGAGCACGGCTGGATCCGCGGGACCTGGCCGGACCAGCCCGTCGACCCCCGCCTGCCGCTGTACGAGGCCCCCGCCGCGCCGAGCGGCGAACCGCACGCCACCGCGCCCCGCGCGACCCCCGCCGGAAACCGAGTCGAGGAGGACCCCCGATGAGCACGCGCCGTCTCACCGTCGCCCAAGCGCTGGTCACGTTCCTCGCCCGGCAGTACAGCGAGCGGGACGGCCACCGGCAGCGGCTGATCCCTGCCACCTGGGGCATCTTCGGGCACGGCAACGTGGCGGGTATCGGCCAAGCCCTTGTCGAGTCCCGCGCCGACATGAGGTACTTGCAGGGACGAAACGAACAGGCCATGGTGCACGCCGCGGTGGGGTATGCCCGCCAGAGCAACCGCCTGTCCGCGCACGCCGTGACCACCTCCATCGGCCCCGGCGCCACCAACCTCGTCACCGGCGCCGCCCTCGCCACCATCAACCGCCTGCCCGTGTTGCTGCTCCCCGGCGACACCTTCGCCACCCGCCCCGCCGACCCCGTCCTCCAGCAGCTCGAAGCCCCCTCCTCGGGGGACGTCACCGTCAACGACGCCCTGCGGCCCGTCTCCCGCTACTTCGACCGCGTCAGCCGCCCCGAGGCGCTGATCCCGGCCGCGCTCGCCGCGATGCGCGTGCTCACCGACCCGGCCGAGACCGGCGCGGTCACGCTCGCGCTGCCGCAGGACGTCCAGGCGGAGGCGTTCGACTGGCCGGAGGAGTTCTTCGCCGAGCGCGTCTGGCGCGTGCGCCGCCAGGCGCCCGATCCGTACGAACTGGCCGAGGCCGTCCGGCTCGTACGGGAAGCGCGCCGTCCGCTGCTCGTCGCGGGCGGCGGGGTCCACCACAGCCGCGCCGAGGACGCGCTCGCCGCGTTCGCCGACGCGACCGGGGTGCCCGTCGCCTCCACCCAGGCCGGCAAGGGCTCCCTGCGCTTCGACCACCCCGCCGACGTCGGCGGCATCGGCCACACCGGCACCGCCACCGCCGACGAACTGGCCAGGACCGCTGACCTGGTGATCGGCGTCGGCACCCGCTGGTCGGACTTCTCGACCGCGTCCGCCACCCTGTTCGCCCACCCCGGCGTCCGCTTCCTCAACATCAACGTCACCGGCTTCGACGCCCACAAGCTGGCCGCCGACCCGCTGGTCGCGGATGCCCGTACGGCCCTGGAAGAGCTGACCGCGGGCCTCGCCGGCCACCGCGTCGACCCCGCCTACGCGGTGGAGTACGGCGAGGACAAGGAGCGCTGGGAGCACCGCGTCGACGCCGCCCTGTCCACCGACGAGGAGCTGACCCGGCCCACCCAGGCCCAGGTCCTCGGCGCGCTGGACGCGCTGGTGACGGACGAGGACATCGTGATCAACGCGGCCGGTTCGCTCCCCGGCGACCTCCACAAGCTGTGGCGGGCCCGCTCCCGCGACCAGTACCACGTCGAGTACGGCTACTCCTGCATGGGATACGAGATCCCGGCGGCCATCGGCGTCCAACTCGCCGCCCCCGGACGGCCCGTCTGGGCGCTGGTCGGCGACGGTACGTACCTGATGAACCCGACCGAGATCGTCACGGCCGTCCAGGAGCGGCTGCCCCTCAAGGTCGTCCTCGTCCAGAACCACGGGTACGCCTCGATCGGCGGCCTCTCGGAGTCGGTCGGCGCGGAGCGGTTCGGTACGGCGTACCGCTTCCGGGCCGCGGACGACACGTTCACCGGGTCCCCGCTGCCCGTCGACCTCGCCGCCAACGCGGCCTCGCTGGGGATGCGGGTGATCCGCGCCAAGACCGTACGTGACCTGCGCGAAGCACTCGCGGAGGCGCGGGCCGCCGAGGGCCCCACATGTGTCTACGTGGAGACCGAAACCGCAGACACTGTGTCGGGCGTGCCACCGGCCCAGGCATGGTGGGATGTTCCCGTGGCCGAGACCGCGACCCGCGCGGCGGCGGTCAAGGCCCGCGAGGAGTACGACCGGCACACCCGGGCCCGGCGCCGCCACCTGTGAGCACGAGCACGAGCCGTGGCCGCGATCTGTGAGCGCGTCCTGCGAGCAGTGCGTCCTGTGAGCGCGATTTCTGAGGGAGTAACGCAATGAAGACCGTCCACCACTGGATCGGTGGCAAGACCGTCGAGGGCGCCTCGGGCAACTGGGGTCCCGTCACGGACCCGGCCACCGGAGCCGTCACGACCCAGGTCGCGCTGGCCTCCACCGAGGAGGTGGACGCGGCGGTCGCCGTCGCGAAAGCCGCGTACGCGACCTGGGGCACGTCGTCCCTCTCCCAGCGGACGGGCATCCTCTTCCGCTACCGCGCGCTCCTCGACGCCCACCGCGACGACCTGGCCGCGCTGATCACCGCCGAGCACGGCAAGGTCCACTCCGACGCGCTCGGCGAGGTCGCGCGCGGCCTGGAGATCGTGGAGCTGGCCTGCGGGATCACCACGCAGCTCAAGGGCGAGCTGTCCACCCAGGTGTCCAACCGGGTCGACGTGTCCTCGATCCGCCAGTCGCTGGGTGTCGTCGCGGGCATCACGCCCTTCAACTTCCCGGCGATGGTGCCGATGTGGATGTTCCCGCTGGCCGTCGCCTGCGGCAACACCTTCGTCCTCAAGCCCAGCGAGAAGGACCCGTCGGCCGCCAACCTCCTGGCCGAGCTGGCTTCCGAGGCCGGGCTGCCCGACGGCGTGCTGAACGTGGTGCACGGCGACCGGGTCGCGGTGGAGGCGCTGTTGGCCCACCCGGACATCGCGGCGGTCTCCTTCGTCGGCTCCACCCCCATCGCCCGCCACATCCACACGACCGCCTCCGCGAACCACAAGCGGGTCCAGGCCCTCGGCGGCGCCAAGAACCACATGCTGGTCCTGCCCGACGCCGACCTGGACGCGGCGGCGGACGCGGCGGTCTCGGCGGCGTACGGCTCCGCGGGTGAGCGCTGCATGGCCATCTCGGCCGTCGTGGCGGTCGGCGCGATCGGCGACGAGCTGGTCGACAAGATCCGCGAGCGCGCCGAGAAGATCGTCATCGGCCCCGGCAACGACCCCGCCTCCGAGATGGGCCCGCTGATCACCAAGGCCCACCGCGACAAGGTCGCCTCGTACGTCACGGGCGCCGCGGCCCAGGGCGCGGAGGTCGTCCTCGACGGCACGGGCCACACGGTCGAGGGCTTCGAGGACGGCCACTGGATCGGCCTGTCCCTCCTCGACAAGGTCTCCACCGACTCCGACGCGTACCGCGACGAGATCTTCGGCCCGGTCCTGGTGGTGCTCCGCGCGGAGACGTACGAGGAGGGCATCGCCCTGATCAACGCCTCGCCGTTCGGCAACGGCACGGCGATCTTCACCCGCGACGGTGGCGCCGCCCGCCGCTTCCAGCTGGAGGTCGAGGCGGGCATGGTCGGCGTGAACGTACCGATTCCCGTCCCCGTGGGCTACCACTCCTTCGGCGGCTGGAAGGACTCCCTCTTCGGCGACCACCACATCTACGGCAACGACGGCGTGCACTTCTACACGCGCGGCAAGGTGGTCACCACCCGCTGGCCGGACCCGTCGGAGACCCCGGCAGGCGTGGACCTGGGCTTCCCCCGCAACCACTGACGCCTCGCACCCTTACAGGCCGCCCCCGCCGGTGCACTCAACTTCCCGGCGGGGGTTGCCAGTTCATCCCACCGTCACGCGGGTGTCGCGGTCTCGGTGGCCAGGAACGGGCGCAGTAGCGTGAGCAGGGCGCGGGGGCGGTGCAGGGGGATGATGTGGCCGCAGTCCTCGATGACGTGGCCCGTGAGGTTGTCGGTGAGTGGGCGGAGTTGGCGTTCCAGGGCGGTGCCGACCGGGTGGGCGCCCAGTGCCATCGTCGGGACCGTCAGGCGGGACGTGGTGACCGCCTGTTCGATCTGTGCGGCGCTCTCGGGCAGCGCCCGGTAGTACGAGAACGCGCGGCTCAACGCCTCGAGGCCGGTGTACGCGTGGACGAAGGCGTCCCGGAGGGCGGGGCGCACCCGGTCGCCGAGCGTGCCGGCGCGCAGGAACCAGTCGACGTAGTCGGCCTCGTGGCCCTCCAACACGGTCTCGGCGAGACCCTGCGCGGCGGAGTGGAAGCCGAACCACCACGGCGGCCCGCCGGCGAGGAAGTCCTCGGCGCCGGGCAGCGTGCCCAGGAGGGCTTCCATGACGACCAGGCGCCGGACGAGCCCGGGGCGGCGCAGCGCGAGGAGGAAGGCCGGAGCCGTACCCGCGTCGATGCCCACCACCGCGGCCGAGGACACGCCGAGCGCGGTGAGGAGCGCCGCGGCGTCCTTGGCGAGGGTGCCCGCGTCGTAGCCGGTGGCGGCCGGGCCGCTCGCGCCGAACCCGCGCAGGTCCGGTGCGATGACGCGGTAGTGGTCGGACAGGCCGGCCATGACGTCCGTCCACAGCTCCCAGGTGTGCGGGAAGCCGTGCAACAGCAGGACGGCCGGGCCCGATCCGGCGAGGGCGACGTTGAGTTCGACGCCGTTGACGGGGACGCGCCGCAGTTCGGGCATGGAAAGGCTCCCGTTGGGGTGGGGTGAGGAAGGGTGACCAGGTCACGCTAGGGGACTAGGCTGGGCCGCCCAAGACGGCACTTTCCCTTCAGGTGGTGAGCCCGGGGTGACCACGTCGAGGCCCGGTGAGCGCGGCGATCTGCTGGATCCGCTCTGCCCGGTCCGCCAATTGCTCGACCGTATCGGCACCAAGTGGACGTCGATGGTGGTCAAGGTGCTGGCCGAGGAGGCGCCGGACGAGATTCGCTTCGCGGAACTGCGCCGCCGTATCCCCGGCATCTCGCAGAAGATGCTGTCCGTCACCCTCCAGAGCCTGGTCCGCGACGGCCTGGTCGCGCGCCGCGTGGAACCCACCGTGCCGCCCGCCGTCCACTACCGGCTCACCGAACTGGGCCTGTCCCTCGAAGGACCGCTCTCCGCACTGCGGGACTGGGCCGAGACACACATGCCGGAGATCGACCGCAGCAACCAACTCGCCGACGAGCCGGCCCCCGTCCTGTCCCCGCTCGGGGAACACTGATGCCGCCCGGGACGCCCCCGAACCGGATCCGCGCGCTGCACACCGCTGACACGATCACCGTCTACCAGGCGTACGCGCCGGCCATCGGGCTGCCCGCCGCCCGCGACGGGCGGTTTCCCGAGGTCTGGAAGCGGGACCGGATGACGTGGGTCAAGCCGTCGTTCCTGTGGATGATGTACCGCTGCGGGTGGGGTCTCAAGGAGGGCCAGGAGACCGTTCTCGCCGTGGAGATCTCGCGGGAGGGGTTCGACTGGGCGTTGCGGCATGCGTGTCCGGCGCGGTACGACCGGCGGGTGTATGCCGACCAGGCCTCGTGGAAGCGGGAGTTGAAGCGGGCGCCCGCGCGGGTGCAGTGGGATCCGGAGCGGGATCTGCGGCTCTCCGCGCTGCCGTACCGTTCGTTGCAGCTCGGGCTGGTGGGGGAAGCGGCGCGGCGGTACGCGGACGAGTGGACCGTGGGCATCACGGACGTGACGCCGCTCGCCCGGCGGGTGCACGAGTTGGTGCGGGCGGGTGAAGTGGAGGGCGCCGGTGCGCTGTTGCCGGTGGAGACTCCGTATCCGTAAGTACGAGACCTTCGGCGCCGCTAGGCATTGCCTTTCGTGACGGCGCATCGCGGATAATATTCTTCACGCTCCTCGGGCGCCCCGTTCGGAGTAGCAGAGAAACGAAACTTCCGAGGCGTATCGTAAGGACATAGTAAAGTCACGGATGTCCCTGTGACCTGCTGCATTTGATCAAACGGGTACTGCCTTCCCGATTTGTTTTACTACTCCTTGAATCTCTGGAACATTTGAGATCAGAGACGTCGGCCGACGCGCGGCCGCGTTCTTGACTGAGGAGAGCGCATGCAGTACGGAACGAACTTACGCGAGGCCGTCGGGGCGCCCGGGACGACACCCCTCATCGGGATCTACGACATGTATTCGGCCTCCATCGCGGCCCAGCACTACGACGGATTCTTCGTCTCCGGATTCGGTTTCGCCGCCTCGCACTACGGGTTGCCGGACATCGGGTTCATCGCGTGGCCCGACATGGTCGAGTTCACCGAGCGGCTGCGCCTGGCGTTCCCCACCCACCACCTGCTGGTCGACATCGACGACGGGTACGTGGACCCCGAAGTGGCCTGCCACGTGGTGCAACGCCTGGAGCGGGCCGGGGCGTCGGGCGTGATCCTGGAGGACCAGAAGAGACCCCGCAGGTGCGGGCACGCGGACGGGAAGCAGATCCTGCCCCTGGAGGAGTACCTGGAGAAGCTCGACCTCGTGCTGGAGAGCCGCCAGGACCTCCTTGTCGTCGCGCGTACCGACGCCACCGAGGAATCCGAGATCATCCGGCGGGCCGCCGCGCTGGCGGAGACGGACGCGGACGTCGTTCTTGTCGACGGGGTCCGCAGCGTGGAATGGATCAGCCGCATTCGCGAGGTCGTCGGCGGCAAACCGTTGCTGTTCAACCAGATCGCCGGCGGGAAGTCGCCGCGCCTTTCCCTCACGGAACTGACCGACCTCGCCGTCGACGTCGCCATTTACAGCACCCCGTGCCTTTTCGCCGCGCACAGCGCGATCGACAGCGCGCTGCTCGAACTGAAAGCGGCCGACGGCCGGCTCCCGGCGATGGCCCACACCGGCGCCGTCGGGGTGAAAGCCGCGACGGAACTGCTGGAGAAGAACATCAGCAGGCACCACGAGCGCCGCGCGCCGGTCTCGGCCCTGTGAATCCGTTACGATCCCGCGGCGGCCGCCCAGGTCTCCCCGGCGAGCCGGGCGGCGCCCTCACCCTGGCGTCCGCGACCGGACTCCTCGTCATGGCGACCGCGAGCCTGCTGTGCGGCACGGTCGCCGCGCACGCCGCCGACACGGCGCCCCCTCCCGTCGCCCCCCAGTCCCTCGCCGAGGCCGACGGCGACGACGACGATGACGAGTCGGAGGACCGGGCGCGGCCCGGCCAGACCATCGGGCTGCTGGTGGTCGACAACTCGTCCCGGGACTCGATCCTTGAAGTCGACCGGACCTTCAACACGCTGTTCCGCAGCAAGGGCACGGCGGGCAGCGACCACGACGGGGGCGGCGGCGCCATCGACGTACAGTCCCAGGAGGAGCCCGGTCCCGGCACGGCCGCGGTCGGGCATCCACCCTGGCAGGGCGAGGGCAGTGAGTGAGATGACGTCGCCGGCCCCGCGCCCCGAACCCCCGGCCGCGCGCCCCGAACCCTCGCCCCCGGGCGCCTCCCGGCCGCGCCGCCTGCCGAAGCTGGTCGACCCGTACGTCGCGATGCTCCTCGGTACGGTCGGGCTGGCCGTGCTCCTGCCCGCCACCGGCCGGGGCGCCACGGTCGCGGAGGGCACGGCGGACGTCGCCATCGCCCTGCTGTTCTTCCTGTACGGCGCGCGGCTCTCCACCCGCGAGGTGGTGGACGGTCTGCGGCAGTGGAGGCTCCACCTCACCGTGGGGGCCAGCACCTTCGTGCTCTTCCCGCTCCTCGGGCTGGCGGCGGGCCTCTTCGTCCCCCACCTCCTCGGTGAGCGGCTCTACCTCGGCCTGCTCTTCCTCTGTGTGGTCCCCTCGACCATCCAGTCGTCCATCACGCTGACCTCCACCGCGCGGGGCAACGTCCCGGCAGCCGTCTGCGCGGGCACGTACTCCAGCCTGTTCGGGATGATCGCCACCCCGCTGCTGGCCGCCTGGCTCGTCGGCTCCGAGGTCGGATTCTCGCCCCACGGGCTGCTGTCCATCGCCGGCCAACTGCTGCTGCCCTTCCTGGCGGGGCAGTTGGCGCGCCGCTGGATCGGCGCGTTCGTCGGCCGCCACAAGAAGACGCTCGGCGTCCTGGACCGGGGAGTGATCCTCCTCGTGGTCTACACGGCGTTCAGCAGGGGCATGGCCCAGGGCATCTGGCACCAGGTGACCCCTGGCCGGCTGATCGCCCTGTTCTGCCTGACCGCACTCCTGCTGGCCGTGGCCCTCAGCACCACGTCCTTCGCGGCGCGGCGGCTGGGATTCGGCCGGGAGGACCGTGTCACCGTCGTGTTCTGCGGCTCCAACAAGAGCCTCGCGACGGGACTGCCCATGGCGGCGGTGCTGTTCGGGGGATCGGCCGGGCTCGTGATCCTGCCCCTGATGCTCTACCACCAACTCCAGCTCGCGGTCTGCTCGGTGATCGCGAACCGCTGGTCCCGCGTGCCCCCACTCTCACCCGCCCCCGGCTTTCCCTGCGGGGAGGATCTGCGACGAGTCAAGGACTCTTTTACGTGAAAGTTCACACAGATGGCACATAAGGGGTGTACTGGTTGAATTAGCAACATATACCGCTCTCGAACGGATATGCCCCATGGCAACTCTGACCCGGCCCCCAGCGCCAGGACCGCTGGGATCCACGCGGACTCCGCATCCCTCGTCCCCAGGGCTGCGCAGACTCCACGGCGCCGCCGTCGTGCGGATCGGCTTCGGCCTCCTCTGGGCCGCCGACGCCACGTTCAAGTGGCTGCCCGGCTTCATTCACGGGCAGACCATCGGCGCGGACCTGGGCGCGGCCGCGACCGTGCACACGCCCGTCATCCATCAGTGGCTCGACTTCTGGAACACCGTGGGCTCCGCCCACCCCATGCTGTTCGCCGTCGGCACCGCGATCGTGGAGAGCTTGATCGCGCTCGGTCTGATCTTCGGCGCGTTCAGCAACCTGGTCTTCGTGGGCAGTGCGATCTTCTCCCTCGGGATCTGGTCGTCCGCCGAGGCCTTCGGCCTTCCCTGGAGCCCCGGGACGACCGATCCGGGCACGTCGATCGGCTATGTCTTCGCGTCGCTGGCGCTCTTCTACGCGGTCGCCGGCGCCACGTGGAGTCTCGATTCCCGAATCCGGCCGAAGCTCGGCCGCCTCCGCCGGCTCAGCAGCCGGGTCCCCGAGGCCGCCGAGCCGACAGGCATCGACGCCTGACCGTGCCCCGAAGGACCCGCGCGAAAGGCGGGTCCTTCGGGGTGAACGGCCGGGGCGGGCTCAGAACAGCGAGTACAGCAGCTTGTTCGGCGAGCCCGTGCGCGGATCGATGACCTTGTTGTTCGTCGCGCCGGCCACCAGCGCGTCCCTGACCTGCTGCGGGGTCGCCGTCGGGTGCGTCGCCAGGTACAGCGCGCCCACGCCCGCGGTGTGCGGGGTGGCCATCGAGGTGCCGGAGATCGTGTTCGTGGCGGTGTCGCTCGTCCGCCAGGCCGACGTGATGCTCACGCCCGGTGCGAACAGGTCGAGGCACGTACCGAAGTTGGAGAACGACGCCCGGCGGTCGGCGCTGTCCGTCGCTCCCACGGTGATCGCCTCCGCGACCCGCGCGGGCGAGTAGTTGCAGGCGTTCTGCGGAGTGCCGAAGGCGTTGCCGTTGCCCGCGGCGATCGCGTACGTGATGCCGCTGGCGATCGACCTTCGCACCGCGTTGTCGAGGACGGTGTCCGCGCCGCCGCCCAGGCTCATGTTGGCGATGGCGGGCTTCACGGCGTTGGCCGTCACCCAGTCGATGCCGGCGGCGACCCCGGCCGTCGTACCGGACCCCTGGCAGTTCAGGACCCGTACGGCGATGAGCTTGACGCCCTTCGCGACCCCGTACGTACCGCCGCCGACCGTTCCCGCGACGTGCGTGCCGTGGCCCTGGCAGTCCTGGCCGTTCTGACCGCCGCCGACGGTGTCCGTACCGACCGACGCCCGGCCGCCGAACTCGCTGTGCGAGGTCCGGATCCCGGTGTCGATGATGTACGCGTTCACGTTCGACGCCGTCGTGTTGTACGTGTACGAGGCCGACAGCGGCAGGTCACGCTGGTCGACGCGGTCGAGGCCCCAGGTCGGGTTCGCCTGCGTGGCGTTGAGCTGGACGGTCGCGTTCTGCTCGACGTACGACACACGCGGGTCGGCGGCCAGCTTCCGCGCCGAGGCCGTGGACATCGTCGTGGAGAAACCCTTGAGCGCCGTGCGGTAGACGTGCTGGGGGGTGGCGCCGAGATCCGCAGCGCTGGTGGAACCGTCCTTGAGGACCACGATCCAGCTGTTCTGGACCGCCGTCCCGGCGGCGGCGAGACGGACCTCGCCGGTGGGCGCGCTCTGGGCGGCGGGGGCCGCGGCGAACTGGAGGCCGGCGGCGAGGGCGATCACGGGGATCAGCGCGCCGAAGCGGCGGACAGAGGAGGGCATTGTCGTGCACCTGACCTTTCGTTGTCCGGATTGCGGGCAAGTACGGGGTGCGGGGTGCGGGATACGTGGTGCGGGATACGTGCTGCGCGGGCCTGGGGCGCCGCAAGGTGCGTGACGTACGGGGTGGGGATGCGCGCCAGCGTCTCGCGCGGCCGGGGGGCGCACAAGACGCGAATATCGGCCGCCGTTTGCGCGCCATCACTACTACGGCTGCTGTACGGCGGCGCCGTGACGTAATACCAAAGGAGGTCATCCGGCTCAGACCGGCGTCAGCGGCGGATTCCCCAAGGCGCGCTTAGGGTTCCTGTATGGAGACCCCACCCCCACGTCGCGGGCCCCGGCCGCGTGCACGCTGGCTCGCGGGCGCGGCCGCCGTCCTGGTGCTGGTAGGCGCCGGCACCTGGACCGCCGTCGCGTCCGGCGAAGAGCCCACCGTGCGCCGGCAAGACCAGATCATGCAGATGCCCGGCGCCACCATCGACACCTCGTACTTCACCAGCGGCACCGGGCGCAGACCCGCCGTGCTGATCGGGCACGGCTTCGGCGGCGACAAGGACGACGTACGGGCGCAGGCGGAGAGCCTGGCCCGCAACGGTTTCGCCGTCCTGACCTGGTCGGCGCGCGGCTTCGGGAAGTCCACCGGCAAGATCGGGCTCAACGACCCCGACCGTGAGGTCAAGGACGTGTCCCGGATGATCGACTGGCTGGCGAAGCGGCCGGAGGTGGAGCTCGACAAGGCGGGCGACCCCCGGGTCGGGATGACCGGGCAGTCGTACGGCGGCGCGGTCTCGCTGCTCGCCGCGGGCCACGACAAGCGGGTCGACGCGATCGCCCCCCAGATCACCTACTGGAACCTCGCCGACGCCCTCTTCCCCGACGGGGTCTTCAAGAAGCTCTGGGCCGGCATCTTCTTCTCCGCGGGCGGCGGTGGCTGCGCCTCCTACGAGAAGCAACTCTGCGACATGTACGAGCGGGTCGCCGTCTCCGGCACCCCGGACGCCGCCGCCCGTACCCTGCTCGAACAGCGCAGCCCCTCCGCCGTCGGCGACCGCATCGACGTACCCGCGCTGATCGTCCAGGGACAGAGCGACTCGCTCTTCCCCCTCGGCCAGGCCGACGCGATGGCGAAGGCCATCAGCGCCAACGGCGCGCCGGTCGACGTCGACTGGAAGCAGGGCGGCCACGACGGCGGCGACCCCGAGACCGGACGCGTCCAGAGCCGGATCACGTCGTGGTTCGACCGCTACCTCAAGGACGACAAGGGCGCCGACACCGGACCCGCGTTCCGCGTCACCCGGACCGGCGGCGTCGATTCCACCGACGGCGTGGCCGTGTTGCGCGGCGCGAGCAGCACCCGCTACCCAGGCCTGGAGAGCGGCGGCACCGACGTGCCGCTGCGCGGCCGCGCCCAGACCTTCCACAACCCGCCGGGGGCCAGCCCGCCCGCCATCTCCACCGTCCCCGGTCTCGGCGGCGGACTCTCCCAACTGTCCTCGTTCGGCCTCGGGTTCTCCCTCGACTTCCCCGGTCAGTACGCGAGCTTCGACTCCCGGCCGCTCGGCGAGGCGCTGCGGATCACCGGCTCCCCGACCGTCCGGGTCACCGTCACCTCCGACACCGGGGATGCCGTGCTCTTCGGCAAGGTCTACGACGTCGGCCCCGACGGCAGACAGCAGGTCCTGCCCTCCCAACTCGTCGCACCTGTCAGGGTCGAGGGCGCCCGCCAGGGCAAGGCCGTCGAGCTGACCATGCCCGCCGTCGACCACGAGGTCGACGCCGGCCACCGGCTCCGGGTCGTCGTCGCCGCCACCGACCTCGGCTTCGCCTCCCCGGTCGCCCCCGCCACCTACCGGGTCTCCGTGGACAGCCCGCTGACCGTCCCGACCGTGCCCGGCCTCATCACCGCCGCCGCCGGGACGCCCTGGTGGGTCTGGGGATTCCCGGTCATCGGCCTCCTCGTCGCCGCCGGCCTCCTCCTCACGGCCAGGCGCCGCACCGACGCGCCCGCGCCCGACCCGGCACTCGCCGCCGTGCCCCTCCTGATCACCGGCCTGACCAAGCGCTACGCCAAGTCCGCCGACCGCTACGCCGTCCGTGACCTCTCCTTCCAGGTCGAGAAGGGCCAGGTGCTCGGCCTGCTGGGCCCCAACGGCGCCGGCAAGACCACCACCCTGCGCATGCTGATGGGGCTCATCGCCCCGGACGCCGGTGAGATCCGGGTGTTCGGCCACGCGATCCGGCCGGGCGCGCCGGTGCTCTCGCGGGTCGGCTCGTTCGTCGAGGGCGCGGGCTTCCTCCCGCACCTGTCGGGACGCGAGAACCTGGAGCTGTACTGGCGGGCGACCGGCCGCCCCGTCGAGGACTCCCACATCGAGGAGGCCCTGAAGATCGCCGGGCTGGGGGACGCGCTCTCCCGGGCCGTACGCACCTACTCGCAGGGCATGCGCCAGCGGCTCGCCATCGCGCAGGCCATGCTCGGTATGCCGGACCTCCTGATCCTGGACGAGCCGACCAACGGCCTCGACCCGCCCCAGATCCGCGAGATGAGGGACGTCATGATCAGGTACGCGGCCGGCGGCCGGACGGTCATCGTCTCCAGTCACCTCCTCTCCGAGGTCGAACAGTCCTGCACCCATCTCGTGGTCATGCACCAGGGCCGGCTGGTCCAGGCCGGTCCGGTCGCCGAGATCACCGGCTCCGGTGACACGCTGCTCGTCACGACCGCCGAGCCGGTGTCAGAAACCGTCCTGGAGAGGATCACCGCGATGCCGGGGGTCGCCTCCGCCGTCCTGACGGACAACGGCCTCCTGGTCGCCCTCGGCGGAACGCTGTCGACGGGCGCGCTCGTCACCGAACTGGTCCGGCTCGACGTGTCGCTGACGAGCGTCGGACCGCACCGCCGCCTCGAGGACGCGTTCCTCACCCTGATCTCCGGAGGCACCGCATGAGCGCGCTGACCGAACCGGCCACCGGAACCGCCGGGCCCGTCGGCCCCGCGGGGGAGCCGGCCACCGAATCGGCCCCCGGCTACCGCTCCCGCCACACCCTGCCGTTCCGCGTCGAGGCACTGCGCCAGCTCAAGCGGCGGCGCACGCTGGTGATGGGCGCCATCCTCGGCCTCCTTCCCTTCGTCCTCGTCGTCGCCTTCGCCGTCGGTGGCACCGCCGCCGACAACAACAGCGGGGAGGTCGACGACCACCTCAACCTGATGGACACCGCGACCGCCTCGGGCGCCAACTTCGCCGCGACCTGCCTCTTCGTCTCGGCGAGCTTCCTGCTCGTGGTGCCCGTCGCGCTCTTCCACGGCGACACCGTCGCCTCCGAGGCCAGCTGGTCCTCGCTGCGCTACCTGCTCGCCGCGCCCGTGCCGCGGGCCCGGCTGCTCTGGAGCAAGCTGGTGGTCGCGCTGGCGATGAGCGCGGCGGCGATGGTTCTGCTCCCGCTGGTCGGCCTGGCCGTGGGCACGGTGGCCTACGGGTGGGGGTCGTTGAAGCTGCCGGCCGGCGGCTCCCTGGCCGCGGCCGACACCGCGCCCAGGCTGGCGCTGGTGGTCGTGTTCATCTTCGTCTCCCAACTGGTCACGGCGGCGCTCGCCTTCTGGTTGTCGACCAAGACCGACGCCCCGCTGGGCGCGGTCGGCGGTGCGGTGGGGCTCACGATCATCGGCAACGTGCTGGACGCCGTGACCGCGCTCGGGTCGTGGCGGGAGTTCCTCCCCGCGCACTGGCAGTTCGCCTGGGCCGACGCGCTCCAGCCGCAACTGGAGTGGGGCGGCATGCTCAAGGGCACGGTGATCTCGGTGACGTACGCCGTCGTGCTGTTCGCCCTCGCCTTCCGGGGCTTCTCCCGCAAGGACATCGTGTCCTAGATCCACCCACGACGAGCCGCTTCCGCGCCCGCCCGGAAGCGGCTCGTCGTGCCGAGGGCGGTGAGCAGGTCGCACACCCGCCGGCTGTACGTGCGCCCCGACATGCCCAGGCGCGTCGCCGCCGCCTCGTCCGTGAGGCCCGCGAGCAGCGCCTCCAGCACCGGTCGCAACGACTCCGGCAGCAGGCCCGGCGCCGACATCGAGAGCGTGTCGGCGGGCAGCTCCTCACCCGTCTCCCACCACAACTGGTGCGTACGGACCAGGGCCTGGACGATCACGGGGTCACGGATCAGCAGCACACCGTTGTAGTGGAGCTGGAGATCCAGGGGGACGGCGGCGACCGCGCGGTCCACCAGGACCATCTTGAACGGGATCGAGTCCGTCTGCCTGGCCCGGCCCGGCAGCGGCCACGGCGCCGGTATCGGCAGCCCCGCCAGGCCCTGCCTCGGCACGATCCGCCGGACCGTCACGGCGGGACCCCGCGCCGGGGCACGGCCCCCGGAGCCGCCCCCCGCGCCCGGCACGTCACCCCGCGGCAGCCGCTCACCCGCCGCCCGCACGCACGAGTCCGCGAACTCGAGGAACTGCTCCGGGATGCCCTGCCCCAGGCAGCTCCCCGGATCGTCGAAGATCAGGAACTCCCGGCGGGCCGAGCGCACCAACGCCGTGAGCGCGGCCGTCACTTCCCGTATGCCCCGGATCGCCCGGCCCGGCGTCCTGAGCGGATCCATCCCTGCGGACATGGCTGCCACGCCCATCACGCCCGTCTTGCCCGCCTGCGTGATGCTCCTCGTCACGACGCCCTTCGACAGTGACAGCGCGGACCGACTGAGAACCGCGCCTGAAACCTCCGCCACGGCTGACCACCCCCGCATCCCCTCGGAGCCGTACGCCACTCCATGTACGCACATGATTGCGCTCCGTGACAAGTGCCAGTTCAGAGAGTGGCGACTCCATGCCAGTGGCATGCTCGCGTCTTCGAAAAGTGCTCAAGAACCGCACCGGCGTGACCACGTACTGCGACATGATGGTCGCCATGGCCACCTTGCTGCTCGCCCTGTCCGCGATATCCACCGGTCTGTTCGCGGGTTACTTCCTGATCTTTCAGACCGGCATCATGCCCGCCCTGGGCCAGTTGACGGATGAGCAGTTCGTCCCCGCCATGCGCCGGGTGAACCAGTACGTGCCGCGCCCGGTGTTCCTGCTGACCTTCTTTGCCATCGTGGGCTTCCCGGCGGCCGCGCTCGCCGTCCCCGTCGACGGCCGCTCGGACAACCAGAAGTGGCTGCTCGTGGCCGGACTCGTGTGCGCGGTGATCAACCACCTGGTGACCATCGGCGGCAACGTCCCGCTCAACAACGCCCTGGAGTCGTCCCCGGCGCCGGCCCGCGCGGCCCGCCTCGCCTTCGAGGGCCGCTGGAACGCGTTCCACCGCGTCCGCACGCTGTTCTCCGTGGCGGCCTTCGTCCTGGTGGTCAGCGCGACGCTCTCCTGACGCGCCCGTATCCCAGGACCCCGCCGCCGTACCCGTACCCCCGCACCCCGTACAGCAGAGTCCGCTGACCGGCCCCCCGTGGCGTCGGTCAGCGGACTCCGATGGTTCACGCCGAGGCGCGGTTCATGGGGAGGGTGGCACGCGCTCACTATGCGGGCTGAGACTATCCACTCGCAACTGATCGCTCTGATAATTTCAGAATGCGTCCTACCGCACTGGTTCGTGCCCCGGCCAGCTGTCAGAATCGCCGCAATGAGTCGGCGTCAGGAGGCGGCACGTGAGTGACTCCCGTACGGGAACCGCTCCCACGGTCCTGCGTATGGTTCTCGGTAAGCGACTCGGTGCTCTGCGTGAGAAAGCGCGGGTGACCCGCGAGACGGCGGCCGGAATCCTGGACGTGACCCCCCTCACCGTCCGGCGCATGGAAAATTCCGAAGTAGGCCTCAAACTCCCCTATGTCCGGCTGCTCCTGGCCGCGTACGGTGTCGCGGACGCCGAGGCCGAGGAATTCGTCGAGCTGGTGAAGGCGGCCAACAAGCCCGGCTGGTGGCACCGTTACCGCGACGCCCTGCCGAGCTGGTTCAGCGCCTACGTCAGCCTGGAGGACGAGGCCCGTCTGATCAGGACGTACGAACCGCACTACGTACCAGGGCTGTTGCAGACGGAGGACTACGCCCGCGCCGTGCTGCGGGCCGGCGCGCCCCGCAATCCCGCCGAGCTCGAACGGCGCGTGGCGCTGCGCGCCAAACGCCAGCAGTTGCTCACCAAACCCGACGCGCCGATTCTCTGGATCCTCATGGAGGAAGCGGTGTTGCGCCGGCCCGTCGGCGGAGTGGACGTCATGCGCGGGCAGATCGACCGGCTGATCGAGGTGGTCGCCCGGCCCAATGTGACACTCCAGATCATGCCGTTCTCGATCGGTCCGCATCTGGGCGCGTTCGGACCGTTCCATCTCTTCCGGTTCGATCTCGTCGACCTGCCGGACATCGTCTACACCGAGAATCTCACCGGCGCGGTCTATATGGACCAGCGCCCCGATGTCGCCGCCTATCTGGAGGTTCTGGACAACATGTCGGTCCGGGCCTCGGGGGTGGACGGAACAAGAGACTTTCTCCAAGGAATACGCAAGGAGTTCTGATGATCCGGGACATATTCAACGGGATGCCGGCCGACGCCCTCGGGACCGAGGGCTGGGAGCGGCCCTGGAGCGGTCCCAACGGCGGCAGTTGTGTGGAGGCCAAGCGGGTGGACGGCGGGCGCGTCGCGGTCCGCCAGTCCTCGGACCCCTCGGGTCCCGCGCTGATCTGCACGGTGGCCGCCATGGCGGGCTTCGTCGAAGGGGCGAAGAACGGCCTCGCCGACTTCCTGCTCTGAGCCGACCTCCGAGCCGATCTCTGAGCAGATCCTTGAGCCGATCTCTCAGCCGACACCCCGGCCAGGGCCGCCGCCCGAGAAACGGATGGATCCATGACGGACCTCGACCCGCCCCCGGCCGGTGACTTCGACGGCGCGGCGGACCTCGACACCGCACGCCCGCACGCCGCCCGTATGTACGACTACTTCCTCCGCGGCAAGGACTACTACGAGGTCGACCGCCTGGCCGCCGCCCGCGTGGAGGCCATCGCCCCCGGCGCCAGGACGGCCGCCACGATCAACCGGCTGTTCATGCACCGGGCGACCCGCTGGCTGGCCGGCGAGGCGGGCGTCCGCCAGTTCCTGGACATCGGTACGGGCATCCCCGCCAGCCCCAACCTCCACCAGGTCGCCCAGGAGACCGCCCCGGACGCGCGCGTCGTCTACGTCGACAACGACCCGGTCGTCCTGCGGCACGCCGAGGCCCTGATGCACAGCACCCCCGAGGGCCGCACGGCCTTCGTCCACGCCGACTTCCGGGATCCGCGGAGCATCATCGAGTCGGCCCCGCTGCGCCGCACCCTGGACCTGAGCCGCCCGGTCGCGCTGTCGCTGAACGCGCTGCTCCACTTCGTCCCCGACACGGACCGGCCGTACGACGCCGTACGGTTCCTGCTCGACGCGCTGCCCTCCGGCAGCTACCTCGGACTCTCGCACTGCACCCCGGACTTCGACCCGGAGCGGTGGGTGGAGATCCTCGACGTCTACCACAGCAACGGCATCCCCGGGCAGGTCCGCTCCCGTGACGAGATCCTCCGCTTCTTCGACGGCCTCGACCTCGTCGAACCGGGCGTGGAGGTCCCGCACCGCTGGCGTCCGGAGGGCGAGCCTCCGGAAGGTGCCACCGACGGTGCGGTCTCCCTCTACGCGGGCCTGGCCCGCAAGCCGTAGGCCGGTCGCGGTACGGCCCGGCCGACCCCGCCGCCCTGTCCCGCCCGCTCACCGGCGAGCGCGAGGGGAAGGCGGTGGACCGGTGGGTGGTCGACGTCGAGTTCCGGCCGCCAGGTGGTGAGGATCTGGGCGGACGGTACGAACAGCGGGCTGGGCAGCTCGTCCGTCCCCACCCACCGCCACTCGGCGATCGACTCCGGCTCCGCCGCGAACGGGACCCCTTCGTACGCGGTGACGACGGCCGCCATCGTGACGCGTGTGAGGCCGGCCGTGGTGTCGTGGAGCATCGCGAAGACGGTCACGTCCCGCTCCTGGGCGCCCAGCCCGGTCTCCTCGCGCAGTTCGCGCACGGCCGCCGCGGCGACGGACTCGCCGGGCTCCAACTTGCCGCCCGGCAGCTCCCACGTCCCGCCGCGGTGCAGGCCGAGGAGGATGCGGCCGGTCCGGTTCCGCACGATCACGCCGACGCCGATCGTGGAGTGCGCCCGGGGCGGCGCCGCGGCGCGCGCCCGGCTGGTGACGCGCGGGCGCGGGAGCGCCAGGCGCCGGCGTGCGCGGATCAGCCGGCAGAGCACCGGAGCGCCCTGGTCGAGGACGCTGACCGGCACGATCTCGTCCACGATGAAGCCCGCCTCGACGAGGAGGTCCTCCCACAGCTCCTGGGTGAGTTCCCCGGTCCGTACGGTCAGCTCCAGCCGGCCGCCCGGCGGGATCTCGGCGGCCAGGCGCGGGAGCAGCCGCGCCGGGTCGACGGGGTCGGGCGGGCCGCCGGCCGTGTCGACCGAGGTCACGGCGCGATCGCGCGCTGACCCCTCGTGGTCGGTCACTGTCCCCTCGTGATCGCTCATACGAAGAGCCCCCGCTCCAGCCGCTCCAGCGTCCGCGTTCCCCGCGCCGTGACCTCGTCGTCCCCGTGCGCCGGCCCGTACGCCAGGCCGCTCACCGCGTCGAGCGCGGCCAGACACGTCAGCGCCTGGCGCTCGGAGTCGGTGAGGTCGCGCCCGTACCCGTGGAAGAAGGCGTCGCGCAGGTCGGGGCGGTCCTGCCAGGGACCGCAGGCCAGCCGTACGAAGTCCTGCACGGCGGGCGCGTACCGGGACCGCCCGAAGTCGACGACGGCCAGTCGGCCGGATCCCGCGGCCGTCCACAGGGCGTTCCGTTCCCGCGCGTCGCCGTGGATGTGGGCGGGTACGAGCCGGTCGGTCAGCTGGAGGAGATGCTCGGCCGCGCGCCGTACGAGCGCCCGCCGGTGCCCGGTCAGCAGAGCCCCGGCCCGTACGAGATGTGTCTCGACCTCCGTGGTCGCCGTGTGCTCGACGGCCTCCGCCGCGGCCCGGCGGCCCGGGCCCGGCATTCTGTCGCTGCCGTGCAGCCGCCGCAGCAGGGCCCCGAACTGCCGGTGCGCCGACCGGTGCGCGGCCGTGGTGAGGGTGAGCCGGGAGAGCGGGGTGCCCGGTACGGCGGTCAGGAGCAGCGCCAGGTCGCGGGCGTCGCTGGCCACGAGCCGGGGGGCGCCGCCGAAGCCGAGGGCGGGCACGGCCGACTGGTAGCCGAACGTCTCGCACGCGTAGGACGCGGGTGTCGGTGACTGTTTGACGAAGAAGTGCCGGCCTTGTGCGTCCGTGATGTCCCAGACCCGCGAGTCCGCGCGGGGGTGCGAGGCGTCCTGTACGGCTCCGAGGGGGCCGACGGAGCGTTCCGCCCACGCCCGCAGGGGCGGCGGAAGTGTCTTGGCGAGGTTCATGCATCCCTCCCCGGTGTCGGTCGTGATGCCAGGGCCGCGCGGCGGGCGGGGACGTCAACACGACGGGCCGCGGCGAGGGGCGTCGTACCGCCGTTCTCGAACGCGGGATGACCGGGAACAGGGCGGGCGGGAGCGGGGACAGGTCGCATGATTCCTCCGGAGGGCGCGGGGTGATGAGCGGGCGCCCGGACAACGGCCCTGATCAAGGGCCTGTAACGGGGGGCGCCGGGGGAATCATAGAACAAACGTTCGAGTCGGGTCCGGGACCCGTGCGGGGTGGGCGTCAGCGGCTGTGATGGTGCGTTCGAACCACCCGTGAGGTGGGTGGGCACTCTATCGGGGGATTGCGCGGCTGGGTCCGGGTGACGGTACGGGTCCGGCCACGCCCCCGGCGGCCCCGGCGGAGATTGGCCGGATCGCGCGCGCGAGGCGCGGCCTCGCGGGGGCGCGCGGCCCACCCGTACCTCGCCCGTGCCCCGTCCGCGCCCAGCCCGGACCCTGCCGTTTCGTTGACTTTTCGCGGTGAATGATCAGGAGTTTGTGATCGGCCGTACAGAAATTGCACGCACTCATCTTGTCCGTGCGTTGTCATGTCCATATGTTGTCGGCGAGCGGCGGTCCGCCGGGACGCGGGCCGCCGCTCGTACTCCCCGACCGGTACGCCGAGCCGACAGCGAGGAATCCCCCATGGCCATCTCCAGACGCTCCGTCATCGTGTCCGCACTCGCCGGGACCGCCACCGCGGGACTCGGCGGACTGCCGGGCACCCTCACCCAGGCCGCCGCCGCCCCCACCGCCCCGGCCGCCTCCCCGCCCGGCGACGTGGTCGGCAAGGTGACGGTGGGCTACCAGGGCTGGTTCGCCTGCATCGGCGACGGAGCGCCCATCAACAGCTGGTGGCACTACAGCCGGAACGCCGGGCAGCCGCCGTCGCCGAGCAACACCACCCTCGTGTCGTGGCCCGACATGCGGGAGTACACGCGGAGTTACCCGACCGCGTACCCGAACCTCGGCAACGGCCAGCGCGCCACGCTGTTCTCGTCCTGGGACCAGCAGACGGTCGACACGCACTTCCGGTGGATGCGGGAGAACGGCTGCGACACCGCGGCGCTCCAGCGCTTCAACCCGTTCGGCGCCGAGGGCCCCACGCGGGACGGGATGGCCCAGAAGGTACGGCAGTCGGCGGAGGCGTACGGCCGGAAGTTCTACATCATGTACGACGTCACCGACTGGACGAACATGCAGTCGGAGATCAAGCAGGACTGGACGACCAAGATGCGGGCGTACACGGCGTCGAGCGCGTACGCCGTGCAGAACGGCAAGCCCGTCGTCTGCATCTGGGGCTTCGGATTCAACGACCCGGGACGGCCGTTCGCGCCCGCGCCCTGCAAGGACGTCGTCGACTGGTTCAAGGCGCAGGGCTGTTACGTGATCGGCGGGGTGCCCACCCACTGGCGCAACGGCATCAACGACTCACGCCCCGGCTTCCTGGACGTCTACCACTCGTTCGACATGATCTCGCCCTGGATGGTCGGCCGGATCACCAACGTCAGCCAGGCCGACCAGTTCTACCGGGACCTCAACACCCCCGACCAGGCGGACTGCGACGCGCGCGGCATCGACTACCAGCCCTGCGTCATCCCCGGCGACCTCCAGTCGGGGCACCGCGCGCACGGCGAGCTGATGTGGCGTCAGTTCTACAACCTCTGCCGGGTGGGGGTGCAGGGCTTCTACATCTCCATGTTCGACGAGTTCAACGAGGGCAACCAGATCGCGAAGACGACAGAGACGAGCGCGGAGGTGCCCGCGGGGTCCGGCATCCGTGCGCTGAACGAGGACGGGACGGCCTGCTCCGCCGACTACTACCTCCGGCTCACCGCCGACGGCGGGCGCATGCTCAAGGGGCAGTTGGCGCTGACGGCCGTACGGCCCACCGTGCCGTTCCCCGGGGGCGGCGGGCCGACGCAGCCGACCGGTGACCTCGCGCTGAACCGGCCCGCCACGGCCAGCAGCGTCACGCAGAACTACGGCGCGGGCAACGCGGTCGACGGGAACGGTTCGAGCTACTGGGAGAGCGCCAACAACGCCTTCCCGCAATGGATCCAGGTCGACCTGGGGGCGGCGTCGGCCGTCAAGCGTGTGGTGCTCTCGCTGCCGCCGAACCCGGCCTGGGGGAGCCGTACGCAGACCGTGGCCGTACTGGGATCCACCAACGGCTCGGACTTCAGCACCCTTTCGGCCGCCGCGGGCCGCACCTTCGACCCCGCGTCGGGGAACACCACCACGGTGACCCTCGCGACGGCCGCCAACGCCCGTTACGTACGGCTCCAGTTCACCGGGAACACGGGCTGGCCGGCCGGACAGCTGTCGGGCTTCAGCGTGTACGCGTCCTAGGGCGCCCCGGCGGGTCCTTCGATGTGGGGTCCTGTGGCGTGACGTCCTGCGGCGTCGCGTCCTGGGGCGTCGCGTCCTGAGGGGTGCGGTCGCAGGCGCGGAACAGCCGCAGCAGCTCCTGGGCGGGCGGGCTGTCCGCGTCGAAGCCGACGAGGCGCCGGTGCTCCTCGGGCACGGCGGGTCCCCACATCCGGAGGTTGTGGCACTGGAAACAGAAGGCGATCTCGAAGAGCGGGCCGTCCGCGCCGTGCGCCCTGATTCCCCAGCCGGGGAAGAAGCAGCGGTGCATGTCCCGGTCCGGCAGGCCGGCGATCAGCGCCAGGGCCTGCCGGACCTCGTCCGCCGCCCAGACCTCCAGACCGTCGCCGGTCAGGCTGTCGGGCATCGGCGCGCCGCTGAGCCGGACGACCTCGATCAACTCGGTGTGCTCGTGACCCGGTGGCAGATGCATGCCCCCAGGATCCCCCGGCGGCCGCCCCCGGTGCGCCCGGGGATTTCCCCGCGCCCGCCGGGAGCTGCTGTACTTCGGGATGATTGGGGCGAAACGCGGCTGGAGGCATGGAGTGGGACGGTTCGAGATCGCGGGCGCGAGCGCCGACGACATCAGGACGCTCGGCGCGTGGGCGGCCGACGAGGGCTGGAATCCGGGGGACTCCGACGGGCAGGCGTTCTTCCCCGTGGACCCGGAGGGCTTCCTCTTCGGCCGGCTGGACGGCGAGCCCGTGGCCTCGATCTCCGCCGTGCGGTACGGGACGGACTTCGGCTTCGTCGGGTTCTACATCGCCCGCCCCTCCGTACGAGGCCAGGGGTACGGGATCCAGCTGTGGCGCGCGGGCACGGCGCGCCTGGCCGGGCGGAACGTCGGGCTCGACGGGGTGATCGACCAGCAGGACAACTACCGTGCGTCCGGGTTCCGCCGGGCCTGGAACAACATCCGGTACGAGGGGGTGCCGTCGAGCGGGGGCGTCCCGCAGCGTGACGACGTCACGCTGCGGGACGCCCGTACCGTACCGATCGCCCAACTCGCCGCGTACGACCGGCGGTTCTTCCCGGCACCCCGGCCCGGCTTCCTCGCCTCCTGGGTGGGGCTGCCCGACCGGACCGCGCTGGTCGCGGTCCGGGACGGCCGGCTGGACGGCTTCGGCGTCCTGCGCGCCTCCCGGGGCGCCTCCCGCGTCGGCCCCCTCTACGCGGCGTCGCAGGAGGTCGCCGCGGCGCTGGTGAGCGGCTTGGCGGCGGCCTCCCCGGGGTCGCCGGTGGCGATCGACGTCCCCGACGTCAACACGCGATCCGTCGAGCTGATGGAACGACTGGGGCTGCGACCGTCGTTCGAGGCGGCACGGATGTACACCGGCCCCACCCCGGCCGTGGACCTCACCGGCCTGTACGCCGTCACGAGCCTGGAGCTGGGCTGAGGGGGCGGTCCTGCGGCGCTGTCCCAAGGCCGCCGGCTGACGGCCGCCGTCGCGCGGCCGCCGACTTCACGGCCGCGGACGGCCGCAGGCTCATGGCCACAGGAGTTGCTTTGCCCAGACCTTGCCCTGTCGGGCGTACTGGAGGCGGGTGTGGTTGCGTTGTTGGTCGCCCTGCCAGAACTCGACCTGTTCGGCGCGCAGGGAGTACAGCGTCCACTCCGGCGTCACCAGTCCCGGTTCCCGCTCGACGCGTTCCAGGGACGCGGCCGTCGCCGCGTCGCGGGCCGCGAGATCCGTCAACGGGCGGCTCTGGAAGCCGAGCAGTGCCTCCGCCCTGGCCTCGGGGGAGCGGGCGAGGAAGTCGGCGGCACTGCGCTCGGCCGGCTCGGCGGTCACCGGGCCGCGTACCCGTACCTGCCGGGCCAGTTGGGGCCAGTAGAAGGTGAGCGCGGCCCTGCCGTGGGCGGCGAGGTCCCGGCCCTTGGGGCTGGCGGCGTGCACGGCGAACTGCCAGCCGTCCGCGTCCACGTTCTTGAGGATCAACACCCGGGCGTCCGGGTTCCCTTCGGGGTCGACGGTCGAGAGCGTCATCGCGTGCGGTTCGCGCACGCCCACGTCCACGGCCTCGAACAGCCAGTCCACGAAGAGCGGTTCGGGGTCCGAGGGGGCCGTGTGCGGCTCGAAGGAGGGGAGTTCGCCCGCGAACACGTCGAGTGCGCGCAGGGTCTCGCGCAACGACTCGCGGGGAGGGGGCGTGTGGGGGGCGGGGTCGGCTGCGGTGTCGGGGGCGTCGGGGGCGGCCGCCGTGACGAGGGCCAGGGCGAACCCGTCGTACCCCTTGCTTCCCACCGTCTGGATCGCGGTCGCGCTCAACCGGGGCTCGGACGCGACGAGTTCGGTGAAGCGCCGTACCCCCTGGACCTTGGGATCGGGGCTCTCCGGGTCGATCACCTCGCCGGCGCGCACGACGTTGTCCGTGATGATGACGCTGCCGGGCCGGGACAGCGCCAGGGCCCAGGTCAGGTACTCCGGATTGCTGGGCTTGTCGGCGTCGATGAAGATCAGGTCGAACGGCCCGTGTCCGGCCTCCGCCAGCCGGGGCAGCGTCTCCAGCGCCGGACCGGTGATCACCTCGACCGTGCCGGCCAGCCCCGCGCGCTCGATGTTCGCGCGGGCCACGTCGGCGTGGGCCGGGTCGGCCTCCAGGGTGATCAGCTTGCCGCCGGCGGGCAGGGCGCGGGCGAGCCAGATCGTGCTGTACCCGCCGAGTGTGCCGATCTCCAGCACCGTCCGCGCGCCGTGCACGCGGGCCAGCAGGTGCAGCAACTTGCCCTGGACGGGCGCGACATGGATGGCCGGCAGCCCGGCGGCCGTACTGTCCGCGAGTGCCTGGTCGAGGGCGGGGTCGCTGCCCACCAGACGATCACCGAAGTACCGGTCCACATCGGTCCACAGGTTCTGGTCCACGGTGCTCCTTCTTCTCAGCTGTCCGGCTGCCGTACGCCTACTAAGTTCCGCGACTAAACATACTCCCGGGGCGGCCCGGAGCGCCGGATATCATCCAGCCGTGCTTCCTTCCCCCGCCGCCCTGGTCCGTGAATTCCACCAGGCCTTCGGCCTCGACGCCCGTACGACCCCGGCCGAGGTCCCCGCACAACTCGCCGCACACCGGCAGGAGTTGCTGGACGAGGAGGTCGGCGAGGTCGCGGAGGCCTCTCGGGAGGGGGCCCTGGACCATCTCGCCCACGAGCTCGCGGACGTCGTCTACATCGCGTACGGCACCGCCCTGGTCCACGGGATCGACCTCGACGCGGTGATCGCCGAGATCCACCGGGCCAACATGACCAAGCTGGGGCCGGACGGGCGGCCGGTCCTGCGCGCCGACGGGAAGGTGCTCAAGGGGGAGCACTACCGGGCCCCGGACGTGGCGGAGGTGCTGCGCCGGCAGGGCTGGGCGGGCGGGGAGGGGTAGGGGCGCCGCGCCTGGGTGAGGGGTGGCCACTCCCCGGCGGTGGCGCCGCTCCCGCACGGAGGGCGCCTACGGCCGGTCGACGTGCACGTTGGTCGACTTCACCCGGGCCGTGACGGTCACCCCGACCTCGATCCCCAGCTCCTCGACGGCCTCGCGGGTCACCAGCGACACCAGCCGGTGCGGCCCCGACTGGACCTCCACCTGGGCCACGACGTCGTCCAGCACCACCCCGGTCACGATCCCGGCGAAGGAGTTGCGTACGGACGTGGACACCTCACCGGGCACCGGGTGCAGCCCCACGGCCCGGTCCTTCGCGAAACCGGCGAGGCTGACCCCGTCGATCACGCGGTTCCCGGTGCCGTCCCGCTCCATGCGCAACTGACCCCCGTCGGCCCAGCGACGGACGGTCTCCGAACTCACGCCGAGCAGTCCCGCTGCCTGGCCAATGCTGTACGACGGCACGTAGGCACTCTATGCCGGGGCGGAACGGCGCAATTCGCCACTCGCCCCTCCTGCTGCGATGATCGCCCGTGTGCGGCGCGGACAGCAGCGCGGACAACAGCGCGGACGACGGCGCACACCCACAACGGCACGTACGAGGCACGGACAACAGCAGGGAAGCGGGTGCGTGATGTCGGCCGAGCTGATGCGGTTGCGGTGCCGGGGGCACCGGGACATCCGCGCCACCCACACCAAGACCCTCGAATTCACCACCAGCTCCGACATCACCGGCCGCGCGACCTGCGTGATCGGCGTCGGCGCCACGATCGAGGGGCCGGCGCCCGCGCGCCTGGCCGGCCCGCTGCGGATCACCCTGAGCGTCGGCGATCACCGCTTCACCGTCCGGGCGCTGGCCAATTCCGCCTGGCGGCCCGGTTCGGGCGCGGTGGTACGGCTCAGCTCCGAGCGCCTGCCGAACACCCTGGCCACCGACGCCGACCGGGCCTCCGCCGACCTGCCCCGCGAGCTGCTGCACGCGCTCACGGACCCGGACGCCGAGATCACGATCGTCGTCGCGCGGGATACCGAGGCCGCCGACGGCCGGCTGGTCCTCTACCGCGCGGGCGACGAGCGGGACGACCGCCTCGCGGCGGAGATCGCGGCGGCGGACACGGTGATCGCGGAGGACGCGGGGGCCGGCCAGGTCATCACCGCACTGGGGGCGGACGCGGACCCCTGGGACTCGGTCCTGCCGTCCGTCGCGGCGGGCGGGCGGGTCCTGGCCGTGTCGACCGAGGACACCAGGAGCGCGCCGGTCGGCAAACTGCTTGCCGCGCGGGATCGCCCGGCGGTCGAAGTCATCGGTCTCCCGGCGGAGTTGGCGGTGGCGGCGCTGTCGCCGCACCCGGTGCCGGTTCTCCTCGCCCCCCACGAGCGCAGGCGGCAGATCGGCAAGCTGCTCGGCGCGCACCGGCTGTCGCGGGTGGTGTTCCGGGCCCCGGCCGCCGAACTGCCGAAGATCCTCGACGAGGCGGGGCGGACGCTGGGCGCGCGTACCGCCGCGGTGACCGCCGCGACGGCCGCGGCGGCGGAACGCCCCTGGTGGGGCCCGGTGGCGGAGGCCGCGGCGCGGGTCACCGGCGGCGGGGACGTGCTGTGCTGCGTGGACCCGGCGGAGGAGGTCCCCGAGGGGGCCGAGGACTCGGACGTGGACCTGTCCGCCCTGGTCGGAGCGTTGGCGGCGCAATCGGTCTCTTCGAAGACGCTGGCGCTGGCACTGGCGACGCTGCCGACGTGGTCGAGGAAGCGGGCGTACGACTTCGTACTGGAGGCGGCGAAGGCGCGGCAGCCCGCCGGGCCCGACCGGCCGGACTCGCGGGCGACAAAAGGCTGAGCCCGGCCCCCGACCGACCGGGTGGGCTGCCGCTCAGACCCCCGGCGCGGGCGCGGCAGCCCCGTCCCCGTGCCCATCCTCGGGCTCAGCGGCAGGGTCAGGCTCCCGTGTCGGATTGACGACACCGGTCAGGGCGAGGACGTCGAGCTGCGCCCGTGTCGAGTTCAGCCGCCGCGTCCACGACGTCGAGAGCGCGGCGATCTCCTCGGCGTCCAGGTACTTCGCCTCGTCCAGCCGCCACCCGGCCGCCGCCAGCAGCGGGCCGAGCTCCTTGACCGCGGACTCGGGGGTCGGCTCCGGGTGGTCGCCCACCTCGGGTACGGGCGGGCGCCACGCGTGCAGGTTCAGCGTGGTCAGGAAGCGCGCGTCCGGCTCGCAGACCGCCGCCAGCCCCCGCAGCATCGACGGGTCGGAACCGAGCATCCCGCGCAGCAGGCTGCCCCAGGGCATCAGCATGTGCAGCTCGGTGACGCCCCGCAGCCCGGCGGGCAGCTGCTCGGCGGGCGACCACAGGTAGAGCAGGTTGGCCAGCCCGCCCTTGGCGGGGTTCGCGGCCGCCTTCGCCGCGGTCTTGCGGAGGTTGTCCTTGGCGGCGTCCAGGCCGATGACCAGCTGGTCGGGCCGCTGCCGGGCCAAGTGGAACGGGTGCTTCCCGTCGCCCGTACCGACGTCCAGGACCACGCCCTCGTGGCGGGCGAGAAGATCGTCGAAGGCGCCTTCGCCGATCTCCACGATGCGCTTCCCCAGCACGCGACGCATGGCCATGAACAGACGCTCCAGTGGTACTGGGGCGTCGCTCCTGGTCAAGCCCCCGGGGCGTCGAGTCTAGCCGGACGGGAAATCGGGGCGGGCGGGAGAGAAAGCGGGCCGACAAGCGTTCCGTACACGTGGGGCCTGTACGTACGAGCCGGTACGTACGGGCCGATACGTACGGCGCTGTACGTGCGCGACCTGGTGCGCGCCGGGTCCGGTACGTACCGGACCTGCCCGCACGCGCTCCGGCGCCGCGGCTACGATCGCTCGGGGTACAGGTACACGTCACCTTCTCCACGATCATGTGTTTGTCCACGACCACATTCACGATCACGGTCCTCGATCACGTCCGCATAGGAGCGCCTCATGACGGCGAGCACGCCCAAGCCTCAGGTCGACACCAGCAAGCCGCATCCGGCGCGTGTCTACGACTTCCTCCTCGGCGGCAAGGACAACTACCAGGTCGACCAGGAAGTGGGCGAGAAGCTCCCCGCGGAGGCGAAGGCCGCCGCCCGGCAGAACCGCGCGTTCATGCAGCGCGCCGCCGCCTGGCTGGCGCGCAGCGGCGTCGACCAGTTCCTCGACATCGGTACGGGGATCCCGACCGAGCCGAACCTGCACCAGATCGTCCAGGGGATCAATCCCAAGGCGCGGATCGTCTACACGGACAACGACCCCATCGTGCTGCGGCACGCGGAGGCCCTGCTCATCAGCTCGCCGGAGGGCGTCACCGACTACATCCAGGCGGACGTCCGCGAGCCCGAGGTGATCCTCGAACACGCGCGTACGCTCTTGGACTTCAGCCGCCCCATCGCCCTGTCGCTCATCGCGCTCCTGCACTTCATCCCCGAGGACCAGGACCCGTACGGCATCACGGACACGCTCGTGGGCGCCCTCCCCGCCGGCAGCTACCTGGTGCTGTCGCACGCCGCCTCCGACCTCTTCCCGGAGCTGTCGGCGCGTGTGACGGCGGAGTACGCGAAGGGCGGCATCACCCTCGGCTTCCGTACCCGCGACGGCGTGACCCGCTTCTTCGACGGCCTCGACCTGGTGGCCCCCGGCGTGGTGACGGCCACGAAGTGGTTCAAGGACACCGAGGCCCCCGAGGACGAGGACTGCGGCCTGTACGCGGGAGTGGCCCGTATCGGCTGACGCACTTCCAGGGCGCCCGGGACACGGTCCGGGGCGCCCTGTGGCACGGGTCGGCAAGGCCGGGCAACGGGGCAACGGGGGCGGCTCATGAACAGTCCGTCTACCTCGTCTACCTCGTCTACCTCGTCAACACGGCGAACGCGTTCCGGCTCCCGATGCGCCGGGACGAGCACGACCGCCTCATGGAGGCGGCCCGCCGCCTCGATCCCTCGGACCCAACTGCTGTTCCCCGCCTGAGGCGTGGGCGGACAGGTGGCCGCTCGCGACCCGGGCGCGGGGTCAGTCCCAGATCTCCGGTACCTGTGAGGCGATGAGGTGCGCCACGAAGTCGCGGCGGCTGCGGACGCCCGCCTTGGTGAACACCGACTTGAGGTGGTCCTGCACGGTCAGCGGTGTCAGCGACAGGACCCGGGCGATCTCCCGGGTGTCGCTGCCCCGCAGCACGTGCAGGGCCACCTCGCGCTCGCGGACGGTCAGGCCGTACGTGGCGAAGACGACCGGCATGACGTCCGCCGCGGTCGCCGGGGTGATCACCACGGCCGCCAGGTGGTCGGCGCCGCTGCCCATGATCGACGTGCTGAGCACGAGCCACGCCCCCGTGTGGGTACGGACCCGCAGTCGCGGCGCCACCCGCGCGGCGGCCTGCGCCGACCTGGCCTGTTCCACGGCCATCAGCAGCGAGGTCGGTACCTGGAACACCCCCACCGCGTCGTCCGCGATCTCCCGGAGCAGCGCCTCGGCCCGGTCGTCGGCGCGGACGACCCGGTTGCGGGAGTCCAGGAGCAGCACCGCCGGCGGGTGGCCGCCCTCCGATGTGCCCGCGGCGCGCAGCTGGCTGCTCCGCAGGGCCACCCCGAGGACGCGGGCGGCGCGCTCGGCGAGCGCCACCTCGCCGGGCCGGAAGGCGCCCCGCTCCGGGGCCCGCATGAACGCGGCGCAGCCCCAGGAGGCGCCCGCGGAGTCGAACAGGGCCCGCAGTTCGTCCCCGAACCCGGCCGGGGCTATCTGCTCGCGGAAGCGCCGGCTCGTACCGGGGCGTCCGCGCGTGGCCCGGCTGAGGGACTCGGCGTCGCGGCTGCTGCGCCTCAGATCCGCGAACTGGGACACGTCCTCGGTCCAGATCTCCAGCTCCACGGCCTGCCGGAAGTCCTCCAGCTGGAGGTCGTCGGTGAGCACCGAGGTGACCAGGCCGGTCGCGGGGTCGGTGCCGTGCCAGCACACCCCGTCGTACCCGAGGGCCCCGCGCAGCACCTCGTCGGCTCTCCGGAAGATCTGTCCGGTGTCCAGCGGCAGACCGACCAGCTCGCGCAACTCGGCGAGTGCGCGCCGCTGTTGGTCCCTCTGTGAAGTCATGGCCAGAGCATAGGAACGATGATCGCGTTCCGGAAGATCTTCATCTTCCTCGCGGAGCCGACACGTCCGGCGCCGGTCAGGCCGGGTCGGGCCGCCGGGGTCAGGCCGGGATCAAGCCGAGGTCAGGACCGGACGAGCAGGCCCTTCAGCTCGGCCAGTTTGGCCGCGGCGGGCGATCCGGCCGGGGTGCTGTGGACGTTCATCCTCTGGACCGGGTCGCCGGGTACGGGGAAGGCCTCGCAGTCGAGCCGGAACTCGCCGACGGCGGGGTGGCGTATCGCCGTGCTGGCGAAGGTGCACTCGAACGCGCCCTGCTTCGCCCACATCCGGCGGAAGTCCGCGCTGCGCTCGCGCAGGGTCGCGATCACCTCGGCCACCCGCGCGTCGCCGGGCCGGCCCGCCGCCTGCATGCGCAGGCCGTCGGCCATGCCCTGGGCGATCCGCTCCCACTCGACGTACCGCTCCCTGGCCTCCGGGGCGAGGAAAACCCACACGGCGAGGTTCCGCTCGGCGGCCGGTACGGAGGCGGGGTCGAAGAAGATCGCGGCGGCCAGCGCGTTCGCCGCGAGGACGTCCATGCCGCGGCCGGTCACCATCACGGGCACGTCGGCGAAGGAGTCCACGAGGCGCCGGACCGTCGGCCGCACCCGTTCGCCGCGGGGCGGCGGGGTGCCCGGGCGGGACGCGGGGGAGGGGCGGCGCGGCCCCTCCATCAGATCGCGGAGGTAGCGGCGCTCCGCCTCGTCGAGCGCGAGGGCGTTCGCGACGCCCGTCAGGACGGCGTCGGAGACCTGGCCGATGCGGCCCTGTTCGAGCCGGGCGTAGTAGTCGAAGCTGACGCCGGCGAGCTGGGCGACCTCCTCGCGGCGCAGGCCCTTGACGCGGCGTTGCCGGGGGTCGGTGCCGGTGCTGGTACCCGTACCCGTACCCGCACCTGTGCCCGTGGCGGGGGACGTGCGGGCGCGGGCGGCGCGGAGGAATCGGCCGAAGTCTTCCCTGGCGTCCGTCGTGCCCGTGGTGCCCGCCGTGTCCGTCGTGGCGCTGCTGTTCCTGGTGTCCATCGCGCCTCCGGCTCCTCTGCCCGTCGATGCCCGTCGATGCCCGTCGTAATGAGTACTGCCAGTCCTAGGTAACGCAGGGCCGACCGGACCGCATTCCTGACCCCTCGTTCCCGGTTGTGATGGGTGGACGCGCAACACGGCGTCCACCCGTCGTGTCCCGACCGAGTCCGGACCCAGTTCCGACCGAGGAGAAACCATGTCCAAAGTGCTCATCATGCTCACCGGCGCCCGTGTCTGGAGCCAGAACGACGGCGCCCAGCGCCCGACCGGCTTCTGGGGCGAGGAGTTCGCCGTCCCGCACGAGCTGCTGACCGAGGCGGGCGTCGAGCTCACCCTGGCCACCCCGGGCGGCGTGGTGCCCGTCGTCGACGAGCTGAGCCTGTCGGCCGAGTCCAACAACGGAGACGCGGACGCGGCCGCGCGCTTCCGCTCCTACCTCGACCGGGTGAGCGGGTTCCTCGGCCATCCGTCGCGCCTGGAGGACATCGACCCGGCGGAGTACGACGCGGTCCTCGTCCCGGGCGGTCACGGACCGATGCAGGACCTGGCCGTGAACGCCGACGCGGGCCGCATCCTTGCCGCGATGCTGCCGGACGGCGCCAAGACGGTGGCCGCCCTCTGCCACGGCCAGGCCTCCTTTCTCTCCGCGGGCGACGCGGACGGCAAGTGGATCTTCACAGGCCGCAGGATGACCTCGTTCACCGACGAGGAGGAGCACGTCACGGGTCTCGACGCCAACGCGCCGTGGCTCCTGGAGTCGCGGCTGCGCGCGGGTGGCGCCGAGGTCACCGGCGGCCCGGCCTGGCGGTCGCACGTCGTGGTCGACGGCAACCTGATCACCGGCCAGAACCCGGCGTCGGGCGCCGCCGTCGCCACGAGGCTCATCGAGGCCCTCGGCGCACGCAAGACGGCCACCGGGGCGGACGGCGGGAGCGACGGCGGGACCGCGACCGGCACTGACACCGACAGCGGCACCAGGACCGGCACCGACACCGGCACGCCGCGGGACGCCGTACCGAAGGGGACGGCCCCCGCCGGCGTCGCGCCCCGGTCCGTCGAGGAGGCCAACAAGGCGATCGTCCGGCGGGCCTACGAACTCGCCGCAGCCAACGATCTCGAAGCCCTCTTCGAGGTCCGCGCGGCGGACTACCGGCTGACGCTCCCCGACGGCCATCCGGTACCCGGCTCGTGGACGGGTCTCGACGCCAACGCCGCCCGCGAGCGCATCTTCGCCGCCCTCGGCGCCGACGGGGTGACCACGCACGAACTCGTCGCGGACGGCCCCCACCGCGTGATCGCCCTGGTCGAGCCGACCGGCCTCGACGGCGCGGGCGACCGCTGGTCGATGCTGTTGGCCGAGCTGTTCCGGATCGAGGACGGAAAGATCACCGAGATCGAGCCGTTCTGGTGGGACATCGTGGAACTCAACCGGATAGCCGACAGCAGGATCCGCCTCTGACCCGTCCCCGACCCGCCCTGATCCGGGCCTTACGCGGCGCCCGCTACGGTTGCTCTGACCTGCGGAAAGGCTCTCCCTCGGGGAGAGCCGCGCTTCGCGCGTAGAAACGTGCCCCCGGCAGGACTCGAACCTGCGGCCAAGTGCTTAGAAGGCACCTGCTCTATCCACTGAGCTACGGGGGCCGGACGAGCGGCCTCGGGCGGTCCCGGAGCCCCCCGGTGGGCGGTTCCGCGACCTTGCCGGGACAAGGATAGGGCTCCCATCCCCCTGACCCGGTTGCTTCACGTGCGTGGCACGATGTGGAGGTTCAGTGAAGCGAACCGATAATCGCAGGCAGGTGCGAATCCCGCACCGCTTTTTCGCTCTCGCGCCACGGGTGTTGTGCACTCGTTATGCCTGTGTCCCACTCATCCCGTCTGTCCCGAGTGTCTGACCGGCGCGCAGAGATGTCCATACGCTTCAAAAAGCCGCTAAAACCGGGCATTCTTCGCATGTGGTGACCTTGGATGTACGCCCCCAGCTGATCGACGCACTCTCCGCGCTGCGCGACCGTGTCGCGGCGGTGCGTCTTCCACTGCCTCTTCCCGGGGCGCCGCGGGCCCGGCAGACCCGGGCCGAGCTGCTCGCGCAGCTCGACGACTATCTCCTGCCCCGGCTCAGGGAACCCGACGCGCCGGTGCTCGCCGTCGTCGGCGGGTCCACCGGCGCGGGCAAGTCCACCCTCGTCAACTCCCTTGTGGGGCGGCGCGTCAGCGAGGCGGGGGTACTGCGCCCGACCACGCGGACGCCCGTCCTGGTGTGCCACCCCGACGACCACCACTGGTTCGCGGGCATGCGGATCCTGCCGCACCTCACCCGGATCTGGCTGCCCCAGGAGGAGGACGGCGACGAGGGGGAGGCGGCGGGCGAGGACCGGCGGAGGGACGGCACGTCGGTCGGTCGCGAGGCCGGGCAAGCCGGGCAGGGGGGCGGGTCGGGCGTCGGTACGGGGAGTGTTCGTGCCTTCGGGGCCACCGGTAGGCACCCGCGGCCGGCCGGCCGTACCGGTCTCACCGGCAGGCCCCACGGCCGCGACCGCGTCGGCACCGACTCGCTGCGCATCGACACCGCCGCCAGCCTCCCCCGCGGCCTCGCGCTCCTCGACGCCCCCGACATCGACTCGCTCGTGGTGGAGAACCGGGTGCTGGCCGCCGAGTTGATCTGCGCGGCCGACGTCTGGGTCATGGTGACCACCGCCAGCCGCTACGCCGACGCCGTGCCGTGGCACCTGCTGCGTACGGCCAAGGAGTACGACGCCTCGCTCGTCACCGTCCTCGACCGCGTCCCCCACCAGTTGGTGGAGGAGGTGTCGCGGCAGTACGGCGCCCTCCTGACCAGGGCCGGCCTCGGGGACGTACCCCGCTTCACGATTCCCGAGCTGCCCGAGTCGGCGGGCGGGGGCAGCGGACTGCTCCCCACCACGGCCGTCGCCCCGCTGCTCGCCTGGCTCGCGCACCGGGTGCAGGATCCGGCGGCCCGTCAGCAGGCCGTCGTCCGGACGGCGTCGGGGGTCATCGACTCGCTGGACGTACGGATGCCGGAGCTGGCGGGCGCGGTCGCCGCGCAGTACGCCGCGTCCGTACGGCTGATGGCCGCGGTGGAGGACGCGTACACCGCGGAAGGCGAGCGGGTACGCCGTCAGCTCCAGCGCGGCGCCGTCCTCGCCGGGGACGCGCGGACCCGCTGGCGGGGCTATCCGAGGGACAGTTCGTCGCGGGAACTGCTCGACTCGCTCGTGGAGAGCCTCGGCGCGCTCCTCCAGTGCGCCGTCGCCGCCGCCGACGAACGCGTCGAGGAGGCCTGGCGGCGCGAGCCGGCCGCCGGGGCCGTCGACGTGTCCGGCGCGGACGGCGAGGCGACGGAGCGGATCGGGATGGCGGTACGGCGCTGGCGCCGCGTCCTGGAGGAACTGGCCGAGGACGAGGTACGGCAGCTGGAACGCAGCGCCGCGCCCGAACCCGAGGCCGTCGCCGCCCTCCTCGCGGCCGCCCTCCTAGGAGGACGGCGGGCCCGGGTCGCGGGGGAGCGCCTCGCGGAGAGCGTCGGGGCGCAGGGCGCGCTGCGGTTGCGCGACCGGGGCGCCGAGCTGGTGACGACGTACATCGACCGTGTCCTGCACGGGGAGCGCGACCGGCGGCTCGCGCCCCTCGATGCCCTTGAGGTGACCCCGGAGCCCCAGGCGGAACTGATCGCCGCGCTGTCCGTACTCCAGAAGGAAAGCAGGAGGAAAGGTGACCGACGTGACTGAGGTGAACGCCGCGGACGTGACGGAGGGCGCCGACGCCGAGGGCGGGCGCGGGCCCGGCCGGCCGGACGGCACGGGGAAGGGCGCCGGGCGCTGGGACGACGGGCTGATCGCCCGCCGGGCCGGGGAGCGCGGCGCCAGGCGCCGGGCGGGCGGGCGGTCCGGACCGGACGGGCTGGACGGGCTCAACGGGCTCGACGGACTGGACGGCCTGGACGGACCGGACGGGTTGGACGGGCTGGATGGTTTCGACGGGCCGGGCGGGGTGACGGACGGGTCGCGCGGCCCGGGCGGGTTCGACGCGCTCGACGGGACCGGCCGTCCCGGCGGCCCTGACGGGCCTCACGGCGGCTCCGGCGCGCTCGGGGCGGGCGAGTCCCACACCCCCATCGGCGGGCCCTACGGCGGCGCCCTGCGGGTCCGGCTGGACGCGCTGGGCGAGCTGGTCGGCCTGTCCCGTACCCGGCTCGAAGGGTCCATCCTCGCCGAGGCGGGCCGGGTCCTCGACGAGGCGTCGGCCCGGCAGCGGCTGTCCTCGCGCCACACCGTCGTCGCCATCGCGGGAGCGACCGGCAGCGGCAAGTCGACGCTGTTCAACGCCCTCGCCGAGGTGCCCATCTCGGAGACCGGGCTGCGCCGCCCCACCACCTCCGCCCCGATCGCCTGCACGTGGTCGGACGGCGCGGCGGGGCTGCTCGACCGGCTCGCCATCCCGGGAAGGTTGCGCCGCAGGCCGCTGGCGGGCGGGGACGGCGACGAGGAACTGCACGGGCTCGTCCTGGTCGACCTCCCCGACCACGACTCGGCCGTCACCCGCCACCGCGACCAGGTCGACCGGGTGCTGGGGCTCGTGGACGCCGTGATCTGGGTGGTAGATCCCGAGAAGTACGCGGACGCCGCGCTCCACGAGCGCTACCTGCGGCCGCTCGCCGGGCACGCCGAGGTCACGTTCGTCGTGCTCAACCAGGTCGACCGGCTGCCCGGGGACGCCTCCCACCAGGTCCTGGACGACCTGCGCAGGCTGCTGGACGAGGACGGCATGGCCCTGGGCGAACACGGCGAGCCGGGCGCCACCGTCCTCGCGCTCTCCGCGCTCACCGGACAGGGCGTGGGCGAACTGCGCGAGTTGCTCGGCCGGTTCGTCCAGGAGCGGAACGCCGCCGCGCGCCGCCTGTCCGCCGACGTCGACGCCGCCTCCGTACGGATGCGCTCCGCCTACGTCGCCGACGGGCACCCCGGTCTCGGCGAACGCTCGCGCGAGCAGTTCGCGGACCGGCTGGCGTGGGCCGTCGGCGCGGTGGCCGCCGGGGAGGCGGCCGAGCGCGAGTGGCGCAGGAACGCGGGACGGGCCTGCGGCACGCCGTGGCTGCGCCTCTACCGCTGGTACGAGCGGAAGCGGACGCCCGGCGGCGAGGTCACGTCGTCCGAGGTGCTGGTGGAGGAGGAGCTGACGGCCCGCCAGCGGGTCGAGCAGGCCGTCCGTACGGTGTCGGAGGAGGCGTCCGCCGGTCTGCCCGCGCCCTGGGCGCACGCGGTGCGCGAGGCGGCCGTACGGGGCGCGGAGGGCCTGCCCGAGGCGCTGGACGAGCTGGCGGTGACGGTGGGGGCGCCGGCGGGCCGCCCGCCGCGCCCCGCCTGGTGGCCGGCGGCGGTCCTGGCCCAGGCCTCGATGACGCTGCTCCAGATCTTCGGCGCGCTCTGGCTGCTGGGCCAGATCGTCGGGCTCCTGGAACCGGGGCTGCTGCCGCCGGTGCTGGTGATGCTCGCGGGGATCGTCGGCGGGCCGTTCGTGGAGTGGGCCTGCGGGGCGGCGGCGCGGGGGCCGGCGCGGCGGTACGGGCAGGACGCGGAGCGGCGGCTGCGGGAGGCGGCGGCCGGGTGCGGGCGGGCGAGGGTGCTGGACCCGGTGTCGGCGGAGCTGATGCGGTACCGGGAGGTGCGGGAGCAGTACGTCACGGTGTCGGGGGTGGTGCCGTTGGCGCGGTGAGTCGGCGTGTTGCCGCGTCGGGGGTGGTGCCGCGTCGGCGTGTTGCGCGTCGGAGTGCTGCCACGGCGGCGTGTTGCCGCGTCCGGGTGAGCGACTTTTCCACAACTGGCTGGTAATCCACAGGCGTCAGCGGATTCTTTCCGTTCGGCTCAGCATGGGTGCAGTGGCATCACGCAATGCAGTCGGACGGAAGTGGGCGGTTATGAACGACACAGTGGTGACCGTGGTGGGCAATGTCGCGACCGGTGTGGAATTCAGGGAGTCGGCGACCGGGGGAGTGGCGCGGTTCCGATTCGCGGTGAGCGCGCGCCGCTGGGACCGGCAGAAGGAGACCTGGGCGGACGGGCCCACGAGCTTCTACACGGTGTGCGCGTGGCGGACGCTCGGGGCGAATCTCGCCGCCTCGGTGTCGGTCGGCGAGCCCCTCGTGGTGCACGGGCGGCTGAGGGTGCGCGAGGAGGAACGGGAAGGCCAGCGGCGGACGTTCGTGGACATCGACGCGCTGGCGGTGGGCCACGACATGACCCGCGGGACGTCGGCCTTCAGGCGTGTGGCCAGGGCGACTCCCTCTTTGACGGAGCGTCACGGCGTCGCGACCCAGGGCCAGGAGGCCGTGCCGCGGGCGGCCCGGGCGGAGTCGGCGGGGCAGGCACGGCAGGTGCAGGGCCAGTTGCCCGTGCCGGGGGCGGACCCCGGCGGGCGGGAGGAGCCCGTCGGCGTGGGGGCGGGGGCCGGGATGTAGGGGATCGATCCTGAGAGGTCGCTGTGAAGACTTGTCGATACGCGCGGGCGTATGCGGTCGTATTCCAGGGATACGCCGATCATTCGATAACGATTCTGATTCGGAACGGTTGCCTGATCGGTTGATCGGGCACCCGCGACACCCGCCGTCCATAGGATTCCGGTGTACTCACGGGGCACTTGAGTCAGTCGGCGAGGCACAACCCCCCACGCGTCCCACGCGAAACTCCTCGCCCGAAGGGGAATTCTGTGGTCTCTGCGATATCCGAGTCACGCGCGTCGTCCGCTTCCTCCGGGGCGCCCGGGCCGGCCGTCTCCTCTGCGTCGGCGGCGCCGTTCGCGCGTTCCGTGTGGCGCCGGGGCGCCGCCCGTCTCGCCGCCGCCGTGCTGCTCCCCGGGCTCCTCGCGGTGGGCACGCTGGCCGGGGCGGGGACGGCCGCCGCCGACGACGTGCCGCAGCACCTGGGGGGCGCGTCCGCCACGCTCGACGGGCTCAAGACGTTCGGCGGCGCCGTGCTCCACACGGCGGGCGAGGACCAGGAGTTGCCCGCCGGGCTGTTCGAGATGACGGTCGAGGGCGGCGGCACGCTCAAGACGTACTGCATCGACATCCACAACCCGACCCAGGCGCAGGCGAAGTACCAGGAGACCCCCTGGGCCCAGACCTCGCTGGGCGCCAACGACGACGCGGGCCGGATCCGCTGGATCCTGGAGCACTCGTACCCGCAGGTCGACGACCTGGCACACCTCGCGGCGGTCGCGAAGACGGGGCCGCTCACCGACCAGACCGCGGCCGCGGGCACCCAGGTCGCCATCTGGCGCTTCTCGGACGGCGCGGATGTCGACGCGAGCGACCCGGCGGCGGAGAAGCTCGCCGACTGGCTGGAGAAGAACGCGCGGGACACCCCGGAGCCGGCGGCGTCGCTCACCCTGGACTCCGCCGCGGTCTCGGGGCGGGCGGGCGAGAGGCTCGGACCGGTCACCGTCCGCACGAACGCGGACCGGGTCACGGTGACGCCGCCCGTCGACGTCGGCGTGGCGGACGTCGCGAGCGCCGCGGGCGTGAAGATCACCGACAAGGCGGGCAAGGAGGTCACCACGGCGACGAACGGCTCGCAGCTGTTCTTCGACGTCCCTGCGGGCGCCGACGACGGCACCGCGTCGCTCGCCGTGCAGGCCACGACCTCCGTCCCGGTCGGCCGGGCCTTCGCCGGCGTGACCAGGAGCCAGACGCAGATCCTCGCGGGGTCGAGCGACTCCACGGTCTCGGCGACGGCCACCGCCACCTGGGCCGCGAGCGGCGCCATTCCGGCGATCTCGGCGGCGAAGAACTGCGCCAGGAGCGGTGTGGACGTCACGGTCGCCAACGAGGGGGACGCCGAGTTCACCTTCGAGCTGGCGGGCGACGAGCACGCGGTCGCGCCGGGTGAGTCCCGCACGGTCACGGTGCCGGTGGTCGAGGACCAGCCGTACGAGTTCGCGGTGAACGGCCCCGACGGACTCACCAAGACCTTCAAGGGCGTCCTGGACTGCCGTACCACCGGCACCGCGCCCCCGCCGGACGAGCAGATCACCACCCAGCTGGGCACGGACTCGGAGGGCGCGGCGACGGCGGGCCTCACCGACAACCTCGCCGAGACGGGCAGTTCGAGCGCCACCCCCCTGATCGCGGGCATCGCGATCGCCCTGGTAGCCCTCGGCGGCGCCGCGATCTTCCTCCTCCGCAAGAGGAAGCCCACACCCCCGACGGACTAGCCCACACCGCACGAGCAACACCCCGGCGCCCCCGCGCCCCCGCAGCGCGCGGGGCGCGGGGGCGCGGGAGCGTGAGGACCACGCGCGACACGGCGAGGAGTGGGAGAACCCCACCCTCGACCGCTTCCTGGACGCCCTGGGCGCCTGGATCGCCGACGCCCCCGGCTCGTACGCCCACCGCGAGCAGGAGCTGCCCGCCGAAGGTGACTGGACGTTCTTCGCCAGGGCGCTCAGCGCCGCCCGCTTCTACGAGTGACCACGTACCCGGAGTCGCTCCGGGCCCTCCGTCGGGCGGGCGGGGGTTAACCCCAGGGTGCTCAGTGGCCTCAGCGGCACCGCCGACCGGCCTGCCAGCCGGATTCTTCGCGGGGCCGCGTCCCCGAATGATCGGAGAGGCACAGCAGCACCCCTCGAACGCCGAAGGACCACTCATGTCCCGCACTCTCCGCAGGCACCGGACCACGTACCGTGTCCTGTCCTCCCTCGCCCTGCTGACCCTCGCCGCCGGAGCCGTCACGGCGTGCGGCGACAACGGGTCCGGCGCCGCCCGTCCGGCCTCGTCGGCCGTCACCTCGTCCGCCCCGGCGGGGACGGGCAGGGCGGCCGCGGCGAAGCCGTACATGGTCGACAACGGCGGTCACCGCCTGGCCTTCTACGTCACGCGGGGCAGCGCCTCCACGATCGTCCTGGACTCGGGCGGCGGCGAGTACTCCACGCAGTGGAAGGACATCGCCCCCGAGCTCCACGCGGCCACCGGCGCCACCGTCATCACCTACGACCGCGCCGGGCTCGGCAGGAGCGACGTGGTGCCCGGCCCGTGGAAGGCCGAGGACGCCGTCAGCGACCTCAAGGCGGGGCTCGAGCAGCTCGGCGTCACCCATGACGTGACCCTGGTGTCCCACTCCCAGGCCGGTGAGATCGCGAACTACCTGGCCGAGGGCGACCCGCACCTGCTCTCCGGCGCGGTCCTGGTCGACGCCAACCTCCCCCAGTTCTTCACCGACAAGGAGATCCCCCGACTCGTGGCCGCGACCCAGCCCGAGGTCGACGCGGCGAAGAAGGACCCCGAGAAGCCCGAGAACCGCCAGCTCATCGCCACCGCGGAGGGCTTCGCCGCGGCGCACCGGGCGTTCCACCGCGTGACCTGGCCGGACTCGGTGCCCGCGACGGTGATGGTCTCGGAGAAGACCCCGTTCGACGGATCCCCCGAGGACGCGCAGCGCTGGCGCGACGCCGCCGCCTCGTTCGCCCACGAGGCACCCAACCGCACCCTCGTCACCGCCCAGGGCACCTCCCACGAGATCCCGACGGAACGCCCCGACCTCGTGCTCAAGGCGGTCGAAGCCATGTTCGCCGCACACCACTGACCCCGGAACGCGATCTCCCACCGCCCGAGGCGTCCGAGGCGTGGGCGGGCGGTTTCCCCCCGGGGTTGGACGTCAGGCAAGATGGGTGTATCTGCCCTCACGCGGCGGAGCCGCACATTGGCCCTTCTCGATTGCCGGACGGTTTCTCTTGGCTGAGTACATCTACACGATGCGCAAGACGCGTAAGGCGCACGGCGACAAGGTCATCCTCGATGACGTGACGCTGAGCTTCCTGCCGGGCGCGAAGATCGGTGTGGTGGGTCCGAACGGCGCCGGAAAGTCCACCGTGCTGAAGATCATGGCGGGCCTGGAGCAGCCGTCCAACGGCGACGCCTTCCTCTCGCCGGGCTATACGGTCGGCATGCTCCTCCAGGAGCCGCCGCTCGACGAGACCAAGACGGTGCTGGAGAACGTCCAGCAGGGCGCGGCCGAGATCATGGGCAAGCTCCACCGCTTCAACGAGGTCGCCGAGTTGATGGCGACCGACTACTCCGAAGCGCTGCTCGACGAGATGGGCAAGCTCCAGGAGGACCTCGACCACGCCAACGCGTGGGACCTGGACACCCAGCTCGAACAGGCCATGGACGCCCTCGGCTGCCCGCCCGGCGACTGGCCCGTCACCAACCTCTCCGGTGGTGAGCGCCGCCGCGTCGCGCTCTGCAAGCTGCTCCTGGAGGCGCCCGACCTCCTGCTCCTCGACGAGCCCACCAACCACCTGGACGCCGAGTCCGTGCAGTGGCTGGAGCAGCACCTCGCCAAGTACCCCGGCACCGTCGTCGCCGTGACCCACGACCGGTACTTCCTCGACAACGTCGCCGGCTGGATCCTGGAGCTCGACCGCGGCCGCGCCATCGGCTACGAGGGCAACTACTCCACGTACCTGGAGAGCAAGCAGGCCCGCCTCAAGGTCGAGGGCCAGAAGGACGCCAAGCGCGCCAAGCGGCTCAAGGAAGAGCTGGAGTGGGTCCGCTCCAACGCGAAGGGACGGCAGGTCAAGTCCAAGGCCCGCCTGGCCCGTTACGAGGAGATGGCCGCCGAGGCGGACAAGATGCGGAAGCTGGACTTCGACGAGATCCAGATCCCGCCGGGCCCGCGCCTGGGCAACGTCGTCGTCGAGGTCCAGAACCTCACCAAGGCGTTCGGCGACAAGGTCCTGATCGACGACCTCTCGTTCACGCTGCCCCGCATGGGCATCGTCGGCGTGATCGGCCCCAACGGCGCCGGCAAGACCACGCTGTTCAAGATGATCCAGGGCTTCGAGCAGCCGGACTCCGGCTCCATCAAGGTCGGCGAGACCGTCAAGATCAGTTACGTCGACCAGGGCCGCGGCAACATCGACCCCAAGAAGTCGCTGTGGGCCGTCGTCTCCGACGAGCTGGACTACATCAACGTCGGCCAGGTCGAGATGCCTTCGCGCGCGTACGTCTCCGCGTTCGGCTTCAAGGGCCCCGACCAGCAGAAGCCGGCCGGCGTCCTCTCCGGTGGTGAGCGCAACCGCCTGAACCTCGCGCTGACCCTCAAGCAGGGCGGCAACCTGCTGCTCCTCGACGAACCGACCAACGACCTCGACGTCGAGACGCTCTCCTCGCTGGAGAACGCGCTCCTCGAATTCCCCGGCGCGGCCGTGGTCGTCAGCCACGACCGGTGGTTCCTGGACCGGGTCGCGACGCACATCCTCGCGTACGAGGGCAACTCCAAGTGGTTCTGGTTCGAGGGCAACTTCGACTCGTACGAGAAGAACAAGGTCGAGCGCCTCGGCGCGGACGCCGCGCGTCCCACCCGTGCCACCTACAAGAAGCTGACGCGAGGCTGAGATGGCCCGGCACATCTACAGCTGCCCCCTGCGCTGGTCGGACATGGACGCCTTCGGGCACGTCAACAACGTGGTCTTCCTCCGGTACTTGGAGGAGGCCCGTATCGACTTCATGTTCCGACTGGCGCCCGGGGACGGCTCGCCGTCCTTCTCGGGCGGGTCCGTCGTCGCCCGGCACGAGATCGACTACAAGCGCCCGCTGGTCCACCGGCACACGCCGGTGGTCATCGAGTCCTGGGTGACGTCGATCACCGCCGCGTCGCTGACCATCGCGTACGAGATCAAGGACGCCGAGGGCGCCGACGAGGTGTACGTGAAGGCCTCGACGGTGGTCGTGCCGTACAACCTGGAAGCGGGACGGCCGCGGCGCATCACGGACGAGGAGAAGTCGTTCCTCCTCCACTACCTGGACGACGGCGGGAACGGCGCGAACGGCGCCGGCTCCCGGCGCGGCGACAAGAAGAAGGATGCTCTCGCGGCATGACATCGCCTGTCCTGACACTGGACTTCGCCGATGCGAGGGAGGCGGCGGACCTCGCCGCCTTCCTCGGCCGGCTGATCCACTACGACCGCGCCGCGGCGGTCAGGATCCAGGCCGGCGGCGGCGCGCTCGCCGTGTTCGGCAGGCCGGCGTCGTTCGACGTGCTGGCCGTCCGTTCGGCCGGGCTCGCCACCCCGCACGAGCTGGACGTCACCGTCTCCGCCGGTGAACTCCTCGAAGGCATCGAGGAGTCGGCGGGCACGGCACGGGTCCCCGCCGCCGTCACCGGCCCACCGTGGGCCGGGATGCTGCCGCCGCGCGGCGGCTGGCAGCAGCTCCCCGGGCTGCCGGAGGAGGACGCGATACGCGGTGCGGTGTCCGCGGCCGTCGGCGAATTCCGGGCGCGGGACGAGCGGTTGGCGCCCGGCGACCGGACCAGGGCGGCGCGCGACCGGATCGGGCACGAGATCTGGTCCAGGACGCTCGGCGAGACCCCACTCCCGCTGCGGGCCGCGCACGCCGCCCAGTCGCTCGGATTCCTGCGTCCGGTACGGGCGTTGGTGCCGGCGGGCGGGGCCCCGGAGCGGACGGTGGCGCTGCTGGCGTCCGGCAACTGGCTGCGGCTGCGGACGCGTTTCGGCTCGATCGCGGTACGCAGGGCGGGAGTCGGCGGGTTGTCGGTCACGCCCGCGTGAGAGCGCCGGACCGGGGGCCGCGGGCGGTCTGCCCGTCGCCCCGGGTCCGTCCCGGGGCCGGTGGCCTCAGCCCGGGGTGTTCACCATCGACGCCGCCGCGTACGTGAGGTAGTCCCACAGCTGCTTCCTGTGCTCCTCGGACAGCCCCAGCTCGTCGACCGCCACCCGCATGTGCCCGAGCCACGCGTCGTGCGCCGCCTGGTTCACCACGAACGGGGCGTGCCGCATCCGCAGCCGCGGGTGGCCGCGGTGGTCGCTGTACGTGCGGGGGCCGCCCCAGTACTGCATCAGGAACAGCGTGAAGCGCTCCTCGGCGGGACCGAGGTCCTCCTCCGGGTACATGGCCCGCAGCTCGGGGTCCCCGGCCACCCCCTCGTAGAAGCGGTGGACCAGGCGCCGGAAGGTCTGCTCCCCGCCGACCTGCTCGTAGAAGGTCTGCTCCTGAAGCGTGCCGCGCGGAATCTCGTTCACCTGACCATCGTCTCAGACACGACGGGTTCCCTGCCTCGGTCCAGCGACCTAGGGCCCCGGCGCGGAGGAGGCCGCGGAGGCCGCCGTGAGGCCGCCGTACGGACCCGGCCCGCTCGCCTCCCGGCCGCGTACCCAGGACAGTGGGGGGATGGGCGCACACCGGGAGCAGGACGCGTACCGGCCGGACGACGCGGCGGCCGACGAGGCGCGGGCCGCGCTCGTACGGGAGATCGCGCTGTCCGGGGCGCTGGACGATCCGGCCTGGCACCGGGCGTTCGCGCAGGTCCCGCGCCATCTGTTCGTCCCGTACTACTTCGTCGGCCGGCCCGGCGGCTACGACCGGCTCTGGTACGGGGACCCCGACCCCCGGCGGCGGGAGCGCTGGCTGCGCGGGGCGTACGCGGACAGCGCGATCGCCACACGCGTACGGGACGGCGAGCTGATCTCGTCCAGCAGCCAGCCCTCCCTGATGGCCCGCATGCTCCACGAGCTGGGGGTCGGGGACGGCGACCGGGTCCTGGAGATCGGCGCGGGCAGCGGGTACAACGCGGCGCTGCTCTCCCACCGGCTCGGCGAGGACCACGTCACCACCATCGACCTGGACCCGGAGATCACGGAGTCCGCCCGCACCCATCTCGCGACCGCCGGCTACCGCCCCGCCGTCGTCACCGGCGACGGGGTGCGCGGCTGCCCCGAGCGCGCGCCCTTCGACCGGATCATCGCGACCTGCGCCCTGCCGTCGGTCCCCGTCGGGTGGCTGGCGCAGTGCGCCCCCGGGGCCAGGATCCTCGCCCCGCTCGCCACCGGGCTGATCGTCCTGAACGCCGGGGAGGCGAGGGACGCGGGGGAGCCCGGGCGGGCGGGCCGCCCGGACTTCGCGGAGGGGCGTTTCCTCCCGACCCCGGCCTTCTTCGTACCGCTGCGGGGCACGCCCCAGGGGGTGCCCATGGCGGCCCGGCCCCTCGGCGGGCTGCCGAAGGCCGTCAAGGACCACGACCTCTTCCGCTTCCTGCTCGCGCTGACCGAGGGCAGCCTCGACCCGCACGAGGCGCTCTCCCTCTGGGAGCTGGAGGGCCGCCCGGGCCGTGAGCGGTACGGCGTCACCGTCAGCGGCGGCCGGCAGTGGGCCTGGCTGGACGACCCGGCGGGGCCGTACGTATGGCCGCTCGAACCCGCCGATCCGGCGACCGCCGGGCTGATCAGCCCCGGCGGACCGTGATCGTCGTCCAGGCGCCGACGTGCACCCGGTCGCCGTCCGACAGCGGGACGGGGACGTAGGGCTGGATCGGGTCCTCGGCGCCGTTGATCGTCGTGCCGTTCGTGGAGTTCTGGTCGACGACCGCCCAGGTGCCGTCCGGCTGGCGGACCAGGACCGCGTGCTGGTGCGAGACGCCCGGGTCCTCCGGCGGGACGGACAGGTCGATGTCCGGGGACTCGCCGGTGGAGTGCCGGCGGCGGCCGATGGTCAGCTGGTTCCCGTCGAGCGTCAGCCGCTGCTCGGGGGAGTACGCGGGCAGGTTGAGCCCCGTCGCCTCGGGGCCGCTGCGCTGCATCATCGCCATGAAGTACTCACGGTCGGGGCCGACGACGGCCGTCCACCCGGCGGGCGGGGCGTACGCCGAGGGCGGCGGGCCGTGCTGCGGGGAGGGCGGGCCGTGCTGCGGCAGCGGCGACTGGCCGGCCGAGGGCGGCGGGAGCATCCAGTCGTCCTCGGCGGTGCCGCGCGACTGGGGCGGCGCGGGCGGGGCCGACGACTGCTGCTGGAAGACGGGCGGGAGCGGGGGGCCTTGGTGCTGGTACGGCGGCGGGGGCGGCGGGCCCTGCCGGTGCGGGTCGCCCTGGTGCGGGCCCTGCTGGGGCTGGCCCGGCTGCCCTGGCTGAGGTGGGCCCGGCCGCTGGAAGGCCGACGGGGGCGGCGGCCCCTGCGGCGACCCGTGCTGCGGTGCGTGCGGTCCGCCCTGCTGCGGCCCCTGGGGTCCCTGCGGTCCCTGCTCGGGCGCGAGCGGCTCGGCGGGCCGGTTCAGCTGGGAGGGGCGTGAGCCCTGGTACTCGTACGGGTCAGGCTGCCTCGGCGGCCCCTGCGACTGGAACCCCGGGGGCAGGTTGACGCCCGGCACCGCTCCCGTCGGACGGCCGCCGCCTCCCTGCGGGGCGAGCGGGGTGTACGACGTCGCCGTGTTCGTGAGGAAGTTCCACCGGCACTCCTCGCAGAACGGGGCCATCGGCTCGCGCGGGGTGCGGCACTGCGGGCACAGCTGCGCCTGGACGGTCGGGTCGGGCCCGCGCCCGGGAGCGGGGGCGGGCGGGAAGCCGTAGCCCGGCGCGGCCGGCGGCGGGGGAGGGGGCTGGGGCACGGAGCCCGCGGGCGCCTGGCCGGTCATGCGATGGCCGCAGACCTCGCACCAGTCGTCGGATCCCGACTGGTGTCCGTTCGGGCATGTCGGCATATCGGCGCTTCCCCCTTCCTGTGCGGCCCGGAGGCCGGATTCCTCACCGCTGCTTTCCGGACGGTGCCGCTCGGCGCCGCCCGGCCGCTCTACTTCTTGACGCGAACCGTCTTGGTCGAGCGGGTCTCGAGGGTCATCTCGTCCGCTTCCGCGACTTTCGCCTTCAGTCGCACAGTACCGCTCGCTTCGTCGACGACGTCCACCACCTTCGAAAGCAGTTTCGCCGTATCCGCGTTCCCCGAGAAGGCGGCGAGCTGCACGGCGCGGCCCAGTTTCGCCGTCGCCCCGTCCAGATCACCCATCTTCCGTGCCGCCAGGCCCTGTTGGATGACCTGTGCCAGCTCGGCCTGTCCGGTGTAGTGCGCGACCTGGGGATTGATGGAGGTGGAGGCCTCCATGTCGTCCGTCCACACCGCCCGTACCAACCCCTGGGACAGCACCTCGGGGGTGCCGCTGTCCGCCGCCGGGATGATCAGCGACACGCGCGCCGCCAGCATCTCCCTGCCTATCCCGGCTTCCGGGACCCGCACGCACACGTGGTAGTCGCGGGACTCGTCGCCCCAGGAACCGGTCGGGTAGTCGCCCGCGCGCGGCCCCGCCTCCGTACGCCGGTCCGTGAGCTGCTCGACCCGGGGCGCGACCTGCTTGACGAACGCGATCTCCACCCCGACCGGCGTCCACAGCCGCAGCGCCACGTCCGCGACCTCCTTGCCCATCGCGTTCGCCATCATCTGCGTGAAGTCCGCGGCCAGTCCGGCCGGGTCGGCGACGATGTCGGAGGTGCCGAGCAGCGCCGACGCGATGCCGGTGACCTCCTTCACCTCCCAGTCCGTCCCCACGCCCCTGGCGTCACACGTGAAGCGGCCGGCGCACTCGTCCAGCGCCGCCTTGAGTGCCTCCGACGACTCGTGCTCGTTCCGGCCGTCCGTGAGGAGGATGCCGTGGCGGATGGAGACGTCGGCGGTGCCCAACAGCCGGTCGGCCAGGCGCAGCCAGGTGCTGATCGCCGTGCCGCCGCCCGCGCTGAGCCGGCGCAGCGCCTGTCTCGCCTCCTCCCTGGTCCGGGCGTCGGCGACGGCCAGCCGGCCGTTGCCCGGGTAGACCTCCTTCGCCAGGTGCGTACCGGCGACCACCGCGAAGGCGACTCCGTCCCGCAGGGTGTCGACGGCGGCCGCCGTCGCGTCGCGCGCGTTGCGCATCTTCGTCGGCGGGTACTCCATCGAACCCGAACAGTCGACCATGATCACCACGGCCGCGTCGGGACTGCTGCCCGGCACCGCCGAGGGGGTCGCCGAGCCGCCGAGCAGCGGGACGCGGCCCGAGGTGCCGCCGCCCGTGGACGTGACGGTGACGATGGCGTTGACCTCACGGCCGCCCTCGGGCAGGTATTCGTTCTGGTACACGTCGACGGAGAACTGCGGCACGTTCGACTTGGAGAAGTTGGCCATCGCTTATCGCTCCTTGACGCTCCACACAGGAACAAGAGAAGAGGAATCAGGGGGAGGGCAGGGGCCTGGCGGTGCCTAGGCCGATCCTGCCCCTTGCCGCGGTACGGCGAACGGCACCAGGGCCACCGTTACGTTGTCGTGGCCCCCACCGTCGAGCGCGTGTCCGACGAGGACGCGCGCCGCGTGCAGCGGGCGGGCCGCCGCGTCGGGCGGGAGGACCCTCGCCATGTCGTCGGCGCCCTCGGCGTAGTTCCACAGCCCGTCCGTGCAGACCACCACGACGCCGGGGCGGTCCGGTTTGAACGACGCGGTGTGCGGTTCCAGTTCGTACGCGTCGGCGCCGAGCCAGCCCGTGATGGCGTGGGCGCGCTCGTCCGCGTACGCCTCCGCCTCGTTCATCAGGCCCGCCGCGACCATCTGCGCGGCCCACGAGTCGTCCTCGGTGAGGCGGGCCGGCGGGCCGTCGCGGTCGTCGGGGACCCAGTAGGCCCTGCTGTCGCCGATCCAGCCGACGACGAGCAGGCCGCTCGCGACGACGGCGCCGACGATGGTGCACGCGGGGGCGTTCTGGTGGCGGTGCGGCTCGTGCTCCGAGGCCCGGCCGGGCTCGGGGGCCAGCGCGTTGACCGCCTCGGCGGCGGCGACGATCGCCTCGTGCATCGCCTGCTGCGGGTGCGTGCCGCGCGGCAGGGCGGCGAGCAGCGACTCGTTGGCGCGGGCCGCGGCGGCGGCAGAGGCCTCGTCGGGGCGGGTCGCCGAGGAGACGCCGTCGCAGACGATCGCCACGACGGCGGGGGAGGCGTCGGGCAGGGCCGCCTCGGACACGGCGAACGCGTCCTCGTTGCGGTGGTGGCGCAGGCCCCGGTCGCTGACCGCGGCGACGGCGCCCAACTCCTGCTCCATGTGGTCGCGTTCGCGCGGTTGGGCGTGGCCGCAGTTCTCGCAGTAGCCGTCGAGGTCCACGCGGCCGGCGCGGCAGGCGACGCACACCTTGGCGCCGGCGGCGGGGGGCGCGGTACGGGGATCGCCCGCGGCGCTTCCGGCGGGAGCGGGGACGGGGGCGGGGGCGCCGGCCGGGGCGCTCGCGCCCGGTGCGTCGGTCCGTACCGGCGGGTGGGGCGCGGGCAGCTCGAAGTCGCCCGCGTGGGCGGGGCCGGCCGCCGGGGGCGGCAGCGGCGCACCGCTCCCCTGCGCGGGCGCGGGCGGGACGGCCGGGGCGGGTGGCACCGGCGGGTGGGCGGTGGCGGGCTGCTGGGCCGGGCGCGGGGGTACGGGAGGCGGCGGGCCGAACCCCGGTGCCGGCTGCCGGGGGGCCGCCGGGGGCGTGGGCGGGTGGACCGACAGCGGGGTGCCCGCCGAGTCCAGGCCCGGCAGCTCGCCGGGCACATGGACGGGCGCGGGCACGTGGGAGCTGTCCGTCTCGGCGGCGGGCGGCCAGGCGACGGCGCCGGGAGCACCCCCCACGGGAGCACCCCCCACGGGAGCGCCGCCGACAGGAGCGGCGCCCACCGGGCCGCCGCTCAGGGCGACCGTCGGGCGGTCACCGCCGCCCGTGCCCGTGGCCACGGCCGACAGGTCGTACCCGCACGCCCCGCAGAACAGGTCGCCGGGCTCCAGCGGATCCCCGCAGCCGGGGCAGGTCGGGCCATCGGTCGACCGGTGCATCTGCGCCATCACTCACACCCACGTCCGGGGGCGGAAACGGTTGGCCCGTTCCACCAGTTCGATCCTCTCCTCGCCGCGCTGAGCGAGCCGGGCGAGTACCCGGTACGAGCGTTCCAGCCCGAAACGCAGGCCGCGCTCGTCCAACGCGCTGCCGAGCAGCACGGTCCGGCCGGGGTGGCCCCCCGGACTACCGGAGAGTACCCAGTCCAGAGCCGTGCCCAGTACCTCCGTCGACAACTGTTCACGCCGCACCGCGTCCAGGTCGAACTGCTCCAGCGCGGAGACCTGGTGCGCCGCCGCCGTCAGATCGTCGATCAGGGCCGGTTCCGCGCCGCCCGCGCCCGTGCCCGCTCCCCGGCCGGGTGCGGCCACGTCCCGCTCGCGCAGTCTGGCCCGTACGGCCGCCACCCGCGCCGCCGTGTAGTGGATCGACGCCTCGGGCACGGACTCCAGGGTCCGTACCGCCGAGGCCCGGTCACCGGCGGCCAACTGCACCCTGGCCAGGCCGAACGCGGCGCTGACGTAGCTCGGGTCGGTCGTCCAGACCAGGCGGTAGTACTCGGCCGCGTTGTCGAGCTGGCCGAGCACCTCGGCGCAGACCCCCAGCGCCAGCTTGGGCGCGGGCTCGCCCGGGAACGCGTCGTAGATGGCGTCGTACGCCAGCGCCGCGCTCTCGTGGTCGCCGGTGGCCAGGGAGAACAGGCCGCGGTACCAGACGACCCGCCAGTCGTCGGGGTGCTCCGCCTCCAGCGCGCGCACCGCCTCACCGGCGCTGGCCAGGTCGTTCATCTCCAGCCGGGCCCGCAGTTCGCGCAGCCGGCGCTCCACGGTGTCGGCCGGCGCCGACGCCAGCGCGGACATGAGTTCGGCGGGGGCGGCGGCCATCAGGCTCGCCAGGAACCCCGCGTTCGGGTCGTTCGGATCGACCCGGGGCACGGGCAGGGCGAGCGCGGTCGCGGGGGCGTCCATGACGACAAGACGCGGCCCGCCGGTCCCGTACCCGCCGTGGGCCCGGCCGACCGGAGCGGACGCCGGACCCGGAACGGACGCCGGACCCGGGCCGTACGCCGGGGCCTGGACGCCGAGCGCCACCGGCGCCGGGGCCTCGCCCTGGGCCGGGATCGGCAGGGCCGAGCCGTGGCCCTGACCCGGGCCGTACGCCGGGGGTTGGCCCGGGGCCGGCGCCTGGACCGCCGCGTACGCGGGGGTCTGGGCCGGGATCCGGGCCCGGCCCGTCCTGCGGGGGCGGCCCGTACGCCCCCCGGCCGCCGCCGTACGGCCGCCCAGGCGGGACACGTCCTCCGTCGGCCGCGCGAACAGCTCGGTGTCCGTGACCCGGACCTCCGTGCCGAACAGCGTCGACAACGCCGGGCGCGGGCGCCCCGTCTGGACCGCCACGACCTCCCGCAGCACCCCGGTCAGCTGCTCGGCCATCTCCAGGGCCGAGGAGAACCGCCGCGCCGGGTCCGGGTCCGTCGCCCGGACCAGCAGGCGGTAGAACGACTCGTACGTACGGAAGACCTCGATGGTGTCCGGGTCCGGCAGGGAGTCCACGTACACGTTCGTGTAGCCCTGGAAGTCGAAGGTCAGCACCGCGAGCGTGCGCGCCACCGTGTACAGGTCCGACGCGACCGACGGCCCCGTCTCCGCGACCTCCGGCGCCTGGTACCCGACGGTCCCGTAGATCGCCGACTCGTCGTCGTCCACCCGGCGGACCGCGCCCATGTCGATCAGCTTGAGCTGGTTCTCGGTCTGGATCGCGTTGTCGACCTTGAAGTCGCAGTACAGCAGGTTCCGGCTGTGCAGGTGGCCGAGCGCCTCCAGCGCCTCGATGCCGTACGCGCACGCCTGCTCCACCGGCAGCGGATCGCGCTGGCCGGTCGCGGTGCGCCGCTCGTTGGCGATCTCCTTGAGCGACTTCCCGCCCACGTACTCCATGACGATGTAGCCGTCCATGGAGCCGGTCCGCTGGTCCAGGTGCTCCACGAAGTTGTAGATGCGGACGATGTTGGAGTGCTCGATCTCGGCGAGGAAGCGCCGCTCGGAGATCGCCGCCTCCATCGCGTCCTGGTCACCGGTGTCCAGCAGGCCCTTGAGGACGACCCAGCGGTCCGAGACGGCCCGGTCTATCGCCAGGTAGACCCAGCCCAGACCGCCGTGCGCCAGGCAGCCCTTGACCTCGTACTGCCCGTGCACCACGTCGCCCCGGGTCAGCTTCGGCACGAACGAGTACGGGTGGCCGCACTTGGTGCAGAACCCTTCCGTACGGCCGGGCCGGTCGCCGCGTGAACGCCCCACCGGCGCGCCGCAGTCGGAGCGCGAGCAGAACCGCTTGCGCTCCGGCACCTCCGCCTTCTCCATCACCGCGGCCTGCGGGTCGGGCCGCGGCACGTCCGGTACGGAGACCAGCCCGGCGCCCAGCCTGCCGCGCCCCGAGGTCGTCGAGGACACCCCGGAGCTGCGGACCGACACCGACCGGCCGGACGCCGCCGTGCCCGACAGGGCCAGGGAGAGCCGGCCGGACACCGAGCGGCGGGAGGTGGAGGAGCGCGCGGACGCCCGGGAGGAGGCCCGCGACGACGAAGTGCCGCGCGCGGAACGCCCGCTGACCCGGGCGCCGCCCGTGATGCCCGTGGCCGGCGAGGACAGCTCGCCGCGGGCGCCCACCACCGGGGCGAGACCGCAGGTGTCGCAGTACAGCTCCCCGCCGCCCATGTCCTCGTACGAGCCCTCGCACCCGGGGCGCTGGCATGTGCCCGTCCCGCTCATCGGTCCCCTCCTGTCCGTGTCCCTGTCGGTGGATCTGTCCGCGGATCCGTCCGTGGATTCGTCTGTGGATCGGTCTGTGGATTCGCCTGCCGGTCGGCCGGTCGGCCGGTCCGCGTGTCCGCCGCCGGTACGGGCGGCCGCGGGACCAGGAGGTCCGCCGCCGCCTGCTGGTAGCGCAGGACGGCCTGCTCGGCGACGCGCAGGTCGCAGGGCGCGCTCCACAGCATCCGGCGGGCCGCGTCGTACCGCTCGATCAGCAGCGGGTCCTCCGCCATGCCGTGCCGGGCGACCTTCGCCTTGTACGCGTCGAGCCGGCCGCGCAGCTCGGCGCGGACCGCGAGCGGCTGGGTGACGGCGGTCAACGACTCGCGCGCCCGCAGCAGTTCGTCCTCGGCCTCCCGCTCCAGCGACTCCAGCAGCGGGGAGAGCCGGTGCCACTGGGCGTGCCTGCGGTACTCGGCGGCCGTCGACAGCCGTTCGTGGAGGACGGTCGGCGGGCCGCTGACCGCGGGCACCTCCGACGCGGCGATCTTGGCGAGCACCTCGCCGCGCGCGGCGCGGGCCTCGGTGAGGGTGCGGTCGGCGCGCGACACGACGTCACGCAGCCGCATCAGTCGCTCCTCGGAGTCCTGGCGTACGGCCAGGACCGCTTCGATCTCGCGCCGTACGTCCTCCAGCGCGCGGGCCGCCCGGTCGTACCGCTCGGTGTCCGGCCGTCCGCCGCCGGGGGCCGAACTCCCCGACGCGGGCCGCCAGAAGGCCAGCGGGTCGGACACCACCTGGGCGCGCAGGGCGGTCAGTTCGCCGGTGATCGACTCCAGGTCGTCCCCGGCGGGGTGCTCCCCGGGCCGTACGCCCACGGAGTGCGCGAGCGACAGGGTGCGCCGCAGCTCGGTGGAGAGCAGGTCGATCCGGGCGGGCAGCGCCGACCACACCGAGTCGGCGGCCACGACCATGTCGAGCGAGCGCGCGTACAGCTCGTTCATGCGGGTGACCAGCTCCGCGAGCGTGAAGCGCTCGGCGAGCTTGGCGGGGCCGGTGATCGACGCGGGCGGCTGGTGTTCGGCGGAACCGGCGAGGGCGGCGGTGCCCGAGAGCGTGACGCCGCTGCCGCGCAGCGTCTCGGTCAGCTCCACCAGGTCGTCCCGATTGGGCCAGCGGCGCCGGGCGCGGGCATCACGGGCACCGGTCAGGGCCGCGCTGTAGGCGTCGAAGTACGCCCAGAGCAGCGTGATCGACTGCTCGGTCGCCGCCCAGCGCTCCTTCGTGACGCCGGTGAGCCCGGCCCCTTCGAGGAGTCTGCGGCCCGCGTGGTCCTGGAGGGCGAGGAGGGAGGTCTCGATGGCTTCGTGCTCGGCTTCGAGGCGCGCCAGAGCACGGTCCACCTCGTCCCGGTCCATCACCGGTCCCGATGGCACTCCCCTGGAGTCGGGGAAGGAGCCCGCGCCGCCCATCGATCACCTCTCCGCTCGCTCGTGTCCTGCCGGAACTCCCTGTCGAAACACCGCACCTCCCCGGGACCGTGCGCACCCCGGGGACCGCGTACGTCCTGAGGAGCACGCACCTCCCGGGCGCCGCCCGAGCGGTCCGCCTACCCGTTCCTGTACTTGGGCGCGGGCGGCGCCGTGATCCCCGGCAGCCCCGCCGCCAGCCACTTCCGGTACGAGGTCATCCAGGGGCTGTTGTTCCCCCCGGCGCGATACCCCACCAGCACCTCGTTCACCCGGCGGACCAGGTCGTCGTTCCCGAGCTTGACCGCCACGCCGTAGTACTCCGTGGTGAACGGCTTGCCCGTCAGCCGGATCGCCGGGTCCTGCGCGGCCTGGCCGGCGGCGAGCGCGTTGTCCGTCACCACCGCGTCGACCTCGCCCAACTGGAGGCGGACCAGGCAGTCGAGCTGGTTGGGGACCGTCAACAGGTCCTCGTCGCCGGCCTTCCCGTCGTTCTTGTCCTGGAAGATCGCGCCGAACGACTTCGCTTCCAGCGCCTCGTACGCCGTCGAGCCCTCCGCCGTGCAGACCCGCTTCCCGGACAGCGACTTGTCGTAGCCCGTGATCGTCGAGTCCTTCGGGGCGAGCACCTGCTGCCCCGCCTGGAAGTACGCGGTGGAGAAGGCGACCTGCTTGATCCGGGCGCAGTTGATGGTCATCGTCCTGACGACGACGTCCACCGTGTCGTTCTCCAGCGCGGGCACCCGCTGGTTGGTCGGGATGGCGCGGAAGATGACGGCGTCCGGGCTGCCCAGGATGTCGTCGGCTATCGCGCGGGCAAGGTCGATGTCGAAGCCCTGGAGGGTGTTGGTCTCCGGGTCGCGATACCCCCAGCGGTAGCTGTTCTGGTCGACGCCCACGATCAGCTTCTTGCGGGCCTTGATCCGCTCGATCGTGCTGCCGTCGGCGCCGGAGGGGGCCAGGCTGGCTTCCGGGTCGGCGCAGTCCTCCGCGGCGGCGGACACCCCCGTGGTGATGCGCTGGCCCGCCGTGTCCGGGCCCCCGGCCGGCGTGCTGCGGCTGAGCGGCAGCAGCGTGAGCGCCGCCGTCACCACACAGGCCGCGGCCATGGCGGTGACGCCGCCCCAGCCGCGGAGCCTGCCGGAGGCGCGCGGCGTGCCGGACGGGTCCGGTCCGCCGGACCGGCGGAGCCTGTCCATGGAAGTCATGCCTCCGCCTCTCACCGGTACTCCGAAAGCCTGCGGCCTATGCCGAGGATCGCGCCCACCGCGCCGAGCAGGGCCAGGACCCCGGCCCCGACGGCCAGCCCCGTCAGCGCGTTCCTGCCGTCCTCGGCGGACGCGTCGAACTCCACCTGCTCGTGCGCGATCGCCGTCTCCAGGGCCGCGTCCACCTGGTCGAAGCACTCACCGGTGGAGCCCTTGGTGCCGATCACCTTCGCGAGCGCGGCCTCGTAGTTGCCGGCCTTGTCCGTGGCGCTCGCCGACGTGTGGCGCTGCCGCCACTCCCCGGCGGAGGCGATGGCGGCGGCCACCGGCCGCACGCCCGAGCTGTCGTCGGCCAGGTCCTTCGCCCGGTCGAGCGCGGTGGTGAGCTTCGCCATGCCCGCGGTGTAGTCCGTCTCGTACTTGTCGTTCTTGCCGTCCGGCGTGAGGACCGCGCCCCGCGCCACCAGCGTCAGGTTCTCGTTCGCCCGGGCCTTGAGCGAGTTGATCCGCGCCTCGTTGAGGACCGCGAGCGACTCCTGCCCGTGGACCTGCGCGTTGTTCAGCTCGGTGCGCGCGATCGTCTGCCCGACCGCCAGCCAGAGCAGGATGACGGTGGACGCGGCGGTCGCCGCGAGCAGGCCGTGGTTGAACAGCCTGTTCGTCCGGTGGAAGTTGCGCCGCTGCGCCCAGAACAGGACCGCGAAGGCCAGCACGCCCAGCGCGAGGGAGACGAACGGCCACACGCGCGCGTCGTCGTTGTCCCGGTCGAGCCGGGCCGTCTCCTCCGCGTACAGCCTCTCGGCCGCCGGCAGCAGGTCGCTCGTCATCTGCTGGTTCGCGTACCGCAGGTAGGCGCCGCCCAGCGGCAGGCCCTGGCGGTTGTTCGCCCGGGCGCGCTCGATCAGGCCGGTGTACCGGGGGAGGCCCTCGTTGAGCGTGGCTATCTGCCGGGCCGCGTCACCGCCACCGGAACCCCCGGTGTTGGCGGCGGCCTTGACCAGCAGCTTGGACGCCGTCTCTATGTCCTTCTGATACCGGGCCAGGTCCTCGGGGCGCTCCTGCGCGCCCGTCAGGAAGCCGGTCGCCGCGGCCGTGTCCGCGTCGGCCAGCGAGCGGTACAGATTCGCCGCGTCCGCGCTCAGCGGCTGACTGCGGGTCACCACGTCGTCGGCGGCGGCGAAGCGGTCGGACACCTCCCAGGCCGCCACCGAGCCGAAGGCCAGGACCAGCAGGGCCAGGGCGGCCCCGATGATCCGCAGCCGCCCGGGCTCCGTCGTCGCGGAAGCGCGCAGGCGCTCCACGGCCTCGGCCCACGCGCCGCGTGGTGCGGGCGACGGAGACGCTGGGTATGTCACGTGACCTCCCCCTGGGTCTGTCGGACGGTGGCGGCTCACCCCCCTTGCGAGCCCGGGAATCCCTCCCGGCCAGCAGTATGGCCGCAGGGACGGACATTGGCAGCGGCCTTGACGCGATCTTGTACGGATCGGACCGGGCCGGTGCGTGTCCGCGCCTGTGCGGCTTCCCACCATGAATACGTCGCGCACGCTTGATCGGTTCCCGTTCGGGGGTGTTCGCGCGCGTTCGTGGCGATCACTCGCCACGCCTCCGGAGGGGCCTCCTGGGGCGCCGTACGAGGGTGCCGTACGAGGCCGCCGCACGAGGCCGCCGCCCCGGGCCGCCGTACAACGACCGTGCCGCCGCCGGAAGATCCCCGGCGGCGGCACATGTCAGGAACGACGCCTCACCCGAAGTGCTCACCCAGCCGCACGTGCGCCTCCGCGCTCGCGCCCACGTGGTCGAGCCCCAGCAGCGCCGCGCCCAGCACCGGCGGCGCCGTGACGACCTCGACGTACGCCTTCGGCGCCTTCGCCGCGAGCCGTTCCGCGATCCCGTCGTCCAACTGCGGGTGCCGCGCGGCCAGCACGCTGCCGCCGAGGAGCACCGGCGCCTCCTCGTCCAGCAGGTCGAGCTTGCCGAGCGCGACCGTCGACAGCGCCACGACCTCCTCCGCCAGCCGGTCCACGAGCGACCGGGCGACCGGGTCGCCCGCCGCGCTCGTCGCGAACAGCACCGGCGTCAGCTCGTGCCGCCGCGCGTACGGGATGTGCCCCCGGTGCAGCGCCTCGATCAGGTCGTACATGGTCGCGAGCCCGAAGTGCCCGGGCAGCGTCCGGACCAACTCAGTCGGCCCGCCCCGGCCGTCCTCGGCCCTCGCGCCGTGGTACATCGCCTCCTCCGCGAGCCCCGAACCGCCGCCCCAGTCACCGGAGATGCGCCCGAGCGCGGGGAACCGCGCCGTACGCCCGTCCGGCAGCATGCCGACGCAGTTGATGCCCGCCCCGCACACCACGGCCACCCCGCGCGGCGCCGCCCCGCTCGGCAGGCCGGCCCGCAGTATCGCGAAGGTGTCGTTGCGCACGTCGGTCGTACGCCCCCACCCCCGCGCCTGCACGGCCTCCGCCAACTCGGCCTCCTCGACGGGCAGGTCGGCGTTGGCCAGACACGCCGACACGTGGTCCGCGAAGTCCCGCTCCGGCAGACCCGCCGCCGACGCGGCCTCGGCGACCGCCACCTCCAGGATGTCGATCGCCGCCTCGATCCCGACGACCGGCGGCTGGAAGCCGCCCCCGCGGGCCGTGCCCAGCACCGAACCGTCGGCGCCGATCACCGCCACGTCGGTCTTGCTGTTCCCGGCGTCGACGGCGAGGACGCTGCCGCGCCCCGCCGCCGGGCCGGCCGTGCCCGTACCCACGCTCATGCCCACGCGAGGTGCTCCCGGTTGTGCGCGATCAGCTGGTCGGTGAGCGCCTCGGCGTACTCGTACTGCCCGATCAGCGGATGCGACAGCAGCGCCTTGAAGACCCGGTCGCGCCCGCCGTGCACGGCCGCCTGGAGGGCGAGATCCTCGTACGCCGTGACGTTCGCGATCAGCCCCGCGTACAGCGGGTCCAGCTCCGGCACCGCGAGCGGCACCGCGCCGGTCGTGCCGACCTTCGCCTGGACCTCGATGACCGCGTTGTCGGGCAGGAACGGCAGGGTGCCGTTGTTGTACGTGTTCACCACCTGCACCGGGCTGCCGCCGCCGCGCAGCAGCGAGGCGGCCAGGTCCACGGCGGCCTCCGAGTAGAAGGCGCCGCCGCGCTTGGCGAGCAGCTCGGGCTTCTCGTCCAGCGTGGGGTCGCCGTACATCTCCAGCAGCTGCTTCTCCATCGCCGCGACCTCGGAGGCGCGCGACGGCTTCTCCCGCAACTCCCGTACGACGGCGTCGTGCTGGTAGTAGTAGCGCAGGTAGTACGAGGGGACGACGCCGAGCCGGTCGACGATCTCGCGCGGCATGTGCAGGTCCTCGGCCACGGCCGTGCCGTGCTCGGACAGCAGCTTGGGCAGCAGGTTCTCGCCCTCGGGCCCGCCCAGGCGCACGCCCAGCTCCCACGTGAGGTGGTTGAGCCCCACGTGGTCGAGGAAGACCTCGGACGGCGCGACGTCCAGCAGCGCGGCGAACTTGCGCTGGAAGCCGATCGCCACGTTGCACAGCCCGACGGCCTTGTGCCCGGCCTCCAGGAGCGCGCGGGTCACGATCCCCACCGGGTTGGTGAAGTCGATGATCCACGCGTCGGGGTTGGTACGGCGCACCCGCTCGGCGATGTCGAGCACCACCGGCACCGTGCGCAGCGCCTTGGCGAGCCCCCCGGCGCCCGTCGTCTCCTGCCCGACGCAGCCGCACTCCAGCGGCCAGGTCTCGTCCTGGTTCCGCGCGGCCTGCCCGCCGACCCGCAGCTGGAGCAGGACGGCGTCGGCGCCCTCGACCCCGGCGTCCAGGTCGGACGTGGTGGTGATGCGCCCCGGGTGGCCGAGCTTGGCGAAGATGCGCCGGGCCAGGCCCCCGACCAGTTCGAGCCGGTCGGCCGAAGGGTCGATCAGTACGAGTTCCTCGATCGGCAGAGTGTCCCTCAGCCTCGCGAATCCGTCGATGAGTTCGGGTGTGTAGGTCGATCCTCCGCCTACCACTGCGAGCTTCATGGTTCTCAGCCCTTTACTCCGGTGAGCGTGACGCCTTCAACGAAGGCCTTTTGTGCGAAGAAGAACACGATGATGACCGGGGCCATCACCAGCAATGTTGCCGCCATGGTCAGGTTCCAGTTGACCGAGTGCGCGCTCTTGAACGATTCCAGTCCGTAACTCAGTGTCCAGGCACCCGGGTTCTGCGCGGCGTAGATCTGCGGCCCGAAGTAGTCGTTCCAGCAGTAGAAGAACTGGAAGAGGGCGACGGCCGCGATGCCGGGCTTCGCCATCGGTACGACGATCTTGAGCAGCGTGCGCAGTTCGCCGCAGCCGTCGACCTTCGCCGACTCGATGTACTCCTGCGGGATCGTCAGCAGGAACTGCCGCAGCAGGAAGATCGAGTACGCGTCGCCGAACGCCATCGGGATGATGAGCGGCCACAGCGAGCCCGACAGGTGGAACTGCTGCGCCCACACCAGGTACATCGGGATGATGATGACCTGCGGCGGCAGCATCATCGTGGAGATGACGAGGATCATGGCCGTACGGCGGCCCCGGAAGCGGAACTTGGCGAGGGCGTACGCGACCGGGACCGACGAACAGACCGTGAAGACGGTGCCGAGGACCGCGTACACCAGCGAGTTGCGCCACCAGGTCAGGAAGCCCGGCGTGTGGAACACCGTCGAGTAGTTCGACCAGTGCCACGAGGTCGGCCACAGGTCGCCGCTCAGCGCCTGCCCGTCGCTCATCACCGAGGTGAGGAAGACGAACACGAACGGCAGGACGAAGAACAGCGCCAGCGCGAGCGCCACGGAGTGGACCGCTATCCAGTTCAGGATCTGCTTGCGGCGGTGCCGCGCGGCGTCGGGTCCGCGGTCGCGGGTGCGGCCGGCGGCGGTGGCGGGTGGTGCGGTCAGGGTCGTGGTGGTCATCTCAGTCCTCCGCCGGGATGAGGCCGACGCTCTTGCGCATCAGCAGCAGGGTGACGGCCATGGCGATGGCGAAGAGCACGAGCGAGAGCACACATGCCGCGCCGGTGTTGAAGTTCTGGAAGCCCAGCGAGTAGACGAGCTGCGGGACCGTCAGGGTCGAGTGGTCGGGGTAGCCGGGCTGGATCACCGTGCCGGGTCCGATGGAGACACCCGACGCGAGCTTCCCGGCGACCAGGGCCTGCGTGTAGTACTGCATGGTCTGGACGACCCCGGTGACCACGGCGAACAGCACGATCGGGGTGATCGCCGGCCACGTGACGTAACGGAACTTCGACCAGGCCCCGGCCCCGTCGAGGTCGGCGGCCTCGTACTGCTCCTTGGGCACGTCCAGCAGCGAGGCCATGAAGATGACCATCAGGTCGCCGATGCCCCACACGGAGAGCAGCACCAGCGACGGCTTCGACCAGTTGGGGTCGTTGAACCAGTTCGGGCCGTGCAGGCCGATCCAGCCCAGCATCTCGTTGACCGGGCCCGTGGACGGGTTCAGCAGGAAGACGAAGGCCACGGTCGCGGCGACCGGCGGTGCCAGGTACGGGATGTAGAAGGCGGTACGGAACAGGCCGACGCCCGTCTTGATCTTGGTGACCAGCAGGCCGATGCCGAGGCCGAAGGCCACCCGCAGCGCGACCATCACCACGACCAGCCACATCGTGTTCCACAGCGCGGGACCGAAGAGCGGCATCTGCTGGAACACGTACTTCCAGTTCCGCAGCCCCACGAAGTCGGGGGCCTTGATCTGGTTGTAGTGCATGAACGAGAAGTAGACGGTGGCGATCAGCGGATAGGCGAAGAAGACCGAGAAGCCGATCAGCCAGGGGGACAGGAAGCCCAGGGTGCGCAGCCGGTCGCGGTTCTGCTTGCGGCGCAGCGGGGTGTTGCGCGGTGCCCCGGCGGCCCCGGACCTGGCGGTCTTCGCCGAGGTGGTGAGTGACAGTGCCATGACCCGGCTCCTCAGTTCTCGGACTGGACGTTGTCGGCGTCGATCTGGTCGTCGAGTTCTTTCAAGGCGCCGTGCAGGTCCTTGAGCGGCGTCCTGCCCGATTCGACGGACTGCGAGAAGTCACCGAACGAGTTGATGTACTGGCCGCCGTTGTTGGACGGCGGGACCGCCTGGCTGTGCGGGTTCTGGGCGATCTTGAGGAACTCCTGGAACGCCGGGTCCTGGTCCAGCTTCGGCGACCTGAGCGCCTCGTTGGTGGACGGCACGTTGTGGATCGCGTTGGCGAAGCTGACGACCGAGTCGGTGTCGACGGTCAGGAACTTCACCAGCTCCCACGCGGCGTTCTGGTGCATGCTGCTGTGCGCGATCCCGGCGACGGTCCCGGTCAGGTAGCCGCGCCCGTACGTGTCCGCCTGGTCGTCGGGGACGGGCAGCGGGGCCACGCCCCAGTCGAACTTCGCCTTCTCGTCGTCCAGCATCAGCCCGCGCCACTCACCGTCCAGGTGCATGGCGAGCTTGCCGTTGAGGAAGGCGTTGCCGTTGGAGTACTCGTCGCCGAAGGTCTGGCGCAGCCGCTCCATGGCCGCGTAGCCGCCCTGCGCGTCCGCGACGGACTTCATCGTGCTGAAGAAGTCCTCGGTCTTGGACTCGTCGGCGAGCCGCGCCTTGCCCTTGGCGTCGAAGTACTGGGGGCCCCACTGCGCGAACATCCGGTCCGGCGCGTTCTGGTAGAGCTGGTAGTTCGGCATGAAGCCGGCGCGCTTGATCGAGCCGTCCTTGTTCTTCACGGTCAGCTTGACCGCGTCGGCCTTCAGCTCGGACATCGTCCGCGGCGGCCGGGCGATCCCGGCGGCCTTGAACGCGTCCTTGTTGTAGTACATGCCGAACGCGTCCGCGAGCAGCGGCACCGCGCACTGGACGCCCTGGTACTGCGTGTAGTCCAGCAGGGTCTTGGGGAAGACCTTCGCCTTGTCGATCCCGCTCTTCTTGAAGAAGGGGTCGAGGTCCACCCACATGTCGGACGAGCAGTACTGGCCGACGTTGTTGGTGGTGAACGAGGTCACCACGTCGGGAGCCTTGCTGCCGCCGGCGCGCAGCGCCTGGTTGATCGTCTCGTCGCCGACGTTGCCGGTGGAGACGACCTTGATGTTCGGGTGGAGCTTCTCGAAGCGGGCGATGTTCGCGTTGATCGCCTTCACCTCGCCGGGCGCCGACCAGCCGTGCCAGAACTTCAGCGTGACCGGCTTCGTCGGGTCGTCGGTGTCGCTCCCGGTGCTCGGGTTCGCGCAGCCGGACAACAGCAGCGCCGATGCGGCGAGCGCCGCGGACACGCAGGTGCGTATACGCCATCGCGCCATGGCGGACTTCCTTTACGGGGGAGAGGTACGGGAAAACGGCGGCGGGTGGGTTCTGAGGGGACGCGCGAGCGTCGCGGGGACGGCGGGGGGAGCACACGCAAGCGGGTACGCGTGCGGGACAAGGGGCGTGTGGGGGGTGGTGTGGGGTACGGGGGGACGCGGCGCACCGGGCGCCGGTCCGCGCGGGCGCGCCGTCAGGTGGTGTCGAAGACGGTGTCGCGCGCCTGGGTCAGGGCCGAGCGCAGCGCCCCGGTCAGGATCGGGTCGCTGTCCAGGTCACTGATCCGCAGCAGGGGTCTGGGGAGGATGAGCCCGGTCAGTTCGGTCTCGACCCGCTTCCGCAGCGCCTCCCCGCCGGCCTCGGCGACCGCGCCGGAGAGCACGACCAGCTCGGGGTCGACCACCGCGACCACCGCGGCCAGTCCGGTGGCCAGCATCGCCGCCACCTGGTCGAGCACCGCCTCGTCGGCGAGGGCCTCGGCCAGCGGCACCCCGCCGGCGAGCTTGCGTACGGCGGGGGTGGAGACCTGGCTCTGGAATCCGCCGCCCGCGTCGTCGCCGGCCCAGTCGCGGACCCCGCCCCGGGCGAGCGGCGCGCCCGGCAGCGGCATGTAGCCGATCTCCCCGGCGCCGCCGGTGGCGCCCCGGAGCAGGGTGCCGCCCAGCACGATCGCGGCGCCGACGCCCTCGTCCAGGTAGGCGAGCACGAAGTCGTCGTGGTCCTGGGCCGCGCCCTCGTACTGCTCGGCGATCGCCGCGAGGTTCACGTCGTTCTCGATGAAGACCGGGGTGCCCAGCACTTCCGCGAGATCGGCCCGGAGCGTCCGCGAGTGCCAGCCCGGCAGGTGCGGCGCGTACCGCAGCTGGCCGGTGTGCGGGTCGATGGCGCCCGGCGTACCGATGACCGTGCAGCGCAGGTCGTCGTGGTCGAGCCCGGCCGCGAGGAGCGCGCCGTTGACGGCCTCGGCGACCAGTTGCGCGGTGCGGTGGCCCACGTCCTTCGCGGCGGGGCCCGCCTCGACCCGGCAGCTGCCCACGACGGCGCCGGTGATGTCGGCGACCACCGCGTCGATGCCGGTGGGCCCCGCGGAGAGTGCGGCGACGTGGCCGGAGCGCGGGTCGATCTCGTACAGGACGGCGTTGGGTCCCGGCCGGCCGCTCTGGCTGCCGGTCGTACGGACCAGTCCCGCGCTCTCCAGCCGCGTGAGCAGCTGGGACGCCGTGGGCTTGGAGAGGCCGGTCAGCTCACCGATCCGGGTGCGCGTGAGCGGTCCGTGGGCTGTCAGCAGGTCCAGCGCGGCCCGGTCGTTCATGGCCCGCAGCACGCTGGGCGTCCCCGGTGACGGAGTGGATGATCCTGACACTGACCGGACACCTGCCTTGTCTCTGCTCGCTCTCCCGCGTGGCACATCGGTGACACTGTTAGGAAAGTTTCCTATTGGGATGCGAGGAAAGTAGGCCCGCTGTCAGGAATCAGTCAATACCCCCCGACGCAAAGCACCCCCGAGGCAACCAAAGCGTTACCTACGGGGGTGCGGGAGACGGCGATCGGCCGGAGTTTGTTACACGGGCCGTCATCGGTACGGAGGCGGTCATCGCGCCCCGGACGTCACTTGCCCGGCCCCTGGGCGGTCGGCGGCGGCACCTGCGGGGTCAGCGGGGACGCCGCCTGGGACTGCGGTGACGTGGGGCTGGACAGCGCGGAGGGCGCCGACACGCCCGCCGACGGGTCGGCGGGCTCCTCGTCCACCTGGGGCGGGACGCCGCCCACGATCCGTATCCCCTCCTCGTCGAACGCCCGCTTGACCCGCCAGCGCAGCTCACGCTCCACGCTCAGCGACTGGCCGGGCATCGTCTTGGCGGAGAGCCGTACGGTCATCGAGTCCAGCAGGACGGAGTCCAGGCCGAGCACCTCGATCGGGCCCCACAGGCGCTCCGCCCACGGGTCGTCCTTGGCCATCGTCTCCGCGACCTGCCGGATGACCGCGCGGACCTTCTCCAGGTCCTCCGACGGCCGCACCATCACGTCGACGGCCGCCGTGGCCCAGCCCTGGCTGAGGTTGCCGATCCGCTTCACCTCGCCGTTGCGCACGTACCAGATCTCGCCGTTCTCGCCGCGCAGCTTGGTCACCCGCAGGCCGACCTCGATGACCTCGCCGGTGGCCACGCCCGCGTCGATGCTGTCGCCGACGCCGTACTGGTCCTCCAGGATCATGAACACACCGGAGAGGAAGTCGGTGACCAGGTTGCGGGCGCCGAAGCCCAGCGCCACCCCGGCGACCCCGGCGGAGGCGAGCAGCGGCGCCAGGTTGATGTTCAGCGCCCCCAGCATCATCAGCGCCGCCGTGCCCAGGATCAGGAACGACGTCACCGAGCGCAGCACCGAACCGATGGCCTCCGAGCGCTGGCGGCGGCGCTCCGCGTTCACCAGCAGCCCGCCCAGCGCGGTGCCCTCCACCGCCTGCACACTGCGGTTCATCCGGTCGATGAGCTTGGTGAGGGCGCGGCGGATCACATGGCGCAGGACGAGGGCTATGACCAGGATCAGCACGATGCGCAGGCCGACGCTCAACCAGGTGGACCAGTTCTCCTCCACCCAGCCCGCCGCGTCGTTCGCCCGGCCCGCGGCCCCTTCGAGGGTGCCGGGACCGGACGGCGGGGCAGCGGCCGACAGGGCGGACCAGGACACGACGGGAACCTCCGGATAGGGGTCGGGCTGGCCAACCACACTAACGGGGCAGCGGGCGGCACCCTCCGCCACCAGGGGGCGGAGAGACGCTCCTCACGCGGGAGCACGCGATATCGCGCGGGATCGGGCCGCGCGCGGGCGGTGCGGGGGCGTCCTGTGGTCGAAAACACTCCGAGCCCGTTACCTGGACGTGGTGGCGTTTCCACCAGGCATGAGGAGAGACTGAGAGCAGATCGTCCCGGCGCGAGCCACGCGCCGCCGGCGTAATAGGAGGCATCCGTGCCGCATGTCCTGGTCCTCAACGCGTCGTACGAGCCGCTCGGCGTCGTACCGCTCCGCCGTGCGCTCGTCCTCGTCCTGGAGAACAAGGCCACCAGCCTCGAGGAATCCGGCGCCTTCATGCACAGCGCGACCCGCGTCGTCCCAGCCCCCAGCGTCGTCCGGCTGAAGCGGTTCGTGCGGGTCCCCTACCGGGGGCCCGTTCCACTGACCCGCCGTGCGCTCTTCGCCAGGGACGGGGGCCGTTGCATGTACTGCGGCGCCGTCGCCACCAGCGTCGACCACGTCGTCCCCCGCAGCCGCGGGGGACAGCACGCGTGGGACAACGTCGTGGCCGCGTGCCGCAGGTGCAACCACGTCAAGGCCGACCGGCACCTGCGGGAGCTGGGCTGGCGTCTGCACCAACAACCGGCCCCGCCGTCCGGGCTCGCCTGGCGGATCATCGGGACCGGACACCGTGACCCGCGCTGGATGCCGTACCTGCAACCGTACGGCGCGGAGGACGCGGTGGCCCGGATCGACGGCATTTCAGCCTGAGGTCCGGGCCTTTGTCGTTCCCCCTGGCCAGGCGGGTGCCCGCCGGGGGGACCGGCGGCATGCGCCGCGCCGGGGGCGCCGCCGCGCGGGCGGGGAGAGGGAAGCCTGCCGTGGCCGCCGGGCCGGGGAGCCTTGGCACGGCCGCGGGGCCGGGGAGCGCCGGTACGGGCCGGCCGGGGCCGTGAAGCCTTGCCGGCGTCGGGGGGCCGGTCAGCGCCGGTACGGCTGCGGCGCCCGTCGGCCTTGATGCGGCTGCGGGCGTGGGGAGCCTGCCGTAGCCGTAGCCGTAGCCGTAGCCGTAGCCGTAGCCGTAGCCGTAGCCGTAGCCGCAGCCGCAGCCGTCGGCCCGGGGAGCCCTGCCGCAGCCCAGGCGCAGCCGTCGCCCCCGGGAGCCTTGCTACGGCGCGACCGCGTAGACCTCCGCCGAGAACAGTGAGTAGCCGTACTTCGTGGCGCGGGTGTCGCCCTGGACGCGGACGAAGCGGGTGTCCTTCGCGTCCATCCCGATCGCCTCCCGCCCGCCCCGGCCGTCGGTGACCGTCGCCGCGGTCCGCCAGGTGCGGCCGTCGGCGGAGACCTGGACGCGGTAGCGGCTCGCGTACGCCTCCTGCCAGGTCAGGACGACCTGCCCGACCCGCGCCGCGCCCGGCAGCTCCACCTGCCACCAGGCCCCGTCCTCCACCGGGGAGGACCAGCGGGTCGCCGGGTCCCCGTCGACCGCCGCCGACGCCGGGAAGTCCGGGGTCTCGTCGCCCGACGACGAGGCGGCCGCCCCGCGCGCGAGGTCGGGACCCGCGGTGCGCGGCGAGGCCCGTACGGTCAGCGTGCTCCGCTCGTCGCCGAAGGCGACCGGCACCTCGTACGAACCGGCCGGGGTGCCCGCCTTCACCCGCACCTCCAGCGGGACCGTCGTGTCGGCGCCGCGCGGCACGGTCGTCTCCTTGGGCGCCGTCACCCGGATGCCGGACGGCGCCTTCGCGGTGAGCGACCCGCGCACCTCGCCGGGGCGCCGCCCCTCCAGCCGGGCCTCGACCCGCTCCGGCTTCCCGCCGATCTGCGCGTCCGCCTCGCGGGGCGCCAGGTCCAGCCGGGCCCCCGGCTCGTCGGCGAACCACGGCACCACCTTCCGTACGGCCGGGGCGGGCGCGCCCGGCCCCAGCACGCCGGAGGCGGCACCCGCGGCCGGCCACACGATCCGTACCGCGTCGGCCAGGACGCCCTGCGCGTCCGCCTGCGTCCAGCCGCTCGTCGACAGCGCGCCCAGCGGACGCCAGCCCGCACCCGGGACCCGTACCTCGACCCGCGCCCCCGCGCCCGTGCCCGGCTCGGTCATCGCGGTCACCGCCGTCACCGGTCTCGCCCGGTCCAGGCGCACGGTGTAGGACCCGGCGTCCCGGGCGACGTCCCCGCCCGTGTCGCGGTCCGCGCCCGTCCACCCGGCGGCGGCCTTCACGGCCCGGTCCAGGAACGGGCCCAGCGTGCCCTCGCCCACCACGGCCTCGCTCGCGCGCAGCTTCCCGCGCAGCGGCTCCAGCGCCAGCGACGCCCGCCACGCGGCCGCGCCGTCCCCGCGGTCCTGGGCGGTGAGCGTGTCGACGGCCAGCTCCCCGGCCTGTCCGTAGCGCGCCAACTGGTCGAGCCACGGCCGTACTTCGTCGTCCAGCCGGCCCCCGGCCGTCGCCGAGAGCCGCTCGGGCGCCCCGGCCATCACGGTGAAGGCGGCCCGCAACCGGGCCGCGGCCTCGCTCCTGGCGCGCGCGTCCGACGTGGCACGGGACGCCCAGAAAGCGGTGAACAGCGGCTTCAGATAGGCCGATTCGGACCGGTCGAGCAGGGACGAGGCGTCGTTGCCCGCGAGGGCCCGCAGCGCCTCCCGGGCCGCCGTGTCCTCGCCCGCCAGGTCGTCCACGGCCGCCCGCCAGGACTCCGCGGGGACGTAACCCCGCGGATTCCAGGCGTAGTCGGCCGCCGTGAACAGCGGGACCCGGGACGCCGACGCCTGCTCCATGGCGTTGGCGAGCAGCGCGACCGAGCCGCCCGCGACGGCCGGCTCCCGGCCGGTGTACGGGCCGAGGAAGATCCGCCCGGGCTCGTAGTCGTTGACCGGATAGTTGTCCATCGTCACCATCGGATGCGCGAACGCGGCCTTGGCACCGGCCAGTTCACGGCCGGTGATGGTACGGGGCACCACCCCGACACCCGTCCACGCCACATGGACCCCGCCGTCGAGCGTCCCCGCCAGCGCCGTGCGGTACGCGGTGACGCCGTCCTGGTGGTACTCGGTCGGCATGACCGTGAGCGGCTCCGAGTCCGGGTGCCGCTCCGCCAGGTGCTCCGCCACCGCGTTCGCGACCCGGGCCTGCGCCCTCGCCGCCGCCTCGGGGCCCGAGCCGAACGTGTCGGCGTCCGCGTCGCAGTGCCACTCGCTGTAACTCACGTCCTGGAACTGGAGCTGGAAGGCCCGCACACCCAGCGCCCACATCGCGTCGATCTTCCGGTTGAGCGCCCGCAGGTCGTCCCCGGACGTCATGCACATGGACTGCGCGGGCGCCACGGCCCAGGCGAGCGTCACATGGTTGCGCGCGGCCCGCTCGGCCAGCTCACGGAACGCGGCACGCTCCGCCGCCGGGTACGGGTCGCGCCAGCGCGCCTGCCGGAACGGGTCGTCGCCCGGCGCGTAGAGGAAGCGGTTCTGCTTGGTGCGCCCCATGAAGTCGATCTGCGCCAGGCGCTCCCGCGGAGTCCACGGCTCCCCGTAGAAGCCCTCCGTCGTGCCCCGTACGAGCGTGCCGGGCCAGTCGCGCACGACGACACCGGGGACGGTCGCCCCCGCTCCCGCCTTCGCACCGGGCTTCACGTTCCGCGGCTTCACGTTCCGCGGCTTCACGATCAGCTGGCGCAGGGTCTGCGCGCCGTGGAAGAGGCCGTCCTCGCCGACGCCGTCCAGCGCTATCGTGTCGCGCCCCGCGACCTTGCCCACCGCGAGCCGGTACCCCCCGGACGGCAGCCCGGCGCCGTCGCCCGCGCGCAAGGCGCGCAGCGCCTCCCGCGCACGGGTGCCGCCCGCCAGGACGACCGTGCCCGCGCCGAGCGGATCCGTGGCCGCGGCCTGGCCGACCGTACGGACACCGGCGGTACGCAGCAGGTCCGTCAGCGCCTGGACGGCGACCGGGTCGGCGTCCTCGCCCACGACGACGGTGACCAGGTCACCGAGCGGGACCGCCCGCCCCGCCGCCTCGATCGTCTGCGGCCTGGGCCACACGTCCGGCACCGCCGCCCGGCCCGCGTGCGCGGGCGTGGCGGCCACCGGGGCGCCCTTGTCGCCCGGCGCGGCGTACGCGCCCGGTGCCCCGCCGAGGAGCCCGCCGATCACGGCGACCGCGACCGCCGTCGCCGTCCGTCCTGTACGCCCGAGCCGCACGCCGTGCCCCTCTCGTCTTCCCTGGTCCCCCCGTGATTCGCGTCAAGCGGGCACGAGCCCACCACCCCGAGGTCAGGGTGTCAATGCGCGTGGCCGCTGTGTCTCCTTTGCCCCCTGTGACAGGCTGGGGATCCAACTGCCGGGCGGGGAGCGGATCGTGACACGCGGGAGACGAACGGCGGTCCGGACACCTCCTCACCGGCACAGGTTCACCCTTCGTACGTGCCTGGCTCCGCCTACGCTGGGTAGGGCTGTTGTGTCCCGTCCCCTCGCCCGGTCCCGTCCCCCAGCCCCTGGAGAAGCCGTCATGGCCGCACCCGCGCCGCGCCTGGTTCCCGGCCCCTCCGAACGGCCGGCCCCCCGGCCGTCGGTCCCCGGCCCGGCGCAGCCCGCGGGCCCGCTGACCAGCGAGCCCCCGCTCGCCGACGCGGCGCCCCTGACGAGCGAGCCGCCGCTCGCCGACACCGCCCCCCTCACCAGCGAACCGACAGCTCCCGGCACCGCCGGGGGCACGGAGTCCCCGGGAGTCTGAATGGGCCTGGCCAGGCTCGCCGCACTGCACGGTGTCGCCACCTCGTACGCCCCCTCGCCCGACGTCACCGTCCAGGTCCCGGACGACACCGTCGTCGCGGTGCTCGCCGCGCTCGGCGTCGACGCGTCCACGCCCGCCGCGGTGACGGACGCGCTCACCCGCGCGGAGTCCGCCGCCGCCGAGAGGCTGCTGCCCCCGACCGTGGTGCTGTGGAGCGCCCCCGAGGGGGAGCGGCCCGACGTCCCAACCTGGGTGACCGGACTGCCGCCCGGGACGACGCTCCGGGTCGACCCGGAGGACGCCGATACGACCCCACCCCGCGCCGCCGCCCCCGACCCGGGCGCCCCCGCCGCGAACCCAGCTCTCGCGGACCCAGCCGCCGCGGATCCAGCCCCCGCCGACCCGGGCGCCCCGGCCACCGGCGCCCCGGCCGCTCCCGACCCGGCCGCCCCCGACCCAGCCGCCGCTGACCCGGGCACGCCATCCACCGGCGCCCCGGCCACCGGCGCCCCAGCCGCCCCCGACCCGGCCGCCCCCGACCGAGGCGCCCCCGCCGCCGCCCCCGGCGACCCCGCCACCGTCCCGGCCGCCGCCGCCCCCGGCGACCCCGCCGCCGCCCCAGGCATCCCCGCCGTCGTGGCCGCCGCGCCCCTGGGCGTGCACCGGCTCACCGCGCGCGCCCCCGACGGGCGTGAGGCCGCCGCCACCCTGGTGGTCGCCCCCTCCCGGGTGCCGCAGCCCCCGCCCCGTACCCACGGCTTCCTGGTGCAGCTCTACTCGCTGCTCTCGGAGCGCTCCTGGGGCATGGGCGACCTCGGGGACCTCGCCGAGCTGGCCGCCTGGTCGGGCCGGCACCTCGGCGCCGGGTTCGTCCAGATCAACCCGCTGCACGCCGCCGTCCCCGGCGACCCGACCGACCCCTCCCCGTACCGCCCCTCCTCGCGCCGCTTCCCCGACCCCGTCCACCTGCGGATCGAGGCCGTGCCGGAGTACGCGTACGTCCGCGGCGCCGACCGCGAGCAGCTCGACGCGCTCGGCGAGAAGGCCGCGGCCCTGCGCGCGTCCGTCCTCGGCGAGGACGCGCTCATCGACCGCGACGCCGTCTGGGCGCTCAAGCTCCCCGCCCTGGAGATCCTGGCGGCCGTCCCCCTCGGCCCCGGCCGCGACGCCGAGTACCGCGACTTCCTCGCCGCCCAGGGGCAGGCCCTGGAGGACCACGCCACCTGGTACGCGCTCGCCGAGGCGCACGGACCCCAGTGGCAGGACTGGCCGGCCGCCCTGCGCGACCCGCGCTCGCCCGAGACCGCCCGGGCCCGCCGCGACCTGGCCGACCGCGTCGACTTCCACCGCCGCCTCGCCTGGCTGACCGACCAGCAGCTCGCCGCCGCGTCCGCCGCCGGGCGGGACGCCGGCATGGCCGTCGGGATCGTCCACGACCTCGCCGTCGGCGTGCACCCCGGCGGGGCCGACGCCTGGGCCCAGCAGGACGCCTTCGCCGCCGGCATGTCCGTCGGCGCCCCGCCCGACGCCTTCAACGCCCTCGGCCAGGACTGGGGCCTGCCGCCCTGGCGCCCCGACGTCCTCGCCGCGTCCGGCTACGCCCCGTACCGCGGCCTGCTCCAGGGCCTCCTGCGGAACGCCGGCGCGCTGCGCATCGACCACGTCATGGGGCTGTTCCGGCTCTGGTGGGTCCCCCGGGGCGAACAGCCCACCCAGGGAACGTATGTACGGTACGACGCCGAGGCGATGCTCGCCGTCCTCGTCCTGGAGGCGCACCGCGCGGGCGCCCCGGTCGTCGGCGAGGATCTCGGCACGGTCGAACCGGGCGTGCGCGAGGCGCTGGAGCGGCGCGGGGTGCTCGGCACGTCCGTGCTGTGGTTCGAACGGGACTGGGAGGGGCCGGGACAGCCCCCTCTGCCCCCGGAGACCTGGCGCGAGGGCTGCGTCGCCACCGCGACCACCCACGACCTGCCGTCCACTGCGGCCCGGTTGACCGGCGAGCACGTGGAACTGCGCCACCGCCTGGGCCTGCTCACCCGGCCGCTGGCCGAGGAACAGGCCGAGGACCGCGAGGAGGTCGGCGAGTGGCTCACGTACCTGGAACGCCTGGGACTGCTGCCCGGCGGCCCGGGTGACGAGGAGGAGGAGATCCGCGCGGTCTACCGCTTCCTGCTGCGCACCCCGGCGCGGATGGTCGGCGTCTGGCTGCCGGACGCGGTGGGCGACCGCCGCCCGCAGAACCTGCCGGGCACCTGGGACCAGTACCCCAACTGGCGCCTGCCGGTGGCGGACGCGCAGGGCCGGCCGATGACGCTGGAGGAACTGACCGCGTCCCCCCGGCTGCACCGCCTGATGGACGTCCTGCGACCGTGACCTCCCGGCGGCGCGACAGGGCCGTACGGGACCCCGCGCGCGCGGCGGACCCCGCCGTTCGCTACGTTGGCACCGTGGACAAGAAGAACGCGATGCGCGCGGGCGCCCTGGCGGCCGGTACGACGCTGATGATGCTGCTCATGACGTCCCCGGCGCTCGCCCTGACCCGCGACGACGGTGACGACCCGGGCCCCGGCCTGAGCGTGGCGGAGACCCTCGGCCTGTTCGTGGGCATCCCGCTGCTGCTGTTCGCCGTCATCACCGGCCTGGTGATGGTCCTGGACAAGTCGCACCCGTCCCACCGCGTCACCAAGCCCAAGCAGGGCTGACCACCCGCCCCCCGCACGCGGAAAGCGCCGCACGCCCACCGTGCGGCGCTTTCGCGCGCCCGGACCACCTAGGACAGGCCCTGACCGACGGCGGGGACCGGTTGCTCCGGGGAATCCAGCCACGCCCGGGGTACCCCGTCCGGAGTCAGCGTGAGGCCGAAACGTTCGAGCCCCGGCCGCCCTTGGCCGTTCCACCAGGTGTACGCGGCCTCCACCTCTCCCCACAGCGCGCGGGGACCGCCCTGGTAGACCAGGAACGTGTCCTTGTCCGGTACGTAGTCGACGGTGGCCCAGGAAGTCACCTTGTCGTCCCGGAGCCACAGCACATAGGACCCGTCGTCGTCCGGCTCCCGGAAGGGGGCCGTACCCGACAACTGGAGCCCGAGGACGAACCTCGGGAGCCAGTCGGCCACCTCCTCCGGGGAAAGACCCGTTTCCGAGCGGCGGCCGTCGGCGGGCCAGTCCCCGCCCAAGTACTCCCTGGTGTGGGGCCAGTTCTCCCGCTGCTGCCGGAGTCGCATGAAAGCGGAGTCCATGACGAACGGACCGGACGCGCTCCCGTCCTCGTGGACGGTCAGCCGGACGACGGCCTCCGCGCCGTAGGGCGTGCCGTAGGGGCAGACGATGATTCCACCGGCCCGGGTCTGGCGGACGATCTCCCCCGGGATCTCCCGGACCCCCGCCGTGACGAGCACCCGGTCGTACGGCGCACGAGCCGGCCAGCCCTCGGAGCCGTCGGCGACCACGGTCGCCGGCTGGTAGCCCGCCGCGTCCAGCCGGAGGCGGGCCGCGGCCGCGTTGTCCCCGTCGAACTCGACGGTGACGACGTGGGAGGACCCGAGCCGTTCGGACAGCAGTGCCGCGTTCCATCCGGTGCCGGTGCCCACCTCCAAGGCGGCGAACTCCGGCGGGACGTCCGGCGGGATGTCCAGGGCTCGCAGCATGGAGAACACCACGGATGGCTGCGTGTTGCTGCACGTCGGCACCTTCCCGCGAAGGGTGCCCGTGTGCGCCCCGTCGTCCCACTGGGTCGTGAGGGACCCGTCCGAGTACACCGCGCGGAGCCATGCCTCCGGGTCCTCGCCCCGGACGACGGCCTCCGCGCGACCGGTGCCGGCACCCACGCCCGTCCACACCACGTCAGGGACGAACAACTCCCTGGGCACGGCTCGGTAGGCCGCGAGCCAGTCGGGCGTGAGAGCCCCGGCATCCAGGAGCCGGGAGGCCAGCCCCTCCGGGCCTGCCTCCGTCACGCCGCGTTCGTTCATTTCTGGGCGGGCTTCGAGTCGTCGCGGTTCACGTCACCGTCCCCGGAGCCGCCCCCTCCGTGCTTGGGGCCGGAGTTGCTGTCGTCCTGCTGGCTTCCGCCCTGCCCCGAACCGGTACCGCCGCCGTGCGTTCCCATGAGTGATCCTCTCGTGAAGACGGGATGGTGCGCTTCGGACAGTACGGCCGGGCACCCGGCCGGAGCGGGGCTGATTCGCCGTGATTCCCGGACCGGTCCGTGATCTTCCGGTGGATTCTCATGCAGTACCGAGAGCGTGCCGGGCACAGGCGATGACGCGGTGCGCCTCGGCGCCGTACACGGCGGACTCGGCGAGCGTCTGCCACACCTTTCCGTACATGCCGACGCTGTCCGCGTCGTCCAGCCAGAGTTCCGCGTGCCAGTCCTCCGCGATCACGAGGCGGTCGTCGTACAGCCAGAAGGCGTTGGCCGGGGGAATCTTGAGAGGGGCGCCCAACGGGACGATGCCCAGGGAGACGGTGTCCAGCCCGAGAACGCCCACCAAGCGGTCGAGTTGGGCGGCCAGCACGGGAGGCGGGCACACGAGAGCCCGGAGCGCGGCCTCCCACATCACGATGTGGAAGGTGCGCCCCGGTGTGTACAGCAGCTCCTGGCGTTTCACCCGGGCCCGTACGGCCTCCTCGGTGTCGCGGACGGACTGGTGGAGGTCGGCGTACCGGGTGAAGACGTGGCGGGCGTACTCGGCGGTCTGGAGCATCCCCGGTACGAGGGAACTCTCCCAACACCGGACCGTTCTGGACCGCTCGTACTCCACCGTGAGCGCGTCCTGGACGGGCTTGTGTCCCGCGGCCAGCTGTCTGCGCCAGGACCGGGTGCGGGACTCCAGGCTCCTCAGCCGGGAGATCAGCTCCCCGGCGGCCTCAGGGTGCTCCGTGCTCTCGGCCCAGGCCCGCAGATCCTCGGTCGTCGCGGTCTGCCGTCCGGTCTCCAGCTTGCTGACCTTGGACTGGGGCCAGCCCAGCCGTGCCGCCAGTTGGCGCCCGGTGAGACACCGGTCGGTGCGCAGCTCGCGGAGCCGCGCACCGAGGGCGGTTCTTGCCTGCTGGAAGTCGGTGGTCACTCGGCGGGCGGCACCTGTTCCACCGGCAGTCGGAGACACTCGGCCTCGGCGCGCCACAGGTTACGGATGTCCTCGCCCACCGCGATGTTCCGGCGGGCGTTGTCGAGGAGATAGCGCTGGCCCACGGTGGGCGGGTCGTCCACGACACGCACCCGCTCGAACCGCTTGCCCAGCGAGGTCTGCTGCTTGCGCCCCAGGCACCAGGGGTCGTCCAGGTCCCAGCCCGGGTCCTCACCCGACGTGAAGCGCCGATAGGTCTCGGTCTCCTCGTCGGAGGCGTACCGGCGCCGGGACTCCAGCCGCCACGCGCCGTGTTCGCACTTCCGGAACATGTCCTCGAACTCGTCCCAGGTGATCACCTGGGGAACCCGGTCGGCGTCCCTCGGCGCGAAGTCCGCCAGCAGCACACGGGGGACGACCACTAAGCCCTCGCTGTCCTTGACGTTCCGGAGCTGAGCGAGGTCCTCGGGATCGGTCACCACGTCACCTTGGACCAGGACCTCCCCGGTGTCCAGATCCTCGTACAGCGTCGGGCACCCGCTGTTGCCGGAGTTGGTACCGATGAACCTGAGTCGCCGAGCCATTGCCGTTTCCTTCCCACCAGCGGACAAGTCCCCACCAGCATGGGAGGGCGCGGCCACCCTGTGCCGCGTAATTCGCGATGATTCTCGTATGCCGGAGTCCTGCCTCGTGCACAGACAGCGGGGCCCCGTCCGGTGGGAACGTCCCCCGGACAGGGCCCCGCTGGACAGGGGGCTACGCCGACGGCGCCGCCGCCGCGTCCGCCTGCTGGGCTCGCAGGGCGCGCTCCACGCCCGCGCGCGACTCCGAGATCAGGCGGCGCAGGGCCGCGTTCGGGCCCGCTGACGCCAGCCACGCGTCCGTCGCGTCCAGCGTCTCCCGCGAGACCTGGAGCGACGGGTACAGGCCCACCGCCACCTGCTGCGCCATCTCGTGCGAGCGGGACTCCCACACCTCCGCGACCGCCGCGAAGTACTTCTCCGTGTACGGCGCGAGCAGCTCGCGCTGGTCGGTCTGGACGAAGCCGCCGATCACCGCCTCCTGGAGGGAGTTCGGGAGCTTGTCGCTCTCCACGACCGACGCCCACGCCTCGGCCTTCGCCTCGGCCGTCGGCCGCGCCGCGCGTGCCGCCGCCGCGTGCTGCTCGCCCGCCGAGGTCTTGTCGCGCTCGTACTCCGCCGCGATCTCCTCGGTGTCGTGCACCCCGACCGCCGCGAGCCGCTGCACGAACGCCCAGCGCAGGTCCGTGTCCACGGCCAGGCCCTCGACCGTCTCCGTACCGTCCAGCAGCCCCTGGAGCAGGTCCAGCTGCTGCGGCGTACGGGCGGTCGACGCGAACGCCCGCGCCCACGCCAGCTGGTGGTCGCTGCCCGGCTCCGCCGCCCGCAGGTGCGCGAGCGTCGCCTCCGTCCACTGCGTCAGGCCCGTCTCGCGCCACACCGGCGCCGCGTACAGGTCGAGCGCCAGCTTCACCTGGCGGTGCAGCGACTGCACGACGCCGATGTCCGTCTCCTTGGAGATCCCGGACAGCACCAGCGCCAGGTAGTCGCGCGTCGCCAGCTCGCCGTCCCGCGTCATGTCCCACGCGGAGGCCCAGGACAGGGCGCGCGGCAGCGACTCGGCGAAGTCGCCCAGGTGCGCGGTGACGACCCGCAGCGACTCCTCGTCGAGGCGGACCTTCGCGTACGACAGGTCGTCGTCGTTGAGCAGGACGACCGCCGGACGCGGGGTGTTCTGCGGGAACGGCACCTCCGTGCGCTCGCCGTCGACGTCCAGCTCGATCCGGCTCGTACGGACCAGCTTGCCGTTCGCGTCCAGGTCGTAGCAGCCGATCGCGATGCGGTGCGGCCGCAGGACGGGCTCGCCCTTGGCGCCGGCGGGCAGCGCGGGCGCCTCCTGCGTGACGAAGAACGACGCCACGTGCCCCGACGCGTCGAGGGTGATCTCCGGGCGCAGGATGTTGATCCCGGCCGTCTCCAGCCACGCCTTCGACCAGGACTTGAGGTCACGCCCGGAGGTCTCCTCCAGCGCGCCCAGCAGGTCGGAGAGGCGCGAGTTCCCGAAGGCGTGCGCCTTGAAGTACGCCTGCACGCCCCGGAAGAACTCGTCCTGGCCGACGTACGCGACGAGCTGCTTGAGCACCGACGCGCCCTTGGCGTACGTGATGCCGTCGAAGTTGACCAGCACGTCGTCCAGGTCGCGGATGTCCGCCATGATCGGGTGCGTGGAGGGCAGCTGGTCCTGGCGGTAGGCCCAGGTCTTCATGGAGTTGGCGAACGTCGTCCACGACTGCGGCCACCGGGAGCCGGGCGCGTCGGCCTGGCAGGCGATCGAGGTGTACGTGGCGAACGACTCGTTCAGCCAGAGGTCATTCCACCACTCCATGGTGACCAGGTCGCCGAACCACATGTGCGCCAGCTCGTGCAGGATCGTCTCGGCGCGCGTCTCGTACGCCGCGTCCGTGACCTTCGAGCGGAACACGTACTGGTCGCGGATGGTCACCGCGCCCGCGTTCTCCATCGCGCCCGCGTTGAACTCCGGGACGAACAGCTGGTCGTACTTGGCGAAGGGGTAGTCGTAGTCGAACTTCTCCTGGAACCAGGCGAATCCCTGCCGGGTGACCTCGAAGATCGCGTCCGCGTCCAGGAACTCCGCCAGCGACGGCCGGCAGTAGATGCCCAGCGGCACCGACTGGCCGTCCTTCTCGTACGTGCTGTGCACCGCGTGGTACGGACCGGCGATCAGGGCCGTGATGTACGTCGAGATGCGCGGCGTCGGCGCGAAGTGCCAGAGGTTGTCCTTCGGCTCCGGCGTCGGCGAGTTGGAGATGACCGTCCAGCCCTCGGGGGCCCGCACGGAGAACTGGAACGTCGCCTTGAGGTCCGGCTGCTCGAACGACGCGAACACCCGCCGGGCGTCCGGGACCTCGAACTGCGTGTACAGGTAGGCCTGCTCGTCGACCGGGTCGACGAACCGGTGCAGCCCCTCGCCGGTGTTGGTGTACGCGCACTCCGCGACGACCGTCAGGTCGTTCGGACCCTCCAGCAGGCCGGGCAGCGCGATCCGCGAGTCCTTGAAGACGGCGGCGGCGTCCAGCGGGGTGCCGTTGAGGACGACCTCGTGGACGGCGGGCGCCACCAGGTCGATGAAGGTCTCTGCCCCGGCCTCGGCGCTGTCGAAGCGGACCGTGGTCACGGACCGGTAGGTACCGCCCTCCTGGGCCCCGCTCAGGTCGAGGTCGATCGCGTACGAGTCCACGGTGAGCAGGCGCGCACGCAGCTGCGCCTCCTCGCGGGTCAGATTTGTGCCAGGCACCCGGTCATCTCCTCGGTATAGGACGTTTCGGCTCATCCTTCCACGGCGGGTCGCGTTCACCCGATCGTGGGGACCTCGGGCTACCGTGGCGGAGAGGACGGGCGCCGTTCCTACGCTGACCGCGGAAGGAGGCGCCGCGATGAACGTGCCGGTCGAACCGCCGCGCGACGCGCGGCCGGAATCCGCGGAGTCCGACTACGCAGACTCTTTCGGGGCGTGGGAGGCGAGTGGCGACGGTGTGGTTTGGGACCGGAGCATCGGGGACGGTCTGGCCGACGGGCCGCGCTGACGGTCGTCCCGGGTGACGGCGGGCCCGGCCGTTCTCCTGGCCGGGCCCGCACGCAGATCCGGGGTCAGCCCGTGAGTTCCGCTGCGACCAGCTCCGCGATCTGGACCGCGTTCAGGGCCGCGCCCTTGCGGAGGTTGTCGTTGGAGACGAACAGCGCCAGGCCGTTCTCGACCGTCTCGTCGACCCGGATGCGCCCCACGAAGGACGCGTCCTTCCCGGCCGCCTGGAGCGGGGTCGGGATGTCCGACAGCTCGACGCCCGGCGCGTCCTTGAGCAGCTCGTACGCCCGCTCCACGCTGATCGGGCGGTCGAAGCGCACGTTCACCTGGAGTGAGTGCCCGGAGAACACCGGCACCCGTACGCACGTCCCGGACACCTTCAGCTCCGGGATCTCCAGGATCTTGCGGGACTCGTTGCGGAGCTTCTGCTCCTCGTCGGTCTCGAAGGAGCCGTCGTCCACGAGGTTGCCCGCGAGCGGCACCACGTTGAAGGCGATGGGGCGCTGGTAGACGGCCGGCGCGGGAAACTCGACCGCCCCGCCGTCGTGCGTCAGCCTGTCCGCGTCGGCGACGACCCGCTTCGCCTGCTCGTGCAGCTCCGCGACCCCGGCCAGCCCCGACCCGGAGACCGCCTGGTAGGTGGTGGCGACCAGCGCGGCGAGCCCCGCCTCGTCGTGCAGCGGGCGCAGCACGGGCATGGCGGCCATCGTGGTGCAGTTCGGGTTCGCGATGATGCCCTTGGGGCGGTCCTTGATCGCGTGCGGGTTGACCTCGGAGACGACCAGCGGGACCTGCGGGTCACGCCGCCACGCGGACGAGTTGTCGATCACGACGGCGCCCTGGGCGGCGACCTTCTCGGCCAGCGCCTTCGACGTCGACCCCCCGGCGGAGAAGATCACGATGTCGAGACCCGACCAGTCCGCCGTGCCCGAGTCCTCCACCGTGACCGGCTCGCCCCGCCAGTCGAGGGTGGACCCCGCGGACCGGGCGGAGGCGAAGAGCCGCAGCTCGGTGACCGGGAAGTTCCGCTCGGCCAGGATCCTGAGCATGACTGTGCCGACCTGACCGGTGGCTCCGACGATTCCGACCTTCACGGGGTGTCCTCCGTCTGTACGCGCGTATGCACGAGCTGCATGGGTGCCGTTCCATGATGCGGGTCGGGCCGCCGGTCTTGTCCAATCACTTGTCCGAAGGACGGGACGGGGCGGTCGCGGCACGCGCGTCGAACGTTTCGTACGACTCCCGCGTCCAAGGAGTGGCGCGAAGTGCTGGGGCGGGTGACGGAGGGGAGAGCATCGGTGCGGATCAGGAGATCCCCGGGTGCGGCGGCGGATCCGCTGGACGAGGTCCAGGCCGGCCGGGTGCGCGCGGTGCTCGCGCTCGGGGGCGTACCGCAGGCGGACCTGCCGGACGGCTTGCAGCAGGTACGGCTGCGGCTGCTGGAGCGCCGGGCGCGCGGCCAGGAGCCGCCGCGCGACGTCGGCGCGTGGGCGGCCGTGGTCGCGTCGAACCTCGCGGCGGACTGGCACCGCACCCACCACCGGCAGGAGCGGGTCAGCGCCCGGCTCACCCTGCTGAGCGCCCCGGACGCGGGGGTCCAGGGCGGCCCGGAGAGCGGCCTGCTGGCCATGGCCGTCGCCGAGGCGCTCGACGGGCTGCCCGAGGCGCAGCGGCAGGTGCTCGTCCTGCGCTACTACGCGGACCTGTCGGTGCCGCGGATCGCCGAGGAGCTGGGGATCCCGGTGGGCACGGTCAAGAGCCGGCTGTTCGCGGCGGCGAAGCTGATGCGGGAGCGCCTTCGACTGGAAGAGGTGGTGTGAGGGTGGACAGGGACGAGCACCTGATGGCGGTGCTGCTGGGGGAGTCCGTCCCGCGGGAATCCGTCCCCCGGGAAGGGGAGGGGGGTGCCGGGCGCGCGGCGGCCGAGCGGGACATGGCGCTGGTACGGGAGCACCTCCACCGGATCGGCGACGGCCTGGCCGGTGCGGCGGCCCCCACGCCCGAACCGGCCCCCGAACCGGCCCCGGCTGGGCGCCGGCGGGCGCGGTTCCGGCGCCGCGTGCTGTACGGCCTCGCGGCGTCCGTCGCCCTCGCGCTCCTGGGCACGGGCGGCGCGTACCTCGCCGCGCACCACGGGGGCGGCGGGGGGCAGGCCCTGCTCACCGACGGGGGCCTCGTCGCCTGCTCCACCGCGATCGCCGAGGGGACGATCGCCGGGGTGGAGCCCGCGGGCGGCCGGCACCGGTTCAGGATCGTGCTCGACGTCGAGCAGTCCTACCGGCCGGCGGCGGGGAAGCCGCGACTGGTCTTCACCGAAGAGGGCGCGGAGGTCCCGGCGTACTACCGGAAGGGCGCGCGCATGCTGGTCGTCGTCTCCGGGACCCCGGGGGAGCCACCACTGACCTTCCGGGCCGGTGACCCGGCGTACGACCGCGAGTCCGCTCATGACGGCGAGTCCACCCACGACGGCACGTCGGAGCCGCCGCGTGACGCCCTGGAGTGGGGACGCCGCTGGGTCGAGCGGGCGCTCCCCGAGGCCCGGGGGCTGGAGTGCCGCGTCGGCTGACCCGCTCCCGGCGAGCGTGGTCCCGGCGAGCGTGGTCCCGGCCGGAAAGGGCGATGCCCCGGCCCCCCGCAGCGGGGGACCGGGGCATCACCTGTGGGTCACACCGGCTCGGTTCAGCCGGTGGTCTTCGTGATCTGGACGCTGCCGCCGCCCGCGACGGTGCCGCGCGCGTTCAACAGGCTCACGTCGCCGAAGAACTGACGTCCCTCGGGAGCCGCGCTGTTCACCACGACCTCGGCCGTGACCTGCGCCGACGCGCCGCTGGCGAGCTTCACCGGCTTCGAGTCGTCGACCTTGATGGAGCCGAGCGCCGCCGAGTAGTAGACGTCGCGGTAGTCGAACTCCGTCGTGCCGGCCGGGACCGAGTAGCCGTCGACCACCACCGTGTACGTACCGGCGGCGGGCTTGGTGAGGCTGACCGACTCCTCGGAGTCACCGTCGGCCGACTGGCCCACGACCACGCCGTCCTTGGCGACCGTGAGGTCGAGGTCGGCGGAGAGGTCCGAGGGGTTGCCGATGGCGACGTCGAGGCGGTCGACGCCCTCACCGACGACGATCGTGGAGACGAGCTGGTCCAGGTTCGCGATCGTCGGCCGTTCGATCTTCGCCGAGCCCAGCGGACCGCCCGCGAGCTTGCCGTCGAGGGCCGCGAAGTCGTTCTTGACCGTCCACTGGACCGGGGTGGGCGTGCCGATCTTCGCCTCGGGCAGCGTGGTCACCGCCGGGTCGAAGGTGGCACCGAGCAGCGACACGTCGAGCGTGTACTTGTTGTCGAGCAGCGGCGACGTACGACGCGCCTCGACCTCGATCTCCCACACGCCGGGCGTCGGGTCCGTGTACGAACGCACGTCCGGGCGGCAGGTGTTGGTGGGGTTCGGGTAGTTCGGGTAGCAGAAGATCGTCGAGCTGTCCTCGACCGGCACACCGTACGGGTGGATCGAGATGAACCGGGTCTGGCTGTCCTTGGCGAGTCCGCCGAGCGCCACCTCCAGGGTCTTCGCGCCCGCCGGCACCGTCAGGAAGTACGACTTCGAGCTGTTGCGCTGCACCGAGCTGGTCGCCTGGAAGGCGTACGTCGGCTTCGCCAGCTCCTTGGAGACGACCACGGTGGCGAGGATCTGCTTGTCCACGCCCTCCGTACGGCGGTCGTCCGCCTCCAGGATCGCGCTGTGCACGCCCGCCGAGGTGGGCCTTGCCTGGACGGTGACGGTGACCGGCTGGTTCAGCGGCAGCTTGATCTTGTCACTGCCGAGCAGCCGGAACGTGCCGTCGTCGTTCTTCCAGTCCAGCCGGTGTTCCACCGCGCCCTTGGGGCCGGTGGTCCGGGTGATGGTGACGTCGTACGTACGGCTCTTGCCGGCCTGGAGGCCGCCGTCGCGGTCGTACAGACCCGTGCCGAAGCCCGGGGTCTTGAGCCTGTCGTCGAGCGTGGTGTCGACCGGGGCCTTCACCGTGTACTCGTGCGCGGTGGCGCCGTGCTCGATCTCCTTCCACGCCTTGACGACGTCGATGAGACCCGCGCCCTGCTCGTGCGCCTGGAGACCGGGGATCCGGTCGGCGCTGCTGGTGAGCGCCGTCCGCAGGTCGGCGGGCGTGAGCGTGCGGTGCTTCTGCTTGGCGGCCGAGATCAGCAGCGCGCTCGCGCCGGTGGCCTGCGGGGACGCCATCGAGGTGCCCTGGAGCATGGAGTAGCCGGGCGGCAGGGTGTAGCCCGCCTCGGCGACCGGGCCACCGGGGTACCAGGTCTGGGTGGTGTTGATCGCGGCGCCGGGCGCGGTGATCGTCGGCGTGAAGCCGCCGTCCTCACGCGGGCCGCGGGCCGAGAACGGCAGGAGGCCGTACTTGGTCGTCACACCGGAGCCGTAGTTGGCGGCCCAGGTCTCCTTGGAGATGGAGGCGCCGACCGAGATGACCTTGTCCGCCACGGCGGGGTCGCTGATGGTGTTGGTGCCCGGGCCGTCGTTGCCGGCCGAGATCACGAGCTGCACGCCGTAGGTGTCGATGAGCTGCGTGTACAGCAGGGCGCGCGCGTTGTTGGCGTCGTTGAGGGGCGGCAGGCCGCCGATCGACATGTTGACGATGTCGACGCCGCGGTTGATGACGAGGTCGGCCATGCCCTCGGTCAGCGCGATGTTGGTGCAGCCGCCGCTCCACGTGCAGGCGCGGGAGGAGACCAGCTTGGCGCCGGGGGCGGCGCCGTTCATCTTGCCGCCGAACAGGCCGTTGGCGGCGGTGATGCCGGCGACGTGCGTGCCGTGCTCACCCTCGATGACACCGATGTTGACGTAGTCGGACTTCGCGCCGGACGCGTTGTAGACGACGTCCTTGCGGATCTCGACCACGAACGGGATGCGCTCGACGATCGGGGTCGCGGGGTTGTCCGTACCGAAGTAACCGATCTGGAAGCCGTCCTTGTACGGCTTCAGCGCGGTGTCGTTCGTGAAGTTGCCGTCGTTGTTCAGGTCCACCCGCACGGTGCCGTTCGCGGGGTCGTACAGCACGCCCCACGCGTCGGTCGTGTCGCCGTCCCGGTTCAGGTCACCGGCCATGTCGCCGCCGGTGGTGACGCGCTCGGCGAAGGGGATGAACTTGTACGAGCCGGCCGGCGCGGTCCAGGTGCGGCCCGACGCGGTGAACGTGGGGCCGGTGACCGCGCTGTTCATCCGCAGCCAGGTGCCGTCGCCGTCGCTGACCGGGTCCGTCGCGGTCACCCAGTCGACGATCTTGCGCTCGCCCGTGGTGGTCTTCTGGAGGGCCGGGTGGCCCAGGTCGACGCCGGAGTCCAGGATGCCGATGGTGACACCGCGGCCGTCGGCCTTCGGGTGCTGCTTGACGAAGTCGACCGCACCGGTCTCGAAGGACGGGTTGTACGGGTTCTTCGCCGGGGTCTTGCTGCTCGGCGCCGGGTACTTCTCCGCGGCCGAACCCTTGGAGCCCTTCGCGTGCGCGACCGTGTCGGCCGCCGGCGTCGGGTCGTCCAGCTGGATCTCCTGCTTGAGGTCGATCCCGTGGACGGAGGAGAGCTTCGCGGCCGCCTTGATCGCCGCGTCCGCCTTGGCGGTCGGGAGCGTGGCGCGTACGTAACCGATCTTGTCGTACGTCTTGCCGACGGTCGCACCCGCGACGTCGCCCAGCTGATCCGCCACCTGCTCGGTCGCGCCGGGGGCGGTGGCGACCATCAGGGTGACGTTCTTCGTGCCCTCGGCCTCGGCCTGGGACAGCAGTTGGGCGTCCGCGGCGCCGAGCTTGTCGGACGCGCGGTCCGACTTCACCGCGGCGGTCGCGCCCGGGTCGTCGGTGCCCGTCTCGGAGAAGGCGGGTGCGGCGCCGGTGGCGATCAGCGCGGCGACGAGGCCGGCGGCTGCCGCGATCCTGGCCACGCGTCTCGGCCCGGATATGGAGCCAGATTCGGAGGTCATCAGCATCCCTGTGGTGTGAAAGAGAAGATCCGGATTTCGGTACCGGTGACCGCTCAGCTTTTCGTACGGCACACAGGTTTGTGGAGTGTTGACGGCGGCGGGATTCGGTCATGGCGGACACCCGCCAACGCGGCCCGACCGCCAGGGAGGAGGAACCGGCCCAACCGGCGAACATGCCCGGCCCGAGGGGTGGTTGGGCGCTCTCGCGGAGCCGTTCCCTCCGCTCGGCGGGCGCGGTGACGCGCGTAGTACGCGGCCGGGGGCGGCCCTCCCGTATCCTGCCGCCGCCCCCTCCGAACGACCGGAACACGATCAACCCCGCCGCCCCGGGCAACTCCCCGCGCACCGCAGCGGTCCTGTCCGCCGACCACATCGCACGCACGGAGGAGTTCCCCATGTCGGCACGTACGACCGCCTCGCACGCCACCCCCACCAGCCGCCCCGCGCGCAGAGCCGCCCGCCGCGCCCGCCTCGCCTGGACCGGGGCGCTCGCCGCGGCGGCCCTCGCGTCCACCGCGCTGGTCGGCCCCGCGGTGGCGAGCACGGGCACGGCGGGCATCGGCTCCGCCGACCGCGGCGCGCGGCACTCCGCCACGCAGCGGGCGCTCGACGCCGCCGTCGCGGACGGGGTGCCCGGGGTCCTCGCCCGCGCGGAGACCCGTACCGGCAGCTGGTCCGGCACCGCCGGCCTTGGGGACACGGCCACCGGCCGCGAACGCGGGGCGCGCGACCACTTCCGCGTCGGGTCGATCACCAAGACGTTCGTCGCGACGGTCCTGCTCCAACTGGAGGCCGAGGGACGGCTCGACCTGGACGACACCGTCGACCACTGGCTGCCCGGCGTGGTCAGCGGCCACGGCCACGACGGACGCCGGGTGACGATCCGCCAGCTCCTCAACCACACCAGCGGCGTCTACGGCTACACCGCCGACCCGGACTTCCAGCGGAAGGTCTTCAGCGCGGAGTTCTTCAAGAACCGCTACCGGACCTGGCAGCCGGGCGAACTCGTCGCGATCGCCATGGCACACGAGCCGGACTTCGCCCCCGGCACGGACTGGAACTACTCCAACACCAACTACGTGCTCGCCGGGATGGTCGTGGAGAAGGTGACGGGACGTTCGTACGCCACCGAGATCGAGCGCCGCATCCTGCGCCCCCTGCACCTGACGGACACCCGCCTGCCCGGTACGGACCCCCGGCTGCCGCGGCCGTCGGGCCGCGCGTACGGGATCCTCGCCGACGACCCGGCGCAGACGGTCCACGACGTCACCGAACTCAACGCGACGATGGCGGGAGCGGCCGGCAGCATGATCTCCGACGCCGCCGACCTCAACCGCTTCTTCAGCGCGCTCCTCAAGGGCCGCCTGCTGCCCCCGGCCCAGCTCGACGAGATGAGGACCACCGTCACGCCCGAGGGCGGCGAGCCCGGCTCCGGCTACGGACTCGGCCTGCAGAAGACCCGGTTGTCCTGCGGCACGGTCGTCTGGGGCCACGGCGGCGGGGTCCACGGCTCCTCGTCGGGCGCCTTCACCACCGCCGACGGCACCCACTCGCTCGCCGTGAACTTCAACGCCGACTGGACCGGTGACCCGGGGCAGGTCGTGGAGGCGGAGTTCTGCGGCTGAGCGGAGTCCCGCGAGTGACGTGAGGTGAGGTGAACAGAGGGGACGGGGGACGGGCGCGAGTCGCGCCCGTCCCCTCTTCCTGCGCCGCCGCCGCGCCTCACCTCGGCAGGACCACCACGTACGCCGCCGGGTCCCGCTCGTCCGCCGCCGTCAGCGCCGTCCCCACCACCATCGCCTGCTGCTCCAGGGACTCCCGCAGCTTCCTCGGCGTCAGATGGACGACCGTGACGCCCAGCCGCTCCAGGTGCTCCCGCTTGCGGGCGTACTCCGACCAGATCGCGTCGTCGTCCTGCGGCCCGCCCTGCCGGGGCGCCCGCGTGTCCAGCTCCACGGCCACCGCCTGCTCCGGCCAGTACGCGTCGACCCCGCCCAGGTGCAGGCCGCCCGGGAGCCGCAGGTCGACGTTCCAGACCGGCTCGGGCAGCGCGTACGTCCGCACCATCTCGTACAACCGCCCCTCGGCCAGCGACCGCCCCTCCGCGAGCAGCGCGTCTACCGCGTCGACCACATGCGGGCGGGCCAGCAGCCGCGCCTGGTTCAACTCCCGCACAACAGCGGCCGGTTCGCAGTGACCACCGCGTACCGCCTCGGCCAGCACCGCCCGTACGTCTGCCGCCTCCGACAGCTCCGCGACCGCGTCGGCCACCGCGCGCGCCACCGGCGCCACCGGCACCCCGGTCACCAGCTCGGGCCGGGGCAGCGCGTGGGCGCGGATCAGCCGGGCGAACCCCGTGGACCGCAGCCGGCGGGTACGCGGCACGAGCACGTCGATCACGTCGAGGGCCCGCAACCCCGGGGTGGACCCGAACCCGTGCAACGCCAGCGCGGCGAGGCCCGTCACCATCACCCCGCCGTACGGGGACGCCGGGGGACGGGCGGAGGGAGAAACCGAGGAAGAAACGGAGGGAGAGGGCGACGGGACCGACCCCGGCTGCGCCGGCACCCCCTTCGCCTCCGGCCCCGGCCGCCCCGCGTACAACAGCACCGCGTGCAGCCGCTCCTCGCTCGTCGGCGCCCCCGGGTGCAACAGGTAGACCCCCGGCAGCAGTTGCTGCCAGGGGCCACCGGGCCGGCACTGCGCGGCGGCGCGCGCGGCCGCGACGCCGTGCTCGCGCAGTTGTGCGGCCGAGAACACGCGGCGCCGCACCGCGTCGACGAGGTGACTGAGGGGGCGGGGGGTGACCGGGGTGTTGTTGTTCATGTCCCGGGGTCTCCCCACCCTGTGACCACCGTCTAACCCGTTGTTACCTGTTCGTCGACAAAACCGGACAAGCTCGTCCTAAAGTACGGACGTTCGAGTGCCGATCACGCGCGGGTCCCCGCCGCGGCCGCGTCGCACTCCTGTCCCCGCAGCGACCGCGCCAGGTCGTCCGTCGCCTCCAGCACCAGCCTGCGCAGCGCCGGGGCCACCTCCTCGTGCGAGGCGAGCCACGCCTCGGCCGCCTCCAGGGTCGAGCGGTCGCCCTGCGCCGCCGGGAACAGCCCGCGCACGACGTGCATCGCGATCTGGATCGAACGCTCCGCCCACACCCGCTCGATCACCTCGAAGTACTTCTCCGCGTACGGGGCCAGCAGCTCCCGCTGGTCCGACCGGGCGAACCCGGCGATCGTCGCCTCGACGAGCGCGTTCGACAGCGTGTCCGACTCCACCAGGCTCACCCACGCCTGCGCCTTCACCGCCGCCGACGGCCGGGCCGCCAGGCAGCGCACCTCGTGCCGCTTGCCCGACGCGGTGTCGTCGTGGGCCAGTTCGGCCGCGACGGCCGCCTCGTCCGCGCGGCCGTGCGCGGTCAGCGGCTCCAGGAAGCCCCACCGCAACTCCTGGTCGACGTCGAGCCCGTCGACCTTGGCCGTCCCGTCCAGCAGCCCCTGGAGCAGCTGGAAGTCCGCGTCCGTCGTGGCGACGGCGGCGAAGAACCGGGCCCAGGTCAGCTGGTGCTGGCCGCCGGGCTCCGCCGTCCGCAACTCCCGCAGCGCGCCCTCGGCCAGCAGCCGCCCGCCCTCCTCGCGCCACGCGGGGACCGCGTAGAGGGTGAGGGCGCCCCGCGCCCACGTGTGGAGCATCTGGAGCACGCCGATGTCCGTCTCGCGCCCCCCGTGGGTGAGCACCAGGCCGATGAAGTCCCGGGCCGGCATCAGCGCGTCGCGGGTCAGGCTCCACAGCGCGGACCAGCACAGCGCCCGCGCCAACGGGTCGGTGAGGGAACCGAGATGGGTGCGCAGGGTGTCCAGCGAGGCCGCGTCGAAGCGGGTCTTGCAGTACGTCAGGTCCTCGTCGTTGACCAGGATCAGGTCGGGCTTCTCCGCGCCGGCCAGCTCGGTGATGACCGTACGGGGTCCGGCGACGTCCGTCTCGGCGCGCGCGTACCGGACGAGGTCCCCGTCGGGTGTGCGGTGGTAGAGCCCGACCGCGACCCGGTGCGGGCGCAGTTCGGGGTGGGAGGGGGCGGCGTCCTGGAGGACGGCCAGTTCGGCGATCCGGCCGTCGGCGCCGTACGCGGCCTCCGGGGTGAGGGAGTTGACCCCGGCCGTCTCCAGCCAGGACCGCGACCAGCCGGTCATGTCGCGGCCGGACGTCTCCTCCAGCACGGCGAGCAGGTCGCCGAGGCTGGTGTTGCCGTACGCGTGCCGCTTGAAGTAGCGCCGGGCGCCCTCCAGGAACGCGTCCCGGCCCACGTACGCGACGAGCTGCTTGAGGACGGAGGCGCCCTTCGCGTACGTGATCCCGTCGAAGTTCAGCTTGGCGTCCTCCAGGTCACGGATGTCGGCCGTGATCGGGTGCGTGGACGGCAGTTGGTCGGCGCGGTAGGCCCAGGCCTTGCGGTTGTTGGCGAAGGTGATCCAGCCGTGCCGGAAGCGGGTGGCCTCGACGAGCGAGAAGGTCCCCATGAACTCCGCGAAGGACTCCTTGAGCCACAGGTCGTCCCACCAGGTCATGGTGACGAGGTCGCCGAACCACATGTGCGCCATCTCGTGCAGGATGACGTTCGCCCGGTGCTCGTACGACGCCTGCGTCACCTTGCCGCGGAAGATGTACTCCTCGCGGAAGGTCACCAGGCCCGGGTTCTCCATCGCGCCGAGGTTGTACTCGGGCACGAACGCCTGGTCGTACTTCCCGAAGGGGTACGGGTAGTCGAAGTGGTCGTGGAAGAAGTCCAGGCCCTGCTTGGTCAGCAGGAAGACGTCGTCCGCGTCGAAGTGGCGGGCGAGGCCCTTGCGGCACATCGCGCCGAGCGGGATCTCCAGGACCGTGCCGTCGTCGAACGTACGGCGGTAGGAGTCGGTGACGTGGTGGTACGGGCCCGCCAGGACCGTTGTGATGTACGTGGAGATCGGCTTCGTCTCCGCGAAGCTCCACGCCCCGTCGTCGCCCAGGGTCCCCTCGCCGTTGCTCCAGACCCGCCAGCCCTCGGGCGCGGTCACCCGGAAGCGGTACGGGGCCTTGAGGTCGGGCTGCTCGAAGTTGGTGAAGACGCGGCGGGCGTCGGCGGGCTCGTACTGCGTGTAGAGGTAGACCTCGCCGTCCTCGGGGTCGACGAAGCGGTGCATGCCCTCGCCGGACCGGCTGTAGGCGCACCGCGCGTCGACCACCAGCACGTTCTCCGCGCAGAGGTCCTCCAGCGCGACCCGTGAGCCGTCGAAGACCGTGGCGGGGTCCAGGGCACGGCCGTTGAGGGTGACGGCGGTCACACTCGGGGCGATCAGGTCGGCGAAGGTGGCCGCGCCGGGCTCCGAGGAGCGGAAGCGGATCGTCGTCACCGAGCGGAAGGTGCGGGGCCCGGGACCGTCCGGCGCCTCACCCACCGCCGAGCGCAGGTCGAGGTCGACCTCGTACCCGTCTACGGACAGCAGGCCGGCCCGTACACGGGCCTCGTCGCGGGACAGATTCTCACCGGGCACGGGCACTCCTTCGTGGCTCGTTCGAAACAGTGACGATCCTCGCATGTGCGGCCGTGCTCGGTCAGCCGGGAATTCCGGCGTCGCGCGGGGACGTTGCCGCTCTGAGGTCCGCCGGGTACCGGCGGGTAGCCGGGACGCCCGTTCACGAGGCCCGTTCACGAGGAGAGACATGTCCGAGAAGACTCCCGTCGATTTCTGGTTCGACCCGCTGTGCCCCTGGGCCTGGATGACCTCCCGCTGGGTCCTGGAGGTGGAGAAGGTCAGGGACATCGACGTCCGCTGGCACGTGATGAGCCTCGCCGTCCTGAACGAGGACAGGCTCGACGAGATGCCGGAGCAGTACCGGGAAATGATGCGGACGCAGGCGTGGGGGCCGGTCCGCGTGGTGGTCGCGGCCCAGCAGAAGCACGGCGACGAGGTGGTGGGCAAGCTCTACACCGCGCTCGGCACCCGGATCCACAACCAGGGCGAGGGCCCCACGCGCGAGGCGATCGCCGGGTCCCTGGCGGACGTCGGCCTGCCGGCCGACCTCCTGGAGTACGCCGACTCCGACGCGTACGACAAGGAACTGCGGGCCTCGCACAAGGAAGGCATAGACAAGGTCGGCCAGGAGGTCGGCACCCCGGTCATCGCGGTCCCCGGCGCGGACGGCGAGCAGGTCGCCTTCTTCGGCCCGGTCGTCACCCCGGCCCCCAAGGGCGAGGACGCGGCGAAGCTCTGGGACGGCACGCTGCTGGTGGCGTCGATCCCGGGCTTCTACGAGATCAAGCGGACCCGTACCCAGGGCCCGATTTTCGACTAGGACGACCGTTCTTCCGACAGGACGACCGTTCTTCCGACAGGACGGCAGCTCTTCCGGCCGGAACCACCGGCGGACGGCCCCCGCGAGTCATGTCCTCGCGGGGGCCGTCCATTCCGTCCGCCCGCCGTGAAGGTTGAGAAGACGATCACGAGCAGGACGTGCGCCGCCTCCCCGCACGGGGGAGGCCCCCGGTCAGGGGGCGATCAGGAGGTTGTTCGCGTTCTTCCGGGCGGCGCTGTAGCGCTTCGCCACGTCCTGCCAGTTGACGACCCGCCACATCGCCTCGACGAAGTCCACCTTCTGGTTCTTGTACTGGAGGTAGAAGGCGTGCTCCCAGGCGTCGAAGACGAGGATCGGGACCGAGCCCTGGCCGACGTTGCCCTGGTGGTCGTAGATCTGCTCCACGATCAGCCGGCCGCTCACGGGCTCGTACGCCAGCACGCCCCACCCCGACCCCTGCGTGGTCGCCGCCGCCTTCGTCAGCTGGGCCTTGAAGCCCGCGAAGGACCCGAAGGACGCGGCGATCGCGTCGGCCAGCTCCCCGACCCCGTCCGCCGCGAGCGGCTCGCCGCCGCCGTCACCGGTCATGTTGTGCCAGTAGATCGAGTGCAGGATGTGGCCGGAGAGGTGGAACGCGAGGCTCTTCTCCAGCCCGTTGATCGCCCCCCACGACTCCTTGTCCCGCGCCTCCGCGAGCTGTTCGAGCGTGTCGTTGGCGCCCTTGACGTAGGCCGCGTGGTGCTTGTCGTGGTGCAGCTCGACGATCTGCGGGTTGATGACGGGTTCGAGCGCCGCGTAGTCGTACGGAAGTTCAGGAAGTGTGTAAACGGCCATGTCCAAGCCCTCCGAAACTCTTATTGCACATCTTATGCAGGTGCACGCTAACAGCAAGAGGGCTCAGGGAGGCGCAGCGCCCTTGTGACACCCCCGACAAGCCGCTGACCTCCTCTTTGTGGGCGTCCGACGGTGATCGGGCCAGGACGGCCGGGTTACGGTCGGACCGTCCCCCTGCCCGGTACACGCCACGGCCTGCCCCGGCGCACCCCCTCACGACCGCCGGAGTCCCCATGAGCACCGCTGCCGCCGCCCCCCGTACCGGAGTGGTCCTCGCCGATCTCCTCCCGGCCCACCGCGCCCGCGCGCGGGACCTCGCGCTGGTGGTCGGCGGCGCCGTCCTGACCGGCCTCGCGGCCCAGCTCTCGGTGCCCGTCCCCGGCTCGCCGGTGCCGGTCACGGGACAGACGTTCGCCGCGCTGCTCATCGGCGTCTCCCTCGGCGCCGGCCGCGGCTTCCTCTCGCTGGCGCTGTACACGCTGCTCGGCATGGCCGGGGTCCCGTGGTTCTCCGAGGGCGCGTCGGGCGCGGGCTTCCCCACCCTCGGGTACGTCCTCGGGATGCTGGTCGCCGCGACGGTCGTGGGCGCGCTGGCCCGCCGCGGCGGCGACCGGTCCGTCGTGCGGACGGCCGGGACGATGGTGCTGGGCTCCGCGATCATCTACGCGGTGGGCGTCCCCTACCTCGCCGTCTCCGCGGGCATGTCGCTGAGCGCCGCGGTCTCGGTCGGCCTGGTGCCGTTCCTGCTGGGCGACGCGCTCAAGGCGGCGCTGGCGATGGGCGCGCTGCCCGCCGCGTGGAAGCTGGCCGGCCGCCGGGGCTGACACGTACCGTCCGCCGACCCGGACCGCGCGCCGCCCCGCACCGTCCGGCCCCGATGACGGTCACCCAGCGGCACACATGCCACACTCGGAGCATGCGCGTGTACCTCGGTTCCGACCATGCCGGCTTTGAACTCAAGAACCACCTGGTCCAGTGGCTCACGGCCCACGGCCACGAGCCCGTCGACTGCGGGCCCCACATCTACGACGCCCAGGACGACTACCCGCCGTTCTGCCTGCGCGCCGCGGAGCGTACGGCGGCCGACCCGGACAGCCTCGGCATCGTGATCGGCGGCTCCGGCAACGGGGAGCAGATCGCGGCCAACAAGGTCAAGGGCGTACGGGCCGTCCTCGCCTGGAGCGAGCAGACGGCGGCGCTGGGCCGCGAGCACAACAACGCGAACGTCATCTCCGTCGGCGGCCGGATGCACACGGAGGAGGAGGCGACCTCCTTCGTCGAGACCTTCCTGACGACGCCGTACTCGGGCGAGGAGCGGCACGCGCGCCGGATCGAGATGCTCGCGGAGTACGAGACCACCCACGTCCTCCCGCCGATCCCGCCGCACCACCCGCAGCAGGACTAGCAGGACCAGCAGGACCGGCACCACCCCACGACCCCTGTGCCGCCGGGCACCCGGAGCACCACCGCCCGGCGGCACCGTCATGCCGACCACGCTTCCGCGGCACCGCCGTCCCGACCGCATCCGAGGAGACCACCGTGCCCGAGGGGCATACGATCCACCGCCTCGCCGAGGACCACCTCGACCGCTTCGGCGGCCGGCCGGTACGGGTCAGCAGCCCGCAGGGCAAGTTCTCCGACAGCGCGGCCCTGCTCGACGGTCAGGTCCTCGACACGGTGGACGCCCACGGCAAGCACCTCTTCCTGGGCTTCGGGCACACCGGCTGGGTCCACGTCCACCTCGGCCTCTTCGGCAAGGTCGCCCTCGGCGACACCCCCGCCCCACCGCCCACGGACACCGTCCGGCTGCGCCTCGTCTCCGCCACGGCGTACATGGACCTGCGCGGCCCCACGACCTGCGCCCTGATCACCGCCCCCGAGAAGCAGGCGATACACGACCGGCTCGGCCCCGACCCCCTGCGGGTACGGGACGACGCCCCCGGCCAGGACCCCGCGGACGCCGGGAGCGACGGCGAGAAGGCCTGGGCCCGGATCTCCCGCTCCCGTACGACCGTCGCCGCCCTCCTCATGGACCAGAAGGTCATCGCCGGGGTCGGCAACGTCTACCGCGCCGAGGTCCTCTTCCGCCACGGCATCGACCCGTACCGCCCCGGCAAGGACCTCACCCGCGCCGAATGGGACGCGATCTGGGCCGACCTGGTGGAGCTGATGCGCGAGGGCGTACGGAACAACCGCATCGACACCGTCCGCCCCGCCCACACCCCCGAGGCCATGGGACGCCCGCCCCGCGTCGACGATCACGGCGGCGAGGTCTACGTCTACCGGCGGGCGTCGATGCCGTGCCTCCTGTGCGGTACGGAGATCCGCACCGCCCCCCTCGCCGCCCGCAACCTCTTCTGGTGCCCCCGCTGCCAGACCCCCGCCCCCGCCTAGGGCCTGTCCGGACCCTAGAACCCGTGCGGCAGCCACGGCGCGACGTCCGAGCTGAACGCCGTCGACGCCTCCGCCAGGGCGCCCGGGCGCAGTTCGGTCACGCGGCCCGCGCCCGCCAGCGAGGTCAGCGACACGCCGCCCAGGTAGGCCGCCGCCAACTCCCGTACCGACAGCGCCAGATCGGCCTGGTCCGCGGTGCGCACGCACGCCGCGCCCTTCGCGTCCCCGGTCAGCCGCCAACGCCCCTCGTTCCAGGGGCAGAAGGCGTCCTCCACCTCCAGCACCACGTCCACGGGCGTCCGGTACGTCCGTGCCTCCAGCGCCGCGCCCACCTCCACCAGCCGTACGTACAGCGCGTCCCTGACCTGGAGCCCGCAGCGCCGCACGTCCGAGACCAGGTGCTGGAACGGGTCGTCCACGGGCCGGTTGCGCGCCCGGACCGTCGAGGTCAGGTCGATGCCGAAGAGGAAGCGCCACAGCTCGCCGTACGCCTCCGCGTCCCGCGCGTACAGCTCGCGCAGCTCGACCGTGCCCTTCGGGCCCGAGCGGTCCCACTCCGGCTTCACGCGGTAGAGGGTGAAGCCCGCCACCTCGCCGTCCCGCTCCACCAGCACGCACTGGACCGGCGACATCCCGTCGCGCTCGCGCTCCCCGTTCACGACGGGCAGCCGCTCCCAGCCGGGCGTACGGGCGATCATGCCGGGCCGCTCCGGGACCACCGCGGCGTAGATCTCCTCGCACGCGGCCCGCACGGCCGGGTCGGTCGCCCCGACCTGCCGCAGCCGGATCCGGCCCGCCCCTGCCCCGCCCTCGCCGGTCCCGCCCCGCGGGACCCCGTCCGCGTCCACGGCGCGGCGGGGCGGCGCGATCCGCACCCGGGCCGTGTCGATCTCCGCGGCCAGCTCCTGCGTCGCCGCCCCGTACCCGAACCGCCCGTAGATCGGCGGTTCCGACGCCGTCAGGATCGCCAGCGGCTCACCCCACGCCCGCACGTCGTCGAGCTGCCGCCGCATCATCGCCGAGAGCAGCCCGCGCCGCCGGTACGTCGGCGCCACGCTCACCATCGTGATCCCCGCCGCGTCCACCCGCGCGCCGCCCGGCACCGTGAGACCGAAGCGGAACGCCCCCGCCGTCGCGACGCACTCGTCCTCGTCCCAGACCCCGAGGGAGCGGCCGAACTCCGTGAGATCCCGCCACAGGGCACGTTCCTGAGCGGTCTCCGTCACACCGCCGAAGGCGTGCTCGAACGCCTTGTACCAGCGGTCCCAGTCGTCCGGCGTGAGCACACGCAGATCAGTCGTCATATGCCATGAGTAGCAGGGGTACGACGATCGGGCGACCCGATTTCGAACACAATGTCACAGGGGTCCCCCTGCACGCGGGGCAGGCGGATGGATAGGGTCCACAACAATGGCCGGCAACGCGAGAACGGACTCCTTCACGGCCCGGATGCGCAGAAGACTGCACCGGGGCCGTATCGCCCTGCGCAAATCAGGGGTCGACTACTTCCGCGGGGACGGGTCCGACTGGATCGCTCTCGCGGGCCTGTTGCTCACGGTCCCGGTCATCGCCGTCGTCACCGTCGCGGTCCCGGTCTGGTGCGCGCCCTCCACGCTCGTCCTGCCCATCGTGGCCGGCGGTCTGCTGCTGCGGCCCGCCAGCCTGCTCGGCCTGTACGCGGCGGCGGCCGGCGCGCTGATCGTCGAGTCGGTCGTCCTCGGCCCGTACACGGAAGGCACCGGCCGGGTCACCCCCGGCGTGGTGCTGGTCGTGGCGGCCTGCGGGCTGTTCGGCCTGCTCATCGCCCAGTTCAGGGCCCGGGTCGGGGTGCCCTGGCGGCGCGGCGGGACGATGCTCTTCGACCTGCGCGAACGCATCCGCGTGCAGAGCGCGCTGCCGCAGCTGCCCCAGGGCTGGCACCACGAGATGGCGCTGCGCCCGGCGGGCGGGCAGTCGTTCTCCGGGGACTTCGTGGTCGCGGCCCGTACGCACGGCGGGCGCACGCTCGAAGTGGTCCTCACGGACGTGTCCGGCAAGGGGATGGACGCCGGCTCGCGCGCCCTGCTGCTGTCGGGGGCCTTCGGCGGCCTGCTCGGGTCGCTCCCTCCGCACGGCTTCCTCACCGCCGCCAACGGCTACCTGCTGCGGCAGGACTGGGACGAGGGCTTCGCCACCTCCATCCACCTGGTCCTCGACCTGGACTCCGGCGACTACGAACTGCTCTCCGCGGGCCACCTGCCCGCCCTCCAACTGCACGCGGGCAGCGGCCGCTGGGACGAGATGTCCGGCGAGGGCCCGCTGCTGGGTGTCTACGACGCGGCGCAGTTCGACCCGGTCAAGGGCTCGTTGCGGCCGGGGGACGTCCTGATGCTCTTCACCGACGGGCTGGTGGAGGCGCCGGGCCGGGACCTCGCGGAGGGGATCGACCGGCTGACCGGCGAGGCCGACCGCTATGTGGCGGGCGGCTTCGAGGGCGCGGCCTGGCACCTGATCGAGGCGGTGGCCAAGGACGTCAACGACGACCGGGCGCTGCTGCTGATCTGCCGCGAGGCGTGACGTCCACCTCGCCGGCGGTGACGTTCTTCTTCCGTAAGACTTTCCCGGCTCCCCTGCGGGAGGCGAGGGAGGAAGCTGGGGCGGTCACGCGCGCATCCGCGCGGACAGGGCGACCCGGAACGGAACAGAACATGGTGGTTCGCGGTGTGGGCGGGGTCATTCTGTGCTTGCTGGGCGCGCTCTGGATCGCCCAGGGCACGGGCGCGGTGAGCGGCTCGGGGATGTCGGGCAAGAGCCAGTACGCGTTCCTGGGCGCCCTGGTGGTGCTGGCGGGCGCGTACCTCCTCTTCCGCGCCTGGCGCATCCGGGGCCGCGAACGCCCCTGACCCGCACCGCCCGTGCCGCCCGTCCCCGGCCTCGGTGGGCGGCCCCGGCGGTGGACGTCCTACCGGCCGCCCGAGACGCGCAGGACCGTGCCCGTGGTGTACGAGGCGTCGGGGGAGAGGAGCCAGGAGATGGCGGCGGCGATCTCCTGGGGCTCGCCCGGGCGGCCCAGGGGGATGGTGGCGGCGGCCTTGGCGGGGCGGTCGGGGTCGCCCATCGCCGCGTGCATCCCGGTGTTGATGATGCCGGGCGCGACCGCGTTGACGCGGATGCCCTCGGGGCCCAGTTCCCTGGCCAGGCCGAGCGTCAGGGAGTCGGTGGCCGCCTTCGTCGCCGCGTAGTGGACGTACTCGCCGGGACTGCCGAGCCCGGCGGCGGTGGACGAGACGTTGACGATGGCGCCCGAACCGCGCGCCCCCATGTCCCGGGCCGCCCGGCGGCAACAGAGCAGGTAGCCGAGGAGGTTCACCTCCAGCACCCGCCGCAGGTCGGCGGTGCGGGTGTCGGCGAGGCGGCCCAGCGGGCCGGTCACCCCCGCGTTGTTGACCAGGTGGTCCACCGGCCCGAGCCGGTCCGCGGCGACGTCGAACAGCCGCTCCACGTCCGCCTCGTCGGCGGTGTCCACCCGTACGGTGAGGCACCGCGCCCCGGCCGCCCGCACGGCGAGCGCGGTCGACTCGGCGGCGGTGGCGTCGTTGACGTACCCGAGGACCAGGTCGTGCCCGTCGGCGGCCAGCCGGACGCACGTGGCCGCGCCGATTCCCCGGCTGCCCCCGGTGACGATGGTGACCGGACGTGACACGTGATGCCTCCTGTGATCTCCCCATGCCGTCCGCGACCACTGCGGCGTGACCGGCGTGACCGGCGTGACCGGCGGGGCGAGCGGTGCGACGTGATCGCCGCGGACCCAGTCGTACCGCACCGCCCGCGCCCCCGGCCGGCAGGGTCCCGTCTCAGCTCACCGGCTCCTTCTCCCGCGCCGCCACGGCCCCGTCGCTCCCGCCGGCCGCTGTCGGCGCCCGGCCGCCCGGCAGCACCCGGGCCAGCCAGTGCGAACGGCCCGCCGCCAGCGGCCCCAGGACCGCCAGGACCAGCACGTAACCCGCGATGAACGGCGCCAACCGCGCGTCCAGCGCGGCCCCCGCCGCCATCGTCGCCAGGATCAGGGCGAACTCGCCGCGCGCCAGCAGCGTCGTCGAGATGTTCGCCGCCGGCCCCGCGCCGAAGCCGTTGATGCGCGCCGCCACCAGTCCCGCGAGCACGTTCATCACCAGCGTCACCGCCACCGCCGCGAGCACCGGCCACAGCACCGTCGGCAGGTCGCCCGGGTTGATCGACAGGCCGAAGGCGAAGAAGAAGATCGCGCCGAAGGCGTCCCGCAGAGGGTGGACCAGCTTCCTGATCCGCCCGCCGGACGACGTACTGCCCAGCATCAGCCCCACCATGAACGCGCCGATGGCGTCCGCGACCCCGAACCACTCCGAGACCCCCGCCACGAACACGGCCGCGCCCAGGAAGGAGATGACGAGCAGCTCGTCGTCCTTCGTGTCGATGAGCCGGCCGACCACCTTCGTCCCGAACCGCGCCGCCAGCGCGAGCAGCAGCAGGAACCCGAAGGCCTTCCCGCCGTCCAGCAGCGCCGCCCGGAGGCTGTCCGCGCCGGACAGGATCGGCTGGAGTGCCGCGAGGTAGAGCGCGAGGAAGATGTCCTCGACGACGATGATGCCGAGGATCGGCTTCGTCTCGGGATTGCCGATACGGCCCAGGTCCACCAGCACCTTGGTGACGATCGCGGACGACGAGATGCCGAGCACCCCGGCCAGCACGAGCGCCTCGGAGGTGCCCCAGCCCAGCGCGAAGCCGAAGCCGAGCCCCGCGCCGACGTTCAGCGTCAGGTACGCGCCCCCGGCGAGCGCCATCTTGCGGCCGCCCGCCCTGAGGTCGTCCAGGTGGAATTCCAGGCCCAGGTAGAAGAGCAGCAGCACCAGGCCGAGGGCGGACAGCATCTCCAGGTCGTGGGGGTCGGAGACCAGCACGATGCCGGGGGTGTGCGGGCCGAGGAGGATCCCGGCCAGGATGAACAGGGGGATGGTGGGCAGCTCGATACGGCTGCCGAGGCGGGCGAGCAGGGCGGCGGCGAGGAACGCGCCGCCCATGGCGATGAGGGTCTCCGCGTGTCCGATGGGCTTTCCTCCGTCGGCTGGGGCATGGGCAAGGGCAGGAGCGAAGGTCAAGGGAAGGTCAAGTAATCGTCAGTAGTTACTTTACCAAAGAGTTTAACAAGCAACTTTCCCCGCACCCGTCCCAGCCCGGTAGGGCTACCCCCACCCCCGGTCCGCCAGGCACCGCCATGGCCCGCCCCACCCCCGCTCACTAGCGTCGGAACGGCAGGGGTCACGGGCCCGTCGGAGCCGGCCCCGCTACGCGAGAGGGCGGACACCATGGGATTACGACGCACACGCACCCGGCACGACGGCGACGGCGGCGGGGAGCGCGGCATCGCCGTCGAACTCCGCGACGTACGCCGTCAGTACGGACGCGGCCCGGCCGCCGTCCACGCCCTGCGCGGGATCGACCTCGCCCTCCCGCGCGGCAGCTTCACCGCGGTCATGGGCCCCTCGGGCTCCGGCAAGTCCACGTTCCTCCAGTGCGCGGCCGGTCTCGACCACCCGACGACCGGTTCCGTGCGGCTCGGCGGCACGAAGATCACCGGCATGAGCGAGACCCGGCTCACCGAACTGCGCCGCACCCGGCTCGGCTTCGTCTTCCAGGCGTTCAACCTGCTGCCCGCGCTGACCGTCGGCCAGAACATCGAACTGCCCGGGCGCCTCGCGGGCCACCGCCCCGACCGGCGCCGTACCGCCGAGATCCTCGCCCGGCTCGGCCTCGCCGACAAGGCGAGGCGCCGGCCCGCCGAACTGTCCGGCGGCCAGCAACAGCGCGTCGCCATCGCGCGCGCCCTCGTCAACGAGCCCGACGTCGTCTTCGCCGACGAGCCGACGGGCGCCCTCGACACCGCCACGGCCGCCGAGATCCTGTCGCTCCTGCGCACCGCCGTCGACTCCCTCGGCGCGACCGTGGTCATGGTCACCCACGACCCGGCGGCCGCCGCCTACGCGGACCGCGTCCTCTTCCTCGCCGACGGCCTCATCGCGGACAGCCTGCCCCGCGCCGGCGCGGCCCGGATCGCCGCCCGCATGACGTCCCTCACCGCCCCGGCCTTCTCCCGCACGGGGGCCGCGGCCTGAGGCCGCCCGCGCGGCGGAGGGCCGGTACAGTCCGCGCATGCCGCACCTGACCCTGACCCTGGCCGAGGTCGAGGCCCTCGCCCGCGAGGCCCACGCCACCCAGACCGACAAGGCCGGCCGGCCCTACGCGGAACACCTGAGCGCGGTCGCCGCGGGGGTACGGGCCCGGGGCGGGTCCGACGCGCAGATCGCCGCCGCCTGGCTGCACGACGCCGTCGAGGACGACGCCCTGTCCCGCGAGTGGCTCGCCGCCGCCCCGCTCCCGCCCGAGGTCAAGGACATGGTCCTCGCCCTGACGAAGGAGAAGGGCGAGGCCCTCGACGCGTACACCGCCCGGATCCTGGCCACGCCGGGCGCCCTCCTGGTCAAGGAGTCGGACCTCGCGCACAACGCCGACCCGGCCCGGCTCGCCGTACTCGACGAGCCGACCAGGACCCGCCTCGCCGCGAAGTACGCGACGGTACGACGCCTGCTTGGCCTGACCGCGTAGCCGCAGCTGTCCCGGATCCCGGCGTGTCGGCCACAGCGGAGGCACAGCTTCCGGTCCCTGGACCCGATCGGGACGCCGGAAAGGCCGGGCGGCGGACCCACGCCGTAACCGTTACGGAACCGGGCGGGCCGGTCGCGCCCCGGCCATGCGCAAAACGTTTCGTAAAGCTTTCCCGGCCCACCCGGGGCACGGAATGCGGGCACCCCTCCTCCCCCCAACACCCGCCCTCTATGCCCGGATCGACCCGCACAAAAGCGGTCAAGGGGTCACCTCTGCTCACCCTTGCCGCACCGACTCTGACACCAAGTCAATCGACGCGTCCCCGCCCCCGCAGGCCGTCCGCAGGTGACAGGGAAATGAGCCGCGGATTAATTCTGCGAGGGGCCGGGTGTCGGACCGAATTCGCACGGGTATTCATCTCCCGCCGGGCGCGGCGGAGTTGACCGCAACCCGGCGCGCCGGACGCGCGATTGGCGAGAACTTGACGTCGATGTTTCGTCACGGAGCAACATCAACAAGGGTGTTGATGGCACGATGGTCGGAGCGAGGTGTGCGACGTCGTGCGCTTCTGCGGCTGAGCGAGGCGGACCGACGGAGGGTGTGATCAGTTGTGGCCATTTCACTGTCTGTGGTGGTGCTGTTGGCGATCATCCTCGTGGTGCTGATCCGAGGCGGCTCCCTCAAGGGCGGCCCGGCGGTGGTCGCCGTGCTGTTCGGCTTCTTCCTCGCGTCCACGAACATGGCGCCGGCGGTGAACCGGACGCTCAACTCGATAGCGGACACGATCAGCAACATCACGTTCTAACGGCAACATCACGTTCTGACCGGCGGCCCCGCGCCTCGACGCCGACCCGGCGCGGAACCGGGCGGCGGAACGCGAACGGCCCGGCCGGTGGCTTGCGCACACGGGCCGGGCCGAAGCTGTGGAGCGGGCGACGGGAATCGAACCCGCGTAGCTAGTTTGGAAGACTAGGGCTCTACCATTGAGCTACGCCCGCACAACGCGCGCCGCCGGTCGGACGACCGCGGCACGAACAGCATCGTAGCGGGTCACCGCCGTTCCCCGCACATCACTTGGCGCCGGTGCGGCGCGGACGGCGTACTCAGTGCCCTCGGGCATGTACCCTACGTGTCGCACCAACGGGGTGTGGCGCAGCTTGGTAGCGCGTCCGCTTTGGGAGCGGAAGGTCGTCGGTTCGAATCCGGCCACCCCGACCAGTAGCCCGACCGCACGACAAGATCACGTTGTGGGGCTCTTCCCGCTTGCGGTTACTATGCAAGCTGCGTGCCTGTGTGTCTGAAGAGTCTTCTGAAGGATCTGACGAAGCCGGGCCGAATCCGCTGTGGCCGCCGCGAGTGCGGCGGAGACAGCAGAACCCCAGAATTCAGCCACCAAGGAGACCGAACCGTGAAGAGCGCCGTGGAGACCCTGAACCCGACTCGGGTTCGGCTCACAGTCGAGGTGCCCTTCGAGGAGCTCAAGGACAGCCTCGACGCGGCGTACAAGAAGATCAACCAGCAGGTCACGGTGAAGGGCTTCCGCAAGGGCAAGATCCCGGCCCGGGTCATCGACCAGCGGTTCGGCCGTGGTGCTGTGCTGGAGGAGGCCGTCAACGACGCCCTCCCGAAGTTCTACACCGAGGCTGTCAACGAAGGTGAGCTCAACGTCCTCGGCCAGCCCGAGGTCGACATCAAGGAGCTCAAGGACGGCGAGCTGCTGTCCTTCACCGCCGAGGTGGACATCCGCCCCGAGATCGAGATCCCGGACTACTCCGGCATCGAGGTCACCGTGGACGCGGTCGAGGTCACCGACGAGGACGTCGACAAGTCGGTCGAGCAGCTGCGCGACCGCTTCGCGACGACCAACGTCGTCGAGCGCGCCGCCGCCGCCGGCGACGTCGTGTCGATCGACCTGGAGGCCAAGGTCGACGGCGAGGTCCTGCCGGACGGCGTGGCCAACGACGTGTCGTACACCATCGGTTCCGGCGAGCTGCTCGACGGCATCGACGAGGCCGTCATCGGCCTGGAGGCCGGTGGCGAGGCCACCTTCACCTCCGAGCTCAAGGGCGGCGCCGCCGAGGGCAAGCCCGCCGAGGTCACCGTCAAGGTGCTCACGGTCTCGGCCCGCGAACTCCCCGAGCTGGACGACGACTTCGCCCAGACGGCGAGCGAGTTCGACACCCTCGACGAGCTCAAGGCCGACAGCCGCAAGCGGCTGGAGAACATGAAGCAGTACGACCAGGCCACCCAGGCCCAGGAGCGCGTCCTCGAAGAGCTGCTCAAGCTCGCCGAGGTGCCGATCCCGGAGAAGCTGCTCGCGGACGAGATCAACACCCGCAAGCACAACCTGGAGCACCACCAGCTCGGTCAGATGGGCCTCGACCTCGCGAAGTACCTGGAGATCCAGGGCAAGACCGAGGAGGAGTTCGAGGAGGAGACCAAGGACCAGGCGGTCAAGGGCATCAAGACCCAGTTCATCCTCGACGAGCTGGTGAACAAGGAGAAGCTGAACGTCAGCCAGGAGGAGCTCACCGAGCACCTCATGCGCCGCGCGCAGTCCTCCGGCATGTCCCCGGACCAGTTCGCCCAGGCGGTCGTCGAAGGCGGCCAGGTCCCGATGCTCGTGGGCGAGGTCGCCCGCGGCAAGGCGCTCGCTGTGGTCGTCGAGTCCGCCAAGGTCGTCGACACCAACGGTGAGACGGTCGACCTGGAGGACGACGAAGACGAGGCTGCCGAGGCCGCCGAGGGCGCCGAGACCGTCGAGGCCGCCACCCCGGCCGACGACGCCTCCGCCGCCGACGGCGAGCAGGGCGACGAGGCCAAGGCGGGCAAGACCGACGCCTGATCCACCGCGTCACCGCACCTGAGGACGGGCCCCGGACGCGACACGCGCCCGGGGCCCGCCCCCTTCCGCCCCGGCGGACACCCGTCACCCCGTCCCGGAGCCCCGCTGACGGCCTCCGGAGGACCCCGGGGCCCCGCATCGGGGCGGCGCGTCCCGCGGGCCCGCCCAGGGCCGCTGGGAGCCCCAACTGCCTTGCGCTCCCAGCGAACAGTCACGGAAGCGGGATGGCCCTCGCCGACCAGCGCGTTAGGGTCCATGAATACGAGGGCAGGGGAGTCCCCCGACCCCTCGGAACGAAGACGCTGAGACGGCCGCAGCCGTCAGAGACGAGCAGGTGGATACGTGACGAATCTGATGCCTTACGCCGCCGGTGAGCCGTCCCTCGGTGGTGGCCTCGGCGACCAGGTCTACAGCCGACTGCTCGGAGAGCGGATCATCTTCCTCGGCCAGCAGGTCGACGACGACATCGCCAACAAGATCACGGCGCAGCTCCTCCTCCTGGCGGCCGAGCCCGAGAAGGACATCTACCTCTACATCAACAGCCCCGGTGGATCCGTGACGGCCGGCATGGCCGTCTACGACACCATGCAGTACATCCCCAACGACGTGGTGACCATCGGCATGGGCATGGCGGCCTCCATGGGCCAGTTCCTGCTGACCGGCGGCACGGCCGGCAAGCGCTTCGCGCTGCCCAACACGGACATCCTCATGCACCAGGGTTCCGCGGGCCTCGGGGGCACCGCCTCCGACATCAAGATCCAGGCCCAGCAGCTCCTCCGTACGAAGAAGCGCATGGCCGAGATCACGGCCCGCCACACCGGCCAGACCGAAGAGACGATCATCCGCGACGGTGACCGCGACCGCTGGTTCACCGCCGAGGAAGCCGTTGCCTACGGCATCATCGACGAGATCATCTCCGTTGCCTCGGGTGTTCCGGGCGGCGGCGGCACCGGGGCCTGAGCACCACCGCCCCGATTCGGCCGACCGACCAGCCCCCGCAGCCCCGCCCAGCGAATGCCATCAGGATGGTGAACACCCACATGAACAACAATCCCGCGAGCTACACCGCGTCCGGCCTGTACACCGGCCCGCAGGTGGACAACCGCTACGTCATCCCGCGCTTCGTGGAGCGCACCTCGCAGGGCGTGCGCGAGTACGACCCGTACGCGAAGCTCTTCGAGGAGCGCGTGATCTTCCTCGGCGTGCAGATCGACGACGCGTCCGCCAACGACGTCATGGCGCAGCTCCTGTGCCTGGAGTCGATGGACCCGGACCGGGACATCTCGATCTACATCAACAGCCCCGGCGGCTCGATGACGGCCCTCACGGCCATCTACGACACGATGCAGTTCGTGAAGCCGGACATCCAGACCGTGTGCATGGGACAGGCCGCCTCGGCCGCCGCCGTGCTGCTCGCCGCCGGCACCCCCGGCAAGCGACTGGCCCTCCCGAACGCGCGCGTGCTGATCCACCAGCCCTCCAGCCAGACCGGCCGCGAGCAGCTCTCCGACCTGGAGATCGCGGCCAACGAGATCCTCCGGATGCGCGCGCAGCTGGAAGACATGCTGGCCAAGCACTCGACGACGCCGATCGAGAAGGTCCGCGACGACATCGAGCGCGACAAGATCCTCACCGCCGAGGACGCGCTCGCGTACGGTCTGGTCGACCAGATCGTGTCGACCCGCAAGACGACGGCCGCTGCCGCGGCCGCCTGAGGCACCCGGCGCCCTCGGCGCGGGTCGCACAGGTCATGATCGGACGTCGCGGACGGTACGGCGGAGTCCCACGACCATGTGAACCGCGCCAAGGGGGGCCCGAACGGGGGCCCGGGCAAGGTACCGTCGGATATGAGGCACAGGAGCCGCTGAACCAAGCTGCTCCCAGGCGAAGGGGAAGCACCTCGTGGCACGCATCGGTGATGGCGGCGACCTGCTCAAGTGCTCGTTCTGCGGGAAGAGCCAGAAGCAGGTGAAGAAGCTCATCGCAGGTCCCGGTGTCTACATCTGCGACGAGTGCATCGACCTCTGCAACGAGATCATCGAGGAGGAGCTCGCGGAGACCTCCGAGGTGCGGTGGGAGGAACTGCCCAAGCCGCGGGAGATCTACGAGTTCCTCGAGGGGTACGTCGTCGGGCAGGAGCCCGCGAAGAAGGCCCTCTCGGTGGCGGTCTACAACCACTACAAGCGCGTCCAGGCCGGCGAGAACGGCGGCGGGGCGGGCCGTGACGACGCGATCGAGCTCGCCAAGTCCAACATCCTGCTGCTGGGCCCCACGGGCTCCGGCAAGACGCTGCTCGCCCAGACCCTGGCGCGCATGCTGAACGTCCCGTTCGCCATCGCCGACGCGACGGCGCTGACGGAGGCCGGCTATGTCGGCGAGGACGTCGAGAACATCCTGCTGAAGCTGATCCAGGCGGCCGACTACGACGTCAAGAAGGCCGAGACCGGGATCATCTACATCGACGAGATCGACAAGGTCGCCCGCAAGAGCGAGAACCCGTCGATCACGCGCGACGTCTCCGGCGAGGGCGTCCAGCAGGCCCTGCTGAAGATCCTGGAGGGCACCACGGCCTCGGTCCCGCCGCAGGGCGGCCGTAAGCACCCTCACCAGGAATTCATCCAGATCGACACGACGAACGTGCTGTTCATCGTGGGCGGCGCGTTCTCCGGCCTGGAGCGGATCATCGAGTCGCGGGCCGGCGCCAAGGGCATCGGCTTCGGTGCCACGATCCGCTCGAAGCGCGAGATCGAGGCGAGCGACCAGTTCCAGGAGGTCATGCCGGAGGACCTGGTGAAGTTCGGGATGATCCCCGAGTTCATCGGCCGCCTGCCGGTCCTGACCTCGGTGCACAACCTGGACCGCGAGGCCCTCCTCCAGATCCTCGTCGAGCCGCGCAACGCGCTGGTGAAGCAGTACCAGCGCCTCTTCGAACTCGACGGCGTGGAGCTGGACTTCGACCGCCCGTCGCTGGAGGCGATCGCCGACCAGGCGATCCTGCGCGGCACGGGCGCCCGCGGGTTGCGCGCCATCATGGAAGAGGTCCTCCAGTCGGTCATGTACGACGTCCCGTCCCGCAAGGACGTGGCGCGCGTGGTCATCACGGAGGACGTGGTCCTCTCGCACGTGAACCCGACGCTGGTCCCGCGGGAGCCGCGCATCGTCAAGAACGACGGCCGCCACGAGAAGTCCGCGTAACGGCCGACGCGCAGGAGCCGCCACCGGATACACGACAGGGGCGCCCGACCGGTTCACACCGGATCGGGCGCCCCTGCGTCGTGCGGGCGGGCGCGCGGGGGTCAGGACTTGACGCGCACGTCCTTGCGGAGCTTCGCCGCGATGTCGGCGGCGTTCTCCAGCGGTCCGCTCTTGCCGGTCATCGCGTTCGCCACCTCGACATAGGTGACGGAGGCGACGGTGCTGTGGTCGCCCCAGATGCACATCGGGAAGGCGATCTCCGCGGGCCCGCCGGCGGTCGCGCCGGAGTCATTGGTCTTGACCTTGATCTCCTGGCACTTCATGACCGCGCCGTCGAGCCCGGCCGGCGTGTACGCCTTGGGGCTGCCGACGAGGGTGCCGACGGACTGGCTGTCCGCGTCCTTCTCGGACTGCGTCTTGAGGTACGCGAACATCGCGTCGACGGTCTTCTCCGGGTCCGCGATCTCGCCGTACACGCCGCTGAACGTCAGGACCTTCCCGGCCAACGGGTTCGCCTCGTCACCGGACTTGTAGCTGGCGCCCACGTCCTTGGCGTTCTTCACGCCCCACTGCTCGGCGTCCTTGAGATCGCTCTCGGTCATGCCGGTCTCGGCGCTCTGCGCCTTGTCCTTCTTGTACGTCCCGTTGATCACGGTCTCGGGGGCGGTGAGCTTGTGCGCCCCGTCGTCCGCGACGGAGGCGCCGCCACCGCCGCTGCCCTGCGTCACGAAGTACGCGCCGCCGGCTATCACCGCGAGAGCCACCACGACGACGCCGATGATCAGCCCCGTCTTCTTCTTCGGCGCGGGACCCGGCGGGGGCGGGAACGGCCCGCCGCCGTACGGGGGCTGCTGCGGCGGCTGCCCGTACGGCCCCGGCTGCTGGCCCGGCTGCCCGTAGGGTCCGGCAGGCTGCGGGGGCTGTCCGTACGGTCCGGGCTGCTGGCCCGGCTGCTGCGGGTAGCCGTACCCCGGCTGGGGCGGCTGGCCCTGCGGAGGGTAACCGTAGCCGGGCTGCGGCGGACCCTGCGGCGGCTGCTGGCCGTAGGGACCCGGCTGACCGTACGGCCCTGGCTGCTGAGGCTGCTGCCCACCGTACGGGCCCGGCTGGTTGCTGCTCATGTGATCTGTCCCCTCCAGATGCTTTATGCGTTACGAACATCCTGACGGAAGGGTCACCCGCGGGGATCACCGGGGACGGCACCGTTACGGAACATCTCGTTTCAGGACAGGCCTGTGACACCTCTAAACTGGGCCCGTGACCGAGAACGCTCAGCACCCGCAGCCAGCCAGCACCCCCGAACTGCCGACCCAGTACGCGCCGGCCGAGGTGGAGGGGAAACTGTACGAGCGCTGGGTAGAACGCGGTTACTTCGAAGCGGACGCGAAGAGCGAGAAGCCCCCGTACACGATCGTCATCCCGCCGCCGAACGTCACGGGCACGCTCCACCTCGGCCACGCCTTCCAGCACACGCTGATGGACGCTCTCACCCGCCGCAAGCGGATGCAGGGTTACGAGTCGCTGTGGCTGCCGGGCATGGACCACGCCGGGATCGCCACCCAGAACAAGGTGGAGCAGCAGCTCGCCGAGGAGGGCAAGTCCCGGCAGGACATCGGCCGTGAGGCGTTCACCGAGCGCGTCTGGCAGTGGAAGGAGGAGTACGGCGGCCGGATCCTCGGCCAGATGCGCCGGCTCGGCGACGGGGTCGACTGGTCCCGCGAGCGCTTCACCATGGACGAGGGGCTGTCCCGGTCCGTCCAGACGATCTTCAAGAAGCTGTACGACGACGAGCTGATCTACCGCGCCGAGCGCATCATCAACTGGTGCCCGCGCTGCCTGACGGCGATCTCCGACATCGAGGTCGACTACCAGGAGGACGACGGCGAGCTCGTCTCCATCAAGTACGGCGAGGGCGACGAGACGCTGGTCGTCGCGACGACCCGGGTCGAGACGATGCTCGGCGACACCGCCGTCGCCGTCCACCCCGACGACGCGCGGTACGCGCACCTCATCGGCAAGCGGATCAAGCTGCCCCTCACCGACCGTACGATCCCGGTCGTCGCCGACACCCACGTCGACCCCGAGTTCGGCACCGGCGCGGTCAAGGTGACCCCGGCGCACGACCCGAACGACTTCGCGATCGGCCAGCGGCACGGCCTGGAGTCGCTGACGATCATGGACGAGCGGGCCGTCATCACCGTGCCGGGCCCCTTCGCGGGGCTCGACCGCTTCGAGGCGCGCTCCGCCATCGTCGAGGCGCTGCGCCAGCAGGGCCGGATCGTCGCCGAGAAGCGCCCGTACGTCCACTCCGTCGGCCACTGCTCGCGGTGCCGGACCACCATCGAGCCGCGGCTGTCCCTCCAGTGGTGGGTCAAGGTCGCCCCGCTCGCCCAGGCCGCGGGCGACGCGGTCCGCGACGGCCGGGTCGCGATCCACCCCCAGGACATGTCGAAGCGCTACTTCGACTGGGTCGACAACATGCACGACTGGTGCATCTCGCGCCAGCTGTGGTGGGGGCACCGGATCCCGGTCTGGTACGGCCCGAACGGCGAGACGGTCTGCGTCGGCCCCGATGACGAGGCGCCGACGGGCGAGGGCTGGACGCAGGACGCCGACGTCCTGGACACGTGGTTCTCGTCGGCGCTGTGGCCGTTCTCGACCCTCGGCTGGCCCGAACGGACCCCGGATCTCGAGAAGTTCTATCCCACGGACGTCCTCCTCACCGGCCACGACATCATCTTCTTCTGGGTCGCCCGGATGATGATGTTCGGCCTCTACGCGATGGACGGCCAAGCGCCCTTCCACACCATCGCGTTGACCGGTCTGGTCCGTGACGAGTTCGGCAAGAAGATGTCGAAGTCCAACCCGAACGCCGTGGATCCGCTGGACTGGATGAACGCGTACGGCTCCGACGCCGTCCGCTTCACCCTCGCGCGCGGCGCCAACCCCGGCGCGGACGTCCCGATCGGCGAGGACTGGGTCCAGGCGTCCCGTAACTTCGCCAACAAGATCTGGAACGCGACCCGGTTCGCGATGATGAACGGCGCCACGGTCGACGGACCGCTCCCCGAGGCGGCGCGCCTGTCGGCCACCGACCGCTGGATCCTCTCCCGTCTCAACGAGACCGTCGCGCAGGTCGACGCGTACTACGACGACTACCAGTTCGCCAAACTCAGCGACGCGCTCTACCACTTCGCCTGGGACGAGGTCTTCGACTGGTACGTCGAGCTCTCCAAGACCACCTTCTTCGAGGGCGGCGAGCAGGCCAAGGTCTCCGGGCGCGTCCTCGGCGAGGTGCTCGACGTGACCCTGCGCCTCCTCCACCCCGTCGTCCCCTTCGTCACCGAGACGCTGTGGACGACCCTCACCGGCAAGGAGTCGGTGGTCATCGCCGACTGGCCGGCCGACAGCGGGTTCCGCGACCCGGCCGCCGAGCGGGAGATCGAGCACCTCCAGCAGGTGATCACCGAGGTCCGCCGCTTCCGCGCCGACCAGGGTCTCCAGCCCGGCCAGAAGGTCCCGGCCCGGCTCGACCTGTCCGGTACGCCGCTGGCCGCGCACGAGGCGGCCATCCGGCAGCTGCTGCGGCTCCAGCCGGAGGGCGACGGGTTCCACGCGACCGCCACCCTGCCGGTCGCGGGCGCGACCGTGGCGCTCGACCTGTCCGGGACGATCGACGTCGAGGCCGAGCGCAAGCGGCTGACGAAGGACCTGGGCGCGGCCGAGAAGGAGAAGGCGCAGGCGACGGCGAAGCTCGGCAACGAGGCGTTCCTCGCCAAGGCGCCGGACAACGTCGTGGACAAGATCCGTACGCGCCTGGCCAAGGCCGAGGCGGACATCGCGCGGATCACCGCGCAGATCGCGGGCCTGCCGCAGGGCTGACCGCACCGCGTGCGACACCCTCCACCGCGCGCCGGCCGGGTCGAAATCGGCCCGTCCGGCGAGCGGGGACGGCGCTCTCCGTAGACTGGACCCGTGAGTGAGCAGCGTCCTTCCGACCAGCCCGGTGAGTACGACGACTTTGACGAGATCGTCGCGGCCGAGACCGACCGAGACCCCGACCTCGCCGTGATCGAGGCGGGCAGCCGCACCCTGCGCGCCCAGGCCGGGCCGCAGCGGGGTGACGAGGTGCCGTCCCGTCCCGAGGACCCCGAGGTGGACAAGGCGCTGCGCGCCGTCGAGCAGGAGCTCGGCGGGCGCTGGGGGGAGACGAAGCTCGACCCCTCGCTGGGGCGGATCGAGGCCCTGATGGACGTGCTGGGCGACCCCCAGCGCGCGTACCCGACGATCCACATCACCGGGACCAACGGCAAGACGTCCACGGCCCGCATGATCGAGGCGCTGCTGAGCGCGTTCGAGCTGCGGACCGGGCGGTACACGAGCCCGCACGTCCAGTCGGTCACCGAGCGGATCAGCCTGGACGGCGCCCCGATCCCCGCCGAGCGCTTCGTCGAGACGTACGACGACATCAAGGCGTTCGTCGAGATGGTCGACGCGGCGCAGGAGCACCGGCTGTCGTTCTTCGAGGTGCTCACGGGCATGGCGTACGCGGCGTTCGCGGACGCGCCGGTGGACGTGGCGGTCATCGAGGTCGGGATGGGCGGCAGCTGGGACGCGACGAACGTCATCGACGCGTCGGTCGCGGTGGTCACCCCCATCGACCTGGACCACACGGACCGGCTCGGGTCGACGCCCGGCGAGATCGCCGTGGAGAAGTCCGGGATCATCAAGGCGGGCGCGACGGTCGTCCTGGCGCAGCAGCCGGTGGACGCGGCGCAGGTGATGCTGAAGAAGGCCGTCGAGGTCGACGCGACGGTGGCCCGGGAGGGCCTGGAGTTCGGGATCGTCGCCCGGGAGATCGCGGTCGGCGGGCAGCTGCTGACGCTGCGCGGCCTCGGCGGTGAGTACGAGCAGGTGTTCCTCCCGCTGTACGGCGCGCACCAGGCGCACAACGCGGCGGTGGCGCTGGCGGCGGTGGAGGCGTTCTTCGGGGTCGGCGCGGAGCACGCGCGCCCGCTGGACATGGACACGGTCCGCAAGGCGTTCGCGTCGGTGTCCTCGCCGGGCCGCCTGGAGGTGATGCGGCGTTCGCCCACGGTGGTGCTGGACGCGGCGCACAACCCGGCGGGCGCGCGGGCGGCGGCCGAGGGCATCACCGAGTCGTTCGGGTTCAGCCGGCTGATCGGGGTGATCGGGTCGAGCGAGGGCAAGGACGTGCGCGGGGTGCTGGAGGCGCTGGAGCCGATCTGTACGGAGCTGGTGGTCACGCAGAACTCCAGCCACCGCGCGATGGACGTGGACGAGCTGGCCGCGGTGGCCGTCGAGGTGTTCGGCGACGAGCGGGTGGTGGTCGAGGCGCGGCTGGACGACGCGCTGGAGGCGGCGATCACGCTCGCCGAGGACGACGCGGAGTTCGCCGGGGCCGGTGTTCTGGTGACGGGTTCCGTCATCACGGTGGGCGAGGCCCGGCTGCTTCTGGGAAGGCGCTGAATTCGATGCGTACGCTGTGTGCGTCCACTCTGATCGCCGAATTCTTCGTCATCGGATTCGCCGGACTGGTCGCGATGAAGTCGGGCGATCTGTCGACGGGAACGGTCTGGGCGGTGTGCGGGGCCGCGATGCTCCTGTCCGTTCTGCTCTGCGGGCTGATCACCCGTCCGGGCGGGGTGGCGCTCGGCTGGGCGTTCCACGTCGCGCTGATCGCGGGCGGCCTGGTCGTACCGGCGATGTTCGTCCTCGGCCCGGTCTTCACCGCCCTGTGGTGGGCGTCGGTCCATTACGGCCGGGTCATCGACGAGACGAAGGCCCGCTGGGCCGCCCAGGCGGCGCAGGGCGCGGAAGCGCCCTAGCTCAGGCCTGATCGGTGAGCCGAGGTCCGGGTGCCGCGGGCTCGGTGGCGAGCGGTAACCTCGCACCACCGCTCGTATATATGCCTGCAAGGAGCCGCACACATGACCCAGCGCACCCTCGTCCTGCTCAAGCCGGACGCGGTCCGGAGAGGACTCGTGGGCGAGATCATCGGCCGTATCGAGCGCAAGGCGGGCTGGACCATCGCCGCGCTGGAGCTGCGCACGCTCGACCACGAGACGCTGGAGCAGCACTACGGCGAGCACAAGGGCCGGCCCTTCTACGAGCCGCTGGTCGCGTTCATGGCCTCGGGTCCCGTCGTCGCACTGGTGGTCGAGGGCGAGCGGGTCATCGAAGGCGTCCGCGCCCTCGCGGGTCCCACTGACCCGATCGCCGCAGCGCCTGGGTCCATCCGGGGGGACTTCGGCACGATTGTCCGGGAGAATCTCATCCACGCCTCGGACTCCGAAGAGTCCGCCATTCGGGAACTGAAGCTTTTCTTCCCCGGTCTTTCCTGACCGCGTGTCAGCCAAACGGCGGTGAAGCCCTGGGGCGACCGAAGGAATTCGGTCGCCCTGCGGCATATGCGAGCCGATTCCGGGAACGCAATGGTGCGAAACATCGTCACCTTTACTGAGGTGGGCCACCGCGCCGTCAGCGTGCGGGCGGCACTACGATGAGCCTCCAAGCCACAGCACCCACCTCGCCATCCTGAAAAGCCATCAAACGCTTCGATTGGGAAGGCCAGACGCATCCTCATGGGGAACAACATGTCGTTCATCGGCCGTGACATGGCTGTCGACCTCGGGACCGCCAACACGCTGGTGTACGTCAGAGGCCGGGGGATCGTCCTCAACGAGCCGTCCGTCGTCGCCATCAACACCAACACGGGCGGCATTCTCGCGGTCGGCGCCGAAGCGAAGAAGATGATCGGCCGGACGCCGGGCAACATCGTTGCCGTCCGGCCACTGAAGGACGGTGTCATCGCCGACTTCGAGATCACCGAGCGCATGCTGCGGTACTTCATCCTGAAGATCCACAAGCGCCGCTATCTGGCCCGCCCGCGCGTGGTCGTCTGTGTGCCCTCGGGCATCACGGGCGTCGAGCGCCGTGCGGTCATCGAGGCATCCACCCAGGCGGGCGCACGCCAGGTGCACATCATCGAAGAGCCGATGGCCGCGGCCATCGGCTCCGGACTCCCTGTCCATGAAGCCACGGGCAACATGGTCGTCGACATCGGCGGTGGCACCACAGAGGTCGCCGTCATCTCGCTCGGCGGGATCGTCACAGCGCAGTCCATCCGGGTCGCCGGGGACGAGCTGGACAACGCGATCATCCAGCACATCAAGAAGGAGTACTCCCTCCTCCTCGGTGAGCGGACCGCCGAGAGCATCAAGATCACCATCGGTTCCGCGTACGACCTCGACAAGGACGAGCACACCGAGATCCGCGGCCGGGACCTCGTCTCCGGGCTTCCGAAGACCGTGGTCATCTCCGCGGCCGAGGTGCGCAAGGCCATCGAGGAACCGGTCAACGCGATCGTCGACGCCGTGAAGACGACGCTCGACAAGTGCCCGCCCGAGCTGTCGGGCGATGTGATGGACCGTGGGATCGTGCTCACCGGCGGCGGCGCCCTGCTGCGCGGCCTCGACGAGCGGCTCCGCCGGGAGACCGGCATGCCGATCCACATCGCGGAGAACCCGCTGGACTCCGTCGCGCTCGGATCCGGCAAGTGCGTCGAGGAGTTCGAGGCGCTCCAGCAGGTCCTGGACGCCCAGCCGCGCCGCTGAACACACCGCGCCGGACCACACGCGTCCCCCCGGACCCCTCGCGGGTCCGGGGGTTCACGTGGCGGGGGGCCCGCTTCCCCCCGCACGGCGGATCGTTGACCTACAGGCACCACGACCACAGGCACGACGACTACAGGCACAACCATTCCTACGAGGAAGGCACGGCCGCCGCACGTGAGGGACACAAAGGAGAGCCGGCTGCTCCTGGTGCTGCTGATCGCCATCGCGTTCGCACTGATCACGGTGGACATCCGCGGGGGTGAGGATTCCCCGGTCGACGGCGCGCGGCAGGCAGCCGCCTCCGTCTTCGGTCCCGTCGAGAACGGCGTCGCCTCCGCGGTCGACCCGGTCGGCAACGCCATCGGAGCCGTACGGGACTCCGGCGAGCGCCACGACCGCATCGCCGCGCTCCAGCAGGAGAACACCGCACTGAAGCAGAAGCTCGGCAGCGACGACCGCAACCGCAGCCGCGTGCGCGAGCTGGACAGCATGCTCAAGAAGGCCGGCACCGGGCAGTACGGCATCAAGGGCGCCGAGGTCATCGCCATAGGAGCGGCCCAGGGCTTCTCCTGGACCGTCACCATCGACGCCGGGGCCGACGACGGCATCCGGCGCGACATGACCGTACTCAACGGCGACGGACTGGTCGGCCGCGTCACCACCGTCGGCCCCGGCACCGCGACCGTACTGCTCGCCAACGACCCGGACTTCACCGTCGGCACCCGGATGGAGAAGACCGACGAGCTGGGCTTCGCCACCGGGCAGGGCGACCGCCCGCTCGCCGTCCAGCTGCTCAACGGCAAGGCCAAGGTCAGGACGGGCGACCGGCTGGTGACCTTCGGCTCCAGCAAGGACAAGCCCTTCGTGCCCGGCGTCCCGGTCGGCACGGTCGTGCGCGTGGACCCGTCCGGCGGGGACCTCACCCGGACCGTGTACGTACGCCCGTTCGTCGGCTTCACCAAGCTCGACATCGTCGGTGTTGTCGTCCAGGCGCCCAGGGAGGACCCGCGGGACACCGTCCTGCCGGCCAAGCCGAAGCCCACCCCCACACCCACCGTCACCGTCACGGTCACCCCGTCGCCGACCGCCGGCGCCGACGTGGGTCAGATTGTTGACGAGCAGAGGTAGAGCTGATCCCCATGCGCTTCAACCGGATGCTGCTCTCGGCCACGCTGGTCGTGGTAGCCCTGGTCATCCAGGTGACCGTCCTCGCCCGGCTCCAGCTTCCCGGCGCCGTCCCCGACCTGATGCTCCTCGTCGTGCTCGCCCTGGCGTTCGTGTACGGGCATGTCGGCGGCGCCCTCATCGGCTTCTTCGCGGGCCTGCTCGCGGACCTCGCCCCGCCCGCCGACCACGCCGCGGGACGCTACGCCCTGGTGCTCTGCGTCATCGGCTACCTGGCGGGCCTCGCCCGTCCCGAGAACGGCCAGATCAGGTCGGCGCTCGGCCCGATGGCCGTGGTCGTCGGCGCGGCCGTCGGCTCGACGCTGCTGTACGCGGGCGTCGGCGCCCTCGTCGGTGACACCGCGGCCCGCCATGTGGGCCTCGTCAGCCTGCTGTTCACCGCGGCCGTCTACGACCTGCTGCTCGCGCCGTTCACCGTCCCGTTCATCATGTGGCTGGCCAGACGCGCCGACAACGACCCCCTCTCCGAACCGCAGGGCAGCGGCGGTGGCGGCGACGTCGCGGCCGGCTGGCTCGCCACCGGCACGGGTCTGCGGATCGGCAGCCAGCGCGGCGGGCTGCGGGTCAAGGCCGCCCGCAACCGCGCCGCCCGGGCGGGCCGTATCAAGGGGGTGAAACGCCTGTGAGCAACATCCCGGAGACGGGCAGGACCCCCCGCGTCAAGATCCGGCTGATCGTGATCCAGGTGCTCGTCTTCTCCCTGCTGCTCACGCTCGGTGGCCGTCTCTGGTACCTCCAGGTGCGCAACGGCCGCGAGTACACGGACGAGGCGAAGAACAACCACGTCCAGCAGGTCGTCCAGCCGGCCGTCCGGGGCTCGATCCTGGACACGCGCGGGGTGCCGCTCGCGGACAACGAGACCCGGTTGGTCGTCTCGGCCAGCCGTACCGAACTGATGAAGATGCCCGACGACGGCAAGGCCGTCCTGGCCCGGCTCGCGGACGTCCTCGGGGTCAAACCCAAGGAAGTGACCGACAAGGTCCGGCTGTGCGACGCGAAGACGCCGCAGCCCTGTTGGAACGGCTCGCCGTACCAGCCCATCCCGGTGACCGACGAGGCCACCACGCAGCAGGCCCTCCAGATCCGTGAGCGCACCGAGGACTTCCCCGGCATCACCGCCGAGCCCACGGCCGTCCGCCGCTACGCCGCGCCGGGTCTCGCCAACACCTCGCAGGTGCTCGGCTACCTCTCGCCGGTCACCGACGAGGAGATCACCGAGGCGCAGGACACCAGCTCGCCGTACCTGCGCTCGGACCAGGTGGGCCGCTCGGGCCTGGAGCGCACGTACGACCGGGAGTTGCGCGGCAAGGCGGGCGTGACCCGCTACGAGGTCGACAACCTGGGCCGGGTCATCGGGCAGGCCCGGAGCGACGAGGCGCGGCCCGGCGCGAACGTGGTCACGTCGATCGACGCGCGGGTGCAGGCCGTCGCCGAGTACGAACTCCACAACGCGATGAAGATCGCCCGCAAGGAGATCGACCGCAACACGAGCGTGCACTACAAGGCGGACTCCGGCGCCGTCGTGGTGATGGAGGCGAAGACCGGCCGGGTGGTGGCGATGGCCTCGCAGCCGACGTACGACCCGAACGCGTGGGTCGGCGGCATCTCCGCGAAGGACTACGCGAAGCTGACCGGCAAGAAGTCCAACTTCCCGCTGCTGAACCGGGCGATCCAGGGCCAGGCGGCCCCCGGGTCCATCTTCAAGGTCATCTCCTCGACGGCGGCCGTCAACGCCGGGTACGAGTTCAACGGCAGCTACCCGTGCCCGAGTTCGTACTCCGTCGGTGGGCAGGTCTTCAAGAACTTCGAGTCCCAGGGCTACGGCAGCATCACCATCGGCAAGGCCCTGGAGGTCTCCTGCGACACCGTCTACTACGGGATCGCGCACAAGGAGTGGCAGAAGGACGGCGGGATGACGCCGAAGAAGCACCCCGGCGACTGGTTCTACAAGACGGCCCACCAGTTCGGCCTGGGCAAGGAGACCGGCATCGACCTCCCCAACGAGGTCTCCGGCCGGGTCCCGGACCGGCAGTGGAAGAAGAACTTCTGGAAGGCCAACAAGGCCGCCTGGTGCAAGCAGGGCAAGAAGGGCGGCACGTACGTCGAGCAGATCGCGTACGAAGGCTGCCTCGAAGGCGACCGGATGCGCGCCGGTGACTCCGTCAACTACTCGATCGGGCAGGGCGACACGCTCGTCACCCCGATCCAGATGGCGACGATCTACTCGGCGATCTCCAACGGAGGGACGCTCTTCAACCCCACCGTCGGCAAGGCGATCATCAGCGCCGACGGCAGGCGGGTCGAGGAGATCGCGCCCAAGGACCACGGCAGGCTCCCGTTCGACCAGAAGACCCGGGACGAGATCGACGAGGCGCTGGCGGGCGTCGCCACCCGCGGTTCCGCCGCGTGGCGCTTCGGCGGCTGGCCGCAGAAGCAGATCCCGATGCACGCCAAGACCGGTACGGCGGAGGTCTACGGCAAGCAGACGACCTCGTGGTTCGCGTCGTACACGAAGGACTACACGATCGTCATGACGATCTCCCAGGGTGGTACGGGATCCGGCGCCTCCGGTCCCGCCGTCCGGAAGATCTACGAGGCGATGTACGGGCTGGACGCGAAGGGCAAGCAGAACATGAAGAAGGCCCTGATGCCGGTGCCCGCCACCGCGCTGCCGAGGATCGGGCCCGACGGTTCGATCGACGCCCCGAAGGTCAGGCCGTACATGCCGCCGAAGCCCGAGGCCGACACCCAGGTGGTCGCCGGCGCGGCGGCCCCGCACGTCCGGAGGGACTGAGCCATGGCCGGTACAAGTGGCTTCTCGGTCTCCGGGTACGGCCCGGAACGGAGCACGTGGGCGCGGCTCGCGGCCCGTGACTCGCTCGCGCGGCGGCTGGACTGGCCGCTGCTGTTCTCGGCGATCGCCCTGTCCCTGCTGGGCTCCCTGCTGGTCTGGTCGGCGACCAGGAACCGTACGGTCCTGAACCACGGCGACCCGTACTACTTCCTCTTCCGGCACCTGCTGAACACCGGCATAGGGTTCGCCCTCATGATCGCCACGATCTGGCTGGGCCACCGCACCCTGCGGGGCGCCGTCCCGGTGCTCTACGGCCTGTCGGTCCTGCTGGTGATACTGGTCCTCACCCCGCTCGGCGCGACCATCAACGGCGCCCACGCGTGGATCGTCATCGGCGGCGGCTTCTCGCTCCAGCCGTCGGAGTTCGTGAAGATCACGATCATTCTGGGCATGGCGATGATGCTGGCGGCCCGGGTCGACGCGGGCGACCAGCTGCATCCCGACCACCGCACGGTCGCCAAGGCGCTGGGCCTCGCCGTCGTCCCGATGGCGATCGTCATGCTGATGCCGGACCTCGGGTCGGTCATGGTCATGGCCGTCATCGTGCTCGGTGTCCTGCTCGCGTCCGGCGCGTCCAACCGCTGGGTGTTCGGCCTGGTCGGGGCGGGGGTCGTCGGCGCGATCGCGGTCGCCGCGCTCGGGGTGCTCGACGAGTACCAGATCAACCGCTTCGCGGCCTTCGCCAACCCGGAGCTGGACCCGGCCGGCGTCGGCTACAACACCAACCAGGCGCGCATCGCCATCGGTTCGGGCGGGCTGACCGGGACGGGGCTCTTCAAGGGCTCGCAGACCACCGGGCAGTTCGTGCCCGAGCAGCAGACGGACTTCGTCTTCACCGTCGCCGGCGAGGAACTGGGCTTCGTGGGGGCCGGGCTGATCCTCCTGCTGCTGGGCGTGGTGCTGTGGCGCGCGTGCCGCATCGCCCGCGAGACGACCGAGCTGTACGGGACGGTCGTGGCGGCCGGGATCATCGCGTGGTTCGCGTTCCAGTCGTTCGAGAACATCGGGATGACGCTCGGGATCATGCCGGTGGCGGGGCTGCCGCTGCCGTTCGTGTCGTACGGAGGCACGTCGATGTTCGCGGTGTGGATCGCGGTGGGGCTGCTCCAGTCGATCCGCGTCCAGAGACCCATGAGCGCGTAGGGGAACGTGCGGGAGGGCGCCGGACGGGCATTTTTCGAGCCCGTCCGGCGATTGAGGGCGCTTTTGGGGGATAGGTACCTTCTATGGCGGACACAAAGCGCGAGATCGAACGCAAGTACGAACTCCCTGTGCGTGCCGGTGGCGGTGCGGACGCCCGGCCCACCCTGCCGGACCTGACCCGGGTCCCCGGCGTCTCGTCCCTCTTCGACCAGGGCGTCGCGGAGCTCGACGCGGTCTACTACGACACCGCGGACCTGCGCCTCGCGGCGGACAAGCTCACCCTGCGCCGCAGGACCGGCGGCGCCGACGCGGGCTGGCACCTCAAGTTCCCGGTGTCCACGGGCATCCGCGACGAGATCCAGGCCCCCCTGGCCGACACCGTCCCCGACGAGCTGGCCGCCCTGCTCCGCTCCCGCCTGCGCGGCTCCGCCCTCATCCCCGTCGTCCGGCTGCGCTCCTCCCGCGAGGTCACCCACCTGCTGGACGCGGACGGCGCGCTGCTCGCCGAGGTCAGCGTCGACACCGTCCTCGCCGAACGCCTGACCGGGATGCCGGGCCGGGTCGCGGCCTGGGCCGAGGTCGAGGTGGAGCTCGCCGACGGCGGCGACCCCGCGATCCTGGACGCCGTCGAGAAGAAGCTCCGCAAGGGCGGGCTGCGGCCCGCCGCCGCGCCCTCCAAGCTCAGCAGGGCCCTCAAGGAGACCGCCCCCGAGGGCGCCGTGGACGGCTCCGCCCGGCATCCCGTCCCGGTCACCGCCGGGGACCACGTCCTCGCGTACGTCAGGGCGCAGGCCGACGCGATCACCGCCCAGGACCCGGCCGTCCGCCGCGACCTGCCGGACGCCGTGCACCAGATGCGGGTCGCCACCCGCCGGATGCGCTCGGCGTTCCGTACGTACCGCAAGATCCTCGACCGGTCCGTCACCGACCCGATCGCCGACGAGCTGAAGTGGCTGGCGGGCGAGCTGGGCGTCGACCGCGACCACGAGGTCCTCGCCGAGCGCATCACCGCCCGGCTCGACGCGCTGCCCGGGACGCTGGTCCTCGGACCCGTGCGCGCCCGTGTCCAGATCTGGAACGCGGCGGGGAGCACCGACTCCCGCGGCGCGACCGTCGCCGTCCTGGACGGCGAGCGCTACCTCGCCCTGCTGCGGTCCGTCGACGCGCTGCTCGCGGACCCGCCGCTGCGCAAGGGCGCGGACGTCCCGCCCGACCAGGCGCTGCCCAAGGCGATCCTCAAGGACTACGGCCGGCTGGCCGCCCGTATCGAGCACGCCCTGGCCCTGCGCCCCGGCGAGGAGCGGGACGTGGCGCTGCACGAGGCGAGGAAGGCGGCGAAGCGCGCGCGGTACGCGGGCGAGGCGGCGAAGCCGGTGCTGGGCCGGCCCGCCAAGCGGTTCGCCGACCGGATGAAGGCCGTGCAGACCGTGCTCGGCGACCACCAGGACAGCGTGGTGGCCCGCGAGGCCCTGCGCGCCCTCGCGGTCAAGGCGCACGCGGCCGGCGAGACGGCGTTCACCTGGGGACTCCTGTACGGCCAGGAGGAGGCGCAGGCCGAGCGGCGGGAGCGGGAGCTGCCCCGGGTGTGGGCGGAGGCCTCGGACCGGGAAGGGCGGGCGGCGCTGGCCGGCTGAGCACCGGGGTAGTCTGGTGGGTCAATCCAGCCGGCCCACGAAAGAACCTTTCCTGATGCGTGCCGAATCGGTCTTCCCGCAGCTCGAAGCCCTGCTCCCGCATGTGCAGAAGCCGATCCAATATGTCGGTGGCGAGCTCAACTCCACGGTCAAGCCCTGGGATTCGTGCGACGTCCGCTGGGCGCTGATGTACCCGGACGCGTACGAGGTCGGGCTGCCCAACCAGGGCGTCATGATCCTGTACGAGGTGCTCAACGAGCGCGAGGGCGTGCTGGCGGAGCGTACGTACAGCGTGTGGCCGGACCTGGAGGAGCTGATGCGCGAGCACGGCGTCCCGCAGTTCACGGTGGACTCGCACCGGCCCGTCTCCGCCTTCGACGTGTTCGGGCTGAGCTTCTCCACCGAGCTGGGCTACACGAACATGCTCACCGCCCTGGACCTCGCGGGCATCCCGCTGGAGGCCAGGAACCGTACCGTCGACCACCCGATCGTCGTCGCCGGCGGGCACGCGGCCTTCAACCCCGAGCCGATCGCGGAGTTCATCGACTGCGCGGTCATCGGCGACGGCGAGCAGGCCGTGCTGGAGATCACCGAGATCGTCCGCGCCTGGAAGGCGGCTGACCGCCCGGGCGGGCGCGAGGAGCTGCTCCTGCGGCTCGCGAAGACCGGCGGGGTGTACGTCCCCGGCTTCTACGACGTCGAGTACCTCCCCGACGGGCGCATCGGCCGTGTCGTACCGAACCGCTCCGGTGTCCCGTGGCGGGTGTCCAAGCACACCGTCATGGACCTCGACGAGTGGCCGTACCCGAAGCAGCCGCTGGTGCCGCTGGCCGAGACGGTCCACGAGCGGATGTCCGTCGAGATCTTCCGCGGCTGCACGCGCGGCTGCCGCTTCTGCCAGGCCGGCATGATCACACGCCCGGTGCGCGAGCGCAGCATCACCGGCATCGGCGAGATGGTCGAGAAGGGCCTGAAGGCGACCGGCTTCGAGGAAGTCGGCCTGCTGTCGCTGTCCTCCGCCGACCACAGCGAGATCGGCGACATCGCCAAGGGCCTCGCGGACCGCTACGAGGCGGACAAGGTCGGCCTGTCGCTGCCCTCGACCCGCGTCGACGCGTTCAACGTCGACCTGGCCAACGAGCTGACCAGGAACGGCCGCAGGTCGGGCCTCACCTTCGCCCCCGAGGGGGGCTCCGAGCGGCTGCGCAAGGTCATCAACAAGATGGTCTCGGAGGAGGACCTGATCCGCACGGTCTCCACCGCGTACGGCAACGGCTGGCGCCAGGTGAAGCTGTACTTCATGTGCGGCCTGCCCACCGAGACCGACGACGACGTCCTCCAGATCGGCGACATGGCGGTCAAGGTCATCGCCGAGGGCCGCCGCGTCTCCGGCCAGGGCGACATCCGCTGCACGGTGTCGATCGGCGGGTTCGTGCCCAAGCCGCACACCCCGTTCCAGTGGGCGCCGCAGCTCAGCGCCGAGGAGACCGACGCGCGCCTCAAGAAGCTCAAGGACAAGATCCAGGGCGACAAGAAGTACGGCCGCTCGATCGGCTTCCGCTACCACGACGGCAAGCCCGGCATCGTCGAGGGCCTCCTCTCCCGCGGCGACCGCCGCGTCGGCGCGGTCATCCGCGCGGTCTACGAGGCCGGCGGCCGCTTCGACGGCTGGCGCGAACACTTCAGCTACGACCGCTGGATGGCCGCCGCCGAGAAGACCCTCCCCGACTTCGGCGTGGACGTCGCCTGGTACACCACCCGCGAGCGCACGTACGAGGAAGTCCTCCCCTGGGACCACCTGGACTCCGGCCTCGACAAGGACTGGCTCTGGGAGGACTGGCAGGACGCCCTGGACGAGACAGAGGTCGAGGACTGCCGCTGGACCCCCTGCTTCGACTGCGGCGTCTGCCCCCAACTCGACCTGGACATCCAGATCGGCCCCACAGGCAAGAAACTCCTCCCGCTGACGGTGGTCAAGTAGGCGTAGCGACCTGGCACCAAGCCGCCTTTCCTGTGTGGGAAAGGCGGCTTCCTTGACCTTGCCCGCGGCAGCTCGGGAGCATTGAGGCCAGCCACCGAAACAAGGGGGAAGCCATGGGCTTACCGCTGCGCAAATTGTCCGGGGATCCGGATTGCAAGAACGGGACCTGCCCGACCCTGTGGGCGACGGAGGACGGGAAAAGCTACGTGGTCCAGGGGTATGTCGAGACGGACCCCGAGCGGCTGGCGCAGCTCGACCTGCCCGAAGGGGAAAGCGCCGTGATCGTTCCGGCTGCCGTTCTTGAGGAATTCTTCCGTGCTCAGCGGTGAGGACTTCGGTCGTCTCTTCGGTGCCTTCGAGCGGACGGCGTTCCGGCTGGAGACACTGGCCGAGTACGACGTGGAAGAGGAGCGGGACGAGATCGCGCGGTTCCTGGCGGGTGAGGACATGGGGCCCGGGTGGGACGACAATCCGTGGGTACGTTCGATGACGGACAAGGGCAAGAGCGTGTCGCGTGTTCATGTCCTGCGCTCGCCTCTGACCGCTTATCTGCGCTATGAACTGGCGGCTTACCCCGGGAACATCAGAGCAGGGGAGTCCGTCGGGATCATCGACCTGGCGGAGCAGGCGGTGGCCGGTCTGCCTGATCACGACTTCTGGCTTTTCGACGACCGGGACGTGTACCGCATGCACTACACCCCTGCCGGCGCGTTCGTCGGCTGTGAACTCCTGCCTGCCGATCGACTCACGGAGTACCGGGGGTACCGGACCCTGGCACTCGCCCACGCCGTACCGTTCGCGTCGTACTGGGAACGCCACAACTGACTGTGGACTCGATCGGGAAAGCCCTGCGGGCACTGCGGGACACATCGGGGCTGACCGGTGACACGGTGGCCCGCAGGGCTTCCATGTCCGCCGGGAAGCTGTCGAAGATCGAGAACGGTCGGACTCTGCCCACCGTGCAGGACGTCGACCTGGTTCTCTCCGCGCTCGGGGTCTCGGAGGAGGTGAAGGAGCAATTCCTCACGACTGCCCGAGCCGAGGTCACGGAGGCCACAGCGTGGCGGCTGCTGCGCCGGATGGGGCCGTGGAAACACCAGAACACCATCAGGGCGATCGAGGCGGGCACCGCCGGCCTCAGGCTTTTTCAGGGGCAGCTCATCCCGGGACTGCTCCAGACCCCGGAGTACGCGACGGCCGTGTTCTCGTTGCCGCCCGCGCTGCCGGACGAGACGCGGGCCCGGACGGTGACAGCCAGGCTGGAGCGCCAGGCAACGCTCTACGAAGAGGGCAGGTCCTTCCACTTCGTCATCTGCGAGCACGTCCTTCGGTGGCTGGTCTGTGAGCCTGCCGTCATGGCTGTCCAGCTCGACCGGCTCGTGTCCCTGTCCCGGCTTCCCCGCGTGCTGATCGGGATCGTGCCGTTGGCCGGCCGGATGCCGGACTTTCCCATGACGTGCTTCAGCATTCACGACGACCGGCTCGTGCTGGTCGAGACATTCCACTCCGAGATCACGACGCGAGAGCCCAAGGACGTGCAGACGTACGTCGACACCTTCGAGCGATTCGCGGAGGTAGCGCTCTACGGCGAAGGTATGCGGACCTTGGTCGAGGGAATCCGGGACGGGTTCTTGCCTCAACAAGAAAGAAGCTAGGGCTACTTCCTCCCAGCCTCAAGGATGGATCCGTAGACAGGACGGGAAGGATTCTCATGACAGTGACCATCGAGTCCCCCAGACCCATCAAGACACGCGATCCCCGCCAGATCCTCAACGATGTGGAGCCGTACCTCCAACATCTCACCGTGAACGTTCTCGACGCAGGGATGTCCCTGTGGGAGCGAGAGGTAACCCTCCTGCTCCGGGACCACACCATGGTGCGAGACATGGCGGAACGCGTCCTCGGAAACGCGGTCATGTACGTCATCGCGTCCATCGAACGCCCGGACGTACATCTGGGCGTGGGCAAGATCGTGGACATCGGTGTGCATCAGCTCATCCTCGACACGCCCGTGTGGTTCGCCATCTGCGCCGCTTACAACGGCGGCAGGTACAAGCACCACGCACCCTTCATCGAGCGGCGCCGGGACGGCCTTTGTCTGCGCACCGAGGAGTTCATCCGCTCCCTGGGCTTCACGCCCGACGAGGAGCTGTGGGCGATCGACGGGACAGAGTGCTCACCGTGTGACAACAAGGTTCCCGACTCCCACTGAGCAGGCGCACGCGACGTGCCCCGCACCGGCTCACCAGCGGCCGGCGCGGGGCACGCCCTTACGAAGAGAGCTACGGTGCCGGCACGCCATAACCACGATGACGAACGTGATCTCTGGGATGCGTACGCGACCAGCGTCACCAGGGAGATCGGTGCTCCGGTGATGAACTGGACGCAGTACGCCGGGCACGGCCCAGGTGTGGAGCTTCTTGGTAGCCCGGGCACCGTACTCGAGATCGGGTGCGGCACGGGACGGACTCTCGCCTATCTCGCAGAACGGGGGGTGAAGGGGACGGGAGTGGACATGTCCCCTGTCATGGTGGACGCCGTGCGGGAACGGTGGGGGGACCGGGTGTCGTTCCACTGCGCGGAAGTGCTGGACTTCCTGCGTGATCACGGGGAGCGGTACGACGCGGTCTACTCGATCTTCGGCGCGGTCTGGTTCACGGACCCGGCCAAGCTTCTTCCGCTTGTGCTCAACGCGCTCAAGCCGGGCGGGAGCCTGGTCTTCTCACACCCGCCGGCCATCCCCGGAGCCTACGGGCCGCAGGGCATGTACAAGGGAGGATTCGCAGGCCGGGCACGGTTCACCTACCGCTACAGCTACACCCCTGGGAGGTGGGAGAGCATCTTGCTGAGGTCTGGTTTCTCGAAAGCGGAGGTTCGGATTCTGGATGCTCCCGAGCCGGACCACATTGGAACGTTGATCGGCCAGGCCGTGACAGGTTGAAGCGGAGCCGGGCGCGCCTGGTTCGCCTCCGTGACGTGCTTCCCGGCCCGCGCGCACGCCCGGTGGGAGACTGGGGGGATGCCTCAGTTCATTGCTCCCGACGTCCTCGTTCATGCCTCGTTCCTCGACGCGATGGGGGAGTTCGTGGAGGAGGGGGATGGTGAGCGGTCGTTGCTCGTGCACGAGATGGAGCGGTACGCGGGTAGTTGGCATCGGGCTGACGTGTTCGCCGGGTATGTGGAGCGGCTCAACGCCGAGCCGTTGGAGGAGACGCCGCGGGTCGAGGGGTGGGTGCCCAGCACCACGCTCTGGTACGTCGAGGGCGACACGTTCCTCGGGCGGCTCGCGATCCGGCACCGGCTCAACCCGTTCCTGCGCGAGCTGGGCGGGCACATCGGGTACGCCGTACGGCCCACCGCCCGTCGGCGGGGGTACGCGACCGCGATGCTCGCCGGGTCGCTTCCCGTGGCGCGGCGGATCGGGATCGACCCCGTACTGGTCACCTGCGACACCACCAACACCGCCTCGCGCAAGGTGATCGAGGCCGTGGGCGGGGTTCTGGAGGACCAGCGCGGCGGAAAGCTCCGGTTCTGGATCCGGACAGGCTCCTGACGCGTCCTGTTCGGTAGAGGGGGCCGACATGGGCGTGAGTGGGGACAAAGGGCGGCGGGACGACGAGCGAGGGGTGCGGCCGTACGGGGCGCACCGGGCGCCGGCGTCGTACGAGGGGTACGAAGGCGGCGAGGGCTGTCTGACCGTGGCCGTGCGGATCCCGGTGCGGATCGTCGTCCTGGTGGTCGTGCTGCCCGTAAGCGTGGTGTGGGACCTGCTCGCCGCCGGCGCCAGGGCGGTGGACCGGTCGGTGCTGCGGCCGGTGGGGCGGGGGCTGCTCCTCGGCCTCGCCTGGCTGGGCCGGGCGTTGGGTGCGCTGGGGCGGGCGCTGGTCGTCGTCCCGCTGGTCTGGTTGTACGGGGCGGTCGCCGTACCGCTCGCCAAGGGGCTGCGATGGCTCGCCGTCGCGGTGTTGGTGTGGCCGTTGGTGGGGCTGTGGCGGTACGTGGTGGTGCCGGTGTGGCGGTACGGCGTGGTCGTGCCCCTGGTGTGGGTGTGGCGCGCGGTGCTCGTCCCGTCCGGCCGAGCGCTGGACCGGCTGTGGACGGCCGCGTACGAGAGCTTGCTCACCCCGCTCGGCAAGGGGCTGCGGTGGCTGGCCGTCGCGGTGTTGGTGTGGCCGGTGGTGGGGCTGTGGCGGTACGTGGTGGTGCCGGTGTGGCGGTACGGCGTCGTCGCCCCCGCCGCGTGGGTGTGGCGCGCGGCGCTGGTCCCGCTCGGGAAGGGGATCGGGTGGCTGCTCACCGGTCTCGGCCGCGGCCTCGTGTCCGGCGCCCGCGTCCTGTGGGCCGCCGTCGTGTGGCTCGCCCTCGCCCTGGTCGTCGTCCCCGGCGGGTGGATCGTCCGGCGGATCCTCGTCCCGGTGGGCCGGGAGACCGGCGCCGCGTTCTCCACCGCCTGGCGGATCGCCGGGTACCTCTCGCGGGCCCTCGGCAGGGTGCTGGCCTGGCTGGCCTGGAATGCGGTGGGGCGGCCGGGACGTTGGACGTACCAGAACGTGTGCACCCCTGTGGGGCACTGGGTACGCGACCGGATGCTGGACCCGGCCGGGCGCGCCTCCCGCGAGATCGGCCGCGTCGCACGGGAAACGCTGGCGAGCGCCCGGGAGACGTTCCGGCAGACACGGCATGACGCGTGGCGCGCGCTGGTCGGAACGCGGCAGGACGCACGGCGGGACAGACGACCGGGCGCACCACGGATGACCGAGCCCCGGGAACCTGTGGCGCACCGTACGCGTACTCTGGGTAGTACAACGACTGTCCCCGGCGCGGTGCCCGCACCTGAGATCTCCTTGCGCAAGCAGGGGTGAGCCGGGGGACCCGGGGCCACCCGGACGTCCGAGGGCGGCACGCGAGCGTGTTCCGCCCCGCACCGAGGAGAAGAACCACTGGGCAAGCGACAGCCCGAGGGGCCGCCAGCCACACCGGCGGTGCAGCGCATCCGTTTGCGCTACACCAAGCGGGGCCGCCTCCGGTTCACCAGCCACCGAGACTTCCAGCGCGCCTTCGAGCGGGCGCTGCGCCGCGCCGAGGTGCCGATGGCGTACTCGGCGGGGTTCACCCCGCACCCGAAGGTGTCGTACGCCAATGCCGCACCCACCGGCACGGGCAGTGAGGCCGAGTTCCTGGAGATCGCCCTGGTGGAGCACCGCGACCCGGAGAAGCTGCGTCAGCTGCTCGACGAGTCGCTGCCCACCGGTCTCGACATCACCGACGCCGTCGAGGCCCGTACGTCGGGACTCGCCGACCGGCTGACCGCTTCCGTATGGGAGCTGCGGCTGGAGGGCGTCGGTCCCGAGGAGGCCGGACACGCCGTGTCCGTCTTCCTGAACGCGGAATCGGTCGAGGTCGAGCGCCGTATGAAGAACGGTGTGCGGACCTTCGACACCCGTGCCGCGGTGGTCTCCCTGGAGGTCACCCCGCCCCGGTCCGATAGGCCGGGGGACGGGCCCTGTGCGATACTGCGCCTGGTTGTTCGGCACGTGACACCTGCCGTGCGACCTGACGACGTCCTGTCCGGTCTCCGAGCTGTGGCCGACCTGGCGCCGCCGGTCCCCGCAGCGGTGACCAGGCTGGCGCAGGGGCTCTTCGACGAGGAGTCCGGCACGGTGACCGACCCGCTCGCGCCCGACCGCGAGGCAGCGACGGCCGGCCTGCGACAGGCCGCCGGAACCGCCGCCGCGAAAGCGCCGGAAGGTGCGGGTTCCGCATAGGCGGTCGTCACAGCGCAGCCCTGGTACTCGGGAGCCACCTGGGTCGGGCGGCGCGTCCTACCAAAACAGACTTTCGCCAGGCCGTACGTACTTCGCGTAGGGAACCGGCGAGCCAGACATAACAGTTCCCGTGCGGCGCCCGCGCCCCGGACGGCGGCGATCGCGCGATGCGCGAGCCGCGGCCGGACCGGAATCAGGCGCGGCGCCCGGGAACGCGACGGGAGAAACCCCGCATGCTCGAGAACGACGAACCCGGTACGGCCGGGACCACCGAAGAAGACAACAACACCCCCAGCGACACGCTGCCCCCCCGGCGCAGGCGCCGCGCGGCCTCCCGCCCCGCGGGTCCGCCGGTGGCGGGCACCGAGGCGGCGGAAGCCGCCGGCTCGGAAGCCGTGAGCGGTACGGAGAACGGCGCGGCGGCAGCCGCACCGGCGGCGGACGAGGCGTCTGCCGAGGCACCCGCGCCCCGAGCCCGGCGCCGGGCCACCCGCAAGGTGGCCGCGCCCGTGACGAGCACGGAGACGGCGGACGCCCCCGCGGAGCCGGTCGCAGCCCCCGTGGCGGAGGAGACGGCCGCGGCGTCCGACGAGGCGCCCGCGCCGCGTACGCGCCGCCGTGCCACCCGCAAGGCCACCGCGCCCGCCGGGCCGCCGCAGGCCGAGGACGCGGCGGAGACCGCGCAGGCCGCGCAGGTCACGGACACCGCGCAGAGCGCCGACGCCGTCACGGCCGAGGAGACACCCGCCGGGACGGCCGACGAGGCGCCCGCGCCGCGTACCCGCCGCCGCGCCACCCGCAAGGTCGCCGCACCCGTGACGACCCCGCAGGACGAGGCCCCGGCGGCCGAGGAGACCCCGGCCGCGACCGCGACCGACACCCCGGCCGAGGCCCCCGCCGAGGACGCGGCGCCCGCCGCCCGCCCCCGCCGCCGTGCCACCCGCAGGGCCACCGCGCCCGCCGGTGCGCCCGCCCCCGGCACGGCAGCCGCCGACGAGACCGAGCCCGTGGCCGGCGAGAGCCTGCCCGAGGAGGCCGTCGCCCAGATCAGCGCCGACGAGACCCAGGTCGAGGCGGCCGCCAAGGCCGCGACCCGGGGCCGTACGCGCCGCAGGGCCGCCGCCCCCGAGACCACCCCCGCCGCCTCCGAGCCCGTGGAGAGCGCCCCCGAGCCCCAGGCCGCCAGGAAGCCGGAGCCGGCCAGGAAGGCCGAGCCGGTCAAGCAGCCCGAGCGGGAGCCCGAGGCCCCCGAGCGCTCGCGCCGCCGCGCCGCGCGGCCCGCCGTGGCCGTCTTCCAGGCCCCGGTCTTCACCGAGCCGATGTTCCAGACCCCCGAGACGGCCGCCGCGATGGCCGCGGCCGCGGGGACCCGCGGGCACGACGACCTCGACGACCACATCGACGAGGACGAGGAGACGCAGGACTCGAACGACACGGACACGACGGAGAACACGGCGCACGCCGAGCCCGTCGCCGCTCCCGAGCCGGGTGGCCGCCGCAGGCGCCGCCGTCGCGGTGAGTCCGCCGAGCCCGCCGAGGCCCCGCGCGCCGTCGAGGCGCCCGCCGCCCAGGAGCAGCACGCCGACGACAGCGAGCCGGAGACCGACCAGGGCGCCGAGGGCGCCGACGGTTCCTTCGACGACGGCGACGAGTACGGTGACCGCCCGTCGCGGCGCCGCCGCCGCGGTGGCCGCCGCCGCCGTCGCGGTGAGTCCGCCGAGTCGGACGACACGCAGGACGAGCAGCAGGACGACCAGCACGACCAGCACGACCGTCAGGACCGGCACGACCGCCCCGCCCGCGCGGCCGACCGTACGCACGACCAGGCCGGCCACGACGGCGACGAGGCGGAGCGGTCGTTCGACGACGGCGACGAGTCCTCCTACGACGAGGACAACGGGTCGGGCGCCGGTTCCTCCAGCAGCCGCCGCCGTCGCCGCAGGCGCCGCCGCAGCGGTGACAGCGGCCCCGAGGCCGAGGCCACGCAGAACGGCCAGGACGACCCGGAGCGTACGGTCGTCAAGGTCCGCGAGCCGCGTGAGCGGCGCGCGAAGGAGACCGACCGCGAGCGCGAGATCCACAGCGGCTCCGACGAGGTGCAGTCCATCAAGGGCTCGACCCGCCTGGAGGCCAAGAAGCAGCGCCGCCGCGAGGGGCGCGAGCAGGGCCGCCGCCGCGTACCGATCATCACCGAGGCGGAGTTCCTCGCCCGGCGCGAGGCCGTCGAGCGCGTGATGGTCGTCCGCCAGAACGGCGAGCGCACCCAGATCGGCGTCCTCGAGGACAACGTGCTCGTCGAGCACTACGTCAACAAGGAACAGGCCACCAGCTACGTCGGCAACGTGTACCTGGGCAAGGTGCAGAACGTACTGCCGTCCATGGAGGCCGCGTTCGTCGACATCGGCAAGGGGCGCAACGCCGTCCTGTACGCCGGTGAGGTCAACTTCGAGGCGCTGGGCATGGCCAACGGCCCGCGCCGCATCGAGACCGCGCTCAAGTCCGGCCAGTCGGTGCTCGTCCAGGTGACGAAGGACCCGATCGGCCACAAGGGCGCGCGCCTCACCAGCCAGGTGTCCCTGCCCGGCCGCTACCTGGTCTACGTGCCCGAGGGCTCGATGACCGGCATCAGCCGCAAGCTGCCCGACACCGAGCGGGCCCGGCTCAAGTCCATCCTCAAGAAGATCGTCCCCGATGACGCCGGCGTCATCGTCCGCACGGCCGCCGAGGGCGCCAGCGAGGACGAGCTGCGCCGTGACGTCGAGCGCCTCCAGGGCCAGTGGGAGGACATCAAGAAGAAGTCGAAGAGCGGCAACGCCCCGACGCTTCTCTACGGTGAGCCCGACATGACCGTCCGGGTCGTCCGCGACATCTTCAACGAGGACTTCACGAAGGTCATCGTCAGCGGCGACGACGCGTGGCAGACCATCCACGGTTACGTGGCGCACGTGGCGCCCGACCTCTCCGACCGGCTGACGCGCTGGACGAGCGAGGTCGACGTCTTCGCGACGTACCGCATCGACGAGCAGCTGATGAAGGCGCTGGACCGCAAGGTCTGGTTGCCCAGCGGTGGTTCGCTGGTCATCGACAAGACCGAGGCCATGATCGTGGTCGACGTCAACACCGGGAAGTTCACCGGCCAGGGCGGCAACCTGGAGGAGACCGTCACCAGGAACAACCTGGAGGCGGCCGAGGAGATCGTGCGCCAGCTGCGGCTGCGCGACCTCGGTGGCATCGTCGTGATCGACTTCATCGACATGGTGCTGGAGTCCAACCGGGACCTGGTGCTGCGGCGCCTGCTGGAGTGCCTGGGCCGGGACCGTACGAAGCACCAGGTGGCCGAGGTCACCTCGCTCGGCCTGGTCCAGATGACCCGCAAGCGGGTCGGCCAGGGCCTGCTGGAGTCGTTCTCCGAGACCTGCGTCCACTGCAACGGCCGCGGTGTCATCGTCCACATGGAACAGCCCACGGCGTCCGGTGGCGGTGGCGGGAACAGCCACCAGAACGGCAACGGCGGCGCGGTGAGCGGGAACGGCAAGCGTTCCAAGAAGCGCGGCCGCGGCGGCTCGGCGGGTACGGACCAGGACCACGGTCACGACAGCCACGAGCACGACCACGAGGACGTGCTCACCGAGCCGGAGCACGAGACGGAGGCCGAGCTGGCCGCCGAGGTGGCGACGCCGGTCCCGTTCGCCGTGGCGGAGTTCGCGCCGGACGAGGAGCTGTTCAGCAGCGTCGCGGAGGCCGAGGCGTCCGTACGCGGCCGTTCGCGCCGCCGGGCGTCGCGCAAGGCGTCGGCCCCGGCCGGTTCGCCGCGGGCGGCCGAGGCGGAGGCGGCGGAGATCGTCGTGGAGACGCCTGTCACCGAGGCCCCGCCGGTCGTGGAGGAGTCCGCCGAGGACACCACCGCGCCCGTCGAGGCGCCCGCGCAGGAGACCCCCATCGAGGAGGCGGCCCCCGTGGGCCGTACCCGCCGCAGGGCGACCCGTAAGGCGACGGCTCCGGCCGGTTCGCCCAAGGCCGCCGACGCGGAGGCCACGGCCGAGGTCGTCGTCCCCGTGACCGAGCCCGAGCCTGTGCCCGAGCCGGCTCCCGTCGCGGAGGCCCCCGCGGCCCCCGCGGCGGAGGCGACGCCGGACGCCGCCCCGCCGCGGGCCCGCCGCAGGGCGACCCGCAAGGTCACCGCCCCCGCCGGTTCGCCGACGGGCGCGGAGGACGCGGCGGTGGTCGTGGTCGCGGCGCCGAAGCCCGACGAGGCGGCCGCACCGGCCGAGGCGCCGGTCGCTGAGGAAGGGACCCAGGAGGCGCCCGACGCGGACGCCGCCCCGGCCAAGAAGACGGCCCGCAAGACCGTCAAGAAGGCCGTCGCCAAGAAGGCCGCGGTGAAGAAGACCGCAGCCAAGAAGACCGTGGCGAAGAAGACCACGGCCAAGAAGACGACGAAGTCGGCGGCGAAGAAGACGTCGGCGGCCGAGCAGACGGCTCCGGGCGTCACGGCGTCGACCGACAGCTGAGCCACCCGGCCGCTCGCCCCGGCGTACGGCAGTAGAACGGCCCGCGCCCCGCCCCGGACTTCCCGGGGCGGGGCGCGGGCCGTCGCCGCCACCGGGCTGGTTTGACCCCCCCGGTGGCCTGCCCGTACTCTAGGCCGTCGGCGTGTTTATGTACGCGCCAATCCCTGAGCACCCACCTTCCGGCGCCGCTCCATCTCGCCGGAGGAGGCCGCTCGTCCTTTCGGATCGCCACGGCCCCGGGCCGTGCGAGCGGCTGGCGTCAGGGGTTTCCGTTCCGAGCGAGAGTGAGTTCCGCGTGTACGCCATCGTGCGCAGCGGTGGCCGCCAGCACAAGGTTGCTGTCGGCGACATCGTTGAGGTTGACAAGATTCCCACCGCCAAGGTTGGCGACACGGTCGAGCTCTCGACCCTGCTCGTGGTCGACGGCGACGCCGTCACCAGCGACCCGTGGGTCCTGGACGGCATCAAGGTCCAGGCCGAGATCGTGGATCACCACAAGGGTGTCAAGATCGACATCCTTCGCTACAAGAACAAGACCGGCTACCGCCGTCGCCAGGGTCACCGCCAGCAGTACACGGCGATCAAGGTCACCGGTATCCCCGCGGCTGCGAAGTAAGGGACTGAGGAGACATGGCACACAAGAAGGGCGCATCGTCCACTCGGAACGGGCGCGATTCGAATGCTCAGCGGCTCGGCGTGAAGCGCTTCGGCGGTCAGGTCGTCAACGCCGGTGAGATCCTGGTCCGCCAGCGCGGCACACACTTCCACCCGGGTTCCGGCGTCGGCCGTGGCGGCGACGACACGCTGTTCGCGCTGAGCGCCGGCGCGGTGGAGTTCGGCACCAGCCGTGGCCGCAAGGTCGTGAACATCGTTCCGGTCGCCTGAGACCCATCGGTCGTCAGGCACCTGTAGAACGGGTTTCTTCGCGAGGGCGGACCTCACTTCCCGGAGCATCGGGAAGCGGGTCCGCCCTTCGCGTGTTCTTGTAAAGACATTTCCGTATGTACTGGAGGCAACCCCCATGACCACCTTCGTGGACCGCGTCGAGCTGCATGTCGCCGCGGGTAGCGGAGGCCACGGCTGCGCCTCCGTACACCGTGAGAAGTTCAAGCCGCTCGGCGGACCCGACGGCGGCAACGGCGGTCACGGCGGCGACGTCATCCTGGTCGTCGACCAGGACGTGACCACGCTGCTCGACTACCACCACACGCCCCACCGCAAGGCCACCAACGGCCAGCCCGGCGCCGGCGCCAACCGCTCCGGCAAGGACGGCCAGGACCTCGTCCTGCCCGTCCCCGACGGCACGGTCGTCCTCGACAAGGCCGGCAATGTCCTCGCCGACCTCGTCGGCCAGGGCACGACGTACGTGGCGGCGGAAGGCGGTCGCGGCGGCCTCGGCAACGCGTCGCTCGCGTCCGCCCGCCGCAAGGCCCCCGGCTTCGCGCTGCTCGGCGTGCCCGGTGGCGGCGGTGACATTGTCCTGGAGCTCAAGACCGTCGCCGACGTCGCGCTCGTCGGCTACCCGAGCGCCGGCAAGTCGTCGCTGATCTCCGTGCTGTCGGCCGCCAAGCCGAAGATCGCGGACTACCCGTTCACCACGCTCATCCCCAACCTCGGTGTGGTCACGGCCGGTTCGGTCGTCTACACGATCGCGGACGTGCCGGGACTCATCCCCGGCGCCAGCCAGGGCCGCGGCCTGGGGCTGGAGTTCCTGCGCCACGTCGAGCGCTGCTCGGTGCTGCTGCACGTCCTGGACACCGCCACGCTGGAGTCCGACCGCGACCCGGTCACCGACCTCGACGTGATCGAGGCGGAGCTGGCGCTGTACGGGGGCCTGGAGGACCGGCCGCGCATGGTCGTCCTCAACAAGGTCGACATCCCGGACGGCAAGGACCTCGCCGACATGATCCGGCCCGAGCTGGAGAAGCGCGGCTACCACGTCTTCGAGGCCTCCGCCGTGGACCGTACCGGTCTCAAGGAGCTCTCCTTCGGACTCGCCGAGGCCGTGGCCAAGGCCCGCGCCGAGAAGCCGCAGGAGGAGGCGACCCGGATCGTCATCCGGCCCAAGGCCGTCGACGACGCGGGCTTCACCGTCACCCTGGAGGAGGACGGGATCTACCGCGTGCGCGGCGAGAAGCCCGAACGCTGGGTGCGCCAGACCGACTTCAGCAACGACGAGGCCGTCGGCTACCTCGCGGACCGGCTCAGCCGGCTCGGTGTCGAGGACCAGCTGATGAAGGCCGGCGCCCGGTCCGGCGACGGCGTGGCGATCGGCGCCGAGGACAACGCGGTCGTCTTCGACTGGGAGCCCACCATGATGGCGGGCGCCGAGATGCTCGGCCGCCGCGGCGAGGACCACCGCCTGGAGGCCCCCCGCCCCGCGTCGCAGCGCCGCAGGGACCGGGACGCCGAGCGCGACGACGTACAGAAGGAGTACGACGAGTTCGACCCCTTCTAGCCGGACCGGTTCACTTCCGGCCGGACCGGTTCGCGCCGTTCCGGGCGCACGGGCCGGACGTCCCACCGGCGCCGTGATGTGACAGGCGTCTCCCACGGTCGCCGTACGGAGGAGGACCCCTCCGTGCGGCGACCGTGTCATGACCAGTGCGGCAGTAGCCTGTCCAGGTGAATCAGGGGTTGCGTGGGGGTGGCTGACAGCCGTGCTCCGCCTTGCGGGACGATTGCCGCGGGTGGGACCATCGATTCATCCTCTGAGTCCGCAAGGTAGGTCAGTTACGTGTCTGCAACTTCCGCGTCCAACGCGAGGCCCCGCACCACCGCCGTCGTCCTGGCGGGCGGTACAGGTCAGCGCGTGGGCCTGTCGATCCCCAAGCAGTTGCTGAAGATCGCGGGCAAGGCGGTCATCGAGCACACGCTGTCGATCTTCCAGCAGGCCGACGGGATCGACGACGTGATCGTGCTCATGGCGCCGGGCTTCGTCCCCGACGTGGAGAAGATCGTCGTCAAGGCGGGGCTGACGAAGGTCACCCGGGTGATCGAGGGCGGCACGACACGGAACGAGACCACCCAGCGCGCCATCGCCGCGCTGGGCGAGGGACTGGCGGAGGGCGAGGACGCCAACGTCCTGTTCCACGACGCGGTACGGCCCCTGCTCTCGCAGCGCGTGATCCAGGACTGCGTGGACGCGCTCGACCGCTACCAGGCCGTCGACGTCGCGATCCCCTCCGCGGACACCATCATCGTGACCCGTACGCACGGCGGCGACGGCGAGTTCATCACCGAGGTCCCCGAGCGCGCCCGGCTGCGCCGCGGCCAGACCCCGCAGGCCTTCAAGCTCTCCACGATCCGCAAGGCGTACGACGTCGCCGGCGGCGACCCCAACTTCCAGGCCACGGACGACTGCTCCGTCGTGCTCAAGTACCTGCCGGACGTGCCGATCTACGTCGTCGCGGGCGACGAGTACAACATGAAGGTCACCCAGCCCGTCGACGTCTTCATCGCCGACAAGCTCTTCCAGCTGGCCTCCACCGCCGCCCCCGCCCAGGCCGACGAGGCCGCGTACCGTGAACTGCTCTCCGGCCGCACGCTGGTGGTCTTCGGCGGTTCGTACGGCATCGGCGCGGACATCGCCGCCCTGGCGAAGCAGTACGGCGCCTCGGTGTACGCGCTCGGCCGCTCCACCACCGGCACCCACGTCGAGAATCCGGAGCACGTCGACGACGCCCTGTCCAAGGCGTACTCGGAGACCGGCCGCATCGACTACGTGATCAACACCGCGGGCGTCCTGCGCATCGGCAAGCTCGCCGAGACGGACAACACGACGATCCAGGAAGCGCTGAACGTCAACTACCTGGCGCCGGTGCAGATCGCGCGGGCCTCGTACAAGTACCTGGCCGAGACCAAGGGCCAGTTGCTCCTCTACACGTCCTCCAGCTACACCCGGGGCCGCGCCGAGTACAGCCTCTACTCGTCCACGAAGGCCGCCATGGTGAACCTGACCCAGGCGCTGTCGGACGAATGGGCCGCCGAGGGCATCCGCGTCAACTGCGTCAACCCCGAGCGCACCGCGACCCCCATGCGGACCAAGGCCTTCGGCCAGGAGCCCGTCGGGTCGCTGCTCTCCTCCGAGGCGGTCGCCAGGACCTCCCTGGACGTCCTGCTCTCCGAACTGACCGGGCACGTCATCGACGTACGGCAGCAGGACCCCACGCGCACCGCGTCCCAGGCGTCCGGATTCGAGCAGGCGCTCGCCGCCGTCCTGGACCGTCAGGAAGATGTGTAATAATTCTTGACAATCCATGATATGGGCCTTCGCGGTTGCGGAATTACGCACCGCGGGGGCCCGAGTTCGTGAAGCTCCGTCTTCACACTTTCGTCGCATAGGTCATCAGCCGGCACGGTCTGGAGCAGGTTTTTCGTGATTTCGACGGCCATTCGCCTCGCCCGGGTAGGCAGCGGATCAGAGCTGGCAGCGGCACTTCTTCTGGTGCTGAGTTTCCCGTCCATCATGCTCGCCGCGATAATTCCTGACATCTGGCTGTTCACAGCCGCGGTAGCCGTCAGTTACCTCGCGGACGCGCATCTGCACCAGCGCGGCAGCTATCTGGTGAACCGGCTCGCCAAGGTGCGGGCCGGCCTGTCCATCCGCTTCCTGATCCGGCAGCTGCTCCTCGTGCTGCTCGTCGCCCGTTCCGGGCTCGGTCAGGACCGCATCTTCTACGTGACCGTCGTGACGGTCCTCGTCTTCTACGGCCTCCAGGCCCCGCACGGCGCGGTGGTGACCCTCCTCCGGCTGCGCCGCCGGCTCCCCGTGGTCACGCGGAACATCGACCTCTCCGCCATCCGGATCCCGGACGCCCCGCCGCGCTGGCTGCTCCAGCGGTCCGCCGAGAAGATGCTCCACCTGGACCTCTTCGCCATGGCGGGCCTGATCGCCGCGCTGGCCACGGACGAGAACCTCTACGGGTACGCGGCCCTCGGGCTCACCCTGGTGTTCGGCGTCGGGTACGTCCTGGCCCTGCTGCCGTACCTGCGGCCCAGCCGGCTGGTGCCGCCCGCCGACAAGGTCCTGGCGGCCGTGGACGGCTGGCTCGCCACGTACAAGCCGACGACCATCCTCTACTTCTCCGGCTCCAAGGAGTCCGCGTACCAGGTCAACATGTGGCTGGAGACGATGGACCAGCTGGAGGGCCGGCCGCTGATCCTGCTGCGTGAGCGGGTCATCGCCCAGCAGCTCCTGCCGACGGCCGTGCCGGTCCTGTGCGTCCCCGGCGGGGTGCACCTGATGAACCTGGACCTGTCGACCGTCCGGGTCGCGCTGTACGCGGCGAACGTGGGCAAGAACATCCACATGCTGCGCGTACCGACCATGAAGCACGTCTTCATCGGGCACGGCGACAGCGACAAGCTCGCCAGCGTCAACCCGTTCAGCAAGGCGTACGACGAGGTGTGGACGGCGGGCCGGGCCGGCCGCGACCGGTACGCGCTCGCCGACGTCGGCGTCCTCGACCAGGACATCGTCGAGGTGGGGCGCCCGCAGCTCGCCCCGATCGAGGCCGGGACCGGCGTGCCGCGCCACCCCGTCCCCACCGTGCTGTACGCGCCCACCTGGGAGGGCTGGGACGACAACCCGGGCAACACCTCCCTGCTGCTGGCCGGCGAGAACATCGTGAAGCGGCTGCTCGCCGCCGAGCGGCCCGTACGCCTCCTGTACAAGCCGCACCCCTTCACCGGGACCCGCAGCCCCAAGGCGAAGGCCGTGCACGAGCGCATCGTCGCGCTGGTCGCGAAGGCCGCCGCGGAGCGCGCGGGCGACACCCGCTGGGCGAGCGCCGCGCTGCGCGAGGAGCAGGCCGCCGCCCGCGCCGAGCTCCAGCGCGTCGAGGCGCGCCTGACCCTGCTGTCCGCGGGGTCGGACGCGAGCCGCGACGAGGCCGAGGAGTCGCGTGACGCCAAGGCCGACCCGGCGCGGCAGGCGGAGCTGACACGGCTCAGGGCCGAGTGGAACGCGGCGTACTGGCGTTCCTTCGGCTGGTGGGAGCACCGGGTCATCAGCGGCGCCGAGCCGCGGCTGTACGACTGCTTCAACGAGTCGGACGCCATGGTCTCCGACATCTCCAGCGTGGTGTCGGACTTCATCGCGAGCGGCAAGCCGTACGCGGTCACCGACTCCGCCGACCTGGGCGCCGAGGAGTTCAAGCGGCAGAACACCGCCGTGCGGGCCGCGGTGATCCTGTCCAACAGCGCCGCGGAGCTGGACGAGCTGCTGGCCACGCTGACGGACCCGGCCGCGGACACCAGGGCGGCCGCCCGGCACGAGCTGAAGCGGTATCTGCTGGGTCCCGACGAGCCCACGTCGATTGAGCAGTTCAACGCGGCCACCCGCACGCTGGCCGGCAAGTCCCTGTCGCGCAACGTCGGCGTCGAGCAGCGTCTCGCCGAGCCCGAGGGCGGGGCCGAGGCGGCTGCGCCGGACGACTCGGCGCCGGTGGCGGCCAGGGCGGAGGAGGGGCTGGAGACGGCCGCCGACGCGTTGGTCGAGCCGGAGAACAACGACCTGGATCCGTCTCTCCGGGGCTGAGTCCTGACGCTTCGCAGCGAAGACCCGCGGCGCACCTTCCGGTGTGCCGCGGGTTTCTGTGTCGTACCGTACGACGGCGCGCGGCGCGACCACGTCGTGAGCGACGTCACAACTGAGGTGATGAGGGCGAGGCAACCGATGCTCGGCGGCGATTGTCTTAAAACCTGATGAACAACATGGCTGTTCCTGATGTGAGCGTCATCGTGGGCGCGTACGAGGCGATGCCTTATCTCGTCCGCTGCCTGGAATCGGTGGAGAAGCAGACCCTGGGGGCCGGCCGGATCGAGATCGTCGCCGTCGACGACGGCTCGACCGACGGCACAGGGGAGTACCTCGAGAAATTCGCCGCCGAGTCCGCCGTTCCCACCAGAGTGGTGCGCCAGGCCAATTCCGGCGGGCCCAGCGGCCCCCGCAATGTGGGCCTTTCCCTGGCGCGCGGCCGCTATGTGTTCTTCCTCGACGCCGACGACTACTTCGGCGAGGAGGCGTTGGAGCGGATGGTCGCCATGGCCGACCGCGCCGGTACGGACGTGGTGCTCGGCAAGGTCGAGGGCGTCAACCGCACCGCCCCCTCCTCCATGTGGGGCAGGACCGTCGAGCGGGTCGACCTCTACAACTCGCGCGCCATCTTCACGCTCAGCGCGCAGAAGCTCTTCCGGCGCGATCTGCTCACCCGGCTGGACCTGACCTTCGACGAGGGCCTGAGGACCGGCGAGGACGCCCTCTTCACCCTGGAGGCGTTCCTGCGCGGCGCCGGTGTCTCCATCGTCGCCGATCACACCTGCTACTACCTCGTCGGCCGTGACGACGGCAAGCACGTCACCAGGTCCGGCGGGTACGTGCTGCGGTTCGACTCGGCGCGGGCCCTGATGCGGCTGATCGCCGACCTCGTACCGCCCGGCGTGAAGCGCGACAAGCTGATGGTGCGGCCGTTCACGATCACCCTGCTCCAGCAGTTCACCCCGCGCCTGCTCAAGGAGTCCGACGACGTCAGGCGCCACAAGATGGAGCTCGCCGCGCCCCTGATGGCCGAACACTGGACGCCGGGTCTCGCGGCCCGCCTCAAGGTGAACGAGCGGCTGCGCCTGGAATGTGTCGCCCGGGGCCGGCTCGACCTGCTCCTCGACGTCCTCACCTTCATCAGGGACGGCGCCGCGCCCGAGGTCGTCCGCAAGGGCGGCATGACGTACCTGGCCTTCCCGCACTTCGGCAGCCCCGGGGCGGGTGTGCCGGACGTGACGTACGAGGTCACCGTGAACGACTGGTCGGGCAAGCGCCGCGTCGAGCCGGCGCGGACCATCCGCAGGCCCGGGCCCCTCGCGCGGTGGGCCGTCCGGCGTGTACGGGGCAGGGTGCGCGCCCTGACGGCGCGCGGATGACCAGGGACTCCCGCGTCACCCGGAACGGGGCCGGGAGCGCGTCCGCGGGCCGGTCCGCAGGTGGCCGCGGAGCGCCCTGACAGGAAACGCTGGGTAAAATCGCGCCTGACGCGTGTCAGCGCGGGCACCAACCGCGAACCAACAAACATCAGTGAGGTCGGAAAACGTGAAGGCTCTCGTGCTGTCCGGTGGGGCGGGTACCCGTCTGCGCCCCATCACGCACACCTCCGCCAAACAACTGGTACCGGTGGCGAACAAGCCGGTGCTCTTCTACGGCCTGGAAGCCATCGCGGAAGCGGGCATCACTGAGGTCGGCGTGATCGTCGGCGACACCGCGGACGAGATCCGCGAGGCGGTCGGCGACGGCTCGCAGTTCGGCATGGAGGTCACCTACCTCCAGCAGGACGCCCCGCTCGGCCTGGCGCACGCGGTGCTGATCGCCCGCGAGTACCTGGGCGACGACGACTTCGTGATGTACCTGGGCGACAACTTCATCGTCGGCGGCATCTCCGGTCTCGTCGACGGGTTCCGCGCCGAGCGGCCCGACGCGCAGATCCTGCTGACCCAGGTGCCCAACCCGACCTCCTTCGGTGTGGCCGAACTCGACCTCGGCGGCCGGGTGGTGGCCCTGGAGGAGAAGCCGAAGCAGCCGAAGAGCGACCTCGCGCTGGTCGGCGTGTACCTCTTCACCCCGGCCATCCACGAGGCCGTACGGTCCATCGACCCCTCCTGGCGCGGCGAGCTGGAGATCACCCACGCCATCCAGTGGCTGATCGACCAGAAGCGGGACGTCCGGTCCACCACCATCTCCGGGTACTGGAAGGACACCGGCAACGTCACCGACATGCTGGAGGTCAACCGGTCGGTGCTGGAGCGGATCGAGCCCCACTGCGACGGCACGGTCGACGAGGCCAGCGAGATCATCGGCCGCGTCAGGATCGAGAAGGGCGCGAAGGTGACGGGAAGCCGGATCGTCGGCCCCGCGATCATCGGCGCGGACACGGTGGTCAGCGACGCCTACATCGGCCCCTTCACCTCGGTCTCCGAGGAGTGCACGATCGAGGACAGCGAGATCGAGTACTCCATCATCCTGCGGGGTGCCTCCATCACCGGTGTCCACCGCGTCGAGGCGTCGCTGATCGGCCGCAACGTCGAGGTCACCCCCGCCCCCCGCCACCCGTCCGCCCACCGCCTTGTCCTCGGCGACCACAGCAAGGTACAGATCTCGTCATGACAACCTCCGCCACTTCCGGCCGCCCCACCAGGATCCTGGTGACCGGCGGGGCCGGCTTCATCGGCTCGCACTACGTCCGTACGGTGCTCGGCCCGCAGGGCCCCGGCGACATCGCCGTCACCGTGCTCGACAAGCTCACCTACGCCGGCAACCCGGCCAACCTCGACGAGGTCCGTGACCACCCCGGGTTCTCCTTCGTCGAGGGTGACATCTGCGACCCCCAGCTGGCCGCCAAGCTGATGGCCGAGCACGACCAGGTGGTGCACTTCGCCGCCGAGTCCCACGTCGACCGCTCCATCGACGGCGGCGCCGAGTTCGTCCGTACGAACGTCGTCGGCACGCACACCCTGATCGACGCGGCCCACCGCGCCGGGGTGAAGACCTTCGTGCACATCTCCACCGACGAGGTCTACGGCTCGATCGACGAGGGTTCCTGGCCCGAGACCGACCCGCTGGCGCCCAACTCGCCGTACTCGGCCGCGAAGGCGTCCAGCGACCTGATCGCGCTCTCGTACCACCGCACCCACGGCCTCGACGTGCGCGTGACCCGCTGCTCCAACAACTACGGGCACCACCACTTCCCCGAGAAGGTCATCCCGCTGTTCATCACGAACCTGCTGGACGGCAAGAAGGTCCCGCTCTACGGCGACGGCGGCAACGTGCGCGACTGGCTGCACATCGACGACCACGTCCAGGGCATCGAGCTGGTCCGTACGAAGGGCCGCGCGGGCGAGGTCTACAACATCGGCGGCGGTACGGAACTGTCCAACAAAAAGCTGACCGGGCTGCTGCTGGAGGCGTGCGGGGCGGACTGGGACACCAGCGTCGAGTACGTCACCGACCGCAAGGGCCACGACCGGCGCTACTCCGTCGACTGCACGAAGATCAGCACCGAGCTGGGCTACACGCCCCGCAAGGACTTCGCCGCCGGCCTCGCCGAGACCGTGGCCTGGTACCGCGACAACCGCGCGTGGTGGGAGCCCCTCAAGGAGCGTGCTGCCCTGTGAGCCGCTGGCTGGTCACCGGGGCGGGCGGGATGCTGGGCCAGGACCTGCTGGCCCGGCTCGCGGCGGACGGGGAGGCCGTGACCGGCCTGTCCCGGGCCGCCCTGGACATCACCGACCCCGCGTCCGTACGGGCCGCCCTGGACGAGCACCGCCCCGCGGTCGTGGTGAACTGCGCGGCCTGGACGGCGGTGGACGACGCCGAGTCCGCGGAGGAGGCCGCCCTCGCGGCCAACGGCACCGGCCCCCGGGTCCTCGCCGAGGCCTGCCGGGACTCCGGCGCCCTCCTGCTCCAGGTCTCCACGGACTACGTCCTCGCGGGCGACGCGGCCTCCCCGTACCCGGAGGACGCCCCGCTGGCGCCGCTCAACGCCTACGGCCGTACGAAGGCCGCCGGCGAGCGCGCCGTGCTGGAGACGCTCCCGGAGACCGGGTTCGTCGTCCGTACCGCGTGGCTCTACGGCGCCGGCGGCGGCAATTTCATCCGAACAATGATCAAGCTGGAGGGCGTCAAGGACACCCTCGATGTGGTGAATGACCAGAGGGGTCAGCCCACCTGGTCGGCGGACCTCGCGCGGCTGCTGGCGGACCTCGGCAGGAGCGCCCTGCGGGGGGAGGCGCCGGCCGGCGTCTACCACGGGACGAACGGGGGCGAAACGACCTGGTTCGGCCTCACGCGGGAGATCTTCCGGCTGCTCGGCGCCGACCCCGCCCGGGTGCGCCCCACGACCAGCGAGTCCTTCGTCCGGCCCGCGCCCCGGCCCGCCTACAGCGTGCTGGGACACGACCGGTGGAAGGAGGCCGGACTCGCCCCGCCGCGGGAGTGGCGTGAAGCGCTCGCGGAAGCCTTCCCGGCCTTGCTGGAGAGCGAGCGCGGAGGCGCTGCTACCGGTCGGTAGCCATTTACGTTCTGTCCGCTGAGGGACTACCTTCACTCGGAATTAACGACTCCAATGTTTGCTTCTCAGTGAAGGGCCCTCAGTGGATCGCCACGGTTTCCTGCGTCAACTGCACCGCGTCTACAAACCCCGTACCTACCTGGAGATCGGGGTCAACGACGGTCGCAGCCTGGCTCTCTCCCGCGCTCCCTCCGTAGCGGTCGACCCCGCCTTCAAGGTGGTCAAGGCGCTCAGCTGCGACGTCCACCTGGTCCGTGCGACCAGCGACGACTTCTTCGCCCGCAAGGACCCCCTGCTGCACCTGCGGCCCCAGCGCAACCCGTTCCGCGCGCTGGCCCGCAAGGACCCCTTCGCGCTGTTCGGCGGGGACCCCAAGCTCGACCTGTCGTTCATCGACGGCATGCACCTCTTCGAGTTCGCCCTGCGCGACTTCATGAACGTCGAGCGCCACGCGCGCTGGTCGAGCGTGATCGTCCTCGACGACATGCTGCCCCGCAACATCGACGAGGCGGCCCGCGACCGCCACACCGACGCCTGGACCGGGGACGTCTACAAGGTCGCCACCGTGCTCCGCCGCTTCCGCCCCGACCTGCTCGTGGTCGAGGTCGACACGCAGCCGACCGGCGTGGTGCTCGTCTTCGGCGCCGACCCGACCAGCACGGTCCTCAAGGACGCGTACGACAAGATCATCGAGGAGTACGTCGTCCCGGACCCGCAGGCCGTCCCGGACGAGGTGATCGTCCGCAAGAACGCGATCGCCCCCGAGACCGTCCTCGGCGCGGACTTCTGGCGCGGGCTCACCCGCGCCCGCGACCTGCGCCGCGGGCGCTCCGCGTTCGGTCCGCTGCGCAAGCAGATCGAGTCCGTCGGCCGCTGAACCGCCGGCCACCCGGTCCGGTACGACCATCGGGCCGGGTGGCCGAGGCTGTGGACAACATGGCCGAGGGGTTACGGCCAGGGGATATTGTGGGTTTCCGATGTCCCGCGACCAGACGCCGGGGCCGACTTCACCAGTGGGGCTTTCTGCATGTCCGTCAAGGTCAGCGTGGTTATTCCGGTGTACAACCCCGGTCCGTACATCGAGGACTGCATCTCCTCGTTGCTGCGCCAGAGCCTGCCGGACGACGCGTACGAAGCCATCTTCGTCAACGACGGATCGACGGACGAGACCCCCGCGCGGCTCGACCGGCTCGCCGCCGAGCACCCCCACATGCACGTGATCCACCAGGAGCCGTCCGGCTGGTCCGGGAAGCCGCGCAACGTCGGGATCGCCGCGGCACAGGGCGAGTTCGTGATGTTCGTCGACAACGACGACTGGCTCGGTGACGAAGCCCTGGAGCGGATGTATGAGTACGGCGTCGCCAACGACGCCGACGTGATCGTCGGCAAGATGGCGGGCAAGGGCCGGCCGGTCCCGCTCGAACTGTTCCGGGTCAACCGCCCGCGCGCGAGCGTCGACAACGCCCCGCTGATCGACAGCCTGACCCCGCACAAGATGTTCCGGAAGTCCTTCCTGGACTCCCACGACATCCGGTTCAAGGAAGGCCGGCGCCGGCTGGAGGACCATGTCTTCGTCGCCGAGACCTACTTGCTCGCGTCGAACATCGCGGTGCTGAGCGACTACCTCTGCTACTACCACGTCAAGCGTGAGGACGCGTCGAACGCCGGCTTCCAGCGCTTCGACCCGGTCGGCTACTTCGCGAACCTGCGCGAGGCGCTGGACGTCGTCGAGCGCAACACCGAGCCCGGCGCGCTCCGCGACAAGCTCTACCGCCGCTGGCTGCGCAACGAGATGGTCGAGCGGCTGCGCGGGCGCCGGCTCCTGGCCCTGCCCGAGGACTACCGCCGCGAGCTGTACGACGAGATCCGCAAGGTCGTCGTCGAGCGGATGGGCCCCGGGGTCGCCGCCGGGCTCGCGCCCACCCAGCAGATCGTCGCCGCGCTGATCGTCGCCGACCGCTTCGCCGACCTGGAGGAGCTGGCCCGGTGGGAGGCGGAGATCAAGCCCACCGCCTGGCTGGAGTCGCTCGGCTGGGAGGCCGGGGCGCTGCGCATCGGCTTCACCGCCGAGTACGAGGTGAACGGCTCCCCGATCACCTTCCGCACCGAGGACGGCGAGGACCGCCTCGGCCTGCCCTTCCCCGCGGAGACCGTCGCCGAGATCCGGGAGCTCGGGGCAAGCACGGCCGCCCCGGTGGACCGGGCCAAGGTCGACCTCGTCGTACGGGAACGCGCCACGGCCGCCGAGTTCTACCAGCCCGTCGAGCTGACCCGCGAGCGGGTGGCGGAGGACGGGGCCTTCCGGCTCCTCCTGCACGCCGAGTCGGTCGTGGACCCCGAGATCGCCGCCAACCGCGCCCCGCTCGGCCCCGGCATCTGGGACATCCACTTCCGGATCAGCGCCTGCGGCTGGACGAAGGAAGCCCGGCTGGGAGCCGTCCGCGGGGAGAACGTGGACGCGGCCCGCCAGGGTGCCCTCAGCGGCGCGCCCCGGCGCCTGGTGCTGCCCTACTGGACCGAGCCACACGGCAACGTCTCGCTGGACGTCGACCACGCCACCAGCCGCTTCGACCGTGACGTCGCGGACATCACCCCCACCGACGTGACGTACGACGCGGGCACCCTCGCCGTACCGGTGCGGCTGCACACCGCCGACCCGCAGGACGTGCGGCTGCGCCTGACGGACACGGTCGCCGGCGGGAAGACCGAGACCCCGGCCACGCTCGTCGCCAAGGGGGACGCGTCGCTCCTCACCGCGGAGCTGCCCGCGCCGCCCACGGGCCGGGCCTGGCGCCTGGAACTGGGGCTGCCGTCCGCCAAGCGCGGCGCGCCGCGCTGGACGGCCCTGCCCGTCGGCCTGAAGTTCACCGAGGACGGCGCGGCGACGGTCGTCGCGGCGAGCGCGCTGCCGCGCAAGAAGAAGGCGGCCCCCGCGGCGACGGTGGCTCCTGCCAAGCGGCCCCTGCTGCGGCGGGTGCTCGGCCGGGTCCGCCGCAGCCTGAGCCGATGACGCCGGCGCCCGCCTCCGACTGACCTTTTCCGTATGCCACTTCCGTACGCCCGTCGGCGCACGGCCACAGCGAGGAATCAGCACACATCATGCGACCCCTGTCGATCGAAGGCGCCTGGATCCACGAACCCAAGGTGTTCCCCGACGAGCGCGGCAGCTTCCACGAGTGGTTCCGCGCCGCCGACTTCCGCGAGGCGACCGGCCAGGACCTCGACCTCGCCCAGGCCAACTACTCGGTCTCCAAGCGGGGGACCCTGCGCGGCATCCACTACGCCGACGTGCCGCCCAGCCAGGCCAAGTACGTCAAGTGCGTGCGCGGCGCGATCCTGGACGCCGTCGTGGACATCCGGGTCGGCTCGCCCACGTACGGGCAGTCGGAGATCGTCCGGCTCGACGACGAGACCCACCACGCCCTCTACCTCTCCGAGGGGCTCGGGCACGCCTTCCTCGCGCTGACCGACGACACGGTCGTCGTCTACCTCTGCTCCGAGGGGTACGCGCCCACCCGCGAGCACGGCATCCACCCGCTCGACCCCGCCCTGGCCGTCGAGTGGCCCACCGACATCCCCCCGCTGCTCTCGCCCAAGGACGCCGAGGCGCCCACCCTGGCCGAGGCCGAGCGGCAGGGCCTGCTGCCCGCGTACGAGGACTGCGTGTCCTTCCGCGGCGAGTTGCGCGCCCGCCGTCTCAGCGGCTGAAAAGCCCCGCCGCCCGCTGCCCGGGTACGCGTACGCTGATCGGCCGGGAGGCGGCCCGACAGTGAGAGCAGAGGCAAGGCACGTGGCAGCGGTACGGCAGGACGTGGTGGCAGGGGCCCGCAGGATCGTCGTCAAGGTTGGTTCCTCCTCGCTGACGACCGCCTCCGGCGGGCTCGACGCCGACCGGGTCGACGCCCTGGTGGACGTCCTGGCCACGGTGCGCGGCGGGCACGGCGAGCAGGCACCGGGCGAGAACGGCCCCAAGGAGATCGTGCTCGTGTCCAGCGGCGCCATCGCCGCCGGACTCGCACCGCTCGGCCTCACCGGACGCCCCAAGGACCTGGCGCGCCAGCAGGCCGCCGCGAGCGTCGGCCAGGGGCTCCTGGTCGCCCGGTACACCGCTTCCTTCGCCCGGTACGGCGTCCGGGTCGGCCAGGTGCTCCTGACCACCGACGACACCAGCCGCCGCGCCCACTACCGCAACGCCTACCGCACCCTGGACCAACTCCTCGGCATGGGCGCGATCCCCGTCGTCAACGAGAACGACACCGTCGCCACCGACGAGATCCGCTTCGGCGACAACGACCGGCTGGCGGCGCTCGTCGCCCACCTCGTCCGGGCCGACCTCCTCGTCCTGCTCTCCGACGTCGACGGCCTCTACGACGGCAACCCGAGCACCCCCGGCACCACCCGGATCGCCGAGGTCCGCGGCCCCGCCGACCTCGCGGGCGTCTCGCTGGGCAGCGCGGGCAAGGCGGGTGTGGGCACCGGCGGCATGGTCACCAAGGTCGAGGCCGCCAGGATCGCCGCCGCCGCCGGGATCCCGGTCGTGCTCACCTCCGCCAGTCACGCCGCCGACGGCCTCGCGGGCCGCGACACCGGCACGTACTTCCACCGCACCGGACGCCGCTCGGCCGACCGCCTCCTCTGGCTGGCCCACGCCTCCACCCCGCAGGGCGCCCTCACCCTCGACGACGGCGCCGTACGGGCCGTCGTGGAGCGCCGCACCTCGCTGCTGCCGGCCGGGATCGCCGCCGTGGAGGGCGAGTTCAGCGCGGGCGACCCCGTGGAACTGCGCGACACCGAGGGCCGCGCCGTCGCCCGCGGGCTCGTCAACTTTGACGCGAAGGAGATCCCCCAGCTCCTCGGCCGCTCCACCCGCGAACTGGCCCGCGAACTGGGCCCCGCCTACGAACGCGAGGTCGTACACAGGGACGATCTGGTGATCCTCCACCCGGGCCCGCGGCTCTGAAACGGCCGAAAGCAACGCCGTTGAGCAGGGACCTTGGGGAAAACCGCCCCACGTCGACTCCCGGGCTGGTCAACTTTGTCCCAGGGGTAATCCAAGGGCCGGTCCCAGGGGCGACCTTCGGGGTCAGGACCGGTCGGTCCACAGGGGAACAGCACGACGACGCAGCAACAAACAGGAGGCCGCTGGTGAGACGAGCGCGCCCGGGGGCGGTGCCCCGAGGGAACGGCGGCAGTGCCGACGCCAGGCGGGTGGCGGGGAAGACACGTGCCCTGACCAGCGTCGAAGCGGGACAGGACTTCGACCGCGACGGCGGCGACGACAACGGGTCACAGAGGGAGGCCGGATCGGCGAAGGACGCGCGCGGGGAAGAGCGCCAGGTGTCCAAGCTCTGGCACATCACACTCAGCGTCTCGGGCTCCGAGGCCCCGCTGACGGAGGTCAGGCGTGGCCTGGAACAGCTGGCCCACGACCACCCCTTCCTGCTGACCAGCCGGTACGCCAACGACCACGCGGAGATCCGCTACTGGGAGGAGGCCCGGGACCTGCACGACGCGGCCGCCGTGGCGCTGCGGCTCTGGGGCGAGCACCGCTCCAGCGCGAAGCTGCCGCCGTGGGAGATCGTCGGCCTGGAGGTCATCGACCGGGAGACGTACCACCAGCGCATCGCGGAGGGGTACGGGCCGCCGCCCGCCGCGCCCGTGGGGGTCCATCCGTTCTGACCCGTCCGCCGCACCCGGCCCACGCGTCCCACGGCGTGTCTCGGAGTGCGGAATACGTGCGGAATGCCCGCGGGGCGCGCACTACCCTGCGGGCATGACCTCGCTCTCGCCGTACGACAATCTCTCCCCGGTCGCCAGGACCGCCTACCGTTCCCGGGCGGCGGCCGCCGACATCGCGCCGCTGCCGCGCGCGGCCAAGGACGACGCCCTCCTGGCGATCGCGGACGCGCTGGAGGTCCGTACCCACGAGATCGTCACGGCCAACGCCGAGGACGTCGCCCGGGCCCGGGAGGCGGGTGCCACCGAGACCGTCATCGACCGGCTGACCCTCACCCCCGAGCGGGTGCGGGCCATCGCCGCCGACGTCCGGGACGTGGCGGCGCTGCCCGACCCGGTCGGCGAGGTCGTGCGCGGCTCGACGCTGCCCAACGGCATCGACCTGCGGCAGGTACGGGTGCCCCTCGGCGTCGTCGGGATCATCTACGAGGCCCGCCCCAACGTCACCGTGGACGCCGCCGCCCTGTGCCTCAAGTCGGGCAACGCCGTACTGCTGCGCGGCTCGTCCTCCGCGATCTCCTCCAACACCGCGCTCGTCCGGGTGCTGCGCGACGCCGTCGGAGGCGCCGGGCTGCCCGCCGACGCAGTCCAGTTGGTGCCCGGCGAGGGCCGGGACTCCGTACGCGAGCTGATGCGGGCGCGCGGCCTGGTCGACGTCCTCATCCCGCGCGGCGGCGCCTCCCTGATCCGTACGGTCGTTGAGGAGTCCACCGTCCCGGTCATCGAGACCGGCACCGGCAACTGCCATGTGTACGTGGACGCCGAGACCGACCTCGACATGGCCGTCGACATCCTGATCAACTCCAAGGCCCAGCGGCCCAGCGTCTGCAACTCCGCCGAGACGCTCCTCGTCCACCAGGACATCGCGGCGGCGTTCCTGCCCCGCGCGCTGGACGCGCTCGCCGACGCGGGCGTGACCGTGCACGCCGACGAGCGGGTCCTCGCCTACGCCGCCGGCACCAAGGCGACCGTCGTGGCGGCCACGGCGGAGGACTGGGAGACCGAGTACCTGTCGTACGACATCGCCGCGGCTGTCGTGGACTCGCTGGACTCGGCCGTCGCGCACATCAGGCTCTGGTCCTCGGGCCACACCGAGGCGATCGTGACCACCTCGCAGGCCGCCGCCCGCCGATTCACCCAGTTGGTGGACTCCACGACGGTCGCGGTGAACGCCTCGACCCGGTTCACCGACGGCGGCCAGTTCGGGTTCGGCGCCGAGATCGGCATCTCCACCCAGAAGCTGCACGCCCGCGGGCCGATGGGGCTGCCGGAACTCACGTCCACCAAGTACATCGTCACCGGGGACGGTCACACCAGGTGACGGCTTGACCGGACTTCGGACTCCACCTGCCCAAAACGACGCGCCCGGTTTACCCTGGGATCGTGCCGGACGACGTGGGGGGCAGGCCGTTCCCGGACGGCTGGGAGCCCGACGACGACCGCGGAGGCGCGGACGAGGACTTCGCCTCCGTGGTGTTCGACGAGGCCTTCATCAAGTCCGCCACCTTCCACGAACCGAGCGCCGTCGAGCGGCTGCTGGCCGCCGCCGAGGCACGCGCCGCCGCCGAGGCGGCCCGCCTGCGCTCCGGCGGGCCCCCGGACGACGAGTTCTACGACGAGTTCTACGGACCCGGTGGCGGATACGACCAGGACGACCTCCCCGAGTACGACCCCGACGACCCGGACGGGTACCGGGGGCCGTACGGACCGCACGGCGGCGCCCTGCGCCCGTACCGCGGCAACGCCCGCTGGCACCGGCCCGTCGCCTGGCTCCTCGCCCTGCTGATGGGCATCGGGATGGTCGCGCTCGCCTTCAGCGCCGTCTACCGCGGCGCGTCCAGCGGCCGCCAGGAACCGGCGCCCGCGCCGGCCACGACCGGGGTCGACATGACCCGTTCGGGCGCGCCCGTCATCGGTCCCGTGATCGGGCCCGGGGCCTCCCAGGACCGTACGGCCCCGGCGACCGGCGCCGTACCGCACACGCCCTGACCCCGCCCGACCCGGCGCCAGGCCGGGGCGTTCCGGGGCCCGCTCACCCGAACGGACCAACGGCGCCCGCCGGAACTCGCCCCGAGTCACCGCGTTTATGTTCGCCCCCGCCGACCTACCCTGAAGGTATGGCAGGGCGCGGAGAGCCACCTGAAGGGGCACCCGAGGGCTCCCCCAACGGCGATGACGAGTACCGGTCCGTCGTCTTCGACGAATCGTTCATCCGCGCTGCCCGGCTCCAGGAGTACTCGGCGCGGGAGCGGATGGGCGGCGACCACGCGCACGCGGCGGTGCGGAGCCTGCCGCCCAAGCACGTCAGGCGGGGCAGGCGCCGCGGCTTCATGCGCGGCCCCCGGCAGGCGCTCGTCCTGCTCCTGGTGGTCGCCCTGGCCTTCGGCACCGCGATCTACCTGGGCGTCCGCAGCCCGTACCGGCCCACGACCCACGGCACCGCCGAGGCGCTGCGGATGACGGTGATCCCGCTGGCCCCGGCCGGGAAGGTGCCGGGCGGCACCCCCGACGACCTCTACGCGCACAGTCCGGCCGCGCAGTTCCGCGCCGGGGCGTCCGGGATCACCCTGCCGGGCGTGCGGGGGACGAGAAGTTTCACGGAGAGCCAGGTCGTCGCCGCGCTGACCACCGTCAAGGACTACCTCGTGGCGTCCTCGCTGGACCCGGACGTCCTCGCCGGCCGTACCGTACGGCCCGTACGGGCACTGCTCGACCCGGACCAGCACACCCAGTTCGACCGGAGCTTCAGCGCGCCGGCGGACGACGGGCGGCACGTCCCGGCCGGGTGGCTGGTGCGGTTCGACCCGGCGAAGGTGGCCCCGGCCGCCGACGAGGTGCGCGTGCACGGCACGCTCCGGGTCGAGGAGACGGGGCCGGGGATCCTGGAGGTCAGCTCCGACCACACCTTCGTCTACGCGGTGCGGCCCGCCCGGTCGTCGGCGGAGCCCGTCCAGGACGCCTCGCTGTACACCGTCCGGCGCGAGCTGCGCTTCCGCTTCGACCAGAACGACCTGGCGAAGCACCAGGCCGAGCTGCTGCTGAGCCAGGCCCAGGTCGGCCCGCAGGCCTGCTCGGCCGCGGCGCCGACGACGCTGCGGCCCCTCCTGGCGGGCGCGCGGACCACGCCGGCCGAGCGGCCCCCCGGCACCAACCCGTTCTCGACCGGCCCGATCGGGACGGGCCTGTGCGGCACGCTGTCGACCGGGGCGGAACCCACGCCGTAGAGCCGCGCCGCCGTAGGGCCCGGGCGCGTACGCGGCCCCCGATGCGGGAGCCCGCGTACGTGTGGAGATCCCAGGCTCAGGCCTGGCCCTCCGCCGCGTCCGGGTCCCGCGGCGGCTTCGGCCCCGCCGTACCGCCCGTGAAGCGGTCCCGCAGCTTCCCGCCCAGGTCCCCCGCGCCGCCCGCGATGTTGCCGACCAGCTTCAGCAGCGGGTCCTTGCTGGTGCGGACCGTGTCCGCGTAGTGCGACGCCGAGTCGCGGAAGGAGTCCGCCACCGACGTGTCCTTGTCCTCGTCGCGGCGGGGGTAGTGGCCGTCCAGGATCCGCTGGTAGTCGCGGCTCTCCGCCCACTTCTTCAGCTCCGCCGCCCGGACCGTGGTGAACGGGTGCGTCCGCGGCAGGACGTTGAGGATCTTGAGGACCGAGTCGCGCAGGTCGCCCCCGGCCTCGTACTCCTCGGCCTGCTCCAGGAACGCGTCCACGTTCATCTCGTGCAGGTGGTTCCCGCCCGCGATCTTCATCAGGCCGCGCATGGACGCCTTGAGGTCCTGACCGACCAGCAGTCCCGCCCGGTCCGCGGACAGTTCCGACTTGCGGAACCACTCCCGCAGCGCCGTCACGATCGCCATGATCGCGACGTTGCCCAGCGGGATCCACGCGACCTTGAGCGCGAGGTTGGTGAGGAAGAGCAGGATCGTGCGGTAGACCGAGTGGCCGGACAGGGCGTGCCCCACCTCGTGCCCGACGACCGCCCGCATCTCCTCCTCGTCGAGCAGCTCCACCAGCCCGGTCGTCACCACGATGATCGGCTCGTCCAGCCCGATGCACATGGCGTTGGGCCGCGGGTCCTGCGTCACGTACATCGCGGGGACCTTCGCCAGGTCCAGGACGTAACACGCGTCGAGGAGCATGCCGTGCAGGTGCGCGAACTGCGCCTCGCTCACGCGCACCGAGTCCGACAGGAACAGCAGGCGCAGGCTCCGCTCCGGCAGCAGCCCGCTGAGCGCCTTGAACACCGTGTCGAACCCGGTGAGCTTGCGCAGCGCCACCAGCGCCGAGCGGTCCGCGGGATGCTCGTACGCCCGTGACGAGATGCCCGGGAAGCGCTTGCGCTGCCTGCTCGGCACGTTGTCGTGAATCTCTTCTGTCATGGATGCCCCCTGTTCGTACGGTCCACGGCCCGTCCCCCTGACGGACCCCACCCTAGGCGCTGGGCGTGCTGGGTCTACCGTGTTGCGGGGGCCCGAGAACCCCGAGAAGACCTAGGAGCACCACCGACATGCCCTATACCGCCACACTGCTCGCCGCGGCCTCCGACCAGCAGGGCCCCGGCGATACGATCCGGATCGTGCTCGTCGTCTCCCTGGTCGGAGTCGCCCTGCTCGCCTGGTTCCTGTTGCGCGGTTACCGCGACAAGGACAACAACGACTGAGTCGGCGTTCGCGTGCCCGGCGGGCCCGCATACGATGTGCGCGACGTCTCTCCGACTCCCGACGAAAAGGGCCTGCTGAAGATGAGCCTCACCGGCACCGCCGCCAATCTGGTCACGCTCGCCGAGGGTGCCGAGCACGGCGGCGGCAACCACGAAAGCCTCAGCCCGTACCTCACGGGCGGCGGCGCGCTGTTCGTGCTCCTCATGCTGCTGTGGATCACCACCCGCTTCAACCGCGACCGCTGAGGCCGGTACGTAACCCGGTGCAAGTACGCTCTGCACGCATGGGAGAGCAGCAGACGCCCACCGGCCCCCTCGCGGCTCCCGGTCGGGGCAGGCGCCGACTCGGCGTGATGGGCGGTACCTTCGACCCGATCCACCATGGGCACCTGGTCGCGGCCAGCGAGGTCGCCATACGGTTCCAGCTGGACGAGGTGGTGTTCGTACCGACCGGACAGCCGTGGCAGAAGAGTCGTCAGGTGGTCTCCCCGGCGGAGGACCGCTATCTGATGACGGTCATCGCCACGGCGTCCAATCCGCAGTTCTCGGTCAGCCGCATCGACATCGACCGCGGCGGGCCGACGTACACGATCGACACGTTGCGGGACCTGCGGTCCCGCAACGACGACGCGGACCTCTTCTTCATCACCGGGGCCGACGCGCTCTCGCAGATCCTGAGCTGGCGCGACCACGAGGAGCTGTTCTCGCTGGCCCACTTCATCGGGGTCACCCGGCCCGGCCACGACCTGACGGACGACGGGCTGCCCAAGGGCGGTGTCTCGCTGGTGGAGGTCCCGGCGCTGGCGATCTCGTCCACGGACTGCCGGGAGCGCGTCGCGAAGGGCGATCCGGTCTGGTACCTGGTCCCGGACGGTGTGGTGCGTTACATCGACAAGAGGCAGTTGTACCGCGGCGAATGAGTCACGGAGAGGGACACCGGTGAACGACCAGCAGCAGCCGTACGACCCGTACGACCCCTATTACGCTCAGCCTCGGCTCGTCGGGTACGACGAGTACGGGCAGCCGGTGTACGAGCAGCCTCAGACGCAGCAGTACGACGCTTACGGTCAGCCGCAACAGCAGGCTTACGACCCCTACGGTCAGCAGCCTTCGCAGGCGCCGACGCAGCCGCAGTCGTACGACAACTACGGCGTGCAGCAGGCCCCTCAGCAGCCCCAATCGCCCCAACAGCCCCAGCAGCAGGACGGCTACGGGTACGACGGGTACGGCTACGACACCGGGCAGCAGCAGCACGTCCAGCAACCCGTCCAGCAGCCCGTGGCCGTCGACGCGACCCAGCAGTGGATCCCGCAGCAGCAGGAGCCCCAGCAGGACCCACCGCGGGAGTCCCAGCAGCAGCCGCCGCCCCGGCAGGCCGCGCCCGAGGCCGGGCAGGCCGCCGTACCCGAGCAGCGCCGCCCCGCCGTGGACGAGCAGTTCGCCTTCACCGAGGAGCCCGACGAGGACTCCGAGGACGTCATCGACTGGCTCAAGTTCACGGAAAGCCGCTCCGAGCGGCGCGAGGAGGCCAAGCGCCGGGGCCGCTCCCGGGTGGTGGCCCTGGTCGTCGCCGTCGCGCTGGTCGTCGCGGGCGGGGTCGGCTACCTCTGGTACGCGGGCAAGCTGCCCGGATCCGGCGCCGCGGACACCAAGGGGAGCACCGCCGCGGGCGGCGCGCAGAAGCGCGACGTGATCGTCGTCCACCTGCACAACACCAAGGCGAAGGGCACCTCCACCGCGCTGCTCGTCAACAACGCCACCACCGGCCAGGGCACCACCATCCTGCTCCCCAACTCCCTCTCCGTGGAGGGCGACGACGGCACCGGTGTCACGCTCGCCAAGTCCGTCGACGACGACGGCTCCGACACCACCCGCAAGGCCCTCGGCACCCTCCTCGGCACCGACATCTCCGGCACCTGGCGGCTCGACACCCCGTACCTGGACAGCCTCGTCCAGCTCGTCGGCAACATCGACCTGACCACCGACACCGACGTGCCCGGCGCGAAGAAGGGCGACCAGCCCCTGGTACGGAAGGGCGAGAACCAGACCCTCAGCGGCAAGGCGGCCGTCGCCTACGCCACGTACCAGGGACCCGGCGAGCCCGAGACCAAGCAGCTCCAGCGCTTCGGCCAGGTCCTCCAGGGGGTGCTGCGGAAGATGTCCGACGACCCCAAGGCCGCGACGGTCACCGTGCAGACCCTCGGGCAGATCCTCGACCCGTCGCTGACCGAGGCCGACCTCGGCGCCGCCCTCGCCAAGCTGTCCCTGCACGCGAAGGAGGGCGACTACAAGACGGCCGTCCTGCCCGTGCAGCCCGACGGCACCCTCAGCGACGCCGCCGTCTCCGGTGTGGTGAAGGACATTCTCGGCGGCTCGGTGAGCGCCCCGGAGAAGGGCAGCGCCCTGCGCGTGGGGGTCAAGGACGCCAGCGGCGGCAGCAGCGCGTCCGAGGCCGCCCGTACCGCGGTGATCAACGGCGGCTACAGCTACGTGGACGCCGGATCGGCGGGTGCGGAGACGTCCTCGCAGGTCATCTACGGTGACGCGGCGATCAAGGAACAGGCCGTGGAGGTCGCGAAGACCCTCGGACTGCCGACCGACGCCGTGAAGAAGGGCACCCCCGCCGCCAACGTCGACGTGTCGGTCGTCCTCGGCCAGGACTACGCGCCGAACTGAGTCCCGCCCCGCCCCGGCCGCCTTCGGCGCGGCCGGGGCGCGAGAGCTGCGCCCGGCGTCGGCGGTCCGTGAGATCCTGGTTCTCTCCACGACCGCCGACACGAAAGCCTGCTTGTGACCGCAACCGAACGTTCCGTCGAGCTCGTCACCGTCGCCGCCCAGGCGGCCGCCGACCGGCTCGGGCACGACATCATCGCGTACGACGTCAGCGACGTGCTGTCGATCACGGACGCCTTCCTCCTCGCGTCCGCGCCCAACGACCGCCAGGTCAAGTCGATCGTCGACGAGATCGAGGAGCAGATCCAGAAGCAGCTCGGCGTCAAGCCGGTGCGCCGTGAGGGCGACCGCGACGCCCGCTGGATCCTGCTCGACTATGTCGACATCGTCGTCCACGTGCAGCACACCGAGGAGCGTGTCTTCTACGCCCTGGAGCGGCTGTGGAAGGACTGCCCCGAGCTGCCCCTGCCCGAGGACGCCGTGAAGACCCGCACGAAGGCCGCCGAGCCCGCCGGGATCGCCGGTGACGCGGACGGTGAGCTGAGCTGAACGGCAGCAAACGCGGCAGAGGACGCCGCATCGTCCTGTGGCGGCACGGCCAGACGGCCTGGAACCTGGAACGCCGCTTCCAGGGCTCCACGGACATCGAGCTGACCGCCACGGGCGTGGCCCAGGCACGGCGCTCCGCGCGGCTGCTGGCGTCCCTGGGGCCCGACGCGATCGTCGCCTCCGACCTCGCCAGGGCCTCGGCCACCGCCGCCGAGCTGGCCGGCCTCACCGGCCTGGAGGTCGCGTACGACGCCGGGCTCCGCGAGACCTTCGCGGGGGACTGGCAGGGGCTGACCCACGAGGAGATCGTCGGGCGGTTCGGCGAGCAGTACGCCGCGTGGAAGCGCGGCGAGCCCGTGCGGCGCGGCGGCGGCGAGCTGGAGACCGAGGTCGCCGACCGGGCCGCGCCGGTGGTGCTCCGGCATGCCGAGAAGCTGCCCGACGACGGCACGCTCGTCGTCGTCAGCCACGGCGGCACGATCCGCACCACCATCGGCCGGCTGCTCGGCCTGGAGGCGCACCACTGGGAAGGCCTCGGGGGCCTCTCGAACTGCTGCTGGTCCGTCCTCGGCGAAGGCGCGCGCGGCTGGCGGCTCCTGGAGCACAACGCCGGCACTCTCCCCGAGCCGGTTCTCGGCGACGACGTCTGATTTCACTTTCGGGCTGGTCGCAGGCTAAAGTTCTTCTAGTCCGAAGCGCGCGGCGCACAGGACACGAGGGGCTATAGCTCAGTTGGTAGAGCGCCTGCATGGCATGCAGGAGGTCAGGAGTTCAATTCTCCTTAGCTCCACAATCAGTCGGGTCTCAGTCCGACGTCAGTGGTACGGAAGTGCGGATCCCGTCCCCCGCAGGGGGCGGGATCTTTTCTGTGCGCCGCGCGCGGAGGAACGCCGTCCGCTCGCGGCTCTCCTCGTCGTCCGGGGTGTAGACGACGATCCGGCACTCCGGCATGCCGATGATCGACAGCGAGACCGACGTCATCCGTATCTCGCCCACCTCCTCGTGCCGGAAGGTCTTCGTCCGGGCACCGGACGGCGCCACGTCCCCCCGCTCCCACAACTCGGCGAAGTACGGGCTCGCGTGGGCCAGGCGGCGGATGAACGACTCCCAGACGGGCTCCCCGACGTGCCGGCCGTACGAGGCCCGCAGCGTCGCGACCATCATCGGCAGCTCCCGCTGCGGGAAGACCAGCGGGCAGCGTGCCGCGGGCACGGTGAACAGGACCCACAGCACGTTCCACGGGTCGCTGGGACGCGGCGTCTCCTCGAAGAGGTCGATGTACGCCGCGTTGGTCGCCAGGATGTCGTACCGCCCGTTGTAGATCACCGCGGGGAGCGGGTCGAGGGCGTCGATGATGCCCTGGACCTCGGGGCCGACGGCCCGCTCCGTCTCCGGGGCGGGATCGTGCGGCACCTCCGCCAGGTGGTAGAGGTGCTCACGCTCCGTACGGTCCAGGCGCAGTGTGCGCGCGATGGCGTCCAGCACCTGGGCGGAGGCGTTGATCGGGCGGCCCTGCTCCAGCCATGTGTACCAGGTCACCCCCACCCCGGAGAGCGTGGCGACCTCCTCGCGCCGCAGCCCCGGGGTCCGGCGCCGCAGGCCCGGGGCCATGCCGACGTCGGCGGGGGTCACGCGGGCCCGGCGGCTGCGGAGGAAGGCCGCCAGCTCGGGCCTGCGCCGGCTGCCGCTTGCGGTGTGCTGCACGGTCATCGTTGTCACGCCCCCCATCGTGCGCCTCGGGAGAGGCCGCTGCCAGGTGGTGCCAGTACCAGCATCAAGGGGCTCTGGTTACCCGTATCCGACGCACCGCAGGCTCGGTGCCATGACCACGACCCCATCGACCCCCGCCACACCCGCGTCCGCCCCCACCGCGTCCCCATCCGCCTCCACCGTGTCCTCTCCGTCCGGCATATCCGTTCCGTCCCGTGAGTCCAGTAAAGCGGGCCCCACTGACAAACGCCCCGGGCTGCTGCTCGCGGTGGTGCTCGCCGCCCAGTTCATGGCGCTGCTCGACGTCTTCATCGTCAACGTCGCCGCCCCGACGATCCGTACCGAACTGCACGCCTCCGGCGCCGGGTTGCAGATGGTGATCGCCGGCTACACCATCTCGTACGCCGTCCTGCTGATCACCGGGGCCAGGCTGGGCGACCTGCTGGGCCACCGGCGCATGTACCTCGGCGGGCTCGCCGTCTTCACCCTCTCCTCGCTCGCCTGCGGACTGGCCGCCGGCACCGGGCAGTTGATCGCCTTCCGGCTGGTCCAGGGCGCCGGCGCGGCCCTGATGATCCCTCAGGTGCTCAGCCTCATCCAGCGCAACTTCACCGGCGAGAGCCGCGGGCGCGCGCTCGGCGCGTACTCCGCCGTGCTCGCCACCGGGGCCGCGGCCGGGCAGGTCGTGGGCGGAGTGCTCGTCAGCGCCGACCTGTTCGGGGAGGGCTGGCGGCCGGTCTTCCTGGTCAACGTGCCCGTGGGCGCGGTCCTGTTGGTGCTCGGCGCCCGGGTGCTGCCCAAGGACCGGCGCGGCGAGCCGGAACGCTCGCGCTCGCTCGACCTGCCGGGCCTCGTGCTGCTGGCCGGGGCCGTGTCGCTGCTCACGGTGCCGCTGGTGCTCGGGCAGGAGGAGGGCTGGCCCCTGTGGTCCTGGCTGTCGCTGGCGGCCTCCGTGGCCTGCTTCTGCGGCTTCCTCGCCTTCGAGTCGCGGCTCGCGCGCACCGGCGGGGCCCCGCTGATCGCCCCGCGCGTACTGCGCATTCCGGGGATGTCCCTGGCGGCCGTGCGCATCCTGCTGGTCATGGCCGTCAACTCCGGCTTCCTCTTCGCCCTCACCCTCTACATCCAAGGCACCCTCGGCTACAGCCCGTTGCGCGCGGGACTGTCCTTCGCGCCGACCGCCGTCGTCTTCGGCCTCGTCGGGCTGACCTGGCGCACCTGGCCCGGGCGGTGGCACAACGCCCTGGTCCCGGCCGGGTTCGCGGTGGCCGCCGTGTCCGTCGTCGCCGTCGGATGGGTGCTGCGCGACGTCGGCGACGGCGGGATCGCGATGTACGCCGCCTTCATGGGCGTCGGCGCGGGACTGTCCCTCGGCTTCAGCCCGGCGCTCACGCGCGCGTTGTCGACGGTCCGCCAGGAGGACGCGGCCGACGCCAGCGGATTCCTCGCCACCGTCACCCAACTCGGCCAGCTCATCGGCGTGGCGACATTCGGGACACTCTTCCTGAACCGACTGGACGCCTCGGGACCCGGTGCGGCGGTGGACGCGCTGTGGATCTGCGCGCTCGCGCTCGCCGGCGCGTGCGTCCTGGGCGCGGCAGCCGGAGTTGTCTCCGGGCGAAAGGCCCCTACCGTGCGCTGACGTCCGCTATGAGCCCTCACCGGCAGGCCTTTTCATGCTGACCCCGTTGCGCGGGCGTGGCAGAATCGGACGGCCGGAGGGGGACGCCGGCCTGGACCCGGAGGGAGTGCGCGCATGTCCGCCAGCGGCGTCGAGGGGGACGATGACCTGCCTGCCACGGCGGAGGCCTGCGGCCGCATGCGGAGCTGAGTGATGGGTGCTCACAGGCGTAAGTGCGACTGGTGCGGCAGCGGTACGCCGATCGTCAGGGACATGGATCCACTCCACGCCGACTTCCAGTACTGGTGCGAGGAGTGCGCACGGGCACTGATCATAAAAGGCGACCCGATCGAGACCTACCGTGAGCTCGAAGGTGAGCCCATCTACGGACGTCTCCTCGACGAACACTGCACGCTCAAACGCTTCTACTCCTTCGCGACCGCCTGACGGCCCCGTGCCCCTGCGGCTCGGCGCCCTCGTGGCCCGGCGCTGTCGGGGCACGGCCGTGATCCGGCCGACCGGACGTGTCCGAGCACGGCCAGGGCGGCCAGCGGGTAGAGGGCGGAAAGGGCCGTCCGCGGTCCGTCCAGCGCCAGTTCGGGCCGGGCGGGGCCGTGCGGCACCCACCAGAGCGCGTACGAGCAGAAGACCAGCCCCGCCAGGACCGCCGGGCGCGGGCCCGCCCGTACGGCGAGGAACAGCACCATCGGCACGCACCACACCCAGTGGTGGGACCACGACACCGGGCTGACGAGCAGGGCCGTCGCGGCGCAGGCCACGGCAGCGCCCGCCCGCTCCCCGTGCAGGGCCGCCGCGACCGCCACCGCGAGACCGGCCGCGGCTGTCACGGCGGCCGCAGCCAGCCACCACGCCGGGTCGCCGGTGTGCAGCAGCCGGGCCAGGACCCCGCGCAACGACTGGTTGGCGGTGTCCTCGGCGCGGCCCGCGCGGTCCGCGTCGAGGACCACCGCCGTCCAGAAGCGCGCCGAGTCGCGGGGCAGGACGACGGCCGCGGCCAGGGTCGCGGCGGTGAAGGCCGCCGCGGCGGTCGCCGCCTGCCGCAGCCACGGGTTCCACCCCGCCTCCCGGGCGCGCACCACCCCGGCGAGGAACAGCAGCACGGCGAAGAGCGCCGGGGTGAGCTTGACCGCCGCCGCCAGACCGATGCCCGTCCCCGTCCAGCGGTGCCCGTCCCGGCGCGAGAGGTCCCACAGCACCGCCGTCGCCAGCAGCAGGTTGACCTGGCCGTAGCGCAGGGTGGTCCACACCGGCTCGCACCAGACGGCGAGCGCGGACACCCACAGCGTCGCTTCCTTAGGAGGCGGGGTCGTTCCGCGGAGGACGAGCCGCAGGGAGAGCCGTACGAACGCGACGAGCAGCAGCAGGTTCCCGGCCGTGACCACCACGCGCCACCCGGTCGCCCCGGACAGGGCGAGCGGGGTGAACAGCAGCGCGGCGAACGGCGGGTAGGTCGCCGGCAGCCCGGCCGCGGTCGCCCGTACCGCGTACAGGTCCCGCCCGTCGAGCACCGCCCGCCCCTCGGCCCGGTACACCGTCAGATCGGCCATCGACACCTGGGCCGCGTCCTGCGCCGCGAGGAATCCCACGAACGACACCAGGCAGACCGAGGCCGCGACCACGGCCGGTCCGACCGCTTTGTACGGAAACGCGGACACGGTCACGAAGGGCGACAGTACCGGGCGTATCCGTACACCGGGGAATCGATTTGGTGCTCGGCGGGAGGGACCGTTAATGTTGGCGACACCGCAGGGGAGACCCGGCGCGGGGCTATAGCTCAGTTGGTAGAGCGCTTGCATGGCATGCAAGAGGTCAGGAGTTCAATTCTCCTTAGCTCCACAAGACGGACAGGGTTGCTCACAACCCGACCGGACGCTTTACAAGATCCCGCACGATCGTTCCGATCGGGCGGGATCTTTGTTGTTGCCGCGCCCGGGTGGCGCGAGGGATTCCCCGCGCTTCGTACGACAGGAGAAGCGGGCCGCCCGGGATCGGGGGCCCGCTTCTCTCGTGGTCAACTGCGGCCGGGGCCCAGGGCCTTGCGGCCGCTGGCGGGGGGGAGGGCCGTGCGGGCGGGGCGTTCCGGCTCGGGCTGCTCGATACGGAGCGCCAGTGCCGGGCAGCGGCGTACCGCGCGCTGGGCGCGGCCCCGCATGTGCATCGGGACCGACGCGTCCGCGAGCGCCGGGTAGCCGTCGGGGCCCAGCCGGATCAGCTCGGGCACGATGTCCGCGCAGAGCCCGTGGCCCTGGCAGAGCGTCCAGTCCACGGCGAGCTTCTCGCCGCTCGGGATCGACTCCTCCGCCTCCTGGTAGCCGGGGCCCGGCAGCGGCAGCACGCCGGTCGTCTCGCGACCGCAGCCGCCGTGCAGCATGTGCGCGGCCAGGTCGTCCGTGAACGCCGACAGGGTCGAGGCGAAGAACCGCGCCGAGCCGTCGGGGTGCTTGCACGCGCCCCGGCCCTTGACGGCCTGGGTGACCGCCCGCAGCGCCTCCAGGGCGGTCGGGCCGCCGCCGTTGATCACGTCGGACAGGCCGCCGGCCGCGGCGGGCAGCCCGAGCTTGCAGGGACCGCACTGCCCGGCCGTCTCCGCCGCGAGCCAGTTGGCGACCCGCAGGGCCTCGCCCAGCGGGCACGTCTCGGGGCCGATGGGCAGGATCGCCCCGGCGCCCAGGGAGCCGCCCACGGCCGCCAGGGAGGCCCGGGAGACGACCGCCTCGTGCGCGGCCACCGCGTCGATCCAGTTGCCGTGGTAGCCGCCGGTGAGCACCCCTTGGGGGAGCGGCGGGGCGCCGGCCATCTGGAGGACGTACCGCAGCGGCACACCGGTCGGCACCTCGATGACCATCGGCCGGGCGACCGCGCCCGACACGGTCAGCATCACGGTGCCCGGCTCGTCCTCCAGGCCGGTGTGGCCGTAGCGGCGGGCGCCGATCCGGGCGCCGACGGCCAGTTGGGCGTACGTCTCCGCGTTGGACAGCAGCGTCGGCGCTCCGCCGACACCGGACTCCGCCGCGCGCTCCCGGCGCCCCGGCGGCAGGGCGGGCCCGCCGCCGATGGCGCGGATCACCGCCGAGGCCTCGCCGGAGACCATGCGCTCGGGCGTACGGACCACCCGCGCGCGCAACTGCTGGCCGCGCCGGTCGGACAGACCGCGCTCGGCGAGCGCCGCCCGCATGGATATCTCCGTGGAGTTGCGGGTGACCGCGACGACCAGGGTGCGGGCGCCGAGCGCCTCGGCGGCCAGCAGGGCGCCGTCCAGGATCAGGTGCGGCGCCCGGTTGAGCAGCACGGTGTCCTTGCGGCACGCGGGCTCGCCCTCACTGCCGTTGATCACCACGACGGGCCTGACCCCGCGGCGGATCGACGCCTGGGCGACCGCCCGCAGCTTCTTCCCGAAGGGGAAGCCTGCGCCGCCGCGGCCGCGCAGGGTGATGTTCTCGGCGAGCTGCGCCAGCCGCTCGCCGGTCATCGGCTGGAGCGGGCCGTGCACCTTGAGGTGCATCGGCAGGTCGAGCCGCTCGACCAGGTCGAACCCCTGCGTCAGCTGGGGCAGGCCGACGACGCGGACTTCGGGTACGTCGGGGAGGGGCGCGTTCACGGTCGGTCTCCTGCGGGTGCGTTCCAGGGCTCCCCGGCCGGGGGCTGGTAGAGCGGACCCGGCGGGGGCTCGCTGCCGGGACGGGGCCCCGTTCCGTCGTACGCCGAGCCTTCGTAGGAAGGACCGACCGGGGAGGCGGGAGCCTGGCCCGTGTACGGCGGAAGGTTGCCCGTGTCGTAGGCGGGGAGGGCGCCTGTGTCGTACGCGGGGATCGCGCCGGTGTCGTACGGGGAGGCCGCGTTGGGGCCGTAGACGGGTACGGAACCGGTGTCGTACTGAGGAGCGGAACCGGTGTCGTACGCGGGCGTCGCGCCCGCGTCGTACGTCGGGACCGAACCGGTGTCATAAGGGGGCGTCGCGCCCGTGTCGTACGTGGGCACGGAACCCGTGTCGTACGGGGAGGGCGCCGCCGGGGCGGGTGTGGGGGCGGGGGGTGTGAAGGCCTGTCCGGGCGGCGGCGGGGAGGGCGCCGGCCAGGAGCCGGGACGGCCGGTGGACTCTTCGGTGATGATCGGCAGTTCCTCGGTCATGGGGATGCGTTCGGCGAGCGGGACGTCACCGGACGGCGTGCCGGACGGGGAGCCGGGCGCCGCGCCGTAGGGGGGTGTGACCGGGAGCACCGTGGTCGGGTCCGTACCCAGGGAGACCGCGCGGTAGCCGGCCGAGAGGCCGGTTCCGGGTCCGGACACCGGATCGGGGGTGCGACCCGAGAAGGGGTCGGCGAACGCGTCGGACGGCGAATCGCCGCCCGAGCCGCCCGCACCGCCCGCGTACAGGCCCATGGGGGCCCGCTCCGCCTCGTAAAGAGGCGGGGACGGCGGGGAGAGCCGCGGTGGGGTCCGCGGCCGGCCGAGAGGGGCACCCAGCGGCTGCCCCGACAGCGAGGGCTCACGGCGCAGCTGCTCGTACTGGGGCTGCGGCGCGAGGCCCGTCGCCCCGGGCAGCGGATCCGCCGACAGGTCCCGGAGCGACTGCTCCGGCTCCCTCGTACGGCGCTGCCCGCCGGTCATCGCGATGAGCCGGTCGGCGATCTCGTTCTGGAGATGGCGGGGGAGGAGCCGCAGGGACACGGCCGCCGCCACTCCCACGAGGGAGATGCAGTACATCGTGGTCACCCAGGTCGCCGCCAGCCGGCCTGTGTAGAGGCCGTGCACCAGGGCGAAGCACCACGCCGGGTAGGCGACCATGTGCATCGCCCGCCAGCGGCCGGCGATCCGGCCCGGCGTGGCGAAGGCGCTGCGCATCGCCCCGGTGGTGGCGGCGACGATCATCAGGAGCCCGGCGAGCGAACCGAAGCCGATGAGGCCGTTCGTACCGGTCAGCCCCAGGCCGAACGGCACCACGGCGCCGATCAGCGAGACGTGCCCGAGCGACACCTTGACGGTGACGTGCAGCAGGAGGAAGCCGAGCGAGGCCACGGCCGTCGCCCGGTGGATGCCCTGCGCGAGCAACCGGTGCCGCGAGGAGAGCAGCAACCGGTCGGTGGCTATCAACCCCCACGCGACGGCCGCCGTCAGGGACACGAGGGAAAGCACGCCGGCCGCGAAGTCGAGCGCGGCGCGGAAGGCGTCGCCTGTCGCGACGGCGAGAAGGGGTACCAGTACCAGTGCAGCGACGGTCAGCCCGCCCTGGACCTGTCGGCTCATGCCGGGGTCCAGCGCGGGCGACGAACTGATCCTGCGATTGCGAGAAGGGTTCATGGGGTCGACTCCGAATGGCTCGGGAAAGCGGTCCCGTTGCCGCATGCTAAGTGGAGCGATACCAGGCAGCGCACGATTCGCAGGTTTAACCAAGGGAAGGTGAGGTAAACGACTTTGAGCTTGCCCCGGATAGGGGCGATACGCGGAGTAAGGCACTCCCCATCGGTCCGCCGACCCGCCCCGGTGGATCTCCGGTGCGGCCCGTCCGGGCCCTGCGGTACCCTGACGCCATGCGTGCCGTACGCCTTCTGCTTAGCGGGCCGCGCTGATCAGTCCCGACGGATGGAAGATCCGGTCGGAATCGGCGCGGCTGACCCCTCCTGTGCGAGGGGCTTTTTCATTCGCCGCAGGCAGAGACGATCGATGGAGCTTCGAAGGATCATGAGCGAGACGAATTCCGCTGCCGCCGAGACGGCTCCGGCCGCCACCGAGACGGCCGCGCCGCACCGCTACACGGCTGCCATGGCCGCCGACATCGAGGCACGCTGGCAGGACGTCTGGGCCGCCGAGGGCACGTACGAGGCGCCGAACCCCACCGGTGACCTGGCCGGGGATCCCGCCCTGGTCGCGCGGCCCAAGAAGTTCATCATGGACATGTTCCCGTACCCCTCCGGCGCGGGACTGCACGTCGGGCACCCCCTCGGGTACATCGCGACGGACGTCTTCGCCCGCCACCAGCGCATGACCGGCCACAACGTCCTGCACACGCTGGGCTTCGACGCGTTCGGCCTGCCCGCCGAGCAGTACGCGGTCCAGACCGGCACGCACCCCCGGGCCTCCACCGAGGCCAACATGGAGAACATGAAGGTCCAGCTGCGCCGGCTGGGTCTGGGACACGACACGCGCCGCTCCTTCGCGACGATCGACCCGGACTACTACCGGTGGACGCAGTGGATCTTCGTCCAGATCTTCAACTCCTGGTACGACGACGAGGCCGACAAGGCGCGGCCGATCGACGAGTTGGTGGCGCAGTTCGAGAGCGGACGGCGCACGACGCCCGACGGGCGCCCCTGGAGCGCGCTGGACGCCGTCGAACGCGCCGACGTGCTGGGCGAGTACCGGCTCGCGTACACCTCCGACGCCCCCGTCAACTGGTGCCCCGGCCTGGGCACGGTCCTGGCGAACGAGGAAGTCACCGCCGAAGGCCGCTCCGAGCGGGGCAACTTCCCCGTCTTCAAGCGGAAGCTGCGCCAGTGGAACATGCGCATCACGGCCTACGCCGACCGCCTGCTGGCCGACCTGGACGCGCTGGACTGGCCGGACGCCATCAAGGCGCAGCAGCGCAACTGGATCGGCCGCAGCGAAGGCGCGCGGGTCGACTTCCCGGTCGGTGACGCCGGCGCGATCACCGTGTTCACGACCCGTCAGGACACCCTCTTCGGCGCCACCTACATGGTGCTGTCGCCGGAACACGAACTGGTCGAGCGGATCGTCCCCGCCGCCTGGCCCGCCGACACGCACGCGGTGTGGACGGGCGGCCACGCGACCCCGGCCGAGGCCGTCGACGCGTACCGCAAGCAGGCCGCGTCGAAGTCCGACGTCGAGCGGCAGGCCGAGGCCAAGGACAAGACCGGCGTCTTCACCGGCGCGTACGCGACCAACCCGGTCAGCGGCGAGCCCGTGCCCGTCTTCATCGCCGACTACGTCCTGATGGGGTACGGCACCGGCGCGATCATGGCCGTCCCGGCGCACGACAGCCGCGACTTCGCGTTCGCGCGCGCCTTCGAGCTGCCGATGCGCTGCGTGGTCGAGCCGTCCGACGGCCGGTCGGCCGACCCGGCGGAGTGGGACGACGCGTTCGCCTCCTACGACGCGAAGCTCATCAACTCCACGAGCGACGACATCGCCCTGGACGGCCTGGGCGTCGCCGACGCCAAGGCGCGGATCACCGACTGGCTGGCGTCGCGCGGGATCGGCGAGGGCACGGTCAACTTCCGGCTGCGGGACTGGCTGTTCAGCCGCCAGCGCTACTGGGGCGAGCCCTTCCCGATCGTGTACGACGAGGACGGCGTCGCGCACCCGCTGCCCGAGTCGATGCTGCCGCTGGAACTGCCCGAGGTCGACGACTACTCGCCGCGGACGTTCGACCCGGACTACGCCGACACCCAGCCCGAGCCCCCGCTGTCGCGGAAGCAGGACTGGGTCGACGTGGAACTGGACCTGGGCCGGGGCGAGGGCGTCAGGCGCTACCGCCGCGAGACCAACACCATGCCCAACTGGGCCGGTTCCTGCTGGTACGAGCTGCGCTACCTCGACCCGCACAACAGCGAGAAGCTGGTCGACCCGGCCATCGAGCAGTACTGGATGGGCCCCCGCGAGGGGCAGCCGCACGGCGGCGTGGACCTGTACGTGGGCGGCGCCGAACACGCCGTACTGCACCTGCTGTACGCGCGGTTCTGGTCCAAGATGCTGTTCGACCTGGGCCACATCTCGTCGGTCGAGCCCTTCCACAAGCTCTACAACCAGGGCATGATCCAGGCGTTCGTCTACCGGGACAGCCGGGGCATCGCGGTGCCGGCCACCGAGGTCGAGGAGCGCGACGGCGGGTACTGGCACCAGGGCGCCAAGGTCACCCGCGTCCTGGGCAAGATGGGCAAGTCCCTCAAGAACGCCGTCACTCCGGACGAGATCTGCGCCGAGTACGGGGCGGACACCCTGCGTCTGTACGAGATGGCCATGGGCCCCCTGGACGTCTCGCGTCCGTGGGACACGCGCGCGGTCGTCGGTCAGTACCGGCTGCTCCAGCGGCTGTGGCGCAACGTCGTCGACGAGACGACGGGCGAGGTCACCGTGGTCGACACGGAGCCCGGCGAGGAGACCCTGCGCGCGTTGCACAAGGCCGTCGACGGGGTCGCGCAGGACATGGCGGGGTTGCGGTTCAACACCGCGATCGCCAAGGTCACCGAGCTGAACAACCACCTGACGAAGGTCGGCGGCCCGGTGTCGCGGACCGTCGCCGAGCGGCTGGTGCTGCTGGTCGCGCCGCTGGCCCCGCACATCGCCGAAGAGCTGTGGCGCAGGCTGGGCCACACCGACTCGGTGGTGCACCAGGACTTCCCGGTCGCCGACCCCGCGTACGTCGTGGACGACACCGTGACGTGCGTGGTGCAGGTCAAGGGCAAGGTCAAGGCGCGTCTGGAGGTGCCCGCGTCGATCTCGGACGCGGAGCTGGAGGCGCTGGTGCTGGGCGAGGCGGCGGTGGTCGTGGCGGTGGGCGGCGCGACGATCCGCAAGGTGATCGTGCGGGCGCCGAAGCTGGTGAACATCGTCGTATGACGGGCGGGGGCCTGCCTCTAGGGGCAGGCTGCGGGTCGCCACGGGCCGGTCGGGGGTTCCTGCGGGCCGGTTGAGGGTTTCGATTACGGGCAGGTTGAGGGTTTCCACGGAACCCTTTGCCTGCCCGTTCCGTTTACGGTGGAAGAACAACCGCGGAAGCCACAACGGACGACGACAAGTTTCCGACCCAACCCCGAGGGGCGCTCATGGAAGCCGTGATCCTGATCCTGGCGCTACTCTTCGTCGCCTTCGTGGCGCTGGGGGTGTTCGTGAGCGTCAAGGCGGTCAAGGCGGCCAAGCGCGGGGTCGACCGCACGATCTCGCAGGCCCGCAGGACCGTGGAGGACACCACGCTGCGCGCGCGGAGCCTCGGACAGATGGGCGTGCCGGGCGAGCTGGCCCAGCTGCGGGTCCGGTTGCGTACGTCGATGAAGGCCACGCAGGACGCGCTGCACGCGGGCGCGGCCGAGGACGCGTCCCTGTCGGAGTCGGTCGGCCTGTTCGAGCGCCTCAGCGTGCACGGCAGGGAGCTGGACGACGACCTCCGGCAGATGGAGCGGGACCCGGACCGGGCGAGGGTCGCGGAGCGCCTGGAGGGGCTGCGGGAGCGCACGGAGCGGATCACGCGTTCGGCGGACTCGTTGCGGTGGGCGGCGCGGGACCGGGCGCGGAAGTTCGCGGAGGACGACCTGTCGTCCCTGAGCGAGCAGATCGACGTGGAGTCGGGGGCGCTGCGGCACTGGTCGACGGTGGACGAGTCGGCGGGGGGCGCGGCGGCGGGACAGTGGCCGTCCGAGGGGCATTCCGAGGGGCCTACGGAAGCGGACCGGGCCAGGGGTACGGCGGAGGCCATCGAGCCCCCGGATCCCCGGCAGAACGTCTATCCGTGGCAGAAGCCGGCCAGGCAGCCGCAGCCACGCCCGGAGGCCACGAACTGAAGGGGACGGGGCTTTCGGGACGTGCCCTGGGTGACGGGATTCGGACGCGGTAAGTGACGGGATGCGGGCGCGGGAAGTGACGGATTCGACGTCGGTCCGGACGGAAGCGATCATTGAGGCGGTCCCGGGCTGCCTACCGGCGGCGACGGCGGGTAACCTCCCGCTCATGTCCCGCCATGTCGCGATCGTCACCGATTCCACGGCCTACCTGCCGGCCCAGACGATGGAGCGGCACGGCATCACCGCGGTCCCGCTGACCGTCGTGCTGGGCGACAGGGCGTGGGAAGAGGGTACGGAGATCTCGGCGCGGTCGCTGGCCGTCGCCCTCCAGAAGCGACGCTCCGTGACGACGTCCCGGCCGAGCCCCGAGGTCTTCGCCGCCGCGTACCGGGCGGCCGCCGAGGCCGGCGCGAGCGGGATCGTTTCGCTCCACCTGTCCGCCGAGTTCTCCGGGACCTACGACGCCGCCGTGCTGGCCGCGAAGGAGGCTCCGGTGCCGGTTCGGGTCGTGGACACCGGGATGGTGGCGATGGCGCTCGGGTTCTGCGCGCTGGCGGCGGCCGAGGCGGCGGAGGCGGACGGCACGCTGGACGAGGCGGTGGCGGCGGCGGAGAAGCGGGCCGCCGGGACCTCGGCGTACTTCTACGTCGACACCCTGGACTATCTGCGCCGGGGCGGGCGGATCGGCGCGGCCCAGGCGCTGTTCGGTTCGGCCCTCGCCGTGAAGCCGCTGTTGCAGCTGGAGGGCGGGCGCATCGAGATGCTGGAGAAGGTGCGGACGGCGTCGAAGGCCATCGCCCGGCTGGAGGAGATCGTCGCCGAGCGGGCCGGGGTCGGTGACGTGGACATCGCGGTGCACCACCTCGCGGCGCCCGAGCGGGCGACGGCGCTGGCCGAGCGGTTGCGCGAGCGGATTCCCGGACTGGTGGACCTGCACGTCAGCGAGGTGGGCGCGGTGATCGGGGCGCACACCGGGCCGGGGCTGCTGGGGGCCGTGATCTCCCCGCGCTGACTCGTACGGGTGACACGTACAGGTGACGAAGTTATCCACAACGGATCGGTTGTCCACCGGAATTGAGGGTGATCCGCGAGGTTCGGCGGCGGTGCCTAACGTGTTGAGGCATGACCTTGCGAACACGTTCCGTGACCAGTTCTCCGACCAGTGGCCCGGGCCGGGCGCCCGGCTCCGACAGCCGTGCGCGGCACGGCCGTCGTCTCCGCGCGCGTTCACGCGGGGGCGGATCCGCGGCGGCCACGACGTCCGCGGCGCTGCGGCTGCGGGCGGAGGCGCTGTTCACCGACGGGCCCAGGGGTGACGGACTGTCACCGCCGCGGCTTCCTTCGGTATCCGCCGCGCCTGATCGTCCGCCGACGGGGCGGCGGCGGGAGCGTGTGGTTCTGGCGGTGCGGGAGCGGTTGCCGTTGTGGCTGCAACTGCGGTGCGGCCTGGAGCCCAGGACGCTCGCCGCCCTGGCCGTGGTGCTGGTCGTGGCGGGGATCCTGGCGGCCCAGCACTTCTGGGCGGCGCGACCGAGGTCGGTGCAGGCCCCGCAGACGGTGGTTCGGGCGGCGGCGGTGGTTCCGCGGTCGTCACCGCCGCCGGGGTCGGGGGTGGGGGCGGCGGTTCCGGACCGGGTGGTGGTCGATGTGGGCGGCAAGGTGCGGAGGCCGGGGGTGCTGCGCCTGCCGGCGGGTTCGCGGGTCGCCGACGCGTTGCGTGCCGCGGGCGGTGTGGAGCCGGGCGCGGACACCGCGGCGCTGAACCGGGCGCGGGTGCTGACGGACGGCGAGCAGGTGGTGGTGGGCGTACCGGCCCCGCCTGCCGCCGAGGCGCCGCTTGGTGGCCCGCGTCCTCCGGAACCGGTCAGCCTCAACACCGGCACGGCGGAGCAGTTGGACACACTGCCCGGGGTCGGCCCGGTGCTCGCCCAGCGCATCCTCGACCACCGCGACGAGCACGGCGGGTTTCGGTCCGTGGACGAGTTGCGCGAGGTGAACGGCATCGGCGACCGCCGCTTCGCCGACCTCCGGCCGCTGGTCCGGCCATGACGCGCTCGACGAGCCCGCCGCGTCCGGCGGTGCACGTGGCCGCCGGCAACCCCCTGGGGGCCTCCGATCCCCGCCAGGAGGGGCCGACGGACCTTCGGCTGGTGCCGCCCGCGCTGGCGGCCTGGGGGGCCGCGGCGCTGGCGCTGGGCGCCGAGGGGTCCTGGACGGCCGCTGGTGTCCTCGTGTGCCTTCTGGCGGCCGGGCTGACCCTCACAGGGGTGGCGGTGAGGGGGACGGCGGCGAGAGGGGCGCTTCGGTGGGTGGGGGTGGGGTGGGGGCGGCTCAACGGGGTGGCTCTGGCCGCGGTGTTGCTGTGCGGGGCCGCGGGGGCGGCTGCCGCCGGGTTGTACGGGGCGGATCTGCGGCGGGGGCCCGTGCCGGGGCTGGCGGAGCGGTACGCACGGGTGACGGTCGAGGTGATCGTCACCTCCGATCCGCGGCCCACCCGGCCCCGGGTGTTCGGCGACCGGATGTCCGGCGGCGCGTTCCTGCTGGAGGCCGAGGTGACGCGCGTGACGGCCTCCGACGGTGCGGTCACCTCGGCTCGGACGCCCGTGCTGGTCCTCGCCGACCCCGGTGCGTACGCGGGGCGGTGGCGGGGGGTGCTGCCCTCCACCCGGTTACGGCTGACCGGGCGGCTCTCCCCGCCCCCGTACGGCGACGACCGGTACGCGGCCGCGCTGCGCGGGGGAGGGGCGGGGCCGCCGCGGGTCATCGGGGAGCCGTCCGTCCCGCAGCGGGTGGCCGGGGCGCTCCGGGCCGGGCTGCGGGAGGCCACCGAGGGGCTGCCCGCCGACGCCCGCGCGCTGTTGCCCGGACTGGTGGTGGGCGACACGTCGCGGATTCCGCCCGACCTCCATGACGCGTTCAAGGCGACGGACCTCTCTCACCTGACGGCCGTCTCCGGGAGCAATCTCACCATCGTCCTCGTCCTGCTGATCGGCCCGCCGGGGCTCGCGCTCAGGGCCGAACGACGCGGCCTGGCGCCCAGGCTGAGGATCTCGCTGCGGTCGACCGCGCTGCTCGGCGGGGCGCTCACGCTCGCCTTCGTGATCGTCTGCCGCCCCGACCCCAGCGTGCTGCGGGCCGCGGCCTGCGGCTGCATCACTCTGCTCGCCATCGGCACGGGCCGCCGCAGGTCCCTGATCCCGGCCCTGGCCGGCGCCGTCCTGTTCCTGGTGCTGTACGACCCGTGGCTGGCGCGGAGTTACGGATTCCTCCTCTCCGTCCTCGCCACGGGCGCGCTGCTCACGCTCGGGCCCCGCTGGAGCGCCACGCTGCGGCGACGGGGCGTGCCTCCCCGGCTCGCCGAGGCGCTGGCCGCGGCCGGGGCCGCGCAGGCCATGTGCGCGCCGGTCGTGGCGGTGTTCGCGGCCCGGGTCAGCCTGGTGGCGATCCCGTGCAACCTCTTCGCCGAGTTGGCCGTGGCCCCGGCGACCGTGCTCGGTTTCGCCGCCCTGGCCGCGGCGCCTCTGGCGATGCCCGTCGCCGAGGTGCTGGCCCGGTGCGCCGGGTGGCCGGCGGGGTGGATCGCCTCGGTGGCCCGGCGCGGGGCCGCCCTGCCGGGCGCCGAGGCCGGCTGGCCCGGGGGGTGGTGGGGCGGGCTGCTGCTGGCCGCCCTGACGGCTCTTGTCGTGCTCGCCGCCCGACGCGTCCCGCGTCACCCCTGGACCGCCGCCGCCTGCGCGGTGCTCCTGCTCCTGGTGATCCTTCGGCCACCACCGCTGACCCGGCTGGTGACGGGATGGCCGCCGCCGGGCTGGTCGTTCGCGATGTGCGACGTCGGCCAGGGGGACAGCACCGTCCTGGCGGCCGGGGACGGCACGGCCGTGGTCGTGGACGCCGGACCCGATCCGCTCCTTGCCGACCGATGTCTGCGGGATCTCGGCATCACGCGCGTGCCGTTGTTGCTGCTCACGCACCTGCACGCCGACCATGTCGCGGGACTGCCCGGGGTGCTGCGGGGCCGGGCGGTCGGCGCGATCCAGACGACGCGGCTCCAGGAACCCGCGGACCAGGGCGCGTTCGTGAGGAGGACGGCCGCGGAGGCGGGGGTGCCCGTCGTCCGGGCGGGACCCGGGGAGCGGCGCCGGGTGGGGCCCTTGAGCTGGCAGGTGCTGTGGCCCCGGGCGGATCCGGTGGCGGGCGAGCCGAACGACGCGAGCGTCACCCTGTTCGTGCGCGTCCGCGGCGGGCCCACGCTGCTGCTGCTCGGCGACCTGGAACCCCCGGCGCAGCGAGGCCTGTTGCGCGACCACCCGGCGCTCCCGCCGGTCGACGTCCTCAAGGTCGCCCACCACGGCTCGCCCTTCCAGCACCCCGGCCTGCTCCGGGCGGTCCGTCCACGGCTGGCCCTGATCTCGGTCGGCGCGGAGAACCTGTACGGACATCCGTCGCCCCGGACGGTCGGTGCGCTGAGGGCCGGGGGAGCGGCGGTGCTCCGTACGGACACGGACGGGGCCATCGCGGTCACGGGGACGGGCCGCGGCCTGCGCGCGGTGCCACGCGGCGCGAGGGACGGGCCGGGGGCGGGGTAGGGGCGGGGTAGGGCTCGGGAGCCGGTTGAGAATGTCTTGTTCTCGCCGTAGGCGGCGCGGGGCCGGGCGAGGTTCGCCGCGATCGGTCTGTGGGGACCGCACCGGACGTGGCAGCGGTTGTGGGGGTCTGGAGGGGGGTGCGGGGGCCGCGGTCGGACACGGTTCAATAACGGCTGGATATACCGGACTCCGTACTCCGGCGTACGTTTGCCTCGAACGACGCAAGGGTGATCGAATGCGTATTCGTCATGGGCCGCCGCCCCGCTGAGGACGTAGTGCCGTGCGCGGCCCCGTAGAGCCCGAACGCACAGGGGTACGTAGCGCATGATCAGTCGCCTGCGCGGCCGACGGACGGCCGCTCACCAGAAGAGCAATCCACTCGCGGGACTGACGGTGCCCACCGGTGCGGGCCTGCTCACCTGTCGCGTGCTCGATCCCGTCAACGAGCCCGTCCGGCAGGCCGAGTTCACGGTCTCCGACGGGAACGGGCGGAAGGTCGTCAGCGGGGAGACCGACCCGTTCGGGACGATCGTGGCGATGGTGCCGAACGGGGAGTACCGGCTGGCGGTGTCGGCCGACAGCTTCAGCTCGTACCGGGGCAGTGTCTCGATCGCCGAGGACGGCCAGCACGCCGGACTCGGGGACATCACCCTCCAGATCGCGCCCTCGCTCCCGCTGCCCACCCCCGGCGAGTGGGAGATCGAACCGGCCCACTCCCGTATCGGCTTCATCGCGCGCCACATCGGGCTCGCGCGGGTGCACGGGCGGTTCGACAACTTCGCCGGGGCCATCCGGATCGGCGAGACGATCGAGCAGTCGGCGATGCACGTCATCATCGGCGCCGCCTCGATCGACACGAACGTGCAGATGCGCGATGACCACCTGCGGTCGGCCGACTTCCTCGACGTGGCGAACTACCCGACGCTGGAGTTCTACAGCGACCGCTTCGTGCACCGCGGCGGGAACAACTGGGCGATCACCGGGGCGCTCACCCTGCACGGCGTGACCCGCACGGTCACCCTGGACGCGCAGTACCTCGGCATCGGCAACGGCATGGAGGGCGAGACCCGCGTGGCCGTCCGCGCCTCCACCGAGCTGCACCGTGAGGACTACACGGTGAGCTGGCAGTCGATGCTGGCGCGGGGCATCGCGGTGGTCGGCTCCAGCATCAAGATCGACCTCGACATCCAGATCATCCCCAAGACCCAGATCCAGGGTTAGGCGAAGGATCGGGGGGCGATCCCGGACGGCCCGGCGGGAGAATGCGGGGGTGAGCGACGTGAGACATGTGCTGGTGCTGCCCGACCGTGACGCCGCGGAGGAGGTGGCGCGGGAGCTGGGCGAGCGGTTCGCCGTGACCGAGGAGCCCCAGCTCGTCCGGGACGCCCTGGCCGGCGAGGACGACGCGGAGGACGCCCAGTGGCTCGTCGTCGTGGAGGACCCGGGGGGCCGGCTCGACGCCGCTGAGCTGGACACGTTCGTCGCCGACTGGGACGGCTGGCGCGAGGCGCCGTAGGAAGCGCGCCCCGCGAGGGTGGGGGACGGGGCTGGTCGTATTCGGCGGCCGGAACTGCGCGCCTCCGCGCGGGCGGGTGATGCTTTTTGCGTGGGCGGGTGCATAGGTCCCCCGTGCGGGTGGGTTCGCCCCCCAGGGCGGGTTCGTGCGGTCTTGGTGCGGCTGGGGCGTACTTTCGTGCGGGCGGGTGCGTACACGTCCCCCGTGCGGGCGGGTTCGACCTCCCCGCGGGTGGGTTGGTGCGGCCTCCGCGCGGCTGGGTGGTGCTTCTTGCGCGGGCGGGTGCGTACGTCCCCCGCGAGGGTGGGTTCGCCCCCTAAGGCGGGTTCGTGCGGCTCCGTGCGGGTGGGTCGTGCTTTCGTGTGGGCGGGTGCGTACGCATCACCTGTGCGGGCGGGTTCGGCCTCTCCGCGGGTGGGTTGGTGCGGCCTCCGCGCGGCTGGGTGGTGCTTTCGTGCGGGCCGGTTCGCGCCCCCCCGGGCGGGTTCGTGCGGTCTTCGCGTGGCTGGGTCGTACTTCGTGCGGGCAGGTTCGTATGCCTCCCGTGCGGGCGGGTTCGGCCCCGGGCGGGTTGGTGCGGGCTTTGTGCGGCTGGGTGGTGCTTTTGCGGGCCGATTCGTGTGGGCAGGTTCGCAGGCTTCCGTGCGTGCGGTCCGTGTGCCTCCGCGTGGGCGGTTCGTGTGTCTGTGGGTGGGGGGTGGGCGGGGGCGGGGGTGTGTCGGTGGGGCGTGCCATGCTGGTTCGCGATGGCCACCAGAAAAGCTTCCCCCGACGACCTGCTCGCCCCGCTCACGCTCGCCGTGGGTCAGGAGGACCTGCTGCTCGACCGTGCCGTGCAGCAGGTCGTGGCGGCGGCCCGCGCCTCCGACGCCGACACGGACGTCCGTGATCTCACCTCCGACCAGCTCCAGCCCGGCACGCTCGCCGAGCTGACCAGCCCGTCGCTCTTCGCGGAGCGCAAGGTCGTCATCGTGCGGAACGCGCAGGATCTCTCGGCCGACACGATCAAGGACGTCAAGGCGTACCTCGACGCGCCCGCCGAGGAGATCACGCTCGTCCTGCTGCACGCGGGCGGGGCCAAGGGCAAGGCGCTGCTGGACGCGGCGCGCAAGGCGGGTGCGCGGGAGGTCGCGTGCCCCAAGACCACGAAGCCGGCGGAGCGCCTGAGCTTCGTACGGTCCGAGTTCCGCGTGCTGGGCCGTTCGGCCACGCCCGAGGCGTGCCAGGCCCTCGTCGACTCGATCGGCAGCGATCTGCGGGAGCTGGCGAGCGCGGTCTCGCAGCTCGCGGCGGACGTGGAGGGCACGATCGACGAGGAGATCGTCGCCCGCTACTACACGGGCCGTGCGGAGGCCTCCTCCTTCACGGTCGCGGACCGTGCCGTGGAGGGGCGTGCGGCCGAGGCGCTGGAGGCGTTGCGGTGGTCGTTGTCGACGGGGGTGGCGCCCGTGCTGATCACCAGCGCGCTCGCCCAGGGCGTCCGGGCCATCGGGAAGCTCTCGTCGGCCCGGGGGGGGCGGCCCGCCGACCTCGCGCGTGAGCTGGGGATGCCGCCGTGGAAGATCGATCGGGTTCGGCAGCAGATGCGTGGATGGACCCCGGACGGGGTGGCGGCGGCGCTGGTGGCGGTGGCCGAGGCGGATGCGGGGGTGAAGGGGGGTGGGGATGACCCGGAGTACGCGTTGGAGAAGGCGGTCGTCGCGATTGCCAGGGCTGCGCGGGCCGGTAGGTAGGTAGCGGTCGCGGGGTGCCGGTTCGCGGGCGGGTGCGGGTGGCTCGGCGGGGCGGTTGCTCGGCCTTCGGCCTTGCTTTGTCCTCAAACGCCGGACGGGCTGGAAGGGGTCGCTGTGCCCGTGCGGGTAGTTCTGCGGGGCTGTTGCTCGGCCTTCGGCCTCGCTTGTCCTCAATCGCCGGACGGGCTGGTGTGAGGGGTCGGGGTGTGACGAAGGCCCGGTGGCGTCCTGGGTGGGACGGCATCGGGCCTTCGACGTCAAACCTGTGTGGATTCGCACCCGCGTGGCGAACGCAGTCGTGTGCGAATCCTGGGTCCGCCGGTCAGGAGCGGTAGAGAGGGCCCGCTGGGTCCCTTCCGGCGATCACATCATGTGGAGCGGGTACTCAGGCCTGGAGAGCGGCAACCTTGGAGGCCAGCGCCGACTTCTTGTTGGCGGCGGCGTTCTTGTGGATGACGCCCTTCGAGGCGGCCTTGTCGAGCTGGCGGGACGCCTCGCGAGCGGCCGCGGTGGCCTTCTCGACGTCGCCCTCGACAGCCGCCTCGCGAGCCTTGCGGATCGAGGTCTTGAGCGCGGACTTGACGGACTTGTTGCGCAGGCGCGCCTTCTCGTTCGTCTTGTTCCGCTTGATCTGGGACTTGATGTTCGCCACGAATGAGCCTTTTCAGGTTTGATGATCTTCGAGTGAGTGTCCCGGACCGAGACGGCACGGGACACAGCTGCTCAGGCTACCAGCCACCGCCGACGCGGCCCAAACCGGTCGCAGCCCCGTACCCATGGGACGATAGGGGCTACGTATCGCTCCGAGTCGACCCGAGACGAGACGCCGCGCGTCTCAAGAATCAGGACCCTGCGTGCCCGCGACCCCTACCCACGTGCCCGAGCCGAGCCGTACGGACCCGGCGCTGCTCCGCAACTTCTGCATCATCGCGCACATCGACCACGGCAAGTCGACCCTCGCCGACCGGATGCTCCAGCTGACCGGTGTGGTCGACTCGCGGCAGATGCGCGCCCAGTATCTCGACCGGATGGACATCGAGCGCGAGCGCGGCATCACGATCAAGTCCCAGGCGGTCCGGCTGCCCTGGGCGCCCAGGACGGGCGAGGACGTGGGCAGGACCCACGTCCTGAACATGATCGACACGCCGGGCCACGTGGACTTCACCTACGAGGTCTCCCGCTCGCTCGCCGCCTGCGAGGGCACGGTCCTGCTGGTGGACGCCGCGCAGGGCATCGAGGCCCAGACCCTCGCCAACCTGTACCTGGCGATGGAGAACGACCTCACCATCGTCCCGGTGCTCAACAAGATCGACCTGCCGGCCGCCCAGCCCGAGAAGTTCGCCGAGGAGTTGGCCAACCTCATCGGCTGCCAGCCCGAGGACGTCCTCAGGGTCTCGGCGAAGACCGGCGTCGGCGTGGACGCGCTGCTCGACCGGGTGGTCAGGGACGTACCGGCGCCGGTCGGCGACGCGGACGCCCCCGCCCGCGCGATGATCTTCGACTCCGTCTACGACTCGTACCGCGGCGTCGTCACGTACGTCCGTGTCATCGACGGCAGCCTCAACAAGCGCGAGCGCATCCGGATGATGTCCACCAACGCCACCCACGAGTTGCTGGAGATCGGGGTCTCCTCCCCGGAGATGACCCCGGCCGACGGCATCGGCGTCGGTGAGGTGGGCTACATCATCACCGGCGTGAAGGACGTCCGGCAGTCCAAGGTCGGTGACACGATCACCACCCTGAACAAGGGGGCGACCGAGGCGCTCGGCGGCTACAAGGACCCCAAGCCGATGGTGTTCTCCGGCCTGTACCCGCTGGACGGCTCCGACTACCCCGAGCTGCGCGACGCCCTCGACAAGCTCCAGCTCAACGACGCCGCGCTGGTGTACGAGCCGGAGACCTCCGCGGCCCTCGGCTTCGGCTTCCGCGTCGGCTTCCTCGGCCTGCTGCACCTCGACGTGATCCGCGAGCGGCTGGAGCGGGAGTTCGGCCTCGACCTGATCGCCACCGCGCCCAACGTGGTCTACCGGGTGGTGATGGAGGACCGCAAGGAGCACATCGTCACCAACCCGAGCGAGTTCCCCGACGGGAAGATCGACGCGGTGTTCGAGCCGGTCGTCAAGGCCACGATCCTCGCCCCCAGCGAGTTCATCGGCTCGATCATGGAGCTGTGCCAGGCCCGCCGCGGCACGCTGCTCGGCATGGACTACCTCTCCGAGGACCGGGTCGAGATCCGCTACACCCTGCCCCTCGCCGAGATCGTCTTCGACTTCTTCGACCAGCTGAAGTCCAAGACGCGCGGGTACGCCTCGCTCGACTACGAACCGACCGGCGAGCAGTCGGCGCAGCTCGTGAAGGTCGACATCCTGCTCCACGGCGACAAGGTCGACGCGTTCTCGGCGATCACCCACAAGGACGCGGCGTACGCGTACGGCGTGCGGCTCGTCGCCACCCTGCGCGGGCTCATCCCCCGCCAGGCCTTCGAGATCCCGATCCAGGCCGCGATCGGCTCGCGGGTCATCGCCCGCGAGACCATCCGCGCCATCCGCAAGGACGTCCTCGCCAAGTGCTACGGCGGTGACATCTCCCGTAAGCGGAAGCTGCTGGAGAAGCAGAAGGAAGGCAAGAAGCGGATGAAGATGGTCGGCAGCGTGGAGGTCCCGCAGGAGGCCTTCATCTCGGTGCTGTCCAGCGACGAGTCGGGCGGCAAGGCCAAGAAGTAGGCGGCAAGGCCAAGAAGTAGTAGTACGGCGCCCGCACCCCGGCGGCGCCCGCGGGCCCCCACGCCACGGCGTGCGGGCCCGCGGGCCGTTCCACGGATCCTGGTCCCGTGAGGGGTCCAGGGGCGTGATTCCCCGGGCCGGTTCCATCGGCCGGGTTTGTTATGAAGCGGCGGCGCGCAGGCACTTACGTACCGGCCGGACGGCATCTAGTCTGATCGCAGATCGGTAGTTACTCGCGAGTTAGTTACTCGACAGTTGGAACAGCAGTCCGTCACGCAGAGCTGCGGACGGGCCCGGAGGATGCCGTGAGCGACACACAGAACTTGATCGAGAACCGGCCGCCCTCCGTGGCGGTCCTCTTCGTTGAGCGCGTGGCGGCCACGCCCGACGCCGAGGCCTACCGCTACCCGGTCCCCCCGGCCTCCGGCGAGGGTCCCGACGACTGGCGGTCGCTGACCTGGAGCGAGGCCGCCGAGCGCGTGTACGCCGTCGCGGCGGGCCTGATCGAGCTGGGTGTACGACCCGAGGAGCGCGTCGCGCTCGCCGCCGCCACCAGTGTCGACTGGATTCTCACCGATCTCGGCGTGATGTGCGCGGGCGCCGCGACGACCACGGTCTACCCCTCCACCAACGCCCAGGAGTGCGCGTACATCCTCGCCGACTCCGGGAGCCGCGTCCTGATCGCCGAGGACGCCGTCCAGCTCGCCAAGGCCCGCGAGCGCCGCGCCGAACTGCCCGACCTCGCCCACGTGGTGGTCATCGACCCCGCCGGCGCGACCCCCGCCGAAGGGGACCCGGACGGCTGGGTGCTCTCCCTCGCCGACCTGGAGACCCGCGGGCGCGCGTACCTCGCCCGGAACCCCGGCGCCGTGAAGGAACGCCTCGGCGCCATCCGCGCGGACCAACTCGCCACCCTCATCTACACGTCGGGCACCACCGGCCGCCCCAAGGGCGTGCGGCTCCTGCACGACAACTGGTCGTACATGGCCAAGGCCACCGTGGGAACGGGCCTGATCCGCCACGACGACGTCCAGTACCTGTGGCTCCCGCTCGCCCACGTGTTCGGCAAGGTGCTGACCTCCGGCCACATCGAGGCCGGGCACGTCACCGCCGTGGACGGCCGCGTCGACAAGATCATCGAGAACCTGCCGGTGGTGAGACCCACCTACATGGCGGCCGTACCGAGAATCTTCGAGAAGGTCTACAACGGGGTCGCCGCCAAGGCACGGGCCGGCGGCGGCGCCAAGTACAAGATCTTCCAGTGGGCCGCCGAACTGGCCCGCGAGTCCGCCAAGATCTCCCAGGACAACTTCCGCCGTACGGGCAGGGCGTCGCTCCCCTTCGCCCTCGGCGCGAAGCACAAGGTCGCCGACGCGCTCGTCTACTCCAAGCTCCGCGAGGCCTTCGGCGGCCGGCTGCGCGCCGCCATCTCCGGGTCCGCCGCGCTCGCCCCCGACATCGGCTTCTTCTTCTCCGGCGCCGGGATCCACATCCTCGAAGGCTACGGACTGACCGAGTCCAGCGCCGCGAGCTTCGTCAACCCCGGCGAGGCGTACCGCACCGGCACGGTCGGCAAGCCCCTGCCCGGCAACGAGGTGCGGATCGCCGACGACGGGGAGATCCTGCTGCGCGGCCCCGGCATCATGTCCGGCTACCACGGGCTGCCCGAGAAGACCGCCGAGGTGCTGGAGGCCGACGGCTGGTTCCACACCGGTGACATCGGCGAGCTGTCCGTCGACGGCTACCTGCGCATCACCGACCGCAAGAAGGACCTGATCAAGACCTCCGGCGGCAAGTACATCGCGCCGGCCGAGATCGAGGGCCAGTTCAAGGCGGTCTGCCCGTTCGTCTCCAACATCCTGGTGCACGGCGCCGACCGCAACTTCTGTACGGCCCTGATCGCGCTCGACGAGCCGACCATCCTCGGCTGGGCCGCGGAGCACGGCATGGCGGGCAGGTCGTACGAGGACGTCGTGGCGTCGCCGGCCGTCGTCCAGCTCATCGACGGCTACGTACAGCGCCTCAACGAGGGGCTCCAGCGCTGGCAGACGGTCAAGAAGTTCCGGCTGCTGCCCCGCGACCTGGACATCGAGCACGGCGAGCTGACGCCGAGCCTCAAGCTCAAGAGGCCCGTGGTGGAGCGGGAGTACAAGGACCTGCTGGAGGAGATGTACGCGGGCACCAAGGCGGTCTGAGGACGACCCGGGCGGGGTGTTCCGGTACGGCCACCCCGCCCCCGGTCCCTCCACGGCGCCCGTCCGGCGAGAGGCGCCCTACTGTTCCCGCTCCCGGCGCAGCTCGCCCAAGGTCTCCTCGATGCGGGTCAGTTGGTGGCCGAGGACGGCGAGATCGTTCGGGTCGCCCTGCGCCAGCTCCTTCTCGATCGACGCGAGCCGGTCCCCGATCCGCCCCAGCTGCTCCTGCTCCCGGGCCAGCAGCCGCTCCAACTGCCGCTTGCCCCGGTGCAGTTCGAGGAAGACCCGGACCTTCGCCCGGAGCACCCACGGGTCGAAGGGCTTCGTCAGGAAGTCCGCGGCGCCCGTCGCGTACCCCCGGAACGCGTAACCCCCGTCGGAGTCCGACCCGTTCAGGAAGATGATCGGGATGTCCTTCGCGTGGTCGAGCCGTTTGACCGCGGTGGCCGTCTCGAAGCCGTCCATGCCCGGCATCCGCACGTCCAGCAGGATCACCGCGAACTGCTGCCGCCCGAGCGCCCGTAACGCCTCCTCGCCCGAACGGGCCCGTACGAGAGGCTCGTCGAGGGAAGCGAGGACCGCTTCCAGCGCGACGAGATTGTCCTCCATGTCGTCCACGAGGAGGATGCTCGCGCGATCCTCGGCGGGCGCGGTTCTGCTCATTCCGGGCTCCTTGTCCGGCCCCTGTTCGGCCAGCGAGGCAAGAATGCTCTGTCCGGGGCGTGTTCGCACGCCGTTCCGGCGGTTTGGTGGCAGGCGGCCGGTGTCACTTCCATGACTCGGCGCGTATGGTCGGCCTCCGTCTGTCACTCTGTCGGGATCGTAAGCGGCGCAACGCCAGAACCGGAACCGGACCAGGAGCCGCACAGTGGGTCGCATTCCGATCCCGCGCGCAACCGCCCGCAGACCGGCACCGCAGGTGCCGTTACGCAAGGACGCGCGGTCGACGTCACGTACCAGCCTGCCCGGCAACCCGCTCGCCCCGGCCGCCGCCCGCCGCTTCGCGCGGGCCGCACTCGCCGACTGGACGAGCCTGGGCCTGCTGGCCACCTGCATCTTCTGCCCGGGGGAGAACGGCTGTTCCCCCGGACAGCACAGCACGGACCTGCTCGCCGACGACGCGGTGCTGATCGTCGATGAACTGGTCACCAACGCGGTGGTGCACGCGGGCACCGACGTCGAGCTGCTCTGCCGGCTGGAGGACCCCGCCCAGGACCCCTCCGCGAGCGACGACGGGCCGGACGAGGTGGGCGCCGCGCTGGTCCTGGAGGTGTCCGACCACCACCCCGCCCGCGGCGTGCTGAGCGACGGGCGGGGGCGGGCGCCGGCCGGGACGCCGGAGTACGGGCGGGGCCTCGAACTGGTCGCCGCGCTCGCCGAGCGGTGGGGCATCACGTACCGCTCGGGCACCAAGACCGTATGGGCGCGGCTGCCGCTCGACGTGCGGGACGGGGCGGGGGAGGCGCCTGGGGCGCCTGTGACGGGTTCCGGGGGTGCAGGGGTGTCCCAGGCGTCCGGGGATGCCAGGGAGGCGTCCGTGGCCCCTGAGGCGGCCGGGGACAGCGGTACGGGAGTGGGCGTCGGGGCCGGCGGGCCGGCGGCCGAGCCGGTGGTACGGCGGGAACTGCGCGCCGCCGAGATCCTCACCCCCGCCCCGCGCCGCGCCGTGCGCGACGACCCCGACTGGGTCGGGCGCGCCGCGCTCTCGTTCCTCGCGGAGGCCTCCGACCTGCTGGCCGGGCAGCTCGACGAGGACCTCGTCGCCGCCCTGGCCTGCCAGTTGCTCGTGCCCCGCCTCGCGGACTGGTGCGCGGTCTGGCTCGACGCCGAGGGCGGGCAGGCCGGGGCGGCGCCGCGGCTCGCGCGGGTCTGGCACGCCGAGGAGTCCCGTATCGAGGAACTGCGCGCGGTCCTGGAGCAGGAGTCCCTGCGCAAGGAACTGCCCCGGCTGCCGGAGAGCCTGCGGGGCGGGCCGGTCCCGGTGTCGGTGCCGTGGCGGCCCGCCGCTGAAGCCGACGCCTCCGCCTTCGACGCTGACGACGGCGACGGTACGGACGAGGGCGCCGCCCTTGCCTGCCGGCTCGTCGCCAACGGACGCCCGCTCGGCACGCTGCTGCTCGGCGGCGCGGGCCGCACCCGCGTCCCCGACGAGGTGTCGGCCCTCATCGAGGACTTCGCGCGCCGGGTGGCCCTCGCGATCGGCGCCGCGCGCCGGTACACGCGGCAGGCCACGATCAGCCGGGTCCTCCAACGCGGGCTGCTGCCCAGCCAGGTGGCGCGCATCCCCGGCGTCGAGAGCGCCCTGGTCTACGAACCCAGCGACGAGGGGCTGGCGGGCGGCGACTTCTACGACGTCTTCCCCTGCCCGCCCGGCGGCCGGTGGTGCTTCATGCTCGGCGACGTCCAGGGCAGCGGCCCCGAGGCCGCCGTCGTCACCGGCCTCGCCCGCCCGTGGCTGCGGCTGCTGGCCCGCGAGGGGTACCGCGTCGGCGCGGTCCTCGACCGGCTCAACCGGCTCCTCCTGGACGACGCCACCGAGGCGGCGGCGGCCGTCGCGGCGGCGCCCGAGGGGGGTGCGGTGCGGGAGGAGAACCGGCCGCGCTTCCTGTCGCTCCTGTACGGGGAGCTGGTGCCGCTGCCCCTCGGCGGGGGTGCGCGCTGCACGCTCGCCAGCGCGGGGCATCCGCTGCCGCTGTTGCTGCGGCCCGACGGCACGGTGACGTCCGCGGCGACGCCGCAGCTGTTGCTGGGGGTGGAGGAGAACGTGTCGTACCAGAGCCGTACGTTCGACCTGGCCCCCGGGGACACGCTCCTGTGCGTCACGGACGGCGTGACCGAACGGCGCTCGGGGCGGCGGATGCTCGACGACGGGGATGGGTTGGCGCGGGCGTTGGAGCAGTGTGTGGGGTTGTCGGCGGAGGGGGTGGCGGAGCGGATACGGCGGGCGGTGCACGACTTCGACGGGGCGCCGCCCGGGGACGACGTAGCGCTCCTGGTCTTCCAGGCCGGGGGCCCACCCCCAACGACCTGACCTGCCCCCACGCGGGCGCGCCTCACCGATGTCCTCAATCGCCGGACGGGCTGGATGTGGCGCGGGCCCGTTGACCGTGCGGGTCAAGGACGTCCTCAATCGCCGGACGGGCTTGATCAGGTTGTTTTGACGTGCGCCTGGAAGGGGGGCGGGCAGGGGTCGTGTCCGGAACGTAGAGCGTGTTTTGTGTCGCGTGACGGGGGTTAGCGGGACAGCTGGTTGCGCGCGACGTAAAACATGCAGTGCAGGACGCGGCCCCTGGCCGACCCCCGGCGACAACCCGCAGCCGGAAGACGGCCCGCAGCGGCACAATCAAGCCCGTCCGGCGATTGAGGACAAAGCGGTGACCCGGCGCTGGCCGGGAGTGCGGGACACTGGGGGTATGCCTTCCGTACTGCCCGACGGCGACCCCATGCCCGACACCGGCACCCTGCCAACGCACGCCCTCGACGCCGCCGCGGACCGCCCGCTCGGGTTCTACCTGCACGTTCCCTACTGCGCCACCCGCTGCGGGTACTGCGACTTCAACACCTACACCGCCACCGAGCTCCGCGGCACCGGCGGCGTGCTGGCCTCGCGGGACAACTACGCCGACACCCTGATCGACGAGGTCCGGCTGGCCAGGAAGGTGCTGGGGGACGACAGGCGCCCCGTCCGCACGGTGTTCGTCGGAGGCGGCACCCCCACCCTCCTCGCCGCCGACGACCTCGTCCGCATGCTCGCCGCCGTCCGCGACGAGTTCGGGCTCGCGGACGACGCGGAGATCACCACCGAGGCCAACCCGGACTCCGTGGACCCGGCGTACCTCGCGGCGCTCCGGGAGGGCGGCTTCAACCGGATCTCCTTCGGCATGCAGAGCGCGCGGCAGCACGTGCTCAAGGTCCTGGACCGCACGCACACCCCCGGCCGCCCCGAGGCGTGCGTCGCCGAGGCGCGGGCCGCCGGGTTCGAGCACGTCAATCTCGACCTGATCTACGGCACCCCCGGCGAGACCGACGACGACTGGCGCGCCTCGCTGGCCGCCGCGGTGGGCGCCGGACCCGACCACATCAGCGCCTACGCGCTCATCGTGGAGGAGGGCACCCAGCTCGCCCGCCGCATCCGGCGCGGCGAGGTCCCGATGACGGACGACGACGAGCACGCGGACCGCTACCTGATCGCGGACGACGTGCTCGCGAAGGCCGGGTTCTCCTGGTACGAGGTGTCGAACTGGGCCACCACCGACGCCGGCCGCTGCCTGCACAACGAGCTGTACTGGCGCGGCGCCGACTGGTGGGGCGCGGGCCCCGGCGCCCACAGCCACGTCGGCGGGGTGCGCTGGTGGAACGTGAAGCACCCGGGCGCCTACGCCGCCGCCCTGGCCGAGGGCCGCTCGCCCGGCGCGGGCCGGGAGATCCTGACGGCGGAGGACCGCCGGGTCGAGCGCATCCTGCTCGAACTGCGGCTGTCCGACGGGGCCCCTCTCGACCTGCTCGCGACGGCCGGCCTCGCCGCCGCCGCCCGCGCGGTCGCGGACGGCCTGCTGGAGCCGGGACCGTACGACGAGGGCCGGGCGGTCCTGACCCTGCGCGGCCGCCTGCTCGCGGACGCGGTCGTCAGGGACCTGGTGGACTAGCCGGCCCGGTGGACCCGAGCCCGGCCGTCGGCCAAGCTCTCGTACCGATGAGTTCCGTACCGGAGGTAGGTCTTCCGTACATGACTACGTTGCACACGCTCCTGCGCTCCCACGTCGACGACGGAACCGTCCCCGGCGCCGTGGCCCTGGTCGCCAAGGACGGGCGGGTCGAGGTGGCGGCCGTCGGGGACGTCGACACCGAGGGCACCGCGCCGATGGCCCGGGACTCGATCTTCCGTATCGCCTCGATCAGCAAGCCCGTCGTCGCCGCGGCCGTCCTGATGCTCGTCGACGACGGGCTGATCGCGCTCGGCGACCCGGTACGCCGGTGGCTGCCCGAGCTGGCCCAGCCGATGGTCGTCCGGACGCCCGGAGCGCCGGTGGACGACGTCGTGCCCGCCGCCCGCCCGATCACCGTCGCCGACCTGCTCAGCTCCCGCGCCGGGTACGGCTTCGCGGCCGACTTCTCGCTGCCCGCCGTCGGGCTGCTCTTCAGCGAGCTGAAGCAAGGAGGGCCGCACCCGGACGCCGTCGCGCCGCCCGACGCGTGGACGGCGGCCCTCGGCCGCATCCCGCTGCTGCGCCAGCCGGGCGAGGCCTGGCTGTACAACACCTGCTCCGACATCCAGGGCGTCCTGGTCGCGCGGGTCACCGAACGGCCCTTGGGCGAGTTCCTGGCCGAGCGGCTGTTCGAGCCCCTCGGCATGACCGACACCGGCTTCTCCGTGCCGCCCGCCGCCCTCGACCGCTTCACCAGCTTCTACCGCGACGACCTGACCCTGGCCGACGCCCCGGACGGGAAGTGGAGCACGCCCCCGGCGTTCGAGTCCGGCGCCGGCGGGCTCGTCTCGACCGCCGACGACTGGTACGCCTTCGCCCGGCTGCTCGTCGACGGCGGAAGCGTCGCCGGAAGCGGCGGCGGCCGGCGGCTGCTGTCCGCCGAGTCGGTGCGGCTGATGACCACCGACCACCTGACCCCCGTCCAACGAGCCGAGGGCGCGCTGTTCCTGGAGGGCCAGGGATGGGGGTACGGCGGCTCGGTGGACGTGGCGGCCGTCGATCCGTGGAACGTACCGGGGCGGTACGGCTGGGTCGGCGGTACGGGCACCACCGCGCACGTCGTCCCGTCGACCGGCGCGGTCAGCGTCCTGCTCACCCAGCGGGCGATGGCGGACCCCACCCCGCCCGCCCTGATGCGGGAGTTCTGGCGGTACGCCGCCACCGCCTGACGCGGAAGGACCTGACGGCGAGGCGCCCTGCGCCGAGGTGCCCGGCGATCAGGGCGCCGGCTCCGTCACGAAGTCGATCAGCCGCTCCACCGACCCCAGCAGCGTCGGCTCCAGGTCGCGGTACGAGTGGACCTTGGACAGGATGTGCTGCCACGCCGCCCCGGTGTTCTCCGGCCAGCCCAGCGCCCGGCACACGCCCGTCTTCCAGTCCTCGCCCCTCGGCACCCGCGGCCACGCCGCGATGCCCACGGACGACGGCTTCACGGCCTCCCACACGTCGATGTACGGGTGCCCCACGACCAGCACGTCCGCGCCCGTCACCGCCGCCGCGATCCGGGACTCCTTCGAGCCCGGCACCAGGTGGTCCACCAGGACGCCCAGCCGCGCGTCCGGCGCCGGGCCGAACTCCTCCACCACCGCGGGCAGGTCGTCCACGCCCTCCAGGTACTCCACGACCACCCCCTCGATCCGCAGGTCGTCGCCCCAGACCCGCTCGACCAGCTCCGCGTCGTGGCGGCCCTCCACATAGATCCGCCCCGCCCTGGCCACCCGGGCGCGCGCCCCGGGGACGGCGACCGAGCCGGAGGCCGTACGGGTGGGGCGTACCGGACCCCCCGCCGTCGGCCGGACCAGTGTGACGACCTTGCCCTCCAGCAGGAACCCCCGGACCGCCAGCGGGAACACCCGGTGCTTGCCGAAGCGGTCCTCCAGGGTCACGGTCGGGCCCTCGGCCGTCTTCTCGCAGCGGATCACCGCGCCGCAGAACCCGGTCGCCACCTCCTCGACCACCAGATCCGGTTCCGCGGGCACCTCCGGCGCCGGGGTCGGCTTCTTCCACGGAGGGGTCAGGTCGGGGCTGTAGCTGCGCATGGCCAAGACGATAAACGGACGGGCGGCGGGCGGAGGGGCCGCCCGCTACCGCGACACGCCGAAACGTACCGCCAGCGCGTCCCGCTGGGCCCGGACGAACGCCGCGTCCACCACCGCCCCGTGCCCGGGCACGTACACCGCGTCCTCCCCGCCCAGCGCGAGCAGCCGGTCCAGCGCCGCCGGCCACCGGCCCGGGATCGCGTCAGGGCCCGCCTGCGGCTCCCCCGACTCCTCCACCAGGTCGCCGCAGAAGAGCACCGGAGCCGCGCCGTCCGCGCCCGGGACCAGCAGGGCCAGGTCGTGGGCGGTGTGCCCGGGCCCCACGTTCGCCAGCAGCACCTGGAGGCCGCCGAGGTCGAGGGCCAGCTCACCCGACACGGCGTGCCCCGGCGGGACGAGCGCGTCACGCGCCCCGGCCGCCTCCGCCGCGTCCATCCCCTCGCGCACGGCGTCCTCGTACAGCGCGCCGCCGCCCCGCGCCAGCAGCTCCGCGAGGCCCACCGCCCCGTACACCTCCGCCTCCGGGAACGCCGCCGTCCCCAGCACGTGGTCGAAGTGCGGATGGCTCAGCGCGACCCGCGTCACGTGCCGCCCGGGTCCCAGGAGGGCGCCGGTGTCCGCCCGCAGCGCCGCGCCCTCGCGGGGCGTCGCGCCCGTGTCGAACAGCAGGGCGCCGGTGTCCCCGGCCACGAGTCCGGCGGTCGCGTCCCACCCGGGCAGCCGGCGCCGGCCCGCCCGCGGGGACAGCCGCTCCCACCCGCGCTCTTCCCAACGGATGTCCATGGGACGACGCTATCCGTAAGAGACGCGGCAAGAGGCGGGCGCATCGCGCGGTAGCGTGGTCGGTCACCCTTGCTAGGGGCGTACCCCACAGCCGTACACTGTCGGGGGGGAATGCTGGCACTCCCTCCGGGCGAGTGCCAAGCCGGATCCGACGGACGACAGCGGGAGGTGTGCGCGATGCTCAGTGAACGCAGACTCGAAGTGCTCCGCGCGATCGTCCAGGACTACGTCGGCACCGAGGAGCCGGTCGGCTCCAAGGCGCTGACCGAGCGGCACAAGCTCGGCGTGTCACCGGCGACGGTCCGCAACGACATGGCGGTGCTGGAGGACGAGGGCTTCATCGCCCAGCCGCACACCAGCGCCGGCCGCATCCCGACCGACAAGGGCTACCGGCTCTTCGTGGACCGGCTGGCCGGGGTCAAGCCCCTGTCCTCGCCGGAGCGCCGGGCCATCCAGAACTTCCTGGACAGCGCGGTCGACCTCGACGACGTCGTGGGGCGTACGGTACGGCTGCTCGCGCAGCTGACCCGGCAGGTCGCGGTGGTGCAGTACCCCTCGCTGACCCGCTCCACGGTGCGCCACGTGGAGCTGCTCGGCCTGTCCCCGGCGCGGCTGATGCTCGTGCTGATCACGGACACCGGCCGGGTCGAACAACGCATGATCGACTGCCCCGCCCCCTTCGGGGAGACCGCCCTCGCGGATCTGCGGGCCCGGCTCAACAGCCGGGTCGTCGGACGCCGCTTCTCGGACGTGCCGCAGTTGGTGCAGGATCTCCCCGACTCGTTCGAGCAGGAGGACCGCGGGGTGGTCACCACCGTGCTCGCGACCCTGCTCGAAACGCTGGTCGAGGAGACCGAGGAGCGGTTGGTGATCGGCGGTACGGCCAATCTCACCCGCTTCGGACACGATTTCCCGCTCACCATCCGGCCGGTGCTGGAGGCGCTGGAGGAGCAGGTCGTGCTCCTCAAGCTGCTGGGTGAGGCGGAGCACCCGGGCATGACCGTACGTATCGGGCACGAGAACGCCCATGAGGGCCTCAACTCCACGTCCGTCGTCGCGGTCGGCTACGGTTCGGGCGACGAGGCAGTCGCCAAACTCGGCGTGGTCGGACCGACCCGCATGGACTACCCCGGAACGATGGGAGCGGTACGCGCAGTGGCACGTTACGTCGGACAGATCCTGGCGGAGTCGTAAGTGGCCACGGACTACTACGCCGTTCTCGGCGTGCGCCGCGACGCGTCTCAGGACGAGATCAAGAAGGCATTCCGCAGGCTCGCCCGCGAGCTGCACCCGGATGTCAATCCCGATCCCAAGACGCAGGAGCGCTTCAAGGAGATCAACGCCGCGTACGAGGTGCTGTCGGACCCGCAGAAGAAGCAGGTCTACGACCTCGGCGGGGACCCGCTGTCCGCGAGCGGCGGAGGCGGTGCGGGCGGTTTCGGAGCCGGCGGCTTCGGCAACTTCTCGGACATCATGGACGCGTTCTTCGGTACGTCGCAGCAGCGCGGGCCGCGCTCGCGGACGCGGCGCGGCCAGGACGCGATGATCCGGCTGGAGATCGACCTCAACGAGTCGGCCTTCGGCACCACCAAGGACATCCAGGTCGACACGGCCGTGGTCTGCACGACCTGCTCGGGCGAGGGGGCGGCGCCGGGCACCTCGGCGCAGACCTGCGACATGTGCCGCGGACGCGGTGAGGTCTCGCAGGTCACGCGGTCCTTCCTGGGCCAGGTCATGACCTCGCGGCCCTGCCCGCAGTGCCAGGGCTTCGGCACGGTCGTGCCGACGCCGTGCCCCGAGTGCGCCGGCGACGGGCGGATCCGCTCGCGCCGCACGCTCACGGTCAAGATCCCGGCGGGCGTCGACAACGGCACGCGGATCCAGCTCGCGGGCGAGGGCGAGGTCGGCCCCGGCGGCGGCCCCGCCGGTGACCTGTACGTGGAGATCCACGAGCTGCCGCACGCGGTGTTCCAGCGGCGCGGCGACGACCTGCACTGCACGGTCACCGTGCCCATGACGGCCGCGTCGCTGGGCACGAAGTGTCCGCTGGAGACGCTGGACGGGGTGGAGGACATCGACGTACGGCCCGGCACGCAGTCGGGGCAGTCGATCCCGCTGCACGGCCGTGGCATCACCCACCTCCGCGGCGGCGGGCGCGGTGACCTCATCGTGCACGTCGAGGTCACGACGCCGTCGAAGCTGGACGCGGAGCAGGAACGCCTGCTGCGCGAGCTGGCCGTCCTGCGCGGCGAGGAACGCCCCCTGGGCCAGTTCCAGCCGGGCCAGCAGGGCCTGTTCTCCCGCCTGAAGGACGCGTTCAACGGGCGCTAGTCCTGTGACCGCGTGAGGCCGGTCGCCGTTCCGTCCTCAATCGCCGGACGGGCTTTCAAGCCCGTCCGGCGATTGAGGACACGGGTGCGGCGGTAGGCCGCCCGGACAGCTCCGAGGCCGTGGCCCAAGCCCTGGCCGGATTCGGAGCTCGGAGAGCGGCATGGCACCATGCTTCGCATGTCCTCCGCACTGACCGACCTCTGCCGGTACCCCATCGTGCAGGCCCCCATGGCGGGCGGTGCCTCCACCCCGCAGCTCGCCGCGGCCGTCTCCGACGCCGGGGGGCTCGGCTTCCTCGCCGCCGGGTACAAATCGGTCGATGTCATGTACGAGGAGATCAAGCACCTGCGTGGTCTCACCTCGCGCCCCTTCGGCGTGAACCTCTTCATGCCCCAGCCGCAGTACGCGGACGCCGGGGTCGTGGAGGTCTACCGCAACCAGCTCGCCGGTGAGGCCACCTGGTACGAGACCCCCCTCGGCGACCCGGAGAGCGGCCGCGACGACGGGTACGAGGCGAAGCTCGCGATCCTGCTGGACGACCCGGTGCCGGTCGTCTCGTTCACCTTCGGCTGCCCCACCCGTACGACCCTCGACGCCTTCGCGAAGGTCGGCACGCTCACCGTCGTCACCGTCACCACCCCGGAGGAGGCCCAGACCGCCCAGTGGTCCGGCGCCGACGTGGTCTGCGTCCAGGGCATCGAGGCCGGCGGACACCAGGGCACCCACCGCGACGACCCGGAGAACGACGGCGTGGGCCTCGGCCTGCTCTCGCTGCTCGCCCTGGTCAAGGAGACCGTCGACCTCCCGGTCATCGCGACCGGCGGCATCATGCGCGGCGGCCAGATCGCCGCGGTCCTCGCGGCGGGCGCCGAGGCCGCGCAGCTCGGCACCGCGTTCCTGGTGTGCCCCGAGTCCGGCGCGAGCGACCTGCACAAGGACGCCATGACCAACCCGCTGTTCGTACGGACGCAGCTCACGCGCGCGTTCTCCGGCCGCCCCGCCCGGGGCCTCGTCAACCGCTTCATGAGCGAGCACGGCAAGTACGCCCCCGCCGCCTACCCCGAGGTGCACCACCTCACCTCCGGACTGCGCAAGGCCGCGGCCAAGGTCGGCGACGCCCAGGGCATGGCGCTGTGGGCCGGACAGGGCCACCGCCTGGCCCGGGACCTGCCGGCCGCGACCCTGGTCAACGTCCTCGTCACCGAGTTCGAGACGGCCGTCGAGACCCTCGGCCGGCCGGGCAACGCCTCGTGACCGCCCCGGTGTTCGTGGTGGACGGCTTCGACGCCGGACCCGCCGGACGCTTCGTCCTGGACGGCCCCGAGGGGCGGCACGCCGTGGCCGTGAAGCGGCTGCACGCCGGCGAGGACGTCGTCCTGACCGACGGCAGGGGCCGCTGGGCGGACGCCGTGGTGCTCGGGACCGAGGGCAAGGACCGGCTGATCGTCCAGCTCGACGCGTACGCCGAGGAACCGCCCGGGAGCCCGCACATCACCGTCGTCCAGGCCCTGCCCAAGGGCGACCGGGGCGAGGTGGCCGTCGAGACCATGACGGAGACCGGCGTGGACGCCGTCGTCCCGTGGTCGGCCTCCCGGTGCGTCACGCGGTGGAACGGGGAGCGCGGGGCCAAGGCGCTCGCCAAGTGGCGGTCCACGGCCCGGGAGTCGGGGAAGCAGTCGCGTCGGGTGCGGTTCCCCGAGGTGGCGGACGCGATGACCACGAAGCAGGTCGCCGCGCTGCTGGCGACGGCCGACTTCGCCGCCGTCCTGCACGAGGACCGGGACGCCGCGAGCGCCGCGCTGGCCTCGGCCGACCTGCCCCGCGAGGGGTCGGTGGTCCTGGTCGTCGGGCCCGAAGGGGGCGTGTCCCCCGAGGAGTTGGCGGCCTTCGCGGCGGTGGGGGCGAAGCCGTACCGGCTGGGCCGCAGTGTGCTGCGTACGTCCACGGCGGGGACGGCGGCGGTGGCCGTGGTCATGTCCCGTACCGGCCGCTGGTCCTGATCCGTACGGCTCCCGCCCGCTAGCATGGGCGGTTCGTGATCGCCGTCGTCACCGACACCGTCATCGCCGGATTCGAGGAGGGCCAGGACCCATGGCCGGAGAACCACAGGCCGACTGCCTGTTCTGCAAGATCGTGGCGGGGGACGTGCCGGCCACCGTGGTCCGCGAGACGGCGACCACCGTCGCCTTCCGGGACATCCACCCGCAGGCCCCCACCCACGTGCTCGTCATCCCCCGGGTGCACTACCCGGACGCGGCCTCGCTCGCCGCCGCCGAACCGCAGGTCGCCGCCGACGTGCTGGCCGAGGCCGGGGCCGTAGCCGCCGCCGAGAAGGCCGACGCGACCGGCTACCGGATCGTGTTCAACACCGGCAGCGGCGCCGGCCAGACCGTCTTCCACGCGCACGCCCACCTGCTGGGCGGCCGGGGTCTCAACTGGCCCCCTGGATAACCGCCTTGTCCGTACGGGAACTGGTCGTCCTGGGCACCGCCAGCCAGGTGCCCACACGCCACCGCAACCACAACGGCTATCTGCTGCGCTGGGACGGCGAGGGCCTGCTCTTCGACCCGGGCGAGGGCACCCAGCGGCAGATGCTCCGCGCCGGGGTCGCCGCGCACGACATCAACCGCATCTGCGTCACGCACTTCCACGGAGACCACGCGCTCGGGCTGGCCGGGGTGATCCAGCGGATCAACCTCGACCGGGTCCCGCACCCGCTCACCGCGCACTACCCGGCGAGCGGGCAGCACTTCTTCGAACGGCTGCGGTACGCGACGGCCTACCGCGAGACCGTCCGGCTCACCGAGGCGCCGGTCACCGGCGACGGCGTCCTCGCGCGGACCGCCGCGTACACGCTGGAGGCACACGTCCTCTCGCACCCCGTCGAGTCGTACGGCTACCGCCTCACCGAGCCCGACGGGCGCCGGATGCTGCCGGAGCGGCTGGCCGCGCACGGCATCAAGGGCCCGGACGTCGGCCGCCTCGCCCGGGACGGCGTCCTGGGCGGGGTCACGCTCGACGAGGTCAGTGAGATCCGTACCGGACAGCGCTTCGCGTTCGTCATGGACACCCGGCTCTGCGACGGCGTGCACACGCTCGCCGAGGGGTGCGACATGCTGGTGATCGAGTCGACGTTCCTGGACGAGGACGAGACCCTCGCCACCGACCACGGCCACCTCACGGCGGGCCAGGCGGGGCGGGTGGCGCGGGACGCGGGCGTACGGCACCTGGTGCTCACCCACTTCTCACAGCGGTACGGCGACCCGGAGGCGTTCGCGCGGCAGGCGCGGGCGGCGGGCTTCACCGGCGAACTGACCGTGGCGGCCGACCTGGTACGGGTCCCGCTCCCGCGACGCGGCGCCTGACCGCCGTACCGCGCCCGACCCCGCCCCCGACGGCCTGAAATGGACGGTCCGTCCCCGCCTCCCGGGACACGGAAGCGCCCCGGACCGGCCAACCTGCCGCCACGCCGCGCATCGGGCAGACTGTCCGGATCCGCACGCGACCGGGGAGCACGCCGTGACCACATCCACCCCACCCGCCGGAGATCCGCAGGACCGGACCGCCGCCGTCGACCCGCTCGGCGGGCTGCGCGCCCCGGACGATCCGCGGTGCGACGTCTACCTCACGGGCACGGTCTTCCTCGACATCGTCTTCACCGGCCTGGCCGCCGCCCCCGTGCGCGGCACCGAGTCCTGGGCGCGGGGGATGGGCTCCAGCCCCGGCGGGATCGCCAACATGGCCACCGCCCTGGCCCGCCTCGGACTGCGGACCTCGCTCGCCGCCGCGTTCGGCGACGACCACTACGGGGAGTACTGCTGGGACGCGCTGGAGCAGGGCGAGGGCATCGACCTGTCCGGGTCCCGCAAGGTCCCCGGCTGGCACTCGCCGGTCACCGTCTCCATGGCGTACGAGGGCGAGCGCACGATGGTCTCGCACGGCCACGAGGCCCCGCCGCCCGAGGGCGCCCTGCCCGAGTGCCCGCCGCGCGCCCGGGCCGCCATCGCCGCCCTGCTGCCGGGCCGCGGCGACCCCTGGATCGGCCGGGCCGCCTCCCACGGGTCGCTGATCTTCGCGGACGTCGGCTGGGACGACTCCGGCCGCTGGGACCTCGCCGGGCTCGTGGACCTGGAGCACTGCGAGGCGTTCCTGCCCAACGCCGCGGAGGCGATGCGCTACACCCGGACCGACGACCCCAGGAAGGCCGCCTGGAAGCTGGCCGAGAAGGTGCCGGTCGCCGTGGTCACGCTGGGCGCGGAGGGCGCGTACGCCGTGGACGGGCGCACCGGCGAGAGCGCGCGGGTCCCCGCCATCGCGGTGGAGGCCCTCGACCCGACCGGCGCGGGGGACGTCTTCGTGGCCGGGTTCGTCACCGGTACGCTCGCCGGCTGGCCGCTCGCGGACCGGCTCGCGTTCGCCGGGCTGACCGCCGCGCTGTCGGTGCAGGAGTTCGGCGGGTCGCTCTCCGCGCCCGGCTGGTCGGAGGTGGCGACCTGGTGGCGGTCGGTGCAGGGGGTCGCCGACCAAGACCCGGCGGCGCTGCGGCGGTACGGCTTCCTGGAGGACCTGCTGCCCGCGCCGAGCAGGCCGTGGCCGCTGCGCAGGGCCGTACCGACCATCGGGTTCGGCAGCGTCGGCTGACGGGTCGCGGCGGGGTGCCGTCCGGGGGCGTGGCGGGGCGCGGGGAAAGGGCGCGTCGAAGGCGCGCGGAAAAGTCCTACGGTGTTGTCGGTGCGGAGTCGTAGGCTGGTGGTCCAGAGGTTGTCGAGCGGCGAGAACCCTGCAACGGGAGGTATGTGCAGGCCACAGTGCCGGCCCATGACTCAGACACCTACAGACCCGACCCCCGCACCGGCGCAGGCGCGTGCCCAGTTCACCGTCCCCGACAGCCACCCGATGGTGATGGTCCTGGGTTCGAGGGATTCCCTGCTGCGTGTGATCGAGAAGGCGTTCCCGGCCGCAGACATCCATGTCCGGGGAAACGAGATCAGTGCCACAGGCAGCGCGACGGACGTCGCGCTCGTCCAGCGCCTGCTCGACGAGATGATGCTGGTGCTCCGCACCGGTCAGCCGATGACGGAGGACGCAGTGGAACGTTCCATCGCCATGCTCAGGGCGAGCGAGAACGGCGGGGCCGACGGCGAGGAGACCCCCGCCGAGGTGCTCACGCAGAACATCGTGTCCAGTCGTGGACGCACGATCCGCCCCAAGACCCTCAACCAGAAGCGGTATGTCGACGCGATCGACAAGAACACGATCGTCTTCGGCATCGGCCCCGCCGGCACGGGCAAGACCTATCTGGCCATGGCCAAGGCGGTCCAGGCCCTCCAGTCGAAGCAGGTCAGCCGCATCATCCTGACCAGGCCCGCCGTCGAGGCGGGGGAGCGGCTCGGCTTCCTGCCGGGGACGCTCTACGAGAAGATCGACCCGTACCTGCGCCCGCTCTACGACGCGCTGCACGACATGCTCGACCCCGAGTCGATCCCCCGCCTGATGGCGGCGGGCACGATCGAGGTCGCGCCGCTGGCGTACATGCGCGGCCGCACCCTGAACGACGCGTTCATCATCCTGGACGAGGCGCAGAACACCAGCCCCGAGCAGATGAAGATGTTCCTCACCCGCCTCGGCTTCGAGTCGAAGATCGTGATCACGGGTGACGTCACGCAGGTGGACCTCCCGGGCGGCACGAAGAGCGGTCTGCGGCAGGTGCAGGACATCCTCGAAGGGGTCGAGGACGTGCACTTCTCCCGGCTGACGTCGGAGGATGTCGTACGGCACAAGCTCGTCGGCCGTATCGTCGACGCCTACGAGCAGTACGACAGCCGCAACGGCAACGAACAGCACCGCTGAACCCGCTGGACGAGGCCCGCGCGGCACTAACCGGGAGAGTCACACCGCACCATGTCGATCGACGTCAACAACGAGTCAGGCACCGAGGTCGACGAGCAGGCGATTCTCGACGTCGCCCGCTACGCGCTCACCCGGATGCGCATCCACCCGCTCTCCGAGCTGTCGGTGATCGTGGTGGACGAGGCCGCGATGGAGCAGTTGCACCTCCAGTGGATGGACCTGCCGGGTCCCACGGATGTCATGTCCTTCCCGATGGACGAGCTGCGTCCGCCGGCCAAGGACGACGAGGAGCCCCCGCAGGGGCTCCTCGGTGACATCGTGCTCTGCCCCGAGGTGGCCAAGAAGCAGGGCGAGGAGGCCCCGACGCGGCACTCCATGGACGAGGAGCTCCAACTCCTCACCGTCCACGGGGTGCTGCACCTCCTCGGGTACGACCACGAGGTGCCGGACGAGAAGGCCGAGATGTTCGGCCTCCAGGCCGCGATCGTCGACGGGTGGCGGTCCGAGCACGGGCTCGAAGGGCCCTCGCCCGCGCCGACCGTCTCGTGACCGCCCAACTGATCGTCGGGGCCGTCGCCCTGGTCGTCGTCGCCTGGCTGGCGGCGTCGGCCGAGGCGGGGCTCGCCCGCGTCTCCAGCTTCCGGGCGGCCGAGGCCGTCCGGTCCGGGCGCCGGGGCGCGGCCAAGCTCGCCCAGATCGCCGCCGACCCCACGCGCTACCTGAACGTCGCCCTGCTGGTGCGCGTCGCCTGCGAGATGGCCGCCGGGGTGCTCGTCACGTACGTCTGCCTGAACGGGTTCGACCAGACGTGGGTGGCGCTGGTCGTCGCGATCGGCGTCATGGTCCTGGTGTCGTACGTCGCGGTGGGGGTCTCGCCGCGCACGATCGGCCGCCAGCACCCGCTGAACGTGGCCACGGCGTCCGCGTACGTGCTGCTGCCGTTGGCCAGGGTCATGGGCCCGATCCCGCAGCTGCTGATCCTCCTCGGCAACGCGCTCACGCCCGGCAAGGGCTTCCGCAAGGGGCCGTTCGCCAGTGAGGCCGAGCTGCGCGCGATGGTCGACCTGGCCGAGCAGGAGTCCCTGATCGAGGACGACGAGCGCCGGATGGTGCACTCCGTCTTCGAGCTGGGGGACACGCTCGTGCGCGAGGTGATGGTGCCGCGCACGGATCTGGTCGCCATCGAGCGGTCCAAGACGATCCGTCAGGCGCTGACCCTGGCGCTGCGCTCCGGTTTCTCGCGCATCCCGGTCACGGGGGAGAACGAGGACGACATCGTCGGGATCGTCTACCTCAAGGACCTGGTGCGGAAGACCCACATCAACCGGGACTCGGAGGCCGACCTCGTCTCGACGGCGATGCGCCCGGCGGCCTTCGTCCCGGACACGAAGAACGCGGGCGACCTGCTGCGCGAGATGCAGCAGGAGCGCAGCCACGTGGCCGTGGTCATCGACGAGTACGGCGGTACGGCCGGGATCGTCACGATCGAGGACATCCTGGAGGAGATCGTCGGGGAGATCACGGACGAGTACGACCGTGAGCTGCCCCCGGTCGAGGAGATCGGCGACGGCTCGTACCGGGTCACAGCCCGGCTCGACATCGGGGACCTCGGGGAGCTGTTCGGGCTCGACGCGTTCGACGACGAGGACGTGGAGACGGTCGGCGGGCTGCTCGCGAAGGCGCTGGGCCGGGTGCCGATCGCCGGGGCGAGCGCGGAGGTCGACCTGCCGGACGGGCGGACGCTGCGGCTGACGGCGGAGTCGCCGGCGGGTCGCCGGAACAAGATCGTGACGGTCCTGGCGGAGCCGCAGCCGGCGCGGCAGCCGAACCCGTGACGGCAGCCGAGCCCGCGTCCTCCCCCGGCATGACGGCGGACGAGGTGCGGGCCTGCTGCCTGGAGTTGAACGGGACGTCGTCCGACGTCCCGTTCCCCGGCAGCCCCGGCCTGACCGTCTTCCGCGTCGGCGGCAAGATCTTCGCGTTCTGCGCCCCCGAGGAGCGCCCGCTCAAGATCTCGCTCAAGTGCGATCCCGAGGAGGCGGTCCGCCTGCGGGCGGCCCACCCCGAGATCGCCCCCGGCTGGCACCTCAACAAGCGCCACTGGAACACGGTGACGGTCGCGGGCCTGCCCGCCCGGATGGTCCGCGAACTGATCGAGGACTCGTACGACCTGGTCGTCGCCGGCCTCCCCAGGGCGGACCGGCTCCGGCTCGACCGCCCCTGAGAGCGATCTCCTATGCTCACCCCATGACGCAGAGCACCGGCCCCGGTCCCGATCTCGACCCCGAGGACCGCAAGATCATCACGCTGGCCCGCAGCGCCCGCGCCCGCAACGGCGTGCCCGAGGGCGCGGCCGTACGGGACAACACCGGCAGGACGTACGTGGCCGGCACGGTCGACCTCCCCTCCCTCAAGCTCAGCGCCCTCAGGACGGCCGTCGCGATGGCGGTCGCCAGCGGAGCCGACTCCCTGGAGGCCGCGGCGGTCGTCTCGGAGTCCACCACCGTCCCCGACGAGGACCGCGCCGCGGTACGCGACCTCGGCGGTGACCTGACGCCCGTGCTGCTCGCGGGCCCCGACGGCGTCCCCCGCGTCACGGTCCAGGCCGGCTGACGGCGGGGCGTCGCCCTCCCGTTGCCGGGCGCCCGGGGCGCGTCCCGTCGGTGGCTGGTCGGCGGGGCGTGCGGGATCGGGGAGAATGGGCGCCATGAGCGCTCGTACCCCCTCTTCGTCCGAGGCACCCGAAGCCCCTCACCGGGCCGGCTTCGCCTGCTTCGTCGGCCGCCCCAACGCGGGCAAGTCCACCCTCACGAACGCTCTGGTCGGTCAGAAGGTGGCCATCACCTCGAACCGGCCCCAGACCACCCGCCACACCGTCCGGGGCATCGTCCACCGGCCGGAGGCGCAGCTGATCCTGGTCGACACCCCCGGCCTCCACAAGCCGCGCACACTGCTCGGCGAGCGCCTCAACGACGTCGTGCGCGCCACCTGGTCCGAGGTCGACGTGATCGGCTTCTGCCTGCCCGCCGACCAGAAGCTCGGCCCCGGCGACCGGTTCATCGCCAAGGAACTGGCCGGGATCAAGAAGACGCCGAAGGTCGCCGTCGTCACCAAGACCGACCTGGTCGAGTCCAGGACCCTCGCCGAGCAGCTCATCGCCATCGACCAGCTCGGCAAGGAGATCGGCCTGGAGTGGGCCGAGATCGTCCCGGTGTCGGCGGTCGGCGACCAGCAGGTCGGTCTCCTCGCCGACCTCCTCGTCCCGCTGCTCCCCGTGAGCCCGCCGCTCTACCCGGAGGGCGACCTCACGGACGAGCCCGAGATGGTCATGGTCGCCGAGCTGATCCGGGAAGCCGCGCTGGAAGGCGTACGGGACGAGCTGCCGCACTCGATCGCGGTGGTCGTCGAGGAGATGCTGCCGCGCGAGGACCGCCCGGCGGACAAGCCGCTGCTCGACATCCACGCCAACGTCTACATCGAGCGGCCCAGTCAGAAGGGCATCATCATCGGCCCGAAGGGCAAGCGGCTCAAGGAGGTCGGGACGAAGTCCCGCAAGCACATCGAGGCGCTGCTCGGTACGCCGGTCTTCCTCGACCTGCACGTCAAGGTCGCCAAGGACTGGCAGCGCGACCCGAAGCAGCTGCGCAAGCTGGGCTTCTGAGGTCCCGGGGGCCGGACTCCCGGCCGCTCCGGAGGGCGGACACGGAACCTTCCGGGGAAGTGGTCCCGTATCCGGGCACCCTGCCCTGTCGGCCCGATATGCCGATATTCTGATTGTCGTGTCGACCACTGATCCCACCGACGTCCTGCGCGAGGGGTTCGCACGTTTCCTGGAGCGGCTGCGGGAGGTCGACGAGGACGAGGACGACCCGGTCGCCGAGCTGTTCGCGCTCTGCCGCGCGTACCGGGAGTTCGCCCTCACCGAACCCGACGTCTACGCCGTGCTGTTCGGCGGCTCGGGACTCTCCGGCTTCCAACCGGGCGTCGCGCACCGGGAGATGGGTCTGTACGTGCTCCGCGTGCCGAACGGCGCGATCCAGCGCGCGGTCGCGGCGGGCCGGTTCCGTCAGGCCGACGAAGGCCTGCTCGTCCGCCGACTGTGGTGCCTGCTGCACGGGATGGCCGAGCTGGAGCGGACCGGGTACCTCCCCGGGCGGTACGGCCACCGGGCCTTCCTGGACGCCGCCGTACGGGACTTCGCGGTCGGCGCGGGCGACACCTTCGAGGCGGCGACGGCGTCAGGCGCCTTCCTTGAGGACGCGTGACACGAGCGCGCGCTGCGCGTCGGACAGGTGCGGGTCCGCGCAGCGGAAGACGCGGCCGTCGACCGTGACCGTATAGCTGAAACCGTCGGGCACGACCGACCGGGGCGCTTCCCGGGCGTCGGCCAGCGCCTGTTCGGCGAGGGCCCGCCAGCCCGCCGCGTCGGGCAGGGCCGAGATGTCGATCCCGGCCCTGCGCTCGATGCCCGCGAAACCGCCTGTGCGCCGTACGTCGATCCGCATGGGTCCTGTCTAACGCAACCGGGGCGCCCGTGGGGAGGGCGACGCACCCCGGGCGCCGCTCACGCCGTGCTGACCCCGACCTCCGTCCAGGCCTTCAGCACCGCCTCGTGCTCCGGCGTGCCGTCCCCGAAGCGGGTACGCGCCGCCGCGACCGTCTGCCCGGCGAACTCCGTGAAGTTCGCGTCGACCTCCAGGCCGCCGCCGGTCAGCACGTCGAACCAGATCTGCCCCGCCCGCTCCCAGGACTTCCCGCCGAGTTGCGTGGCGAGCAGGTGGAACGCCCGGTTGGGGATCCCGGAGTTGATGTGCACGCCGCCGTTGTCGCGTCCCGTCCGCACGTAGTCGTCCATCGACCCCGGCTGCGGGTCCTTGCCGAGGACGTCGTCGTCGTACGCGCTGCCCGGCTCCTTCATCGAGCGCAGGGCGACTCCCGAGACGCGCGGGGCGAGCAGCCCGGCGCCGATGAGCCAGTCCGCCTCGGCGGCCGTCTGGTCCAGCGTGTACTGCTTGACCAGGGAGCCGAAGACGTCGGACACGGACTCGTTGAGGGCGCCCGGCTGCCCGTAGTAGCTCAGGTTGGCGGTGTACTGCGTCAGGCCGTGGGCCAGTTCGTGCGCGATCACGTCGACCGGCAGCGTGAAGTCGAGGAAGATCTCCCCGTCCCCGTCGCCGAACACCATCTGCTCGCCGTCCCAGAACGCGTTCCCGTAGTCCTGGTCGTAGTGGACGCTCGCGACGAGCGGCAGCCCCGCGCCGTCCAGCGAGTCCCGCCCGTACGCCGACAGCAGCAGCTCGAACGTCGCGCCGAGCCCGCCGTACGCCCGGTTGACGGTGGCGTCCGTGCCCGGCTCGTCGCCCTCGGACCTGACCTTCCTGCCCGGCAGGGCCGTACGGTTCCCGCAGTCGTGGATGGTCCGCTCGGGCCGGCCGGTCGGCGCGTCGGGGGTCGCGGGGGCGCCCAGGGTGGTCGTGAGCGCGCGGCGCGTACGGCGCGCGGCGTCCGCCTCCAGGGTGCGGCGGGCGGGCCCGGAGAGGGCCGGGTCGTCGGCCCTGGCGAGTTTGTCGAGCACGTGCGGCGGCACGATCGTGCAGAAGACGGGGTGCGGGACTGCGGAACGGTTGGCATCCATGAGAGGAATGTGGCACCACGTGCGCGCTCTGTCACTCAATGCCACCATGATGGCTGAAATGGAGTGATCTGCCGGTATTCGGTCCCGCATACTGATACGGACGGTCCGGGGCGGGCCGCCTCGGATACAGTGCCAGGCATCATGCGTTACGGGCTGCTTCTCCTTAGCTGCCGCGGCGAGGGTCTGTAGTCGCAGGCCGACCCCCTCCCCGCGGAGTCTGGTGTTGCGGTTTTCCCGCCCCGTCGGCCGTCCCAGCGGACACACGAGGAGCCCTGCGCAATGTCTGAGCCTTCCGTCACTTCTGTCGGTCGCCCCACGCCCGTGACCAACGCGACCCACACCCAGAAGCCTTCCGGGATGCCGATTCACAAGTACGGCCGGTACGAGGCCGTGGCGATCCCGGACCGTACGTGGCCGGAGAAGCGGGTCACCACCGCGCCGCGCTGGCTGTCCACCGACCTGCGCGACGGCAATCAGGCGCTGATCGATCCGATGTCCCCGGCGCGCAAGCGGGAGATGTTCGATCTGCTGGTGCGGATGGGTTACAAGGAGATCGAGGTGGGTTTCCCGTCCTCGGGTGAGACCGACTTCGCGTTCGTGCGGTCGATCATCGAGGAAGGCGCGATCCCCGAGGACGTGACGATCTCCGTCCTGACCCAGGCCCGTGAGGAGCTGATCGAGCGCACGGTGGAGTCCCTGCGGGGCGCGCACCGGGCGACGGTGCATCTGTACAACGCGACCGCGCCCACCTTCCGCCGGGTGGTGTTCCGGGGGACGAAGGAGCAGGTCAGGCAGATCGCGGTGGACGGTACGCGGCTGGTGATGGAGTACGCGGAGAAGATCCTCGGCCCCGAGACGATCTTCGGCTACCAGTACAGCCCGGAGATCTTCACCGACACCGAGCTGGACTTCGCGCTGGAGGTCTGCGAGGCGGTCATGGACGTCTGGCAGCCGGAGGCCGGCCGCGAGATCATCCTCAACCTGCCGGCCACGGTGGAGCGTTCGACGCCCTCGACCCACGCGGACCGCTTCGAGTGGATGTCGCGGAACCTGTCGCGTCGTGAGTTCGTGTGCCTGTCGGTGCATCCGCACAACGACCGGGGTACGGCCGTCGCCGCCGCCGAGCTGGCGCTGATGGCCGGGGCCGACCGGATCGAGGGGTGTCTGTTCGGGCAGGGCGAGCGCACCGGCAACGTGGACCTGGTGACGCTGGGGATGAACCTCTTCTCCCAGGGCGTCGACCCGCAGATCGACTTCTCGCAGATCGACGAGATCCGGCGCACCAGTGAGTACTGCAACCAGATGGAGATCCACCCGCGGCATCCCTACGCGGGCGATCTGGTCTACACGTCGTTCTCGGGTTCGCATCAGGACGCGATCAAGAAGGGCTTCGACGCGATGGCCGCGGACGCGGCGGCCCGGGGGAAGGGTGTGGACGAGATCGAGTGGGCGGTGCCGTACCTGCCGATCGATCCGAAGGACGTGGGGCGGTCGTACGAGGCGGTCATCCGGGTCAACTCGCAGTCGGGGAAGGGTGGTGTGGCGTATGTCCTGAAGAACGGGCACAAGCTGGACCTGCCGCGGCGGATGCAGATCGAGTTCTCCCGGATCATCCAGAGCAAGACCGACGCCGAGGGCGGCGAGGTCACCCCGGGCCAGATCTGGTCCGTGTTCCAGGACGAGTACCTGCCCAACCCCGACAACCCCTGGGGCCGGATCCAGCTCACTTCCGGCCAGACCACGACCGGCACCGACGGCCAGGACACCCTGACCGTGCACGCCTCCGTGGACGGTACGGAAACGGTCCTGAGCGGCACCGGCAACGGCCCGATCTCCGCCTTCTTCGACGCCCTGGCCGCGGTCGGCGTGGACGCCAGGCTGCTGGACTACCAGGAGCACACCATGAGCGAGGGCGCGAGCGCCCAGGCCGCCTCGTACATCGAGTGCGCGATCGACGGAAAGGTCCTGTGGGGCATCGGGATCGACGCGAACACCACACGCGCGTCACTCAAGGCGGTCATTTCCGCGGTGAACCGCGCCGCGCGCTGATCCGGCCTCCGCACCCCGCTGACCTGAGGTTTCGCGAGCCCCGCCCACCCGGACCGGTGGGCGGGGTTCAGCCATTCATGGCGATCTCGCGCCGGGGTGCTGACGCCGCTTCGAAGATGTGGCTAACATCACGTCAACGCGGCAATGTTGCCGGAGCGTTACGGAGGTGCGCGACGTGCTGCCAGCTCAGGGATCAAGTGGCCGAAAAGTGCGCATCTGTGGCGTTCGTACGTCCTGGAACACAGTGGGCGACGGGGAGTTCTTCTGCCCCGACTGCGGAGGCGACCGCAACTACCGCCGCCGCACGGGCCGTCGCCGCTTCACGGTCCTCGGCGTGCCGCTACTGGCGCGCGGGACGGCGGGACCGGTCGTCGAATGCGCCGCCTGCCACGCCCACTTCGGTACGGACGTGCTCGACCACCCCACCACGGTCCGGTTCTCCGCGATGCTGCGCGACGCCGTCCACACGGTGGCGCTCGCCGTCCTGGTGGCCGGCGGCACCGCCTCCTCCACGGTCCGCGAGACGGCCGTCCACGCCGTCCGCGCGGCGGGCTTCGACGACTGCACGGAGGAGAAGCTGACGGACCTCGTGGAGGCCCTGGCGGCCGACACGGGCCGCTTCATCATCGACCCGGGCCCCTGCGGCGCCGCGCTCGCCATCGAGCTGCACGAGGCGCTGGAGCCGCTCGCACCGCACCTCGCCCAGCCGGGCCGGGAGTCGATCCTCGTCCAGGGCGCCAGGATCGCCCTCGCCGACGGCCCGTACATCCCGGCGGAACGCGAAGTGCTCGCCACGGTCGGCCGCGCCCTGCGCCTGTGCGTCGCGGACACGGAGAGACTCCTCCTGGCAGCGGCCCGCACACCGTCCTGACGGGCGTGAGCCGTCCCAGCGGCGGGGGAGCGCCCGTCGTACGGGACAATGGGGTCCATGAGTCTGTTCCGGGACGACGGCGTCGTGCTGCGCACCCAGAAGCTCGGTGAGGCCGACCGCATCATCACGCTTCTGACCCGTGGCCACGGGCGCGTCCGGGCCGTCGCCCGGGGAGTGCGGCGCACGAAGTCGAAGTTCGGGGCGCGGCTGGAGCCGTTCTCCCATGTCGACGTGCAGTTCTTCGCGCGCGGCAGCGAGCTGATCGGGCGCGGGCTGCCGCTCTGCACCCAGAGCGAGACCATCGCCCCGTACGGCGGCGGCATCGTCACCGACTACGCCCGCTACACCGCGGGCACGGCCATGCTGGAGACGGCGGAGCGGTTCACGGACCACGAGGGCGAGCCGGCCGTCCAGCAGTACCTGCTGCTCGTCGGCGGCCTGCGGACGCTCGCCCGCGGGGAGCACGCCCCCCACCTGATCCTGGACGCCTTCCTCCTGCGCTCCCTCGCCGTCAACGGCTACGCGCCGAGCTTCGACGACTGCGCGAAGTGCGGCCTCGCCGGACCGAACCGTTTCTTCTCGGTCGCGGCGGGTGGGGTCATATGCGGTGACTGCCGGGTGCCGGGCAGCGTCGTACCCTCTGCGGAGGCCGTCGTCCTGCTCAGCGCGCTGCTGACCGGCGACTGGGAGACGGCCGACGCGTGCGAGGCACGGCATGTCAGGGAGGGCAGCGGGCTGGTGTCCGCCTATCTGCACTGGCATCTGGAGCGCGGCCTGCGCTCACTCCGGTACGTGGAGAAGACCTGAAGAGCACCGCAGCACGAGGAGACAAGAGCGCATGGCACGACGCGGAATCCTGGGGCGTTCCCGCCGCGAGTACAAGACGCCGGAGCCGCACCCTTCGGGCGCGGTACCGCCGCAGATCCAGAGCGAGCTGATCCCGAAGCACGTCGCGTGCGTGATGGACGGGAACGGCCGCTGGGCCAAGGAGCGCGGCCTGCCGCGTACCGAGGGGCACAAGGTCGGCGAGGGGGTGGTCCTCGACGTCCTCAAGGGCTGCCTGGAGATGGGCGTCAAGAACCTCTCGCTGTACGCGTTCTCCACGGAGAACTGGAAGCGCACGCCCGACGAGGTGCGGTTCCTGATGAACTTCAACCGCGACGTCATCCGCCGCCGCCGCGACGAGATGGACGAGCTGGGCATCAGGATCCGCTGGGTCGGCCGGATGCCGAAGATGTGGAAGTCGGTGGTCCAGGAGCTCCAGGTGGCACAGGAGCAGACCAAGGACAACGATGCCATGACGCTGTACTTCTGCGTCAACTACGGCGGCCGGGCGGAGATCGCGGACGCGGCGCAGGCGCTGGCCAGGGACGTCGCGTCGGGCAAGCTCGACCCGTCCAAGGTCAACGAGAAGACCTTCGCCAAGTACCTGTACTACCCGGACATGCCGGACGTGGACCTCTTCCTGCGTCCGAGCGGTGAGCAGCGTACGTCCAACTACCTGATCTGGCAGAGCAGTTACGCCGAGATGGTCTTCCAGGACGTGCTGTGGCCCGACTTCGACCGGCGGGACCTGTGGCGGGCGTGCCTGGAATTCGCCTCACGGGACCGGCGGTTCGGCGGGGCGCTGCCCAACCTGTCGACGGGTGAGGACGACGAGATAGAGGAGCCGCAGGACAACTGAGCGGCGGGCGGGGCGGCGTACAGATCCGTGGGTCCGTACGCCCCCTCCGCGTCCGCTTCTCAGTTCTTGGCCGCCGCCGCCGCGCACTCCGCGCAGGTGCCGAAGATCTCCACCGTGTGCGCCACCGCCACGTACCCGTGCTGGGCGGCGATCGTCTCCGCCCACTGCTCGACGGCGGGGCCCTCGACCTCCACGGCCTTGCCGCAGATCCGGCAGACGAGATGGTGGTGGTGGTCGCCGGTCGAGCAGCGCCGGTAGACGGACTCGCCGTCGTTCGTCCGCAGGACGTCCACCTCGCCGGCGTCGGCGAGGGACTGGAGGGTGCGGTAGACGGTCGTCAGGCCGACCGAGTCGCCGCGGTGCTTGAGCATGTCGTGGAGCTCCTGCGCGCTGCGGAACTCGTCCACCTGGTCCAGCGCCGCCGCCACCGCGGCCCGCTGGCGGGTGGATCGGCCGCGCACGGGGGCCGTGCCCGCTCCATCGCCGGTCGCAGTCGTCACAGGTGCCTCCTTGCCTCTGCCCGTATCCGCCGGGCGTCGCCCGCTTACGTCGGGCCATTCTGCCAGCTCGCGGTCACACCGCGATGTCATCACCGGCCCGCCGGGCGCCTGGGACGGCCTTCACGGACCGTTCCGTGGCCGGTTCGGACCGGTTCCCCTCCGCCGTGCCCCCCACCGGGCTCTCCCGGGGTCCCTCCGCAGGTCCCTCCGGCGTTTCGCGCGCCGTCAGGGCCCGCGCCCGCCGTCTCGCCAGGGGGGTGGCGAGGACGGTCAGGACCACGAAGAGTCCGATGGCCAGCAATACGATTGTCGCGCCCGGCGGCACGTCCTGGTAGTACGAGGTGACCGTGCCGCCCACCGAGACCGTCGTCCCGATCACGACGGCCAGCACGAAGGTGACCGCGAACGACCGGGTGACCTGCTGGGCCGCCGCCACCGGCACCACCATCAGCGCGCTCACCAGCAGCAGCCCCACGACCCGCATGGCGACGGTGACGGTGACGGCCGCCGTGACGGCCACCAGCAGGTTCAGGGTCCGTACCGGCAGCCCGGTGACCCGGGCGAACTCCTCGTCCTGGCTGACCGCGAACAGCTGGCGCCGCAGCCCCACGGTGACCAGCACCACGAAGGCCGCGAGCACGGAGATCGAGATCACGTCCTGGGACGAGACCGTCGACAACGAGCCGAAGAGGAACGACAGCAGATTCGCGTTCGACCCGTTCGGCGCGAGGTTGATCAGCAGGACGCCGCCGGACATCCCGCCGTAGAAGAGCATGGCGAGCGCGATGTCGCCGCGGGTGCGGCCGTACGCCCGGATCAGTTCCATCGTGACCGCGCCGCCCACCGACACCAGCGTCGCCGTCCACACGGGGCTCCAGGACAGCAGGAAGCCCAGGCCGACGCCGGTGAGGGCGACGTGCCCGATGCCGTCGCCCATGAGCGCCTGGCGGCGCTGGACGAGGTAGATGCCGATGGCGGGGGCGGTGACGCCGATCAGCACGGCGGCGATCAGCGCGCGCTGCATGAACGGGGCCTGGAGGATTTCCATCAGCTCAGCAGTCCTGTACGGAGCGGCTCGCCGGCCGCGTGGGGGTGGACGTGGTCGTGGCCGGGCAGGGCGTGCTGGCCGACCGCCTTGGGCGGCGGCCCGTCGTGCAGGACGCAGCCTTCGCGCAGCACCACCGCGCGGTCGATGAGGGGCTCCAGCGGGCCCAGTTCGTGCAGGACGAGCAGCACCGTCGTACCGGCCGCGACCTGTTCGCGCAGGGTCGACGCGAGGATCTCCTGGCTGGCCAGGTCGACGCCGGCCATCGGCTCGTCCATGATCAGGAGTTCGGGTTCGGAGGCGAGCGCCCGGGCTATCAGCACGCGCTGGTACTGGCCGCCGGACAGCGCGTTCACGGAGTCCTTGGCCCGGTCGGCGAGGCCCACCAGCTCGATGACCCGCTCGACGGCCGCCCGGTCGGCCTTGCCGGGCCACCGCAGCCCCGTACGGGACAGGCGCCCGGCGGCGACGATCTCGCGGACCGTCGCGGGCACGCCGCCCTCGGCGGTGGTGCGCTGCGGTACGTACCCGACGCGCGACCAGTCGCGGAAGCGGCGCAGCGGGGTCGAGAACAGCGCGACCTCGCCGGCGGTGAGCGGGACCTGCCCGATCACCGCGCGGACGGCGGTGGACTTGCCGGAACCGTTGGCGCCGAGCAGGGCGACGACCTCGCCGTGGTGCACGGTGAGGTCGATGCCGCGCAGCACCGGGCGGGCGCCGAGGGTGGCCGTCGCGCCCCGCAGGGAGATGACGGGGGCGCCCGGGGCGTCCCGGCCCGCGGACCGCCGCTCGTCGTTCGCGTTCGCCTTCGCGGTTGCCTTCGCGTTCGCCTTCACGTTCACCGTCGCCATGCCGGTCGCCTCCGTCGGTATCGCTGTCGGCTGCTTCACGTCTGTTTCAAGCCACATCGCCTCGATCCGGGAGCCTCGCTCACTTCGCGCCCAGAGCCTTTTGGAGCGCGGCGAGATTGGCCTCCATGACCTCCAGGTAGTCAGCGCCCTTGGACTTGTCCGTGATTCCCTCCAGGGGGTCCAGGACGTCCGTCCGCAGGCCCGCGTCCCCGGCGAGGGTCTTCGCGGTCCTGTCGCTGGCGAGCGTCTCGAAGAATACGGTGCTGACCTTGTCCTGCCGGGCAATGGTCCCCAGCTCCTTGACGCGTGCGGGACTGGGCTCCGCCTCGGGGTCGACGCCGGCGATCGCCTCCTGCTCCAGGCCGTACCGCTCGGCGAGGTAGCCGAAGGCGGCGTGGGTGGTGATGAAGGTCTTGGTGGTGGTGTCCGCGAGGCCCTGCTCGAAGGCGGTGTCGAGGGCGCCGAGCTGTCCGACGAGGGTGCCGGTGTTCGTCCGGTACGTGGCGGCGTGGTCCGGGTCCGCCTTCTCCAGGGCGGCGCCGACGCCCTTGGCGACCTCGGCGTACTTCACCGGATCCAGCCAGATGTGGGGGTCCTTGCCGCCCGCGGACTCCTCCGCGTGGTCCTCGTCGCCGTGGTCCTCTTCGCCCGCGTGGTCGTCGTGGCCGTGGCCGGCCTCGGTGCCGTGCTGTTCCAGCGTGGTGAGCGAGGCCGCGTCGACGATCTTTCCCGCGCCGGACTGGCCGATGGCGTCGTCGACGGCGGGGGCGATGCCCTTGAGGTACAGCACGACGTCGGCCTGGCCGAGCCGGGCGGTCTCCCGGGGGCTCAGCTCCAGGTCGTGCGGCTCGGTGCCGGGCTTGGTGAGCGTCGTGACGGAGACATGATCGCCGCCTATGCGCTCGGCCAGGAACTGCATGGGGTAGAACGACGCGGTCACCGCCAGCTTGCCGTCGCTCCCGCCACCGCTCGTGCCTCCGGCCGGGTCGGAGGAGGAGCAGGCGGACAGCGCCAGCAGGCCGAGCGTGACCGCTCCGGCCGTGGCGGCGGTGGGTATCAGACGTCGTACGTTCATGACAGTCATTTTCAACTAATGTGGAAACGATTGTCAACAACGTGCGGTCCTGCCCGTTCCCGCATACCGATTTGATACAGGGGGTGCGGCCGCCGCTAATCTGGGGCATTCGCCGTTCGTCGCCGTCGTAATGAAGAGAGCACCGTGGCCGCCGACAAGATCGACACCATCGTCAACCTGAGCAAGCGCCGTGGCTTCGTCTACCCGTCCAGTGAGATCTATGGTGGTCAGCGGGCCGCCTGGGACTACGGGCCGCTCGGAGTCGAGCTGAAGGAAAACCTCAAGCGCCAGTGGTGGCGCTCCATGGTCACCTCGCGCGAGGACGTCGTCGGTATCGACTCGTCGGTGATCCTTGCCACCGAGGTCTGGGAGGCGTCCGGCCACGTCGCGACCTTCACGGACCCGCTGACCGAATGCACCTCCTGCCACAAGCGTTACCGCGCCGACCACCTGGAGGAGGCGTACGAGGAGAAGCACGGCAAGGCGCCGGTGAACGGCCTCGCCGACCTCAACTGCCCCAACTGCGGCAACAAGGGCACCTTCACCGAGCCCAAGTCGTTCTCGGGTCTTCTTTCCACGCACCTCGGCCCGACCCAGGACACGGGCTCGGTCGCCTACCTGCGCCCCGAGACGGCGCAGGGCATCTTCACCAACTTCGGCCAGGTCCTCCAGACGTCGCGCAAGAAGCCGCCGTTCGGCATCGCGCAGATGGGCAAGTCCTTCCGGAACGAGATCACTCCGGGCAACTTCATCTTCCGCACCCGCGAGTTCGAGCAGATGGAGATGGAGTTCTTCGTCAAGCCGGGCGAGGACGAGAAGTGGCACGAGTACTGGATGGAGCAGCGCTGGAACTGGTACCGCGACCTCGGCCTGCGCGAGGAGAACATGCGGTGGTTCGAGCACGCTCAGGAGAAGCTCGCGCACTACGCGAAGCGCACGGTCGACATCGAGTACCGCTTCTCCTTCGGCGGCAGCGAGTGGGGTGAGCTGGAAGGCGTGGCGAACCGCACCGACTACGACCTCTCCGTGCACTCCAAGGCGTCGGGCCACGACCTGCTGTACTTCGACCAGGAGAACAACGAGCGCTGGACCCCGTACGTCATCGAGCCGGCCGCCGGTGTCGGCCGCGCGATGCTCGCCTTCCTCCTCGACGCGTACAACGAGGACGAGGCGCCCAACGCCAAGGGCGTGCTGGAGAAGCGCACCGTGCTCCGCCTCGACCCGCGCCTCGCGCCGGTCAAGGTCGCGATCCTGCCGCTCTCCCGCAACCCGCAGCTCTCGCCGAAGGCCAAGGGCCTCGCGGAGGACCTGCGGCGCAACTGGAACATCGAGTTCGACGACGCGGGCGCCATCGGCCGCCGCTACCGCCGCCAGGACGAGATCGGCACGCCGTTCTGCGTCACCGTCGACTTCGACACCCTGGAGGACAACGCGGTGACCGTGCGCGAGCGCGACACCATGCTCCAGGAGCGCGTCTCCCTGGACCAGATCCAGGCGTACCTGGGCGGCCGCCTCCTCGGCTGCTGACGTATCACGTTCCCGGCTCGAAGCCCCCGGTTCCGTTACGGAGCCGGGGGCTTCGTCGCACACTGGCGGTACGCCGACGCCCCATGCCCGCACGCCCACGTGTCACAACAGGAGGTTCGGATGCCGTCCACGACCACCAGCACCGTCCGCCGATGGGATCAGCACGGACGCGAGCATGTCGTACGCGTCCAGAAGTCAGGTGTCCTGCGGTCGCTGGTCTGCGACACCTGCGACTGGCGAATAAACGCGCAGTTCCTGCCCTGGCTCAAGGCCGAGGAACACCTGACGGAGGCTCACCAGGCCACGGTGAACCCGGCGAAGGACTGAGGGCGACGGCCCGGGCGACGGGCTGTCGTCCACGACGACCCGGGCGGGCCCCCGCCCCGCGCCGCCCGGGTCAGGTGCGCAGGCCCCGGACCACCAGGTCGCAGACCGCGCTGAACTCGTCGTCCATCGACGGCTTCTGCCACTCGGGGGCGTACGTCGGGTCGTGGAACCGGGCCGTCGCCGCGAAGACCGCGACGGCCACCCGGTGCGGGTCCGGCGCCGTGAACTCGCCCGCCCGCACGCCCTCTTCGACGATCCGGGTGAGCTGGCTCGTCAGTATCGACAGGTGCGTCTCGGTCACGCCGCTGTTCTCGCGGGCGAGCGTGTCGTACGTGGCGAACAGCTCCGGGTCGTCGCCCGCCTTGTGCCGCTTGGCCTCGAACAGGGCCATGAGCCAGCCGCGCAGCTTCTCCGCGCCCCCGGGGGTGATGGCGTCGGTGATGCTCTCCAGCGTGATCTCCGTACGCTCCAGCCAGCGCTGGGTGACCGCCTCGCGGAGCGCGGCCTTCGTCCGGAAGTGGCGGTACACGCTCCCGTGGCTGACACCCAGCAGCCGTGCCACGTCGACCACCGTGGCCTTCGCCGGACCGTAACGGCGCAGGACCTCTTCGGTCGCTTCGAGGATGCGCTCGGCGGTCAGGGTCTCGGTGGTCATCGGGGGAGCGACCTTTCATGGCTGGTACGGCGGCCCTTACCCGTCGACATTACCCGCCACCCGCCCGCCGGGTCGGCCTCCTGTCCGCGGCGCACGCCGCTCAGTGTTCGCTGTCGAGGTGCGCCATCTGGGAGCTCGGGTACCGGTCGCCCTGGGCCGCGCCGGCCGGGACGGCCCGCTCGATGGCGGCCAGGTCGTCGGCGTCGAGCGTCACGGTGAGCGCACCGAGGGACTCGGCCAGCCGGTCGCGGTGACGGGCGCCGACCAGCGGCACGATGTCCTCACCCCGGGACAGCACCCAGGCGATGGCCGTCTGCGCGACGGTCACCCCCTTCTGCTCCGCGACCTTGCGCAGGGACTCGACCAGATCGAGGTTGTGGCGGAGGTTCTCCCCCTGGAAGCGGGGGCTGATCGCCCGGAAGTCGGTTGCCGCCAGCTCGCGGTCCGGCGTGAAGTGGCCGCTGATGAGACCGCGCGACAGCACCCCGTACGCCGTGATGCCTATGCCCAGCTCCCGGGCGGTCGGCAGGATCGTGTCCTCGATGCCGCGCGAGATCAGCGAGTACTCGATCTGGAGGTCGGATATCGGGGCGACGGACGCCGCCCGGCGGAGGGTGTCCGCGCCGGCCTCCGAGAGCCCGATGTGCCGCACATGGCCCGCCTGGACCAGCTCGGCGATCGCGCCGACCGTCTCCTCGACGGGCACGGCCGGGTCGACGCGCGCGATCCGGTAGATGTCGATGTGGTCCGTGCCCAGGCGCTGCAAGGAATACGCCGCGAAGTTCCGCACCGCCGCCGGGCGGCCGTCGACCGGGCCCCACCCGTTGTCGGGGTCGCGCATGCCGCCGAACTTCACGCTGATCACCGCACGCTCACGGGCGCCCGCGGGGGCGGTGCGCAGCGCTTCGTTGATCAGCATCTCGTTGCTGCCCATGCCGTAGAAGTCGCCCGTGTCGATCAGGGTGACACCGGCGTCGAGCGCGGCATGCAGCGTGGCGAGGGACTCGGCGCGGTCCCCGCCCTCGTACAGCGCGGACATGCCCATCGCGCCCAGGCCGAGCGCGGAGACCTGCGGGCCGGTCGAGCCGAGCCGGCGGGTGGGGACGGGGGAGGGGGTGCCCGAGGCGGGGGTGGTCACGGGCGTCGTCTTCTCGGAAGATGTCATGCGACAAGAGTGGCATGACCGATGACAGATTTCAATATCTGTCATTCACTACTTCGGGGGACCCGTCCGGGGGTTTCGGCCGATGTGGGCGAATAACCGCGTGACGGCCGCCCCCCACCCGGTGGTAGCGTCACTGGCATGTTCTTCCAGATCTACGAGTGAGCGCGCGGCGGCCACGGCCCGCCCCCCACCGACGATTCCGCAGATCACTTCACATCACTTCGGGAGAACCCCGTGGCAAAGAGCCGCAACAACCTTCTCGGCGTCGGCGGGCAGCGCAAGAAGCTGTCCCGCGCCGACCAGCAGGGCAACGGCCCCGCCCGTAACGCCGACCGCGCGGTCGCCGCCGACCAGAAGCAGGAGCTGCTCCGCAAGATGCGCGAGCGCGCCGCGGGCGGCGAAGACCAGCAGGCCGACGGCGCCGAAGGCGCCGCGGGTGGGGCGGCCGAGACCGAGACGCCCGCGTCCTGACCTGACACACAGCGATACACGGCGATACACCGCGATACACCGCGTGCCCGTACCCAACGCCAGGCGTTGGGTACGGGCACGCGGTGCTTCACGTCACCGCGATGCGGTGCGGCGCGTCAGCTCATCGCTTCGGGGCGTACCGCGCCGAGTACTCGGCGAGCTTCTCCTCGAACGGCCCGGCCTGCTGAAGCCCGTTCTCGAACGACTGCCTCACCCACTCCCGCACCTCGGGCGTCGCCAGCGCGGCCAGGAACAGGCGGGCCTGCGCCGCGAGTTCGGCCTCCTCCGGGAGCGTGCGCGGATCGACCTCGCTCTTCAGCTCCCGGATCGTACTGACCGAGAACCCGGAGACACGCGTCACGAACGCGTCGACGAACGCCTCGAACTCCGCGTCCGGGACCGCCCTGTTGACGTATCCGTACCGCTCCGCGAGCTCGCCGTCGAAGTCCTCGCCACCCGCCATGATCTCCAGCGCCCGCCCGCGCCCCACCAGGCGCGGCAGGCGCGCGACACCGCCCCCGCCCGGGATGGCACCGGCCGTCACCTCGAACTGGCCCAGCACGGCCCGCTCCCGGCTCGCGAACCGGATGTCGGTGGCGAGCACGAACTCACTGCCCGCCCCCCGGGCGCGCCCGCGGATCGCGCTCACGGTCAGCGCGGGGACCTTGCTCAGGCGGACCAGCACGTCCGTGAACGGCGTCAGGCCCTCCACCAGAGGTGGCTGGCCCGCGAGCGCCGAACCGTCGTCGGCGAGGTCCCAGTGCGCGAGGAAGTAGTCGGGATCGGCGCTCTCGAAGAGGATCACCGCGAGGTCCGGATCGTTCTCCGCCGCCTCCAGGATCGCGCGCAACTCGATGATGAACTGCGACCCCACCAGGTTGACCGGCGGATTCTCGATGGACACCCGCCACAGGGAGGCGGAGGACCTGGTGAGGGTGAGTTGTGTCATGAAAAGGAAGATATCGGGCGAATCAACGTTTCACGGCCCCCGACTCGTACCCGCATGACCGGATGTCCCCCGACGGGCAGCGGCGGGGCTGATGTCAGAGGGGTCCGGTTGGATGGGGACGTGACTGTCTACGACGTAGCCCGCCGGCTTCCCGCCATCGCCGACCTGCGGGACCTGTGCCGCTCGCTTGCGATGCTCGACGCGATCCTGAGCCCGGAGTGGGAGAGCCGATACCACTCCTTCGCCGCCGATTGGGCGGAAGGCGAGGAAATGGCCTCGATGCGCGACGGGTCAGGAGACGACTGGTCCATCGTCTTCTCGGCGGCCGGGGCCTACATACGGGGCTTCGGCCACGAATCGCCGATGAGCCCGTACGGCCGCGACGGCGGGCCCTGGCCGGGAGTGATCGACGATGTTCCCGCTGCCTTCAAGCCCTTCGTCGAGGACCCGGCGTTCACCGACGAGGACGGCGTCCCCGTGGTGACGGCCTGCTTGTGGCGTGAGGCGAAGGACGATCGGTGGCACCACGGCACGATCGACTTCCCGTCGAACCACGTCGACCCTGACGGGGCGACGGGTCTGTTCCAGCTACTGGTCGACCGATCACCCGAAGCGTTCCAGAGCTTCGCCGAGGACTATTACGAGGTCTCCGTGGATCTGGGAGCGGTGCGTGACCTGTATGCCTTGCGGCCGCTGGATCAGGAGCTCGTGTCGTTGTTGAACGTGGAGGTCACCCTGGCGGACCTGGCCGAAGACATCTCCGGAATCGGCTATCCGCAGGCCCGTTGAGAATCGATCCGCCTGCCCGCCGGCACGTTTTGCCGGCGGGCTGCGCCGGGCGGGCCGTCCTCTAGCTCACCGTTCGGGGCAGGCGCAGGCTCAGCAGGCCCGTCAGCAGGATCAGGCCCATCATCGCCAGCAGGGTGACCGTCAGCGCGTACCCCATGCCCTGGGAGGTCGTCAGGCTCAGGAACAGCGTCCCCAGCGTGGCCACCCCCAGCGCCAGCGACGCCTGCTGCGCCGTGACCATCACGCCGCTGCCCACACCCGCCCGCTCGGGCGGTACGTCGGAGAGCACGATGCGGAACAGGTTCGGCAGCTGGAGGCCGCCGCCCAGGCCCGCCACGGCCACCCCCGGCAGCAGGTCCAGCGCGCTGACCGACGGCCAGTCCTGCCAGACGCGCAGGGCCAGCAGTCCCAGCCCGGTGAGCTGGATCGCCGCACCGACCGTCAGTACGCGCGTGCCGTAGCGCGCGAGCAGCCGCGGACCCGCCAGCGACGCCGCGAAGAACGTCACCGCCAGGGGCACCAGCGCCAGCCCCGACCCGACCGCGCTCATGTGCAGGCCCTGCTGGAGCCCGATCGCGAGGACGAACATGAACCCGCCGAAGCAGATCGCGAACGGCACGGTCAGGCCCACCCCGCGCCGCAGCGAGACCAGCCGGAACAGGCTCGGCGGCAGCAGCGGTATCCGCCCCTGCCGGTCCTCGCGCCGCTCCACCCACAGGAACGCCGCCGTGGCCACCGGGAAGGCGCCCAGCGTGATCCAGGTCCACAGCGGCCACCCCGCCGCGCGGCCCTCGGTCAGCGGTACGAGCAGCGTCACCAGGGCCGTGGTCAGCAGCAGCGTGCCCGGTACGTCGATCGGCGCGGGCTGCTGGGACTTGGTCTCCGGCACCGTACGGAACGCCAGGAAGAGACCGATCAGCGCGACCGGTACGTTCACCAGGAAGATCGCCCGCCAGCCGCTCCCGCCGATGTCCGCCGCCACCAGCACGCCGCCCAGGATCTGGCCCGCCACCATGGAGAGCCCCGCGGTCGCGCCGTACAGGCTGAGCGCCTTCGCCCGCCGCTCCCCGGCCGTCGTCGCGTGGATGGTGGCCAGCACCTGCGGCAGCATCAGCGCCGCCGCCGCGCCTTGGGCCACCCGCGCGCCCACCAGCGTCCAAGCGTCGGGCGCCAGACCGCAGGCCAGCGAGGTGATGCCGAAGGCCGCGATGCCCGCGATGAACAGGCGCCGGCGGCCGAGCGTGTCGCCGAGCCGACCGCCGAGGACGAGGAGGACGGCGTACGCGACGCCGTAACCGGCCACGACCAGTTCGAGCAGGGCGGGGCCCGCCGACAGGTCCTTGTCGATCGTCGGCAGGGCGACGTTGACGATGAAGAAGTCGATCAGGGGAAGGGCCGCTCCGAGCAGGACGGTGAACAGGCCGAGGCTGCCGAGGACCGGGCCGTGGTCGTGGATCACCGGACCGGGAGAGGAAGCGGAGGTGGAGGAAGAAGGGGAAGCGGGAGGGGCCGTGGCCGGAACACCGGACTGCGGACGGGATGCTGTACTCACGGAAGCCAGACTCACCCTGTTGGAAGCCTGGTACCAGAGTGTCTTTATCCTGGTACAAGGAGTACCTGGCAATGGGCTGAGGCCTCCTGCAACCTGGAGGAATGGCAACGATGGTGCAGGAAAGTGGCACGACGCCCTCCGGCGGACCCGACGTGGCATCCGACGGGCCCGACGTGACACCCGACGCGACACCCGACGGGCAGCCCCTCCGCGAGCCCGACATCCGCCGCCACGAACTGGCCGGCTTCCTCCGCAGCCGCCGCGAGCGCATCCTGCCCGAGCAGGTCGGCCTCCCGCGCGGCATCCGCCGGCGCACGCCGGGCCTGCGCCGCGAAGAGGTCGCCCAGCTCTCCGCCGTGGGCGTCACCTGGTACACGTGGCTCGAACAGGCCAGGCCCATCCAGGTCTCCGCCCAGGTCCTCGACGCCCTCTCCCGTGCCCTGCTCCTCGACCGCAGCGAGCGCGCCCACCTCTTCGCCCTGGCCGGCGCCGTGGACCCCGCGCCCGGCACGCCGTGCGCCACCATCACCCCCGCCGTACGGTCGATGCTGGAGCGCCTGGAGCCGTTCCCGGCCTGCGTGCAGAACAGCCGGTACGACATCCTCGCGTACAACCGCACCTACGCCCTGATGATGCGCGACATGGACGCCCTGGCACCCGAGGACCGCAACTGCATCTGGCTCGCCTTCACCGACGCGCAGTGGCAGGCCTCCCTGATGAACCCCCGGGAGACCAAGCGGACGCTCGTGGCCCGCTTCCGCTCCGACATGGCCGAGCACCTCGCCGAGCCGCCGTGGAAGGCGCTGCTCGCGCGGCTGCGGAACGCGTCGCCGGAGTTCCGCGAGATCTGGGAGCGCCACGAGGTGATCGGCAACACGACCCGGAGCAAGCGATTCGTGAACGCGCGCGTCGGGACGCTCAACGTCGTCCACACGAACCTCTGGCTCGGGCCGACGGCCGGGTCCCGGCTGGTCAGTTACGTCCCCGAGGACGAGGAGACGCGGGCCCGGCTGGAGAAGCTCCTGACCCTGAAGACGCTGGAGGCGCGCCAGCCGGCGGCACTCTGACGGTACGGGCGCGGGCGGGGCCTGCGGGCGCGGGGACGAGGGTGGGTCCTACGGACGCGGGGACGAGGGCGGGTCCTACGGACGCGGGGACGAGGGTGGGTCCTACGGACGCGGGCAGACCGCGTCTCAGGCCCGCGACCCCGCCGCCGACGTCCGGTCGTCCGGCGACGGGTCCAGCTTCCGCGCCGTACGTACGGCCGTCCCGCGCGCCCACGTCCCGCTGCTCAGCAACCCCACCACCAGCACCGCCGCCCCGCACCCCGTGATGATCCACCACGCCGGCCGGCTCGCGTCCGCGAACTCGCGCGCCCCGGCCGCCGAGGCCATCCGGCCCGTGGCGGACAGCGCCACCCCGCCCGCCAGTACGGCCCCGATCACCGCGACGCCCAGCGTCTGCCCGATCTGACGGCTCGTCGACGCGACGGCGGCGGCCACCCCCGCCTGGGAATTGGGCATGCCGGAGACGGCGGTGTTCGTGATCGGCGCGTTCACCATGCCGAAGCCGATGCCGAAGATCACGTACCCGGTGAAGAGCAGCGGAGTGTGCTGCTCCGCCTTGAACGCGGCGAACAGCACCCCGCTCGCCGTCATCGCGATCCCGGCGACCAGCAGCGACAGCCGCGGCCCCCGGTTGCCGACCAGCCGCCCGGACAGCGGGGCGCACAGGAAGGTCATGGCCGCCATCGGCAGGATGTACAGCCCGGCCTTGAGCGCCGACAGCCCGCGTACGTCCTGGAGGTAGAGCGTGTTCAGGAAGAGGAACCCGCTCAGCCCGGCGAACGAGCACACGGCGATCAGCGTGGCCCCGCTGAACGGCGCGCTGCTGAAGAACCGCAGGTCGATCAGGGGCTCGTCGCGCCTCGGCTCGTACAGGATCAGGGCGATCAGCGACAGTATCGAGAAGCCCGCGAAGGGCAGGATCTCGGGCGAGGTCCAACCGGACTTGGGCGCCTCGATGATCGCGTACGTCAGGGTCGCCAGCACCCCGATGACCAGCAGCTGACCCACCGGGTCGGGCCTGCGGGCCTTCGGCGCGCGCGACTCGGGGACGTACCGCCAGGTCAGGATGAGCGCGGTGATCCCGATCGGGATGTTCAGCCAGAAGATCGCCCGCCAGCTGATCGTGTCCACCAGCAGCCCGCCGATGATCGGCCCCAGCGCCAGCGAGATGCCGACCACCGCGCCCCAGGCGCCGATGGCGCGGGCGCGCTCGCGCCGCTCGGTGAAGGTGTTGGTGATGATCGACACCGCCACCGGGTTGAGCATCGAGCCGCCCACGGCCTGGAGGATCCGGAACGCGACGAGCGATTCCAGGTTCGGCGCGGCCGAGCAGAGCGCCGAGCCGACCGTGAAGACCACCAGCCCGGTCATGAAGACCTTGCGCCGGCCGATCCGGTCGGCGGTGGAGCCCGCGAGCAGCAGCAGGGACGCCAGGACGAGGGTGTACGCGTCGATGGTCCACTGGAGCCCCGCGACCGACGCGTGCAGATCCTTCTGCAACGTGGGGAGGGCGACGTTCAGGATCGTGTTGTCGAGGCTGACGATCAGCAGGCTCATGCAGCAGATCACCAGCACCAGGGTCCGCCGCCGGCGGCTGAGCTCAGGCATGAGCACGATAGTACGTCTAACTAACCATTCTCCGAGGGAGGGGTCGGTGGGCCACAATGGTGAGATGACCGCAGCACTGTCCCCGTCCGCGTTCCCGTCCGCCGCCCCGCTCGCGACACTGTCGCCGCTGGTCATCGGCCCGTACGCGGTGCGCCCGCCGGTGGTCCTCGCCCCCATGGCCGGCATCACGAACGCGCCCTTCCGGACGCTGTGCCGCGAGTTCAGCGGGGGCAAGGGGCTGTTCGTCAGTGAGATGATCACCACACGGGCGCTCGTCGAACGCAACGAGAAGACCATGCAGCTGATCCGTTTCGACGCGTCGGAGACGCCGCGCTCGATCCAGCTGTACGGGGTCGACCCGGTCACCGTCGGCAAGGCGGTCCGCATGATCGTGGACGAGGGCCTCGCCGACCACATCGACCTGAACTTCGGCTGCCCGGTCCCGAAGGTCACCCGCAAGGGCGGCGGCTCGGCCCTCCCGTACAAGCGGCCCCTGCTGCGCGCGATCCTGCACGAGGCGGTCTCGAACGCCGGCGACCTCCCCGTCACCATGAAGATGCGCAAGGGCATCGACGACGACCACATCACGTACCTCGACGCGGGGCGGATCGCGGTCGAGGAGGGCGTGACGGCGATCGCCCTGCACGGCAGGACGGCGGCACAGCACTACGGCGGCACGGCGGACTGGGACGCGATCGCGCGCCTCAAGGAGCACGTGCCGGAGATCCCGGTCCTCGGCAACGGCGACATCTGGTCGGCGGACGACGCGCTGCGGATGATGCGCGAGACCGGCTGCGACGGGGTGGTGGTCGGTCGCGGCTGCCTGGGCCGGCCGTGGCTCTTCGGCGACCTGGTGGCCGCCTTCGAGGGTACGGGGGCCCCGGCGCGCCCCGGCCTGCGCGAGGTGTCGGCCGTGATGCTCCGTCACGCGGAACTGCTGGGGGAGTGGATCGGCGACGAGGCGCGCGGCGTGATCGACTTCCGCAAGCACGTGGCGTGGTACCTGAAGGGGTTCGCGGTCGGCTCGGAGATGCGGCGGCGCCTGGCGATCAGCTCGTCCCTGGCCGAACTGGGGGCGCTCCTCTCGGAGTTGGACCTCGACCAGCCGTGGCCGGACGGCGCGGACGGCCCACGCGGCCGCACGTCGGGCAACAACCGCGTGGTCCTGCCGGACGGCTGGCTGAAGGACCCGTACGACTGCTCGGGCGTGAGCGCGGACGCGGAACTGGACACGTCCGGAGGGTGACGCTGCGCTGGGCGTGTGCCTCAGCGGGTGACGTACGCGACGAAGTCCGCCCACGCGGAGGCGGAGACGACGAGCGCGGGCCCGCTGGGGTTCTTGCTGTCGCGCACGGGGACTCGACCGGGGAGGTCGTCGGCCACCTCCAGGCACTCCCCGCCCTCGCCGTTGCTGTAACTGCTCTTGCGCCAGCTGTTGTCGGCGTTGCGGCTGAGGCTCATCTCCGGATCTCCTTCATCGCGGCCTGGATCAGATCAACTGACTCCGCCGGGCTGCATGCCCTGATCCGGGAGTGATCATAGGCGAGGGCGTACCTCGCCACCTGCTCCGGATTCATGAAGAGGTCGCCGGTAAAGGCTCCTTCAAGGTAGGCCACCCTTGGCCGGTCCGGAAGGTCCAGCAGGCACAGCGTGCCGCCCAGGGCGGGGTGGGCACCCACGTCGGTGCGGATGATCTGGATGACGGCCGTCGAGCCGTGTGCCAACTGCGCCAAGTGGCCGAGCTGATCGACCATGGCCTCGGGCCCGCAGATGGGGCGCCGGAGCAACTCCTCCTCCAAGACGAACCACAGGGTAGGCGGCTTCGCCCGGCGAAGGATTTCCTGACGTTCCAGGCGCTTCTGGATCCGGCGTTCCACCTCGTCGTCGCTCTCCTGCAACCGCGAGTTGTTGATCAGGGCCCGCACGTATCCCTCTGTCTGCAACAACCCGGGGATGAACGACGACGTGTAGGTACTGATGGCCGTCGCGGCACTCTCCAGGTTCGCGTACGACCGAACCCGGTCGGTGGAACTGGGCGACCTACTCGCGAACTGCTGCAGCCGCGCGAACAACCCATCCGTCTCCAAAGCCACGTCCAGCGCTGTCGCGTTGGCCAACGTCGCCGGAACCAGGCCCAGTTCGATCTGCGCGATACGACTCCCCGTCATATGCGCCACCGCGGCCAACTTGGTCTGACTCCACCCCCGGGCCTCCCGCCGAAGGCGTAACTCCGCGCCCAGGAAAGCCTCCGGACTGGTGTACGGATCCAACTCCTTGCCCGCCAAGTGAAATCACCGCTCTTTATGCTCGGGCCGTCAAGGGCTACCCCCTGTTGAGCGTAGTCGCGGAAGCCGATTCTTGTTGCACAGACGGTGATGAAGCGATGACGGAGGGCCCAACCCCCATGTGTGACCGAGCCCTGGAACCCCCCGCTCCCGACGGATCGGCCCAGTTGGAGGCCGTCGTGGAGAGCCGGGGCTTCCATCGCCTCCTGCCGCCTGACGACGGGGCGGCCTGCGCCCCGGTGACGGACGAACTGTTGGAGCGGGTGCTCCACGGACTGAGGCGGTTGGCGGAATGAAGGACAAGAGCAACGCGCGACGAGTTCTGGCGCGGCTGACGGAGGAATTCGGCACGGACGGCACCCTGATCGTGCCGAAGCCGAATCCCGGAGTGCGCGCCGCCGAAGGCGCGGAAGGCGCCGACCTGATCCCCGGCTCCGCCCTCCGCTGGCCCCGCTGCGAATGCGGCAATTCCGTCTGCCCCGACTACGAAGCGCCCCGGGACCGACCGTAAGGCCAACTCGGCCCGGAGCGAGCCAAATCCGGACCCAAGGCCACCACTCGGTGGCCGAGGTCTGATTGCCGCCTCGGATAAGCTGATCCTCATGGACCCTGTGTGGTCGGATCTCCTCGTCGATGCCGAACGACTGACTTCCCTTTACGCCGAGCTTCCGCCTTTGGAAGGCTTGCTGCTCAGGTCGGTCCATCTGAGTCCGTACGGCCCTGGCCTCACCTTGCGGGTAGAGCTTCCTCGCTACCCGGACCGAGTTCCCGTCGCCTGGGCTGAGGACGGCTCCGATCGACTTGAGGTTCAGATCCATTTCCGCGGAGCCGGGTATGCGCTCGATTTCGCGGCTGCGGGGGCTCTCCAGGTCAGCCACCTCAATGCCTACCGCTCCGGAACGGGGAACCCGTACTCTGTGCGGCGCCACTTCGAGAGCCGCGTGGATCAGCGTTTGTACGAGACGCTGCCGCCCGTCACCGGAAGGCCGTTCTATGACCGTCCATGATTGGTCGCTCAGCATCTCCGATCCGCGCCCGCTTGGCGAGGTTCTGGGGACACCGCCTCCGCCGTTGACCGCGTACGAACTGACCTTCTTCCATGTCGACGAAAGGGAGGCCTCGGTCTGGAGTGAAAGACCTCTCGATGGAGGGCTGGAGCAGTGAGCCGTTCACCTCTGTCTCACTGGGCAGGTCGCACGTCGAGTTGAGCGGCGACGGGAGAAGGGTGGCTTTCGACGTTGCCGAGATCAGAGCTGGTCCTCCGACGGGGCGTCTGACCGGCCGGGGTTGGTAGGACGAGGGCCGTCATGTGTCCGGTCCGTACACGACGAAGCTCCGGTTGAGTGCCGGTGACCGGTCAAGTTGTGCGAATACCCTGTGGTTCATGACCGAGCGAGTCGTTTCTCTCGCGTGGCACTGGATCGCCGAGACGTCGAGCGACGGCGCGCATCGCTTCTGCGGGATTCGTGTCACCGCACCGCCCGGCGAGATCGGTGATCCGGACGCCTGGGCAGTTGTCGGGCTGGTTCAGGGTGCGATCGACCGCATGCTGGAGGAGTTGGCGTCGCAGCCGGTGCCGCACGCGGCGGCCGACATGGGCGCCGCAGCGCTGTTCGCCGCGGCCGGCGCCGATCCGCGCGGCTATTGCGCATTGCCCGAGGGCACCGAGCTCTTCGACGGTGAAGAGGCCTATCTCGTACGCTCGGACGCAACCGGCGCCCGCCTGCTGTGGTGTGACTACGCGACCAAGGAACTCCGGGAAGTCGCGGCGGACTTCGCTGCCTACCTTGCAGGCTGGAAGGCCGTGCGCGACGCGATCGGACAGGATGGCAGCGCTGTTCTCCGGGCCAGGTGATCAGCCGTCCTGCCTGGTCGGTGTTGAGCCACTTGACCGAGCCGGCGAAGAAGACCGTGCGGGCCACCGGGGCCCTGTCCGTGCCGATCAGGTCGATCTCCGGGTCGAAACGGCGGTTCCACCAGCCGCCCACGGCCTCGGTCTCCGGCCAGGGGAAGTCGGTGGTTCCGGCGGCGAGGGCGAGTGACTCCCGGATCAGGGTTCCACGGCGCGGCCGCGGCGGGCCTGTTCGTGGGCGGCGCGCAGGGCGGCCAGGTACGGGCGCAGGTTGCTGTCGGCGACCCGGTGCAGTGCGGGCTTGCCCGGCTTGTCGGACAGGGGGTGGTCGACCGCCGGGATCCGCTTCTCCTCGGAGAGTTTGCGCAGGAGGGGGAGAGTGCCCCGGAGGGCAGGGGCGTTCTCCGGTTTCCGGCGGTGGCGGCGATGTTGGCGTGGGTACGGTCTCCGCTGCCGACCGGTTCCAGGACCCGGCAGGCCTGGTCCGGTGCGGGGAAGACCGGCGAGGCCGGGTCCGCGCACTCGGCCTCCAGGAACGCGAGCGCGGGAGTGCCCTACGGCCAGGGGCGGAGGTGGATGCGTTTGTCGGATTGTCCTGGAGTGTCATGAGGTGTCAAAGAGAACGCCAAGGTCTTCCAGGGGATGCATCCTTTGTCGCTCCCAGGGGTCGAACAGGCTGGTCAACAGACTGCTCGTCCCCTTCGTCGGGGCGCGTACCGGGCACACGACGGTCCGCCCGGCGATTTCTTACGGAGAGATCCATGCGTATTCGCGCAACGGCAGCCATCGCTGTCGTGTCGGGCGCCATCGCCCTCACCGCGGCCGTCGTACCGGCCGCTCAGGCGTCCGGTACGGCTCAGGCCGCCGCCCCGTGGCGCCACCTCGCCGCCCAGGCGCAGGCCGCCCAGCCCGCCCGTACGGCCCACGCGGCAACGGGCGCGACGCCCTTCGGCAGCCGCGCGGCGGTCAAGGCCGCCGCACAGCCGCCCGCACTGAACGTGACCTTCTCGAAGGTGCTCGTGAACAGCGGCAAGCCCGTCGCCCTGGGCATCGCCACCTACGCTCACGTGCCGTACACGTACACACTCGTGGCGAAGAACGCCAACCCGGCCGCCTCCGACTTCCTCACCGGGCTCTTCCTCTACCGGGGCTCCGCCGCCGACCCGGCCAACGAGTTGGACGGCTGGGACCCGGCGAAATGCCAGGTCACCTCCAGCACCAGCGGACCGGACTCGGTCGTCACCACCGAGACGTGCAAGGGCACGATCGACATCAACGCGGGCGAGGGCGATGTCTGGAACGCCGACGCCGGTACGTCGTGGCACACGGGCGCCGTGGCCATCGACCTCAACGGACAGGACCCGGAGAAGGCGGACCCGGCCAAGGTCTCGGTCGCCGAGAAGGACGGCTTCGCCGCGCCCGCGCTACAGCGCATCTCCAAGCTGACGGTCAACGCCTCGCCCGAGCCGGTCAAGAAGGGCAAGACGATCACCATCACCGGGGCGCTCACCCGGGCGAACTGGGAGACCAACAAGTACGGCGGTTACGCCGGTCAGCACGTCAAGCTCCAGTTCCGCAAGAAGACCAGCTCCACCTACACGACCCTCAAGACCGTGACCACCGACGCGCACGGCAACCTCAAGACCACGTCCAAGGCCACGGTCGACGGCTACTGGCGCTACTCGTTCGCCGGTGTCTCCACCACCACCGCGGTCTCCGCGGCCGGCGACTTCGTCGACGTGCGCTGACGCCGGACACCAACTGGCGCGTCCCTGCCGGGTAGTGGCCCGGCAGGGACGCGCCGTCCGTTCGCCGGCCTCGGAAAACCGCTTGATCCGCCCCTTTACGGTGGCCGCATGACGACAACTCTTCATCTGGCCGAGGTGACCGCCGCCAATCTGGAGGACGCGATCGGGGTGCGGGTCCTGCCCGATCAGGAGCATCTGGTCGCGCCGGTGGTGAAGTCCCTGGCGGAGGCGTACGTGCATCCGGGGGTTGCCTGGCCGCGGTTGATTCTGGACGGGGACCGGGTGGTCGGGTTCCTGATGGCGTTCTTCGACATCGACTTCGCCGGGGACGGCACCGGGAAGGACATCCGCTCGGGCCTGTGGCGCCTCAACATCGCCGCCGGGGAGCAGGGGCGGGGGTACGGCCGCTTCGCGGTCGAGTCCGTGGCCGCCGAGATCCGCCGCCGGGGCGGCACCCGGCTGACCGTCACCTGGCATCCCGGCGACGACGGCCCCGAGGGCTTTTACCTGGGGCTCGGGTTCCGGGCGACGGGGGAGACGAGCGGGGAGGAGAGCGTTGGGGAGTTGGAGTTGGAGTTGGGGTTGGAGGCGGGGCTGTAGTTGGGGCGGTAGTGGGGTTGCTGGGGTGGGTGGGGCTGGGGCGGGCTGAATTGGTTCGTCCGGTTCTGGTGGGGTCGGCGGGGATCCGGCCAGTGGGGTAGGGGTTTGCGTCAGATGTCCCTGAATGGTGATTCGGTGGTCGGCGGGCGGGACAGTGCTGTTGCCGGGTCCGTCGGCTTGTGGTCGGGGGCCGTCACCGAACGCCGAGCAAGGGAGTCCTGTCCGTGCCGTCCTTGTTGCACTACACCGTCGTCACCGATCCGACCTCGCTACCCGCGCCGCAGCCCGGAGCGCCCTCCGTGGGGGCGGTGTACGTGATCGTCTCCAACACCCACCAGTCCGAGGTGCGGTGGGAGTACATCGACGTGGAGATACCCGTCGGCAGCGGTCCGTCCGATCTGACGGACGATCCCGCGGTGATCATCGCGAGTGCCGACCCGGACTACACGGCCTGGCTGGAGCCGGTACCGGATTTCGGCTGGGACGCCGGCCTCGGGCGCTTCCGGGCCCGCCACCCGCAAGGGGGCCGGTTAACCCTGCCGTACGACCAGTCGTTGGTCCTCAAGCTGGAGGGCATACCGGTTTCCGGCGCGGCGGGGCTGGTCCGGGTGCGGGTGCTGGAGAAGTCCGGTGGCGGTGACGACAACGTACCGATGCGGCGGGACCATTTCACGACCACGCTCGGGTTGGTGAAGCAGGCCGCTCCGAGGATTCCGCGCAACTTCCGGCCGGACAGGAATTCGTTGGCGGATGTGGACGCGGGCGGCAACGTCATTCTGAAGTGGGACGGCCCCGACAACCTCGACTACTGGATTCGTGATCCCGAGGGCAACGAGACGGTGGTCGCGACGGCGGCCCAGGGGTCCCCGGTGACGCAGCAGGCCTACATGTGGTCGCCGATCGTCCCGCCGAAGCGGGGCACCACGTACACCCTGGTGGCGGGGACGCGCGGCCCGGGACAGCCCGAGCAGGGGTACTTCCTCACCACCACCGTTCACGCGCTGGTCCCCGAGTTCGGCAGCGGGACGCGTACGCCGTGGGTCGAGGGGACGGTGAACCAGGGTCGTATCACCTTCTCCGCGGACGGCGCGGAGATCCGTAACGGGAGCGGGGGATGGGGGACCGTCCACGCCGACAAGGCGGATGTGGACGGGGTCACTACGACGTGGGTGCGGGGGCGTGGTGCTGATGACGGCTGGATCGAGTTCCCGGAGACGGGGCTGAACGTCTTCCACGGGCAGCAGAAGGAGTGGGGTGTCGTCCACGCCGACAAGGCGGATGTGAACGGCGTCAATACCAAGTGGGTGCAGGGGCGGGGTGCTGACGACGGGCGGATCGAGTTTCCGGAGAGTGGGCTCGACGTCTTCCACGGGCAGGGGCGGGACTGGGGGGTCGTTCACGCCGACAAGGCGGACCTGAACGGTGTGAACACCAAGTGGGTGCAGGGGCGGGGTGCCGATGACGGGTGGATCGAGTTCCCCGGCACCGGGCTGAACGTCTTCCACGGGTCCGGGCGGGAGTGGGGGAACGTTCACGCCGACAAGGCCGACGTCAACGGCGTCAACACCAAGTGGGTGCAGGGGCGGGACACCGGTGACGGGTGGATCGACTTCCCGAAGTCCGGGGTACGGGTGTTCGCGGACGGGCAGGACGAGTGGGGCACGCTCAAGGCCGGCAAGGCCGATCTCGACGACCTGGTCACCGGTGAGGCCGTCGTGCGGGGGCACCTGGCCGTGGGCGGGGGGATGAAGCTGAGTCACGAGGGCGAGCCGCTCCTGCTCACCCTTCCCGACCGGATCGTGTTCCAGGGGATCAACGACTTCCAGAAGTGGGTGACCTTCGCGGACGGGTTGGCGGTCACGTACAGCAAGACCGGCTCCGTCTGGATCAGCAAGGCCGCCCAAGGCCTCATCGTGCGGGGTGACTTCCAGGTCGAGGGCGGCAACATCTCGGTGTCGAAGGGCAATCCGCCGCAGGTCAGGACCCTGTAGCCGAGGACGGTGACCCTGCCCCGGGGGACGGTGACCCCGCCCCCGGCGGCGGGGTCATGTCCGGGCCCGCCGTGCGGGCCAGGGGGGCCGCCGCCGCCGAGTTGGAGACGCTGAAGGCCACCGTACCGGCGCGGTAGCGGTCGTCCGTCCACTCGATCGTGCGGCCCGACGCCGTGTACGTCAGGTAGCGCTGGCGCAGGAGCGGGCTGCCCCGGCGGACCCGGAGGAGGCGGGCGTCCTCGCTGCCCGCCGCCACCGCGTCTATCAGGTGCTCGCCGTAGTGGGCCACGATGCCCGCGTTCTCCGCGATGCTGTTCATGATCGAGACGCAGTCGTCGGGCAACTCCCGTACGGCGGGGGCCACCCAGTCCGTGTACGCCGTGCGCTCCACCAGGACCGGTTCGCCGTCCAGCCGTCTCAGCCGCAGCACGTGCAGCACCTCGGCGCCCGGGGTGGTCCCGAGCCGGGACGCCTCCTCCGGGTTCGCGGGGCGCGTCACGCGGCTCAGGATCAGGCTGGACGGTTCGCGTCCCATCGCGTGCGCCCACTGCGCGAAGCTGTTCAACTGCTGGAAGCTGTGGCGCAGTTCCTGGCGCAGTACGACACGTCTCGCGCCCTGCCGGGAGCCGATCAGGCCCTCCTGGGCGAGCAGGCCCACCGCCTGCCGTACCGTGCCGCGCGACGCGGACCACCGGGCCGCGAGGTCGCTCTCCGACGGCAGCCGGGCCCCCACCGGATGCTCACCCGCCAGGATCGCCTGCCTCAGCGCCTCCGCGATCTCCAGATAGCGCGAACTCGGCACGCCTGCCCCCTCGGTCGGTCGGTCGTTCGTTCACGGGCTGCCGATGGTCGGTCGGCCGGCCCGGCTGGTTGAGTCGGACGGTGGAACCCAACTGTGCGCAGGTGCACCTACCCGTCGCCCGCCTGGTCTTCACTCTAACCGCACGTGAAACGTGTGTGTCCAGGGAGGAGATGGCGTGAAAGGTCACGGATGGTGCCGCCCGAGCGGCCGTACGCGGCCGTGATCAGGTCGTTATGGGCATATGTGTCTTCCTCGGGCCGTGTGGTCATGGCCACCGGTCGTTCACGCACCGGACACCTGGGCCGTGCGAACTGATGCCAGCTTGTATGAACAAGTGAGACCACCCTCGCTCCCCGGGAGACACAGCGTGACCCGACTCCGCGTCCGTCCCCACGGCAGGCTGATAGCCGCCGTGGCGCTCAGCACCGCCGCGCTCACCGCGCTCACCGCCTGTGGTGCCAAGTCCGACACCGCCGACGCCAAGACCGCCGGCGGCGTCAAGGCCTCGGCCGCCACCTCCGTGGCCGACTTCGGCACCATGGACGACCTTGTCGCCGCCGCCAAGAAGGAGGGGACGCTCAACGCGATCGCCCTCCCGCCGGACTGGGCGAACTACGGCGAGATCATCAAGGCCTTCGAGGCCAAGTACAAGATCACGATCAAGAACGAGACCCCGGACGCCGCCAGCGCCGACGAGATCAACGCGATCAAGTCCCGCAAGGGCCAGGACCGCGCCCCCGACGTCGTCGACCTCGGTGTCCCGTTCAACCAGAGCGGCGCCGAGGAAGGCCTCTTCGCGCCGTACAAGGTCGCCTCGTACGACAAGATCCCGGCCTCCCAGAAGGACGCCCAGGCCCGCTGGTACAACGACTACGGCGGCTACATCTCCATCGGCTGCGACGCCTCGCGCATCAAGGTCTGCCCCACGACCTTCGCGGACCTCCTCAAGCCCGAGTACAAGGGCAAGGTCGCCCTCAACGGCAACCCGAACAAGTCCGGCTCGGCCTTCGGCGGCGTCTACGCGGCCGCCCTCGCCAACGGTGGCTCCTTCACGGACATCCAGCCCGGCATCGACTTCTTCGGCAAGCTGAAGAAGAGCGGCAACTTCATCCCCGTCGAGTCCACCCCGGCCACGGTCGAGAAGGGCGAGACGCCCATCTCCATCGACTGGGACTACCTGAACGCCAGCTACTCCGGCGAGTTCAAGTCCAAGGGCCTCGACTGGAAGGTCGCCGTCCCGACGGACGGCGTCTACGCCCAGTACTACTCCCAGGCCATCAACAAGGACGCGCCGCACCCGGCCGCCGCCCGCCTGTGGATGGAGTACCTGTACAGCGCCGAGGGCCAGAACCTCTGGCTCAAGGGCTTCGCCCGCCCGGTCCTGCTGCCCTCGATGACCGCCGACGGCACCGTCGACAAGTCCCTCGTCGCCAACCTCCCGCAGGTCTCCGGCACGCCGACCTTCCCCAAGTCCACGGACCTCGACAGCGTCAAGGCCGTCCTCGCCAAGAACTGGGACAAGGCCGTCTCCTGATGTCCACCCAGACCCTGCCCGCACCGGGCGCCGCCGACGGCACACGCCGTCGGCGGCGGGCGCCGCGCGCCTGGCTCGGTACGCTGCCGCTGCTCGTGTTCGCCGGACTCTGCTTCGGACTGCCCGTCGGCGCCCTGCTGTACGGGGCCGTCACGCACAAGGAGCCGGGCCGGGCCACCTCGCTGACCGGCGAGAACATCACCACGACCCTCCACGGGGCCTACCTCAACTCGCTCACGGGAAGCGTGGAGCTGTCCGCGCTCACCGCCCTCGTCGGCACCGTCCTCGGCATGCTCATCGCCCAGGCCGTCGTCACCTCGCGCGGCGGAGCGCTCCGGGAGTCCGTCCTCACCGCGTCCGGCGTGCTCGCCAACTTCGGCGGCATCCCGCTCGCCTTCGCGTTCGTCGCCACCCTCGGGATCTCCGGTGTGGTCACCCAGCTCGTGCACCTCGACACGCTCGGCTGGAACCTCTACTCCTTCACCGGCCTGTCCGTGATCTACCTCTACTTCCTGGTCCCGCTGATGGTCCTGATCAGCGTCCCCGCGCTGGACGGGCTGCGCCCCCAGTGGCGCGAGGCCGCGCAGAACGCCGGCGCCACCGACGGGCAGTTCTGGCGCCACGTCGGCCTGCCGGTCCTCGCGCCCACCCTGCTCGGCGGGTTCGTGCTGCTCTTCGGCAGCGCCTTCGCCGCGTACGCCACCGCCGCCGCGCTGGTCGGCGGTTCCGTACCGCTCGTCACCCTCAAGATCGCGGACGCGCTGTCCGGCAACGTCCAGGTCGGCCAGGAGAACGTGGCGCTCGCGCTGAGCCTCGACATGATCGTGATCGCCGGCCTGGTCATGGCGGTCTATCTGCCCCTCCAGCGACGGAGCACCCGATGGCTGCACTGACCCCCACCGCGAGCGCCGCCCCGCACGACAGCACCCCGAAGGACGGGAGCCGTACGGTACGGGCCCGCCGCCCCCGCCGCCGTGTCTGGCGCGGTGTCGTCCTCGGCCTCGCGGGCGTCTACTTCGTCGTCCCGCTGCTCGCCTCGTTCGTCTTCACCGTCCACACCCCCGGACAGGGCGTCTCGTTCGACGCGTACACCGGCATCCTGTCCGCCGACGGCTTCACCCAGAGCCTGTTCCTCTCCCTGGGCCTGGCCGCCGCGACCATCGCCCTCGTCCTGCTGCTGACCGTGCCGGCCCTGATCGCGGTACGGCTCGGCGCGCCCCGGCTGCGGTCCGTCGTCGAGGTCGTCTGCATGCTGCCCCTGGTGGTGCCGCCGATCGCGCTGGTCAGCGGCATCACGACCGTGCTGCGCTGGGGCCCGGACCACCTGTCCACCACCCCGCTCTACCAGACGTTCATCGCCGTCCAGAACGAGTCGTTCCCGCTGATGCTCGTCTTCGCGTACACCGTGCTGGCGCTGCCGTTCGTCTACCGCTCCCTGGACGCGGGGCTGAGCGCCATCAACGTCACGACCCTCGTGGAGGCCGCCCGCAACTGCGGCGCCCGGGTCCCGTACACCGTCCTGCGTGTCATCCTGCCCAACCTGCGCTCCGCGCTCGCCAGCGCCTCCTTCCTCACCCTGGCGCTGGTGCTCGGCGAGTACACCATCGCCGCGCTGCTCGGATTCCGGCCCTTCGCGGTGTGGATCGTCTCCATCTCCGGTTCCGAGGCGCAGACTTCGGTCGCGGTGTCCCTGCTCAGCCTGCTGATCACCTGGCTCCTGCTGCTGGTGCTCTCCCGCGTGGGGGCCCGCACCGGGGGCGGCGCCGGAGCGGCCACCGCCGGTTCCGCGGCCGGCGCGCCGTCCGCCTCGTCCACCCCGTCCGCCTCGTCCGCCGCCAAGGAGTAGCCATGTCATCCACGTCCACCGCGACCGCAGAGCGGCCCGGGGAGCCGGCCGCTCCCGGAGCCCTGGTCGAATTCCGCGGCCTGCGCCGGGAGTTCGGCCCCACCGTCGCCCTCGACGGGCTCGACCTGACGGCCAGGCCGGGCGAACTGCTCGCGCTGCTCGGCCCGTCCGGCTGCGGCAAGACCACCGCCCTGCGGGTCCTCGCCGGCTTCGAGCACCCGGACGCGGGCGAGGTGCTCGTGGACGGCAAGGACATCACCGAGGTGCCGGCCAACCGGCGCGACGCGGGCATGGTGTTCCAGTCGTACAGCCTCTTCCCGCACCTCAACGCCCGCGACAACGTGGCCTTCGGCCTGCGGGTACGGAAGGTGTCGACCGCCGAGCGCCACCGGCGCGCCGACGAACTCCTCGAACTGGTCGGCCTGCCCACGCACGCCGCCCGCTTCCCGCACCAGATGTCCGGCGGCCAGCAGCAGCGCGTGGCGCTCGCCCGCGCGCTGGCCCTGCGCCCGCGGGTCCTGCTGCTCGACGAGCCGCTGTCGGCGCTCGACGCCAAGGTCCGGCTCTCGCTGCGCGAGGAGATCCGCCGGCTCCAGCTGTCGCTGGGCATCACCACCATCTTCGTGACGCACGACCAGGAGGAGGCGCTGTCCATGGCCGACCGGGTGGCCGTGCTCAACGCGGGGAAGCTGGAGCAGTGCGCGGCACCCTCCGAGCTGTACGAGCGGCCCGCGACGGCGTTCGTCGCGGAGTTCGTCGGCACCATGAACCGGCTGCCCGGACGGCTCACCGACGGCGGCCGGGTCGAGGTCGCCGGCAGTGTCCTGCCCGTGGACGGCGAGATCCCGGCCGGCCGGGACGTGGAGGTCCTGCTCCGCCCGGAGAACGTCACCGCGACGGCGGACCCGGACGGCACGGCCACGGTCGTCTCCGCGTCCTTCTTCGGCTCGGTCACCCGCGTCCTGCTCGACCTGCCCGGCGGCGGCACGGTGAAGGCCGACCTGGCCTCGCGCGACGCCGGCGAGCTGGTCCCCGGGGTACGGGCGTCCGTGCGCCCCGCCGACCGCCCGGTCCTCGTCGTGGCGGCCACCCCGGCTGCCGGGCAGGCCGCGTGAGCGCCCCGGTCCCACCACCCCCCGCGCCGTCGGCGCCCGCCTCCCTCCCCGCCGCCGTGCTGTTCGACATGGACGGCACCCTCGTCGACACCGAGGTGCTCTGGTGGGAGACGGCCGCCGAGGTCGCGGCGGGACTCGGCCACCGGCTCGGCGACGCCGACGCGCCCGAGGTCGTGGGGCGGGCCGTCCAGGACACCGCCGCCCATCTCGTCCGGGTGGCGGGCACCGGTGACGCCGGGCGCGTCGCGGACGAGCTGGCCGGGTCGTTCTTCCGGCGCGTCGAGGAGGGCGCCCCGCTGCGCCCCGGCGCCCAGCGGCTGCTGGCCGGGCTGGAGCGCGCCGGGGTGCCGTTCGCCCTGGTGAGCGCGTCGCCGCGGGCCGTCGTGGACTCCGTGGTCGCGGGGGCGCTCGCCGACGTGTGCTTCGCCTTCACGCTCTCGGCCGACGACACCGTACGGACCAAGCCGCACCCCGACCCGTACCGCGAGGCGGCCGACCGCCTCGGTGTGGCGCCCGGGGTGTGCGTGGCGGTGGAGGACTCGCCCGACGGCAGCGCCTCGGCGCAGGCGGCCGGGTGCGCGGTGCTGGTGGTGCCGTCGCTGCTGCCGGTGCCCCCGGCGGAGGGGCGGTACTTCGCCGAGAGCCTGGAGGACGTGGACCTGGCGGTGCTGCGCGCCTGCGTGAACGGCCCGCTCGCCGACCCGCGCACGGACCTTCCCGCCGGCCCTCGTACCGACGCTCCTACGGGCCCTCCCGCAGACCCTCGGGGGAGACCCGCGGCGGAGTGATTCTTGCCACGTTTGATGCGGCTCGCGCTCAGAGGAGCGGGATCATGGTCGCCGCGTGTGGCTGTACTTCCCAAAGGGGTGGCACCCCGTGCCACCCCTTTCGCCTTCACTTCCTCAACTCAAACGACGCCCTACCTGCTCGCATGAGCGGAAAGGGTCATGGGCGGGTCATGCCCGTTTCGGAGTGTGAAGGAGCGCGAGCGGGGGCGTCTTCCGCCGCGCGCTTTCGATCTGCTGGCGGACGGGTGGTTAAAGCCGTACGACGCTCAGGTGGACGTACCCCCGCACCTTCGATCTGGGTATGTTCCCTCCACGTCAAGGCAGCCACCGCGTCGTCGAGGAGTCGAGACCCGTGTCGGAAAACGAAGATCACCCCGAGCAGGGCGAGCGCGCGGAGAAGTACGTCTACGACTTCACCGAGGGCAACAAGGACATGAAGGGCCTCCTCGGCGGCAAGGGTGCCAACCTCGCCGAGATGACCAACCTCGGGCTGCCCGTCCCCCCGGGCTTCACCATCACCACCAGGGCGTGCAACGTCTACCTCGACAGCGGTACGGAACCGGCCGCCCTGCGCGACGAGGTGAGCGCCCATCTCGACGCCCTGGAGCGGCGGATGGGCAAGCGGCTCGGGCAGTCCGACGACCCGCTGCTCGTGTCCGTACGCTCCGGCGCCAAGTTCTCGATGCCCGGCATGATGGACACCGTCCTCAACGTCGGGCTCTCCGACCACTCGGTCGCCGGGCTCGCCGAGCAGTCGGGGGACGAACGCTTCGCGTGGGACTCGTACCGCCGGCTGATCCAGATGTTCGGCGCGACCGTCCTCGGCGTCGACGGGCACCTCTTCGAGGAGGCGCTCGACGAGGTCAAGCACGCCGAGCAGGCCGCCACGGACGTGGATCTGGACGCCGGGGACCTCGAGAAGCTCGTCGAGCGGTTCAAGCGGATCGTCTCCGACGAGACCGGGCGCGACTTCCCGCAGGACCCCCGGGAGCAGCTGGACCTCGCGATCCGCTCGGTGTTCGACTCCTGGAACACCGACCGCGCCAAGCTCTACCGCCGCCAGGAGCGCATCCCCGGCGACCTCGGCACAGCCGTCACCGTCTGCTCGATGGTCTTCGGCAACCTCGGCCCCGACTCGGGCACGGGCGTGGCCTTCACGCGGGACCCGGCCAGCGGGCACCAGGGCGTGTACGGCGACTACCTCCAGAACGCGCAGGGCGAGGACGTCGTCGCGGGCATCCGCAACACCGTGCCCCTCGCCGAGCTGGAGGCCGTCGACAAGACGTCGTACGACCGGCTGATGGCGATCATGGAGACCCTGGAGACGCACTACCGGGACCTGTGCGACATCGAGTTCACCATCGAGCGCGGGCAGTTGTGGATGCTCCAGACCCGCGTCGGCAAGCGCACGGCGGGCGCCGCCTTCCGGATCGCCACGCAGCTCGTGGACCAGGGGCTGATCGACGAGTCCGAGGCGCTCCAGCGGGTCAACGGCGCCCAGTTGGCGCAGCTGATGTTCCCGCGCTTCGCGGAGGACTCGAAGGGCGAGCTGCTGGGGCGCGGGATCGCCGCCTCGCCCGGCGCGGCCGTCGGCAAGGCCGTCTTCGACTCGTACACCGCGATCAAGTGGTCCCGCTCGGGCGAGAAGGTCATCCTGATCCGCCGGGAGACCAACCCCGACGACCTGGAGGGCATGATCGCCGCCGAGGGCATCCTGACCTCGCGGGGCGGCAAGACCTCGCACGCCGCGGTGGTGGCCCGGGGCATGGGCAAGACCTGCGTGTGCGGGGCCGAGGAGCTGGAGGTCGACACCAAACGCCGCCGGATGACGGCCGGTTCGCTGGTCATCGAGGAAGGGGACGTCGTCTCCATCGACGGCTCGACCGGCAAGGTCTACCGGGGCGAGGTGCCCGTCGTCCCGTCGCCGGTGGTCGAGTACTTCGAGGGCCGCATGCACGCGGGCGCCGAGGAGGCCGGCGAACTGGTCGAGGCCGTCCACCGGATGATGGCGTACGCGGACCGGCGCCGCCGGCTGCGGGTGCGCGCCAACGCCGACAACGCGGAGGACGCCCTGCGCGCCCGCCGCTTCGGCGCCCAGGGCATCGGCCTGTGCCGGACGGAGCACATGTTCCTCGGCGAGCGCAGGACGATGGTCGAGAAGCTCATCCTGGCGGACACCGACGAGGAACGGGACCAGGCGCTGGGGGCGTTGCTGCCGCTCCAGAAGAAGGACTTCGTGGAGCTGTTCGAGGCGATGGACGGACTGCCCGTCACCGTAAGGCTGCTGGACCCGCCGCTGCACGAATTCCTCCCCGACATCACGGAGTTGTCGGTACGGGTCGCGCTCGCCGAGGCGCGGCAGGACCACAACGAGAACGACCTGCGGCTCCTCCAGGCCGTCCACAAGCTCCACGAGCAGAACCCGATGCTCGGACTGCGCGGGGTACGGCTCGGGCTGGTCATCCCCGGTCTGTTCGCCATGCAGGTACGGGCCATCGCGGAGGCGGCGGCCGCGCGGACCCTCGCCAAGGGCGACCCGCGCGCCGAGATCATGATCCCGCTGGTCGGGACGGTCCAGGAGCTGGAGATCGTCCGGGACGAGGCGCTGCTGGTCATCGCCGAGGTCGAGCGGGCCACCGGGGTCGGACTGCCGCTGGCGCTGGGCACGATGATCGAGCTGCCGCGCGCCGCGCTCACGGCGGGTCAGATCGCCGAGGCGGCCGAGTTCTTCTCGTTCGGTACGAACGACCTCACCCAGACGGTCTGGGGATTCTCCCGCGACGACGTCGAGGCGAGCTTCTTCACGGCGTACCTGGAGAAGGGCATCTTCGGGGTGTCCCCGTTCGAGACGATCGACCGGGACGGCGTCGGCGCGCTCGTCCGCAGCGCGTGCGAGGCCGGCCGCGCCACGCGTCCCGGTCTCAAGCTGGGCGTCTGCGGCGAGCACGGCGGCGACCCGGAGTCGGTGCACTTCTTCCACGAAGTGGGCCTGGACTACGTGTCCTGCTCGCCGTTCCGTATCCCCGTGGCCCGCCTCGAAGCGGGCCGCGCGGCGGCCTCGTCGGCCGGGAGCGACTCCCGGTAACGGCCGCGCGGACCGGCGACGGCCGCGCGTACACACCACCCCAGGACACCGGAACCGTCCTTCGGTTCACCCGACCCTCGCCGACCCGGGGGGCGGTTCCGGGGCACAGAGAAGGGGCGGGCGTCCCGTGCGGGAGACGCCCGCCCCTTCGTCATGCCCGCACTTCCTCGTCATGGTCGCGTCATGTTTCTCCGCCGGCGCGGTGAATTATTGAGGAACCATGGAAATAGAACAGCGGGCGGGGCGCGACCCGCGGATCCCCACCCACGGACCGCGCCCCATTACCCGGGCCGGACATGGAGCCGCAACCGCGAACGACCGCCGCCGAGCGCAGAAAGCCCCCCACGGCCTTCACTGCGCTTTACGCTCGTTCAGGTTTCATGCCCGACGAGGTATAGCTTTTCGCCTGGGACCACACCTCCGCGATAGGTTTCAACTGTGGCTGAAACTCCGTGGTGACCGCCTGTGATGGCGTGCATACTCGGTGGTGGGGATAATTGCGGATGCAACCAGCGGTGAACGGGTGGGATTTGAGTGCTGCGTATTCATTTCACGGGGAAGGATCTAGGAGGGGTCCGGATGGCCGCGGGACCCGACCCCCTGTGGGAAACGATTCTCAGCTTTCATCGAATACGGGATCGGCGCGGCCCGCTCGTCTTCGGAGAATGGCGCACGGAAACCCGCGCCCGGTTGAATGGCGAAACACGCCTGCTCTCCGCACTGGTCCCCCAGCGCGGCTATTTCCCCGATTTCCTGACCCCGGCCGAGGGGCGGGACGGCCTCGACGCGGGCCTGGAGGCCCTGCGCGCCACCACCCCCGAGCGCATCCGCGCCGAACTGGCCCTGCTCGCCGCGGGCCGGGGCGCGCGCAAGGCCCGCCCGGCCCGCAAGGCCCCCACCGGGATCGCCGACCTCGCCGAGGGTGAACCGGCCCCGCTGGCCCGGCTCGTGGAGGTGCTGCGCGCCTACCACCGGGCCGCCGTCGAGCCGTACTGGCCGCACATCAGGGCGAGGGCCGACGCCGACCGCGCGCTGCGCGGCCGGGCCCTGCTCGACGGGGGCACGGACGAACTGCTCGCCTCGCTCCCGCCGATGCTGCGCTGGCGCGCCCCTGTTCTGGAGGCGGACTACCCGGTCGAGCGCGAACTGCATCTGGACGGGCGGGGGTTAGTACTCCAACCGTCGTTCTTCTGCCGCAGTACGCCGGTGGTCCTCCACGACCCGGCGCTGCCGCCCGTCCTCGTCTACCCCGTCACGCACTCCGACGTACCGGTGCCGCACGAACGGCCCGGCGCCCGTCTCTCGCTCGGCCGGCTCGTCGGCCACACCCGGTCCGCCGTCCTGGAAGCCATCGAGCACGGCTGCACGACCAGCGAACTGGCCCGCAGGACCGCCGTGTCCCTCGCCTCCGCGAGCCAGCACGCCTCGGTCCTGCGGGAAGCGGGCCTCGTCGTCACCCTGCGGCACGGCAGCTCCGTGCTGCACACCCTGACCCCGCTCGGCGCCGCCCTCCTGGCGGGCGGCGCCTCGGCGGACGCGTACTACGCCCGGAACGGGCCCGTCACCTCGTAGGTGATGCCGCCCGACGAACTCCCGCTCGTGCCCCGCTGGCTGGAGAAGTACAGCCGCCGGCCGTCGGGGGAGAAGGCGGGCCCGGTGATCTCCGACGCGGACTGCCCGCCGACCCGCAGGAACGGCGCGACGACGTCGTCCGGCGTGATCACGCAGATCTCCAGGTTCCCGCCGTCCTCCGCCACGAACAGGTCCCCGGAGGCCGACCCGGTCACGTTGTCGACCCCGGTGAGCGGCGCCGTACCGGACACCAGCGAGTCGTCGTAGGCGAGTTCGAGGGTCGAGGCGGCCGCGTTGTACTGCCAGACGCGGTTGTCGCCCTTGGTGGTGAACCAGCACGTGTCGTTCGCGTAGTAGCAGCCCTCGCCGCCGTTGAACCGCTTGGCGCCCGACACCTGGTTACGGGTGGCGGTGGCGCCGCTCGGGTCGGGCACCGTCCGCCAGGTGACCGGCCCGCTGGTGGCCGTACCCGCCACGAGCACCTCCAGGCGACCCGCGGACAGGTCACCCCAGGTGGTCGGGGTGAAGCGGTAGAAGCAGCCGTCGGTGGTGTCCTCGGTGAGGTAGATCGTCCGCCGTACGGGGTCGGCCGCGGCGGCCTCGTGCTTGAACCGGCCCATCGCGTCCCGCCGCACCGCCGCGTTCACGCCCCACGGGTCGGTCTCGTACACGTAGCCGCGGTCCACCTCCTCGCAGGAGAGCCAGGTGTTCCACGGGGTCTTGCCGCCCGCGCAGTTCTGGTGCGTCCCGGAGAGGATCCGGTACGCGCCGGTGATCGCCCCGGCCGAGGAGAAGCGGACCGCGCCCGCGCCGCCCGACGGGTCGATCTCCGAGTTCGACACGTAGATCCAGCCCGTGCCGTCCGCGTAGCAGGCGCCGCCGTCGGGCGCGTTGTGCCAGGTGTACGCCGTACCGGCCACCTTCTGGCCGGACCGCGCGATCACCCGGCTGGTGAACCCGGCGGGCAGCCGGATGTTGTTGGCGTCCGCCGCGCCGAGGGCCCCGTAGGGCCCGGCGCCCGGCTGGGCGGGGGCGGCGAGGGCCGCGCCGCGCCACAAGGTGCCGCCGAGGGCGGCGGCCGACGTGCCGATGACGGCTCCGCGCAGGAAACTGCGACGTTCCACTGGTCGCTCCATGGGGGTCGTGACCGCCCCACACCACCGGCCGGCGACGCGGGGTCGCACGACGGTGGAGCTTAGGAGACCCGAATGGCCGTGTGCTGAACGGGAGTTGAGCTGGAGCTGTCGCGTGCGGCCGGCCCGGCCGGGGAGCCGGGCCGCGCGGCGGGAGGCCGGGGCCGTACAACTTCTTGCCAACTACAAGTGTCTGGGAGGGAAACGAATCATGTCCTGTGGGGGGAATCTTGATCAAGGTAAGCGTCGTGGTGCCGATCTACAACGCCGGTGCGTACATCGAGCGTTGCGCGCCCTCGCTCGTCAACCAGAGCCTCGGGGCGGACGCGTACGAGGTCCTGTACGTCGACGACGGATCGACCGACGACTCGGCCGAACGCCTCCAACGGCTGGCCGCCGCGCACGCGCACGTCCGGGTCCACCGGCAGGAGAACTCCGGCTGGCCGGGCAAGCCGCGCAACGAGGGGATCGACCGCGCCAGGGGGAAGTACGTCCAGTTCGTCGACCAGGACGACGAGTTGTCGTACGAGGCGCTGGAACGGCTCTACGCCCTGGCGGAACGCAACCACTCCGACATCGTGCTGGGCAAGATCCACGGGACGATGCAGGGACCCAGCAACGTGTTCAAGCGGACGGTCGACCGGTGCACCGCCGCCGACGCGCCGCTCTTCGAGAGCCTGACCCCGCACAAGATGTTCCGCAGGGAGTTCCTGCGCGAGCACGGGATCCGCTTCCCGGAGGGGCGGGTCAGGCTGGAGGACCAGTTGTTCATGGCGCGCACCTACGTGCGGGCCAAGACCGTCTCGATACTCGGCAGTTACCCCTGCTACCAGTGGAACAGGCGGGAGGACGGCGGGAACAACAGCAGCCGCCGGATCACCGCCGACGACTACTACGGCCACCTCGACAAGGTCGTGGAGGCGATCAAGGAGGGCACGCCCCCGGGCGACCTCCAGGACCGCCTGCTCCGCCGCTCGTTCCGGGTGGAACTGCTGCGGCCGGTGAGCGAACCCCGCGTCCTGCGCCGCACCGGCAAGGACCTGGAGGAGTACTACACCACCGTCCGCCGGATGGCGATGACCAGCTATCCGCCCGGGGTGCGCGACGGCCTCCCGGCGATCAGCCGGCTGCGGGCGGAGCTGCTGGTCCAGGACCGGCTGGACTCCCTGGTCGAACTCGCCCGCCGCACCGAGAAGATCAAGGCGCGGGTCGAGGTGGACGACATGCGCTGGCGCAACGGCAAGCTGGTGATCAGGACCCGCGTCGGCATGGTCCGGGCCGACGGCGAACCGCTGACCGTCGTGGAGCGCGGCGGCCGGACGCTGCTCGACCCCGAACTCCTTGACGGCATCGGGGGAGCGGAGGACTGGGAGGTCCCCGACCCCTTCTCGTACGCGTACGGCGAACTCATCGTCCACGACACCGCCAACAACCAATGGTGGTACCCCGAAGGGGAGTTGGCGCCGACCCTGGAACCCCTCGGCGGAGGCCGCCACCGGGTCGTGGTCGCCGGCGAGACGGTCGTCGACCCGCTGACCCTCGCGGGCGGCGCGCCCATGACCCCCGGCACCCACCAGGTCTGGGTCAGCGCCCAACTGCTCGGCGTCGGCCGCCGCCCCCGGCTGACCCCGGCCCCGGGCCGCTCCCGCATCCTGCTCGGCACCGTCGCCGTCGGCGCGCCCCCGCGCCTCGTCCTCCCCGCCTGGGGCGGGCCGGGCGGCCAACTCCGGCTCGACGTCAGCGGCGCGAGCCGGATCGGCACCACCCGCCGCCTCCTGCTCCGTACCGCCGCCGACCACCGCTTCCGCCACGGCGTCCGCGGGGTGCTGCGGCGCCTGCCGCGCGGGGCGAGCCGCAACATCCGCGCGGCCGCGCGCCAGGCCGACCGCTGGATGCTGCGGTAGCGGGCGGGCCCCGGTTGGGCAGGGCCCTTCCCGGCGGGGCGGGGCCTTTCCCGGCGGGGCGGGGGAGGGTCTCGCCCGACCCGCCGGGGAAAGGGCTCCCACCTGCGTCGTAAGGTCGCGGGCGTGCCCGACATATCGATGACCACGCTGCTCCTGCTCTGCCTCGCCGCCGCCGGGGCGGGCTGGATCGACGCGGTGGTGGGCGGGGGCGGGCTGCTGCTCCTGCCCGCCATGCTGCTCGGGCTGCCGCACGTCCCGGCCGCGCACATCCTCGGCACCAACAAGGCCGTCGCGATCGTCGGCACGTCGGGGGCGGCCGTGACGTACCTCAGGAAGGCCCCGGTCGACGTGCGGACCGCCGTCAGGATCGGGGGCGCGGCGCTGGTCGGCTCGATGACGGGGGCGTTCTTCGCGGCCGGGATCAGCAGTGACGTGCTGCGGCCCGTGATCATGGTGGTGCTGCTGGGGGTGGCGGCCTTCGTGATGCTGCGGCCCGCGTTCGGCCGCGCGGAGGGCGGGGGGCCGGTCACCCGGCGCCGCACCGTCACCGCGATCGTCCTGGTCGGCGGCGGGATCGGCTTCTACGACGGGCTCTTCGGGCCCGGTACGGGAACGTTCCTGGTGCTGGCCCTGACCGCCGTCCTCCACCTGGACCTGGTGACCGCGTCCGCCACGGCGAAGATCGTGAACGTCTGCACCAACGCCGGGGCGCTCGCGATGTTCGCGTACCAGGGCACGGTGATGTGGCAACTGGCCGGGCTGATGGCGGTGTTCAACCTGGCGGGCGGGATGTTCGGGGCGCGGATGGCGCTCAGGAAGGGCAGCGAGTTCGTGCGGGGGGTGCTGCTGGTGGTGGTGTTCTCGCTGGTGGCGAAGCTGGCGTTCGACCAGTGGACGGGGTGAGCGGGCCGGGGGCGGGGTGAGTGGCTCGCGGGCAAGGTCAGCGGGTGCCGGTCAGGTGGGCGTACGCCACGACGTTGCCCCGGTAGCCCGTTCCCTCCGTGTAGCCGCCGCCGCAGGTGATCAGCCGCAGCTCGGCCCCGGCGGCCGCTCCGTACACCTTGCGGTCGGGGAAGTCCTCGTTCCGGTGGACCTCGACGGCGTCGACCGTGAACACCGCCGTACGGCCGTCGCGCCGGGTCACCTCGATCCGGTGGCCCTTCCTCAGCGAGCCCAGGGCGTAGAAGACGGCGGGTCCGCGCGCGTTGTCGACATGACCGGCGACGATCGCGGTGCCCCGGGCGCCGGGGGGAGGGCCTTCGCGGTACCACCCGGCGAGGTTCGCGTTCGAGGCCGGCGGCACCTCCAGGCTGCCGTCCGCCCTCAGGCCCAGGTCGGTCAGCGGGGTGTCGACGCCGATCGCGGGGACGCGCAGCCGTACGGGGGCGGAGGGGGCGAGGGGCGGCGCGGTCCGTTGCGGGCCGGGCGAACTCCGGTTCGGCTCCCGCCGGTTCCCTTCGGTCCGCGGGGACTTCTGGTACGGGCCCGGGCCGGCCGCGAAGGCCTCGGAGGGCGGCGGCGCGGGCGGGGTGACCGGTTCGGAGCCGGTCCTGATGAGCCAGACCCCGGCGAAGGCGGCGATCACCAGCAGCCAGGCCTGGCCCTTGACCTGCGTGCTCATGGCGGGGCCTCCGGAGGAAGGGCCCCCGCCCCCGTCAGCGATGAGCGTGACGGGGGCGGGGACGAGGACGGGGGTACGGGGCGGTGGAGACCGGCCCCGTCAGCCGCCCTGCGCGCCGCTCGCCCGGCGGCGCAGGAGCGTGACCCCGCCGACGGCGGCCGCGGCCAGAACGGCCGCGCCCACCGCGATCTGGGTGGTGTCGGGGGCGATGCTGCCGCCGACCCCGGTGTTCACATGGCCCCGGGGCGTCCGGCCGTCCGGGTCGTGGCCCTCCCGGCCCTGCCCGTCGCGCCCGTGGCCCCAGCCCGGCTTCCCGCCGTCCGGGTCGTGGCGGCCGGGGTCGTCCCGGCCCGGGTCGTGGCCGCCGGGCTCCTTGCCGTACGCGTCCTTGCCGTACGGGTCGTCGCCGCCCGGGCCGACGCCCGGCGTGCCCAGGTCTCCCAGGGCGCTCGGGTCGCCGAGGGCACTCGGGTCGGCCGGCGTGCTCCCGGGGGCTTGCGCGTCCTGGTCGGGCCGGTCGAGGTCGGCGAGGGTGTCGCCGGTGGTTGTGGTGCCGTTCTCGCACGCCACGGGGGTGCCCAACGTACCGAGGGGTTCGGCGATCCCTGACGCTGCCGTACCGGCGTCCCGCGTGTCCGGGGCCGCGCAGGGCGCGGCCGGCGCGGACTGGGCCGTACCGCTCGCGAAGGCGGCCGCCGCTCCTCCCGCCGTCAGTACGGTCGCGGCGGCCGCCAGCGCGGTGCCGGTGAGCAGGCGGGCGGTGGTGCGCATGACGGGCCTCCGGAGCGGGGCGGACGATCTGGCGGGGCGGTCTGGTGGGACGGCCTGGTGGGGCCTTCTCCTCCGAGGTAAGGCGCAGCCCGGCCCGCACGCCTGCTGATGGCCGATCAGATTCGCCGTACACGGACCGTCACCCTCGCGCCCGGAGGGGCGTTGTCGCAGGTCATACGGGAGCCCCCGCCTCCTCGCCGCCCCGGCGGCCCGCCCGCGCCGAACGGGTGACGCCACGCCCCTTACTCGCGTGCGGCGCGTCCCCCGGGCTGACACCCTGAGTTCGATGAACGCATCCGACATGACCTCGCCCAGCGCCACCGCCGCCCGGAACAACGCCGACTGGTGCGCGTCCGTCTCCCGGTCCCACGGGATCTCCGGGACCTTCGGCGAGAGGGCGTGGTGGAGCCCGCGCAGGACGCCGCCGTACTACCCGGACGCCGTGACGCTGCGCCCCGACGCGCTCCCCGACGACTTCCTCCCGTCGGTGGACACGGGGGCGCCCGGGTGCTCGGTCAAGGACAGCTTCGCCACGCTGGACCTGGCCCCGGACGGCTTCACCACGATCGTGGACGCGCGCTGGATCCACCGTCCGGCCGACCGGCCCGTGCCCGAGTGGCCGGGACTGCCCGCCGAACGTGTCCTGACCGGCGACCGGCTCGCCGAGTGGCAGACCGCGTGGGCGGGCGGCGAGGACACCCCCGACGTGTTCCGGCCCGTCCTGCTGGACGACCCGACCGTGCTGGTGCTGGCCTTCCGGGACGGGGACGACCTCGCCGGGGGTGTGGTCCTGAACGAGACGGCGGGGGTGGTCGGCGTCTCCAACCTCTTCGCCGTCGAGGGCGCCGCGGTCGCCGACGTCTGGTCCTCGGCGGTGACCGCCGCCGCCGACTACCACCCGGGCCTGGCGCTCGTCGGGTACGAACAGGGCGACGACCTCACGCCCGCGCTCGGCATCGGCTTCGACGCGCTGGGGCCGCTGAGGATCTGGCTGCGCACGTCGTGACGCGGGGCGCTCAGAGGAGGTCCCCCTCCACCGCCTCGTACACCTCCGTCACCGTCTTGAGCAGTCCCGGTTCGCCCGGGAACTCCGTCGCGTCGATCCGGGAGACCGGCGCGATGCCGCGGGAGTTGGTGACGAAGGCCGCCCGGAAGCCGGGGAGGTGCGCGAGGGTCACCTCCCGCCGTACCGACGGCAGTCCGGCGGCGGGCAGCCGGGACTCCAGTACGGCCATGGTGATGCCGACCAGCACCGGCGCGTCCGGCCAGACGAGTGACGTGCCGTCCCAGAAGCAGATGTTGGCGACGGCGCCCTCCGCCACCACCCCGCCGTCCCCGGTGAGGAGCGCGCTGTCGTAGCCCGCGCGGACCGCGAGGCGGCCGTGGTGGACCTGGCCGAAGTCCCCGATGCGCTTGAGGTGCGGGGCGGTCCGCCGGTACGGGACGGACATCAGGGCCACGGGCCGCGCCTCGACCGGGTCGGCGGGCGGCCGCACGGTCACCATGATCGTCGCGTCCGCCGCCGCCTCGGGCCACTGGACGTGGACCCTGGCCGAGGCGTCCCGTACGCCGTCGAGCGCGTGGCGGAGCAGGGCCCGTACCCGCTCCCCGTCCAGACCCGCGCCGAACATCTCCCGCGTGGCGGAGTCCAGCCGGGCCAGGTGGAGCGCGAGGCCGCGCACCCGGCCGTCCCTGACCTGCATGGCGGTGAAGTGCCCGTAGTGGTCCAACGCGCGGAAGCGCAGCCCCTCCTCGGTGGCGGGCCGGCCGTCGATCTCGATGAGCGGATGTGCCGCGGAGAACGTCATGCGTCCACGGTAGGACGCCGCGTGTCCCGCACGTCCCGCTTGACCTCAACCAAGGTTCAGGGACAAGGCTCCTTCTCATGGACCTCAACACGGCACAGCCCGCCGCCCCGGAATCCACCTCCGCCCTCGAATCCACCTCCGCCCTCGAATCCACCTCCGCCCTCGAATCCACCTCCGCCCCCGAATCAGGCGCCGCGCCCGAACCCGCCGTCGCCCCTCTGAAGCTCGCCGTCATCCTCGGCAGCACCCGCGAGGGGCGCTTCGGCCCCGTCGTCGCCGACTGGTTCCTGAGCCGGACCGACCGGCACGCCGGCTTCTCCGCCGACCTGGTCGACCTCGCCGACGTGGAGCTGCCGTCCGCGCTGTCCTTCCGCCCCGGACCCGCGGCGCAGGCCCAACTGGCCAAGGTCAGCCCCCGGTTGGCGGAGGCCGACGCGTTCGTGGTGATCACCCCCGAGTACAACCACTCCTTCCCCGCCGCCCTCAAGTCCCTGATCGACTGGCACTACGGCGAGTGGCAGGCCAAGCCCGTCGGGTTCGTCTCGTACGGGGGAATCTCCGGCGGTCTGCGGGCCGTCGAGCAACTGCGCCAGGTCTTCGCGGAGATGCACGCGGTGACCGTCCGGGACACGGTCTCCTTCCACCACGCGGGCACCCACTTCGACGACGAGGGCAGGCACAGGGATCCGTCCGCCGCCGAGAACGCCGCCACCGCGATGCTCGACCAGCTCGCGTGGTGGGGCCTGGCCCTGCGGGACGCCAAGTCCGCCCGCCCGTACGGGAGCTGAGGGACCACGCGGGCACTCCTGTCCGGAGGCCCGGGGGCCGGCGGATGCGGTAGAACTGCCGGTGGGGAGGGTGACGGTCCCGTCCCCGCGGGCCCCGCCGCCGCCCCGAAGGAGCCGTCCGCGTGTCCCTGCCCGACCACCACCGGGGCGGAGAGCTGCCCTTCTTCGTGTACGGCACCCTGCGGCCGGGTGAGGACAACCACGCCCTCTTCCTGCGCGGCCGCACCACCCGGGAGGAGCCGGCCCGCCTGGAGGGCGCGGCGCTCTACGACGGCCCCGGCTACCCGTACGCGATCGAGACGCCGGGCGGGGCGATCGTCGGCGAGATCGTCTCGGCGCTGCCGGGTCCGGGGTCGGGGCCGGTTTCGGCCCCGGGGGAGGCGTACCGCGAACTGCTCTCCGTCCTGGACGAGTTGGAGGAGTACCGGGCACCCGGCGACCCCCGCAACCTGTACGAGCGGGTGCCGCGTGACGTGCGGCGCGCGGACGGCACCACGGTCACGGCGTGGGTGTACTTCGCCGCGCCGCGGGTGGCCCGCGAACTGAGGGCGGCGGGCCGTCCGATCGCGGGCGGCGACTGGATCGCCCACGTCACCGGCGGCCGTTAATCCTGTCGACAGTGCCCCTCGGCAGGCGGCAGAGTGATGGCCCGTGACGAGTAGTGACCTGTGGAGCCGCGAGACCGCCGAACGTTACGACGCCGGGGAGACCGAGACGTCCTCGCCCGCCGTTCTCGGACCGACCGTCGACTTCCTGGCCGGACTGGCCGGGGACGGCCGGGCCCTGGAGTTCGCCATCGGGACCGGGCGGGTGGGTGTCCCGCTCCGGGAACGCGGTGTGCCGGTCGTGGGCATCGAACTGTCCGAGCACATGGCGGCGGTCCTGCGGCGCAAGGTCGACGAGGACACGCTGCCGGTGACCATCGGGGACATGGCCACGACCGTCGTCCCCGGCGGATTCACCCTGGTCTACCTCGTCTACAACACCATCTCGAACCTGCTCACGCAGGACGAACAGGTCGAGTGCTTCCGCAACGCCGCCCGCCACCTGGAGCCCGGCGGCCGGTTTGTCATCGAGCTGGGTGTACCGCCGCTGCGCTTCCTGCCGCCCGGCCAGGTCGCGGTGCCCTTCGACGTCTCCGAACGCCACCTCGGCTTCGACACCTTCGACCTGGTCGAACAGCTCCTCGTCTCCCACCACTTCTCCCGCGAGGGCGACGGCGACGGTGAGGACAACGGCGGCGCCGGCCACTACCGCCGCGCCGAGTCCCGCCACCGGTACGCCTGGCCGGCGGAGCTGGACCTGATGGCCCGGATCGCGGGGCTCGAACGGGAGCGCCGTGTGGCGGACTGGGACGGGTCCCCTTTCACCGAGGATTCCGGCAAGCACATCTCCGTGTGGCGCAAGCCGGCCTGAGCGGACCCGGGACGCGGACCTCTACCGCGCCGACCCCGACCCGGATCCGGACGCCGCTCCCGAACCCGCCCCGGACCCCAGGGCCTTGGTCACGCCCGTCTCCCTCGGCCCGAGGAAGTGGGGGTCCGGCCGCAGAGCGGCGTCCACCGCCGCCTTGCCGGCCGCGAAGACCTCCCGTACCCCGCCGTAGTACCAGGTCACGTCGTGTCGCTCGTCGACCCCGACCCCGTACGAGTCGATCCCGGCGGAATCGCAGAGCGCCACCGCCCGCCGGACATGGAAGCCCTGCGTGACCAGCACCGCCCGGTCGACCCCGAATATCTTCTTGGCCCGCGCGCAGGAGTCCCAGGTGTCGAACCCGGCGTAGTCACTGACGATGTGCCCGTCCGGCACGCCGTGCCCGGTCAGGTACGTGCGCATCGCGTCCGGCTCGTCGTACTCCACGCGGCTGTTGTCGCCCGTGACCAGCACGACCCGTACCTTGCCCGTGCGGTACAACTCGGCCGCCGCGTCGAGACGGTGCGCCAGGTACGGCGTCGGCCGGCCGTCCCACAACCCGGCGCCGAACACGACGGCGACGTCGTGCGCCGGGACGTCCGCGACCGTACGGATCCGGCTGTCGGCGGCCAGGTGCATCCAGGTCGCGGGTGCCAGCGCGAGCACACACCCCACCACCACGCCTTGCACGGCCCGCCGTTGACCCCGCCGGGTGCGGGGCAGGCGGGGCAGACGCAGCAAGCGCGGCAGACGTGGCAGGCGGCGTGGCGGCTTCGGCGGTGGCATGGGTCTCCCTGACTGGATCGTGCGGGGCGTGCCCGCGTCCGGGTGGCGGGCGCGGGCGTGTGTTCCCCTTCCTTGAGGACGATCGGGGGCGCCGATCAGTTCGCGGCGGGTTCCGCCGGTGTCCAGGCGGCGAGCAGCAGTGATTCCGCCGCCGCCGACGCGTAGACCGCCGCGGCCAGCCACGCCCGCGCGAATCCCGTGGGATCGGCGGGCAGCAGCCGGCCCAGCACGTCGTGGCGCCGGTCCGCCGCCGCCTCGGCGAGTGCCTGGACGCGTTGCGCGCCGGTGGTGAGCCCCACGGCCCGCAGCCGCCGCGGCAGTTCCCCGTCGCCCGCCGCGGCGGCCACCGCCCGCCCGCCCGCGACCCCGCGCTCCACCGCTCGGCGCAGCAGGTCCAGTTCGACCGGCAGCGCGGGCGGCGGGGCGTCCGCGACGGACGCGGCCGGTGTGTCCCGTACCGGCGCGACGTCCGAACGGTGCAGCAGGCGCAGGCCCAGATCCGCCCGTACGGTCCTGTGGTCGTGCCCCGCCCAGGACGCGGCCAGGACGTGTATCCGGTCGGGGCGGTCGGGCACGGCCCGCGCGATCAGCCGCAGCGCCGACCCCGGCCGGGAGGCCAGCAGGCGGACGTTGTCGGCGTACGGGAGCTCGGGGCGTTCGTCCGGGGCGGCCAGGCGGAGGGTCGGGCCGCCCGTCACGGCGAACCCGGCGCCCGTGACCGTACCGTCCAGGAACAGCAGGTCACCGCCCGCCGCCCGGGCGTCCGCCGGTTCGGCCGACCAGCGCAGGGCCGCGGCCAGTTGGGCGGCGGGCGGCCGCTCCCAGAGCCCGGCCAGGGGCGCTTCGTGCCACCCCGCGCCCGTCGCCCGTACGGAACGCACCTGTCCGCCGCCGCCGATCCTGCCGTCCGGGGACACGGTCGGGGAGGTGAGGATGACCCCGCCGCCGTCCCCCAGGTCGCGCAGGCCCAGCGCGCAGCCGCCGGGCACGGGGGAGCCCGATGCCTGGAGTGCCCGTTCCGGACCGCCCGGAGCCACGTCGGAGAGTGTCCTGAGGGTGCCGTCGGGGGCCAGGGCGAAGACGGTGGCGCCCGCGTAGCCGGACGCGGTCACGATCGCCTCGGTGAACAGGCCGTGCAGCCGCAGCGGCCCCTCGGGCCGGTAACCGCGGCGCGCGGGCGCAAGGGCCGCCGCCGAACCCCGTACGAGATCCAGCAGCTCCACCAGATCGGCGGAGAGATCGGACAGCCGGAACGCGGGGTCGTCGGAACGCGCCTCGCCCAGCCGCCGCGCGATCCGCACGGCGGTGGCGGCGGGGCGGTGCAGCCCCGCCAGCCGCGCGGAGTGCGCCGCGTGGAGCAGCTCGGCCCGGTGCACCGCGCCGGACCCGGTGACCCCGGCGACCAGCACGGCCGTCGCCGCCTCGCCCAGCGACCCGAGGGCCGCCGACTGCACGGGGGTGAGCGCCGCGGGCGTGACCTGGGCAGGGGCGCCGGCCGTGGGGGTGTCGCCGGTCGGCGCTGGTACGGCGCCCCTCTCACCGCCCCCGTCCGGTCTGGCGGCGTCGCCCTGACCCGTCACCGTCACGGGCCCGGTCGCCTTGTCGTCTGCCGTTTCCGCTTCGGCCTCCGCCCCCGCCGCCAGGGGTGCGCGCGACAGGACGGCCGCGCGATGCAGACAGGCGGGCGCCAGCAGGCAGCCGCACACGGCGTCCGCCGCGTCGGCCACGATCCCCGCCGTGACCCTCAGCGTCACCACCGTGTCCTCGGCGACCCGGACCAGGACGCCGTCGTCGGTCGCCTCCACCGGCCAGCCGGCCGCCTTCGCCACCGCCCCGTCGACGCGTTTGCGCAGCCGTACGGGCAGCAGGTCGAGCGCGGCGGCCGCGACGTCGGCGGCCACCGGTGGCAGTACCGCGGCGGGACGAGTCATCGGCGCGCACCTCCTACGCGTTCGCCGACCCAGCGGGCCAGCTCCAGAGGGCTCAGCGCCGCGACCGGCATGCCGGCCCCGACCAACTGGCCCGCGATCCCGGTCGAATAGCGCGGCCTGCCCTCGTCGTCGAGCGAGGCGCAGCCGAGCACATGACACCCGGCGTCCACCAGGGCCCGTACCTCCGCGAGGAGCGGCGAGACCGGGCCGCCCTCCTCGAAGTCGCTGATCAGGACGACCAGCGTGCGGGACGGCACCGACACCAACCGCCGGGCGTGGCGCAGGCCCAGCGCGATGTTCGTGCCGCCGCCGACGCTCACCTCCAGCAACAGGCCCAACGGGTCGTCCACCTGGTCGGTGAGGTCGACGACCTCGGTGGAGAACGCCACGAAGTGCGTGCTCACCGCGGGCACCCCCGCCAGCACGGCGGCGGTCAGCGCGGCCCAGACCGTCGAGGCCTCCATCGACCCGGACACGTCCACGACGAGGACGAGCCGCCAGTCGGCCGTCCTGCGCGCACGGGTACGGAACACGGGGCGCTCCGGCAGCACGGTCGTCGCCCCCGTGTCCGGGTCGCGGCGCGCCGTCGCCAGGTTGGCCCGGATGGTCCTGGCCAGGTCCAGCGGACCGCCCGGGCGTCGGGTGGGGCGCGGATGGGAGAGGCCGGTGAGCGCGGGGCGCAGCCGGTTGGCGAGCGCCTCGGTCAACTCGGCCACCAGCCGCGCCACCAGGGGGCGCAGCCGGGCCAGTTGGTGTTCGGGGAGGCCGCCCGCGTACGACAGGACCGTCCGCAGCAGCTCCACGGAGGGGCGGGCCGCGCCGGGGTCCAGCTCCATGGCGGCGTCGATCCGCCCCGCGTCGGCGGCGGCCGCGAGCACCTCCTCGCGGACGCCGGGACCGAACAGCGCGGTCAACTCCTCCGCCCAGGTCCGCACATCCGGGTACGGCGCCCCGTCCCCGCCCCGCGAACCGCCCCGCCCCTCCTCACCACGAGAGCCCTCACCGCGCCCGGCCCCGTACAACTCGTCCAGGGCGGCGGCGATACGCCCGGCCCCGCCCCGCAACTCCCGCCCCCGCCCCAACAACAGCCGCCACCGCTCCCCGGCCGTGAGCACCGCCCCGCCGCCCTCTTCCGGACCACCGCCACCGAGCCCGCCCCCGACGGCCTTGACTGCCTCCGCTCCGGGACCGGTCCCGACCAGCCCGCTCCCGGTCGTGGGCTTTCCTTCCTCCGGGCCCCGTGCCGCGACCGTAGCGTCGGCCGCGACGACCCCCGTCCCGCCCGGCCGCGCTTCGGCGCCCGGGCGAGCGCCGCCCGCGCCCGTCGGCCCGAGCAGACCCCTCGCGGTCAGGGCCTCGCGGCCCGCCAGGTCCGCCGACGCCAGCAGCGCCAGCGCCACCGGGTCCGTCATCGGTCCCGGCAACGTGCCCGCCGCGAGGCCTGTGCGGTCCTCCACCGTGGCCAGGAGGCGGCTCCTCGCCGCCGGGGAGAGCGTGTCGAAGCCCGCGCGCAGGGCGGGCAGCCGGTCCAGGAAGTCCCGGTCCGGCAGTGCCTCGACCCGCTCGATCAGGGGGTCCAGGGCGGGCCCCGTCTCCATCAGCGCCCCCGCCGCGAGCAGCGCCCCGCGCAGGAAGCCGCCCAACTCCGTGCGGAGCGCGGTCGTGGTCGCGCCGTCCACCCGTGACGCCACCCGGACGCCGAACTCCGCCGCGTCCCCGCGCCCCAGCAGCACCCGGGCCACGCCCGCCGCGCCCCGGATCAGCGGGGTCGCGTCGGCCTCCAGCCGTACCAACGCGGCATCCAGCCGCAGACCGCCACCGAGCGCCGCCGCGGCCCGGCCCGCCAGGGAGACCAGCGCCCGCGCGTCCTCCGCGTCGGTGGACCCCGCGAGCCCGTCCAGCGCGCGCACCCCGGCGGCGGTGAGATCGTCGTACGCCTCCGTCAGCGCGGCCCCCTCCCATCCGGCCGGCAGTCCCGGCAGATGGCCCGACCTGATCCGGTCCAACAGCGAGAGCCCGTCGAGCAGTTCGGGCAGGGTCCCGGACGCGGGCAGCGACTCGGCGGTCTCCGCGAGGCGTTCCGCCGCGAGCCCCGGGAGGCCGCAACGCGCGGCCTCCTCCAACCCGGCCAGCACCTCCGGGGCGGTCGGGCCGCCGAGCAGGCGCTCCCGCGCCCGCCGCTGCCGCAGCGTCCCCTCTGCGGCCTGCTCCAGCGTCACCCCCCGCACACCGGTCACGTCGAGCATCGCGGCCGTCGACGGCGTCCAGGACACCGTCCACCGCGTCGTCAACGGGCCCGCGTCGCCCACCCCCGCGACCCCGGCCTCCTCCCCGTACGGCACGCGGCAGGCCGCCAGCCGGCGCAGGGCCACCTCGCGGCGCCGGTCCAGGTCGCCGCGGTGCGCGTCCAGCCGCAGTTCCCGGCGGTCAGGAGCGGCCGGCGTGGGCAGGGACAGTCCGCCGAGGAGCGTCTCGACGGACGGACCGAGCCCCGAACGCGGCGTCCCCGGCGCGAGCCGTCCCCGCCTGTCACCGACCAGCACCTTCTCCATCGCGGCGGCCACGACCCGGCCCCGCCCGTACAACTGCCCCTGGGTGAGCACGGTCTGCGCCGCCTCGACCAGCTCGCCCCGCCCGGCGGCGGGAAGCCCGCGCAGCGCGGCGAGGTCCCGGGCGACGCGGACGACCTCACGGGCGTCGGCGGGGCCGCTGGGGTGCCCGCCGTCCCGCACCGCCACGCAGATCCGGACCGCGGTCGCCGTCAACAGGTCGTCCAGCGGCGCGGGATCGCCCGCGGCGAGGTGCACCCCGCGCTGCCACTCCGGGTCCCTGATCCCCGCGGGATACCCGGACCGCTCGTCCAACAGGGCGTACGAGTACGGCACGAGCGAGGTCACCACGTCGTCACTCCGCGCCCCGCGCGGGGAATCGCTCCCCGGGCCGGGCGCCGCGTCGCCCCCCGCCGGGCGCGACACGTCGGCCTCCGCCGACCGCCGCGCGGGGAACCCCGCCCCCTTCGGGCCTTCCGGCACCAGCGCGGGCGCGTGGAAGGCCCCGATGACCGCCGCCGTGCGGCGGCCGGCCCGTTCGGCCAGGCGGCGGCGCATGTTCGCCTCCCGGCGGAGGTCGTACGGGTCGACCGCACCCGCGTCCGCCCGCAGGGCCCACCCCACCAGCAGCGCGGCCCGCCGCAGGGCTTCCGGCCCCGAGCCCGGGGCCATGGTCTCGACCAGCCGGTCCCACAGATCGTCCCCGGCCCGCCCGCCGGCCCGCGCCCGCAACGCGGCGGTCAACGCCCCACCGTGACCGTCACCGTTCGGCCCCGCCTCCGCGTCCCCCGGAGCCACCCACTCACCCCGGCCCTCCCCGCCCGGGCCACCGCTGTCGGGTCCACCAAGCTCCGGGCCGCCCCCGTCCGGGCCGCCGCCAGTACCCCGCGCCCCCAGCGGCAGGTCGAACGCGACGACCTCCACCCCCGCCTCCCGCGCCCAGCGGATCGCGGCCAGTTCGGGGGAGAACTCCGCGAACGGCAGGAACACCAACCCGCCGCCCGTCCCGTCGGCCCGGCCGCCCGCCAGGGCCACCGGGGGGACCGTCGCCGGGTCGGCGAGATACGGCAGCCAGGGCGCGAACTCCTCCGGCAGTTCCACGAACAGCACCTCCGGCGCCGCGCGCGTCAGCATCGCGGGCACGGCCGCCGCCAACGCGGGGGAGTGGTGCCGTACCCCGATCAGATACGGCTCCCCGCACCCGGCCAGCCGTTCCAAAGCCTCCCCGGGCACCCCCGCCTCGCCGAGCGGCCCCAGCTCGTCCTCACCCGAGTTCATCGCGCAGCTCCCACAGCGTCCGCCACAGCGGGGCACCCGTTTCCGCGCGGCGGCGGATCGGGCCGTCCCAGTAGCCCAGCAGTCGCGCGTGGTCCGCCGGGTCGTCCTTCCGGACCGTGCCGAGCAGGTGGCCGGGGAGCGTGCGCAGGATGTCCCGGCCGTCGCCCAGATACGCCGCCCCCAGGCCCATCGCCGTCGCCACCTGCACCGCCTCCGCCGTCGACATCACCGTCGAGGGGCGCTCGATCTCCCAGCCCTCCGCGCTCCGCCCGGTCCGCAGGTCCCGGAACGCCGTGATCAGGGCTTCGAGCACGGTGTCGTCCACCGAGAACCCCGCCCCGCTCCGCGCCAGCGCCGCCGTCGCCTGGCCGCGTACCAGGGCCGTCTCCGCGTCCAGGTCGTCGATCGGGCCCACCGTCTCGAAGTTGAACCGCCGTTTCAGCGCGGCGGACATCTCCGAGACCCCCTTGTCGCGCAGGTTGGCCGTGGCGATCAACGTGAAGCCGGGCGCCGCGTGCACCGTGCTGTCCCCGTCCTCCCCGCCGGCCAGTTCGGGCACGGACATGCGGCGTTCGGAGAGCAGCGAGACCAGCGCGTCCTGCACCTCGGGCAGGCAGCGCGTGACCTCCTCGATCCGGGCCACCGCGCCCCGGGTCATGGCCCGCAGGACGGGGGAGGGCACCAGCGCGTCCCGGCTCGGGCCCTTGGCGAGGAGCATCGCGTAGTTCCAGCCGTACCGCAGCTGGTCCTCCGTGGTGCCCGCGGTGCCCTGCACGGTGAGCGTGCTCGTGCCGCACACGGCCGCCGCCAGCAGCTCGGAGAGCATCGACTTGGCCGTACCGGGCTCGCCCACGAGGAGCAGCCCGCGCTCGCCCGCCAGCGTCACCACACACCGCTCCACCAGTGAGCGGTCGCCCACGAACTTCCGTGACACCGCCAGCTTCCCGCCGTCCGGCGCCGTGAGCGGCACGCCGTCCGTGCCGCAGACGAACAGCACCACCGCGCGGGGCGTCAGCCGCCAGCCGGGCGGACGCGGCCCTTCGTCGTACGACGCCAGGAACGCCAGCTCCGCCGCGAAGCGGTCCTCCGGCAGCTCCACCTGCCGGGCGCCGCCGCCCGCCTCCGGCGCCGGCACGGTCTGTTCCCTCATCGTCTGCCTCCCCGGGCGCCACGGCCCTTGAACTCCTCGAACGCCGGCAGGTCGCCGCCGTCCACCCGCCGCCACGCGGCCTCGAACAACGCGGGCACCGGCAGGTCCGGCACCACGAAGCCCGGCCTGTCGCGCGGCAGCAGCGCCGTCTTCCAGCTCTCCACGGGCAGCCGGGGCGCGTCCTTCTCCTCCAGCCAGCCGCCGGGCAGGAACAGCGTGCGCCCCGCGCGGGCGCGCCTGCCCTCCACCACCCGCTCCGTGGCGGTCAGTTCGGCCCGCGCCTTCTTCAGCCGGGCCGGCTTCCACCCCGTCCACGCGGCCTGGTTGCGGTCGGTCGGGTCGGGCAGCGCCAGCAGCATCAGGTAGAGCGCGGACGCGTCCTCGGACATCCCGGACCGCTCCGCCACCTCGGCCACCAGCCCCGGCACGCTCGACCGCGGGTCCTGCGCGGGGCCGGCCGGGCCGTCCGCCGAGACCAGCGCCAGGAACTCGTCGCTCAGGACGGCCCGCAGCGCCTCCAGCGCGGACCCCTTCCCCGCCGTGGCCACCAGGAGCGTGAGGTCCGGGTGGTCGGGCCCGCCGCCGCCCCCGCCGTCGACCCCCGGCTCGGGCAGGACCGCCGAGGGCCGCACCCAGATCTCGTCGCTCTCCGTCCGCCACCGTGTCGGCGTCAGGACCAGCGCGGCCGACAGCTCGAAGAACTCGGCGTCGCCCGCCGCCCGCTTGGGCGCCAGCCCGTACGCCTCCCGCAGGCGCGGCGCCACCGGGTCGTAGGCGAAGTCCCGGTCGACGCCCAGGTCCATCAGCAGGCCCGGGTCCGCCAGCCTTTCCCGCAGCCGGAGCACCGTCTGGGGGAGCACCGCCCGCAGCGGATCACCGAACGGGAGCCGGTACGCGAGCCAGCGCAGGGCCTCGACCCAGTTGCCCAGCGTGCTCCCGGTGAGCAGCCGCGTCGCGTCGGCCGGCTCCAACCGGCCCTCCACCAGGCGCTGTTCCGTACGGCCCGTCAGCTCCGCCTGCCACGCCGGGTTGAGCACGGCGTCGACCGCCTGGCTCGCGCGCAACTCCGCCGACACCGCGCGGATCACCGAAGGCGGCAGGACCCGCCGCTTGCCGCGCGCCGCGACCCACTCGCCCACCAGCGGCTCCGCCGGGAACCCGGCGGTCCACAGGTCGGCCACCCGCTCCGGATCGGCAGGCAGCAGCAGGGCGGTGAGGGACCGCCGCTGCTCGGTGCCCAGCGCGCGCAACAGGGACACGGCCCAGTCCAGTTCGGGCTTCTTCACGTCCAGCGGTTCCAGGAATTCGGCCGGCACCTGGTCACCCCCGTAGTGGTTCAGGCCCGGGCAGCCGAGCTGGAACAGCACGCCCGCCGTCGGCGTGATCCCCACGCGCTCCGCGAACTCCACGCCCAGCTCGGGACGGTACGGCAGCGGACCACGCTCACGAACCGACTCCACCAGGCGGCGCACCGCCGGAGCCCGCACCGGGTCGTCCGCCGCGCCCAGCACCTGGGATCCCGTGACGGTGGTGCCCTCCCAGGCCCCGAAGACGCCGGCCGGGTCGTACTCCAGGCACTGCCAGTACTCCTCCTTCTCGTCGGCCCGCGAGCAGCCGACGATCAACAGCCGCCGCGCGCCCGCGTGCCGCACCTCGCCGCGCACCCGCTCGTCGGCCTCCTCCGCCTCCTCGTCCTCGTCCGCTTCCTCCTCGGGGCCGACCGGCATCCGCAGCTCCACGATCCGCAGCCGCCCCCGCGGGTCGACCATGATCGCCGCACCGTCGTCCTCACCGGCCTCCCCGGGACCCGCGCCGGCCTCCGCCCCCGCCCGCACCGCCAGCGCCGCGTCGAGGAACTCCAACAGGGCCTCGCGGCGCGGCTCCGACGTCACCGGCAGGGCGGCGCGGACCGCCAGGGCCACCAGCGTCGATCCGTACAGCGGCACCCAACTGTTGCTCCCGGGCGCGGCCTCGGGCAGCCCCGGCACCCCGTCCGCCGCGAGCAGCCCCGCCACCTGCGCGATCTGGTCGAAGGTCGCCGTCGTCCCCGGGGACGTGCGCCGGTACCCGAAGTGGTACCCGTTGGGCGCGAGTCCCTCGAACGCCTCCCCCAGCACCTGGTCGTACGCGTGCCGCACCGCGGGACCGTCCGCCTCCGACTCCCCGGGACCCCGCTCCGACCGCTCGGCGAGCCGCGCGAGACGCTCCGCGTGGCGGGCCGACTCCTTCACCAGGCCGGCCACCCCCGCCACCAGCCCGGGGTGGGTGACCCCGGGCAGCAGCGCGCGCACCGCGTCCACCGGTTCCGCACCACCGGCGACGGCCGACAGCAGCGCCTCCGCGTCCGCGTCGGTGACCGTGCGCAGCGCCGCCGAACCCCGCTCGTCGCGGGGCCGCAGCGCGTGCCAGTGCGACGTCGGCGGGACGAGCCGCGTGCCCGCGCCGTACGTCCCCTCCGAGCCGCCCGCGGTGTGCCGGGCGACATGGATCCCCTCGCCGTCGTACAGGTCGATCTGCGCGCCGCCGTACGCGGGCGTCTCGCGCGGGTGCAGGATGGCTCCGCCGGGCAGCCGCATCGGCGGCAGCGGCACCCCGGAGTCCTCGGGGACGGCCGGCCCGCGGGTGCCGTCCACCGAACAGGCCGTGAGCGTCTTCGCGTCCGGGTCGTGCGTCACGTACCAGCCCAGCAGCCCGTCCTTCGTCCCGAACGGGGAGGACTCCAGGCCGGGGCGCACCGGAAGCAGCCGGCAGGCCCTCTCCCGCAGCCGGACGGCGTCGCCGGTCAGCGCCGACGCGAAGAAGGCGGGCACGGAGACGCGGCCCCGGCGGGCCGACGCCGGGTCGTACTCCCACCACTGGTCCTCGTGCAGGACCCAGACGGAGATGCCGTCGGAGGCGACCGGCCTGCGCTCGTCCGCGAACGAGATGTCGCCCGGGTGGACCGGCCGCCCGCCGTAGCAGCGGCCCCCGCCGGGCAGGGGGAGCGAGGGCACACCGCCGCCGTTGCCCTGTCCGTGGATCTCGCCCTGGGGCTTGAACACCTCGGTGGGACGGCCCGACCACACACCGCGCCGGTCGTCACCCCATCCGTTGACGACGAGCCACTGACCGTCCACATACGCGACGTGCGTCGTGTCCCACGTGGTCTTCGAGACCGCGGGCAGCGTCAGCGTCCGCCGGTCGAGCACCTGGTCCGGCCCGGCCGCCGCCACCTGGAGGCCGACCCGCACGACCAGCGCCGGCCAGGCGTCCGTCAGCCGGTACGGCTCGTCGGCGCCCTGCTTGGCCCTGCCCGCCGGGGCCCCGTTCCTGGGCGACTTCCCCAGGTGCGGCAGGGCCTCCTCCAGCCCCTGATGACCCAGCTCGTCGAGGATCCCGGCGCGCAGGGTCCGCGCCAGGGCCGGGGCGGGGGACACCGCGGTGATCCGCCGGACCGCCCCGGGCGCGGTGGCCAGCACGGACGGCGACGAGAAGCGCGCCAACTGGTTCAGCCTGTCGTTCAGCTCGGGCATCCCGAACGGCCGGGCCAGGTCGTCGGCCCGCTCCTCCAGCCAGCCCGCGAGCACCGTGCGCAGCGCGGGGTGACGGGCCATCGATTCGAGCAGCTCCGGCGCGTTGCCACGGCCGGCCTCCTGCTCCACGGCCGCACGCAGCGCCCGGGCGAAGCGCGGCTCCGAGGTCACCGCCACCAGGTCCCTGCGGCCCTCCCGCTCGTCGGACAGCCAAGCGCCCAGGTGCACCTCCCGCCCCTCGCCGGAGAGATCCTCGATGGGCACGCCCCAGGCGACACAGGCGTCCAGCAGGTCCAGGTCCACCCCGGTCCGCCAGCCGGTCCCGCTGCCCAGCCGCACCGGCACCGCGTCGGCGACCAGCCGGTCCACCAGCCGCTCCACCAGGGTCAGTTCGGCGGCGAGCCGCGGGGTCTGCCCCCAGCCACGCTGCCGGTGCGCCGCCCAGGACGTCAGCCAGCCCGCCGCCGGGACCGTGCCGTCCAGCAGCAGGTCCACCGCCCCGCACCGCTCCAGCAGGGCCAACCACGCCTCGTCGAAGCCCACCTCGGCGCCGCCACCCGGGGCCGGCATCAGCGACAACAGCCGCTCCCGCACGGTCAGGTCCTCCGTCGCCACGTCCGACAGCGACGCCAGGGCCGTTTGCCAGAAGCTCGCCGCCGCGCGGCTCATCGCCCCCGTGTGGATGATCTCCGCCAGCAGGGACCGCTCCTCGGCGCGCGCGTCGAGCCCGGCTCCCTTCGACAGGCGCCGCAGATCCTCCAGCATGCCCGCGTACGGGGCGAGCCCGGCCGCGCACCGCTCCAGGGAAAGGGTCTTGAACTGCTCGTACGCCTCCGCGGGCGACAGCCGCACCGCGAGCCCCCTCGCGTGCTCCCGCAGCGCCTTGGCGCTGAGCGCGCCCGCCGCGGCGAACTCCAGGAAGACCTCCCGCAGCCGCGCCTCGTCCACCGCCAGCGCGTACCGCTGCTCGGCCGTCCTGGCCTTCCCGAAGAACGTCGCCGCCTGCGCCGTGGACTCCACGGCCAGGAAGAGCCGCGCGACCTGTTCGTAGAAGGTGGGCAGGAAGTGCGGTACGGAACGGTCGAGGCGCTCCCCGATCTCGTCGAACCCCTCCTTCGCCAGGCCGGGCTTGGTGGCGACGAGCCGCGCGAGCCGCTCCATCTCCTTGACCACGGCGAGCGCGTGGTGCCCGTTGCCCGGGTCGTTGACCAGCGCCCACGCCGGGAAGCCCAGGGACTGCCGCTTCACCCGGCCGACCTCGGCGACCTCCTCCGCGGCGAAGCCCAGATACTCCACGGAGAGGTCCTCGGCGGCCCCGATCGCACCGGGGACCAGCCGCACCACCGTGCGCCCGTCGAGCACCGGATGGCCGTACGCCCGCGCCGTCAGCACGTCGCCCGGCGCGGCCCCCTCCTCCGCGCCCAGCGGCAGCACCGCCCCGGCGCCCAGCAGATCCGCCGCCGACAGCCCCGCCCCCAGCAGCCGCCCCTCGCTCACAACGCCCCCACTCACAGCACCCTCAGGCACGACAACCCCGCCCACAGCACCCCCGTTCACAGCGCCCCCTCCTCTTCGCTCTCGACCACACGGCCCGCGAACACCAGCGCGGCCATCCGCTCGCCCTCGGACCAGGCGACCGGGCCCACCTCACCGAGCGGCAGCCGCCGCCCCGTACCGTCCCGCCACTCCAGCGCGCCCGTCCGCGCCTCCGCGTCCGGGTAGTCGCCCCCCAGCCAGTACGCCGCCTCCAACTGCCGCCCGTCCTCGACCAGCCGGCACAACGCCTGACCGCCCCGCACCCGGTAACCGAGCGTCAGCGCCCGCCCGGTGGCGTGCCGCAGCTGCGCGAACTTCCCGTTCGCGTACGCGCTCCAGCCCGTGTCCGTGCCGGCCGCCCCCACGACCCCCTCCGGCCGCTGCCACACCTCGCGGAACAACTGCTCCACCCCCTGCTCGACCTTCAGCTCCGCCGCGAACTCCCGCAGCTCCGCCAGGTCCTCGAGCAGCACCGGATGCGGGATCAGCACCGACGGCACCTCGGCCGGCGCCAGCCACACCGAGTCCCCGTCGAGATCCACGATCCCCAGCCCCTTCACCGGGTCGGCGTCCCGCAGGAACCCGGCGCGCGCGGTGTCCGCCGAGCCGTCCCCCGCCACCGGCGCCACCACCAGGTCGCGCAGCGCCGCCTGCCACGCCGTGTCCGGCCATACCCGCGCCAGCAGCGCGACCGGCACCGGCAGCGACCGCACCAGCCAGGCGTCGACCTGCTCCCGGCACTCGCCCTCGTGCCGCGCCAGCCACTCGGCCAACTGCCGCAGCCTGACGACCTCGACGTCGTCCTTCAGCTTCGGCGGCACCTGCTTCAGCGCCCTGCCGGCGGCATTGCGGCACAGCACCCGCGTGCCTTCCAGCGAGACGGCATACCCGCCCGCCGTTTCGATCCAACCCATGGCAGGACCCCTCCCCGACCTTCTGGTTCTCGAACTGATCACCACGTTAGGCGGGGGGTCTGACAACGCCCCGATCGGCCCGGCGAGCCGGTGGACCAGCGGCCGTGCCGGGCCGCCGAACCGGTCGGGAACGCGCGGAGGGAACGCGCGGAGGGGCCGCGCGCCCACGACGCCCGGCCCCTCCGACAGCGCGGCCTCGTCCCGAGGCGCCGTCCCGCGTCAGACGATGTCCTCCATCTGCTGCATGTCACGGGGCGAGTTGGCGTGCGTACGTGTCTCGCCCGCCCGCCGCGCGACGGGCCAGTACGCCGTCGCCAGCAACAGCGCGCCCGCCAGCGTCACCACGGCGTAGTTCATCGTGTCGATGGTGACGGGATAGCTCTGCGGCAGGCAGAACAGGATCGTGCAGAGGGTCACCCAGATCACCGCCGTCCAGCCCACCAGGTCGCTCCAGCGGCCCAGGTTCCACGGCCCGGGCGTGAACCGCTCCGGGCGGATCAGCTTGAGGAACACCGGGATGATGTACACCGGCGTGATCCCGACGACGCTGATCGCCGTGATGGCGCCGTACGCGGTGGTCGACCACAGCGACGGCAGGGTCAGCGCGAAGGCCGCGACGACCGTCATGCACACGGCCCAGTACGGCACCAGGGTGCGCGGGCTGATGCGGCGCCAGAGGTGCGAGAAGGGCAGTTCGCCGTCACGGCTGACGGCGAAGACCATCCGGGAGCCCGACGTGGTCACCGCGATCGTGCAGAAGAACATCGCGCCGATCACCAGGAGCAGCATCAGCGTCGCCCCGTCCGTGCCGAGCGCGTCGATGAGGATCTGGGCGGGCGGCACCCCGGTCTTGGTCGCCTGGGTGGTCGCGTAGTCCTGGATGGCGAACGTGAGGCCGGCCAGCAGGATGAACCCGCCGATCCACGACCACACGATGGACTTGATGATGCCGCGCGGCGCGGAGACGGCGGCCTGGGTGGTCTCCTCCGACAGGTGCGCGGAGGCGTCGTACCCGGTGAAGGTGTACATGGTCAGGAGTAGGCCGAGCGCGCACACGTACAACGGGTTGGAGAAGCCGGTGTCGTTGACGAACTTCCCGAACACGAAGCTCGGCGACTGGTGGCTGTCGGGCAGGATCCACAGTGTGCCGACGATCGTCACGATGCCCACGAGGTGCCACCACACGCTGAGGTCGTTGAAGAACGCGGCGATCCGCACCCCGCACAGGTTGATCGCCGCGACGACTATCAGGATGACCGCGAGGATCAACAGCGTGGAACCGGGCGTGGGTTCGTAGTCCGTCTGGAGGCTGAGCAGCGCCCCGAGGAAGGCCGCCGCGCCGTAGCCGCTGCCGGCCAGGCCGCCCAGCATGCCGAGCAGGTTGATCCACCCGGTGTAGTAGCCCCAGCGCGGGCCGCCGAGGATGCGGGCCATGTAGTACATGGCTCCGGAGGTCGGGTACGCGCTGGTCACCTCGGCCAGGGCCATCCCGATGACCAGGACCATGGCGCCGGCGCCGACCCAGCCCCACATCATGACGGCCGGGCCGCCGTGGCCCATGCCGTATCCGTAGAGGGTCATGCATCCGGTCAACACCGAGATGACGCTGAAGCTGATGGCGAAGTTCCCGAACGGGCCCATGCGCCGGGCCAGGACGGGCTGGTAGCCCAGCTCCTTGAGGCGCTGCGCGTCCGGTGTGTCGGTGCGGTCCCCGAGCCCGAAGGCGCCGCTCGGGGCGGGGCCGCCGGTGGGGGAGCCGGTGGGTGAGGTGCCTGTCGAGGAAGACAACGGTCGTCCTTCTGCCGTGGTGGTGGGGGATCGGGGGGTGTGACTGACTGGGGGGTGCAACGGACCGGATGACGTACGGGACGGGCGGGCGCGGTCAGGTCGCCGGCCGCTGCCGGTGTCTGCCGAACCGCGGCTGGCTCGTCCGCGCGCCCGCCTCGGCGACACTCAGGCACTGGCTGCGGCAGCGCGCGATGTGGTCGACGAGCGCGTCCTTGTCGGCGGGGTCGGGCAGCCGGAACTGCCAGGGACGCGGCGTGATGTGACGCCCCATCGCCTGGAACACGGCCCCCGCCTCCTTGTACTGCTGTCCGGCCCACAAGGCGTGCGCGAGGTAGTTGAGGTCCTGTACGGAACGCTCCGCCTCCGTACTGAGGGCGAACCATCCGTGGAACGCCGACAGCGCGTCCTGGATCGCGTAGCTGTTCAGCCAGTGCATGTCGAGCGCTTCCCTGGGAAGCCGCAGCCACCGCTCGACGCGTACGTACACCGGCAGCATCAACAGCGCCGCCGCGGCGGGCTGCTCGGCCCGGCTCAGCACCCAGCGCGCGTACCCGTCCGCGTGGCTGATCGCCGAGGCGTCGGGCCGGCTGAGCCAGTACTGGAGCATCCGGTGGTACGCCTCGCGGTTGTACGGGTCCAGGGCGTCCGCCCGCCGCAACAGCCCCCAGGGCCCGGCCGGCAGCATGGGGTCCGAGGCCTTCACCCGGTGCTCGCCCGCCTGTTGGTCCTCGTCTATGACGGCCAGGGCCAGGAAACAGGTCCAGGGCACGGGGTTGTCCAGCGCCGCGTGCACGGCGGTCCGGCAGGCGCCGAGGGCCGTGTGCCACAGGGTGTCCGCGTTCGGGTGCCGGCCGCGGAAGGCCCGGAGCGCCCGTTCCGACGCGACGCGGGCGAGCATCACCGTGGCGGTGGCGCCGGGTTCGTCGTCCGCCCAGGCCTCCACGACGTCCGTGCCGGCGGCGGACGCGGCGAAGACCTGGCTGCGGTACGTCCAGGCCGCCCAGGAGCGTGAGGTGTCCGTCTGCGCGAGCAGCGTCCGCATGGCCATCCACCGGCCGAGCGCCACATCCTCCAGCGCCACCCTCAACTCGTTGTCGGAGCCCGCGGGATGCATCACCGGGCGCCAGTCGCCTTCCGCCATGGTCAGCCCCTCGCCACGCCGGTGCCACCGGCCCGGGCGGCGCACACGGCGGCTGTACGGGGGGTACGGGACACGGCCGGCGCGGTACGGGACCCGGGGCGCGCGTCGCGCGACGCCGGGGCCACGGGGGCCGCATGGCGGGCACGGGGGATCGGGCGGGTCAGCCCCGCGGTCGCGGCGCGGTGTCCGGCGGTCGGGGCACAGTGCCCGGCGCTCGTCATGGTGGGGGGCTCCGAGGGAAAGGGGTGGTGAGAACAGGCCGGCGGCGGGCTCGTCCGGCACGGCACGTGGGGTGGGCGCACCGCGAGCCGGGCGAGGCTCCGGGCGAGTGGCGGACCGGTCGGCCCTCCGGCTGCGCCGACCGGCTCGGTGGCGGGCGCATCCTTACTCTTCTGGACGGAACGGGCGCGCGCCAGTGTTGCCCTGTTGCGCAACACCGGGCACGACAGGGGACGCGCACGCGGGTCACCCGCCGAAGTGGGGCCTTCGGAACATTGCGCTCCGACGCGGGGCCCGGCTGCTCCCGCGAGCCGGGTGGGATCGCCGTACATGGTCAGCCTGCCCCGCCGCCGTCCGCCCCCGGGCACCCGGCCGGGGCCCCGGCCGGATCGGCGCCGTGCAGGTACCAGGACGTCAACCGCGCCGCACACGCGTGCCGTTCGCCCGCCGTCTCCTCCGCCGCGGCGCGCTCACGCGCGTACGCGCGCAACAGGTCGTGGATCTCGTAGCGGTGGACGCCGGTCTCCTCCAGCAGGTGCCGAGCGACCAGGTCGTCCAGGTGCCGCCGGGTCCGAGCGAGCGGCGTACCGGTCAGCGCGGCCACCGCGGCCGTACCGACCGGCGCCACCGGCATCAGACCCAACAGCCGGAACGTACGCGCGACTTCGGGATCCAGCTCGTCGTACGAACGGTCGAACGAGCCCCTGACCGAGAGGCCCGCGTCGTCGTGGTCCGCCAGCACGTCGAGACCGCCGTCCTCCCACTCCTCCACCGCGTGCGACAGCGGCCGGTGCGGATGGCTCGCCAGCCGCTCGGCGGTGACGCGCAGCGCCAGGGGCAGTCGGCCGCAGTGCCGGACGACCGCCCGGGCCGCCGGCCGCTCCGCCTCCACGCGCGCGTGCCCCAGCACGGCCCGCAGGAGGTCCAGGGACTCCCGGCAGCTCAGGGGGGCCAGCGAGACCCGCCGCGCGCCCGTCGTCATGGACAGGCCGGTCAGCCGGCGACGGCTGGTCACGACCACCGCGCAGCCGGCCGCTCCCGGCAGCAGGTGCCTGATCTGCGCGGTGTCCACCGCGTTGTCCAGCACCACGAGCACGGGCCCCGGCCGCTGCGCCACCGCCGTCCGGAACAGCGCCGCCCGCGCCTCCACGGAATCGGGCGGGGTCCCCTGGCCGAGGGCCCGCAGAAAGGCGTCGAGGACCGCGTTCGGGTCGGCCGCGGGGCCGCGCGGGGAATGGCCGCGTAAATCGGCGTACAGAACGCCTTCGGGGAATTGGGCGGCGACGCGGTGGGCCCAGTGCAGGGCCACGGCCGACTTTCCGACCCCGGGCGGCCCGTCGACGGCGACCGTCAGGGCCGCCCCCTCGGCGCGCGCCCGCGCCAGCTCCGCGTCGAGGTCCGCGAGCGTCCCGGCCCGTCCCACGAAGGCGGACACCGGCGCCGGAAGCTGCTCCGGCCGTGCCCCGCCCGTCAGTTCGGCCCGCGCCACCAGCACGCCGCCGGCGCCCAACGCCTCGTCACAGGCCCGCGCCAGCGCCAGCGTCGGGGTGCCCTGGCCGCGCGCGACGCGGCTCAACCACCCCGCGCTGTACCGTACGAGGGCGGAGAGCTCGCGGAGGGAGAGACCTTCGGCCTGGCGCCGCGTCTGCAACGCGGCCGCGAACGTCGTCTCCACAGATCCCCCTTCCCCCGCGGGGCTTCCCCGTGAAGCGTGAGGCTTTCCGTGGAGCAGCCCCCGCCGCGGTCGACTGAACACTACACGGCGTGTTCAGCCACTTACGGAATCTTTTCGCAAATTAAGAACCGCAACTCGGCCACAATGTGCGCACAATGCGCACCTCCGCGCGGTGCGAATCCACTCGCCATTCCCCCTTCGCCCGGATAACCCCCACCCGGGCCTTCCCGGCCCCCTCCGAGCCCGTCCGGGCGATACGCGGCGGCCCGCGCCGACCCGCTGTCGGTCCCGCCGGTTACCGTCGACACATGGCAGGCACCACCGGTACGACCTCGTCCCACCCCACCGTTCCCCCGTCCCCCTACGCGGCCGACGCCACCGAGCGCTGGGCCGCCGAGCCCGACAAGCGGCCCGGCAGGACCGCGTTCCAGCGCGACCGCGCCCGCGTGCTGCACTCCGCCGCGCTGCGGCGCCTCGCGGGCAAGACCCAGGTGGTCACGCCGGGGACCCGTAACCAGGACTGGGACGCCAGCGCGCGCACCCGCCTCACGCACTCCCTGGAGTGCGCCCAGGTGGGCCGCGAGCTCGGCGCGGCCCTCGGCTGCGACCCGGACCTCGTCGAGACCGCCTGCCTGGCGCACGACATGGGCCATCCGCCGTTCGGGCACAACGGCGAGCAGGCCCTCAACGAGTTCGCCGAGGACTGCGGCGGCTTCGAGGGGAACGCGCAGTCGCTGCGCCTGCTGACGAGGATCGAGCCCAAGCGGTTCGTCACGTCCGAGGAGACGGGCGAGCCGGTCAGCGTCGGCCTCAACCTGACCAGGGCCGCCCTGGACGCCGCGACGAAGTACCCCTGGCCCCGCGGCGCCCACCCCACCGAGCCCGCCTCCGCCAAGTTCGGCGTCTACGAGGACGACCTGCCGGTCTTCGCCTGGGCCAGGCAGGGCGCCCCGGCGGGCCGGACGTGCTTCGAGGCGCAGGTCATGGACTGGTCCGACGACGTCGCCTACTCGGTCCACGACTTCGAGGACGGGCTGCACGCCGGCCACGTGGACCCGGCCGCCCTCTCCTCGCCGACCGAGCGCGACGCGATCTGGGCCGTCGCCATAGGGCGGTACGTCCCCGCCGGCACCGACCCGGCCGAGCTGTCCGCCGCGCTGGACCGCCTCATGGGGCAGCGCTGGTGGCCGCACGGCTACGACGGCTCGGCGGTCGCCCAGGGCCGCCTCAAGGACGCCACCAGCCAGCTCATCGGCCGCTTCTGCCTGGCCGCGGAGGGCGCCACCCGCCAGGCGTACGGCACGGGCCCGCTCACCCGGTACGGCGCCGAGCTGGTCGTCCCGCGCGAGGCGCGCCACGAGTGCGCGGTCCTCAAGGCCGTCGCCGACCGGTACGTGATGCAGCGGGCCGAGCAGGAGACCCTGCGCGCCGACCAGCGGATCGTCCTGGCCGAGCTGGCCGGGGCGCTCACGGCGGGCGCCCCGGAGGGCCTGGACCCGCAGTTCCGCGCGCTGTTCGAAACCGCCGCCGACGACCGCGCCCGCAAGCGGGTGATCGTCGACCAGATCGCCTCCCTCACGGACGCGGCGGCCCGCTCCCTCCACAGCGGCCTCCGGGGCGGCACACGCTGACGCCGCCCGACGCTCCTCCGGGGATCGGCGGCACGGCACCGGCGCGCCCCCTCTTCCCCCATTACGCTCCGTACGGGACGCTCGCAGATGGCGGCTGAGCAAAAAGGAGGCATCAAGTGGTCGACGCACATCGGACATTTGTCATCGTCGGCGGCGGGCTCGCCGCGGCGAAGGCCGCGGAGACCCTCCGGGCGGAGGGCTTCACCGGCCGGGTGATCCTGATCGGCGACGAGCGCGACCATCCCTACGAACGCCCACCCCTGTCCAAGGGCTACCTGGTCGGCAAGGACGAGCGCGACAGCGTCTTCGTGCAGGAGCCCGCCTGGTACGCGCGGTCCCAGGTCGAGCTGCACCTCGGCCAGACGGTCACCTCGATCGACCGCAGCACCCGCTGCGTGCACCTCGGCGACGGCACCTCCGTCCCCTACGACAAGCTGCTGCTGGCCACCGGCTCCGAGCCGCGCCGCCTCGACGTCCCCGGCACGGACCTGGCCGGCGTGCACCACCTGCGCCGCCTCGCCCACGCCGACCGGCTGCGCCACGTCCTCGCCGCCCTCGGCCGGGACAACGGTCACCTCGTCATCGCCGGCGCCGGCTGGATCGGCCTGGAGGTCGCCGCGGCGGCCCGGGGGTACGGCGCCGAGGTCACCGTCGTCGAGTCCGCCGCCACGCCGCTGCACCAGGTCATCGGCCCCGAGCTGGGCCAGCTCTTCACGGACCTGCACAGCGAGCACGGCGTCCGCTTCCACTTCGGGGTACGGCTCACCGAGATCGTCGGCCAGGACGGCATGGTCCTCGCGGCCCGCACGGACGACGGCGAGGAGCACCCCGCCCACGACGTGCTCGCCGCGATCGGCGCCGCGCCCCGGGTCTCCCTCGCCGAGGCGGCGGGCCTCACCCTCGCCGACCGCGCCACGGGCGGCGGCATCGCCGTGGACGCGTCGCTGCGCACCTCGGACCCCGACATCTTCGCGGCCGGGGACGTGGCCTCGTTCCCGCTCTCCGGCTGGGGCGAGGGCCTGTCCGCCGACCGGGTGCGCGTCGAGCACTGGGCGAACGCCCTGAACGGCGGGCCGGCCGCCGCCCGGGCGATGCTCGGCCAGGACGTCACGTACGACCGGATCCCGTACTTCTTCTCCGACCAGTACGACCTGGGCCTGGAGTACTCGGGCTGGGCGCCGCCCGGCTCGTACGACCAGGTGGTGGTCAGGGGCGACGCGGGGAAGCGCGAGTTCATCGCCTTCTGGACGAAGGACGGCCGGGTGCTCGCCGGGATGAACGTCAACGTCTGGGACGTCACCGGCGACATCCAGCGCCTGATCCGGTCCGGCGCCCGGCTGGACCCGGACGCGCTCGCCGACCCGTCGGTGCCGCTCGCCTCCCTCGCCGCGGACGGCACCTGACCGCCCCCGGCCGTACCCGTCCCCGGGCGCACGGTCCGCCGACCTCACGGCGCCACCGTAGAATCCACGCGTGGCCGGCAGGATCAACGATGACGACGTGAAGGCGGTTCGGGACGCGGTCCCGATCGACGCCGTCGTGTCCGAGTACCTCCAGTTGCGCAGCGCGGGCGGCGGGAACCTGAAGGGTCTCTGCCCCTTCCACGACGAGAAGTCCCCCTCCTTCCAGGTCAGTCCGAGCAAGGGTCTCTTCCACTGCTTCGGCTGCCAGGAGGGCGGGGACACCATCGCCTTCGTGATGAAGATCGACCACCTCTCGTTCTCCGAGACGGTCGAGCGGCTCGCCGCCCAGGCGGGCGTCACGCTGCGGTACGAGGAAGGCGGCTACAACCCGGCGGGCCAGCGCGGCGAGCGCACCCGGCTGGTGGAGGCGCACAAGATCGCCGCGCGGTTCTACGCCGAGCAGCTGTCGGGCACCGAGGCCGAGATCGGCCGGAAGTTCCTCGCCGAGCGCGGCTTCGACCAGGCGGCGGCCGAGCACTTCGGCGTCGGGTACAGCCCGGCCGGCTGGGACCACCTCACCTCGTACCTGCGCGGCCAGGGCTTCTCCGACAAGGAACTGCTGCTCTCCGGGCTCTCCCAGGACGGCCGCCGCGGTCCCATCGACCGCTTCCGCGGCCGCCTGATGTGGCCCATCAGGGACATCTCCGGCGAGGTCGTCGGCTTCGGCGCGCGCAAGCTGCGCGACGACGACAACGGCCCGAAGTACCTCAACACCCCCGAGACCGCGATCTACAAGAAGTCCCAGGTGCTGTACGGCGTCGACCTGGCCAAGAAGGACATCGCCAAGGCCAGCAGGGCCGTGGTGGTGGAGGGGTACACCGACGTGATGGCCTGCCACCTGGCCGGCGTCACCACCGCCATCGCCACCTGCGGCACCGCCTTCGGCGCCGACCACATCAAGATCCTCAGACGGCTCCTGATGGACAACGGCAGCGCGCGCGTGATCTTCACCTTCGACGGGGACGCGGCGGGCCAGAAGGCCGCGCTGCGGGCCTTCGAGGACGACCAGAAGTTCGCCGCCGAGACGTACATCGCGATCGCCCCCGACAACATGGACCCGTGCGACCTGCGCCTCGCCAAGGGCGACGAGGCCGTCCAGGACCTGGTCGAACCGCGCACGCCCCTCTTCGAGTTCGCGATCCGCCAGATCGTCTCGCGCTACGCGCTGGAGACCCCGGCGGGGCGCGCCGCCGCCCTGGACGAGGCGGCCCCGATCGTGGCCCGGATCAAGAACGGCGCGTCGCAGCACGAGGTCGCCGTCCAGCTCGCCGGCATCCTCGGCATCCTGGACACCCAGTTCGTCGTCAAGCGCGTCGCGCAAGTGGCCCGTTGGGCGCGTGACCGCGGCGGCCGCGGCCCCGCGGCGCCCCCCGAGCGCGGCGCCCGGCGCGGTGACCCGCAGGGGCCCCAGGGACCGCAGGGCTCCCACGGCGGCCCGGGCGCGGTCGGCCGCGGTCCCTCGGGGCCCGCGCTGAACCTCCGCAGCCCCGCCCACCGCACCGAGCGCGAGCTGCTCAAGCTCGCCCTCCAGCGGCCGGAGCTGGTCTCGCCGGCCTTCGACGCGTACGGCGGCGACGAGTTCACCGCCGAGCCGTACGCGGCCGTGCGCCGCGCCATCGAGGACGCGGGCGGCGCCGAACAGGGCGTGGGCGCCGCGTTCGAGTACCTGGCCCGGGTCCGCGAGGCCGCGCCCAACGACGCGGTGCGCGCGATGGTCACGGAGCTGGCGGTCGAGGTGTTCCACGGCAAGACCATCGACGAGGCGTACGCGGGGGAGCAGCTCGTCCAGGTCCGGCTGCGCGCGGTCGACCTGCGGATCCGTGACGTCACGGGCACCCTGACCCGCCTGGGCACGCACTCCGACCCCGAGCACTACGCGGCCGTGCAGAACGAGTTGTGGGTGCTCCAGCAGTACGGCCAGTCCCTGCGCAACCAGGGCGCGGCCGCACTCTGACCCGGCCGCACGCCGTCGCGGCCGGTCCCGCGCGTCCCACCGGCCCCCGTCCCGCCCGCCGCCCGGACGACATCCTTCCGTAACTACCCGGTCACGCACGGGACTCAGAAAGTCGCCGCACGCCCCTCGTGGCGGCTGTGTGTCGTACCCCACACTGGTGGCGGTGCCTGAGTCCCGGGCGCGGCCGACCCGTGAACGAAGGGTGCCGCACCCCCGCGGATCCGCTCATCGTGTACGGGACGGAATGCGGCCCGGCCGCTTGCGTCCCGCTGCCGCACGCCCCCGAACCGGCAGTGATCACCCTGGAGGTCGCCCCCCGTGCAGACCCAGACCCAGTCCGTGAGCCCGGCTTTGACGCTGACCAAGGACCTCGCGGCCCACCTGACCGGACAACCGGCCCTGTCACCGGCCGTCCCGCCCCAGAACCGCGTCGCGCACCACCCCGAGGCGCGCCACCCGCACCACCCCGAAGTCCTCCGGCTCCACCGGGGGAAGCCCGGCCCCGGGGCCGAGGCCCCGGCGACCGTCGTCGAGACCCTCACCGAGGACCCCGTGGACGACGTGCCCGAGCCGCGCCGGAGCACCCGGGCCGACACCGGCGCCACCTCCGACCTGTTCCGCCAGTACCTGCGGGAGATCGGCCGCATCCCGCTGCTCACCGCCGCCGAGGAAGTGGAGCTGGCCCGCAGCGTCGAGGCCGGCCTCTTCGCCGAGGAGAAGCTCGGCACCGCCACCGACCTGGACTCCCGCCTCGCCCTGGACCTCGACCGCCTCGTCGTGAGAGGCCGCGTGGCCAAGCGCCGGCTGATCGAGGCGAACCTGCGCCTCGTGGTCTCCGTCGCCAAGCGCTACATCGGCCGCGGCCTGACCATGCTCGACCTCGTCCAGGAGGGCAACCTCGGGCTGATCAGGGCGGTCGAGAAGTTCGACTACGCCCGCGGCTTCAAGTTCTCGACGTACGCGACCTGGTGGATCCGCCAGGCCATGTCCCGGGCGCTGGCCGACCAGGCCCGCACCATCCGGGTCCCCGTCCACGTGGTCGAGCTGATCAACCGGGTCGTCCGCGTCCAGCGCCGGCTGCTCCAGGAACGGGGCTACGAGCCCTCCGCCGAGGAGGTCGCCGCCCAGTTGGACGTCCCGCCCGAGCGCGTCGGCGAGGTGCTGCGCCTCGCCCAGGAGCCCATCTCCCTGCACTCCCCGGTGGGCGAGGAGGACGACGTGGCGTTCGGCGACCTGATCGAGGACGGCGACGCCGCGTCCCCCGTCGAGTCCGCCGCCTTCCTCCTGCTGCGCCAGCACCTGAACGCGGTCCTCTCCACCCTCGGCGAGCGCGAACGCAAGGTCGTGCAGCTGCGGTACGGGCTGGACGACGGCCGGCCCCGCACGCTGGAGGAGATCGGCAGCATCTTCGGCGTCACCCGGGAACGCATACGCCAGATAGAGGCGAAGACCCTCGGCAAACTGCGCAACCACACCTACGCGGACCAACTGCGCGGATACCTGGACTGAGACCGCCGCGATAACCGGCAGCGCCACCGCGCGAACCGGCAGCGGCGCCGCGCCCCGTCGACCGGGGGCGCGGCGCCGCTGCCGTACACACGAAACCTCGTCAGTCGACCTCGGCGACCGCCTGGGCGAACTGGGAGGCGTACAGGCGCGCGTAGGCGCCCTCCGCCGCGAGGAGTTCCTCGTGGGTGCCCTGCTCGACGATGGACCCGCTCTCCATGACGAGGATGACGTCCGCGTCCCGGATCGTGGAGAGCCGGTGCGCGATCACGAAGCTCGTACGGCCGTGGGCCAGACGGGCCATCGCCCGCTGGATCAGCACCTCGGTGCGGGTGTCCACCGAGCTGGTCGCCTCGTCCAGGACCAGGATCACCGGGTCGGACAGGAACGCCCGCGCGATGGTGATCAGCTGCTTCTCGCCGGCGCTGACGCCCGTACCGTCGTCGTCGATGACGGTGTCGTACCCGTCGGGGAGCGTGCGGACGAACCGGTCGGCGTGGGCGGCCCGCGCCGCTTCCTCGATCTCCTCGCGGGTGACGTCCCGGGAGGCGCCGTACGCGATGTTGTCGGCGATGCTCCCGCCGAACAGCCACGTGTCCTGGAGGACCATGCCTATCCCGGACCGCAGTTGCTCCCGGGACATGCGCGCCACGTCCACCCCGTCGAGCGTGATCCGCCCGCCCGTGACCTCGTAGAACCGCATCAGCAGGTTCACCAGGGTCGTCTTGCCCGCACCCGTCGGCCCCACGATCGCCACCGTCTGGCCCGGCTCCACCGACAGCGACAGATCCTCGATCAGCGGCTTCTCGGGGTCGTACCGGAAGGACACGTGCTCCAGCGCCACACGGCCCTGGGAGCCCTTCCGCAGCCGCTCCACGGCCGGGGCGTCGGGCTCCTGCTCCGGCGCGTCCAGCAGGTCGAAGATGCGCTCGGCCGAGGCGACCCCGGACTGCACCAGGTTCGCCATCGACGCGACCTGCGTCAGCGGCATCGAGAACTGCCGCGAGTACTGGATGAACGCCTGCACGTCACCGATCGACAGGGTGCCCGAGGCGACCCGCAGACCGCCGACGACCGCGATCAGCACATAGTTCAGGTTCGAGATGAAGAGCATCAGCGGCTGCATGATCCCGCTGTTGAACTGCGCCTTGAACCCGGCCTCGTACAGCTTGTCGTTCTCCTCGCGGAACGCCTCCGCGGACTCCTCGGCGCGCCCGAAGACCTTCACCAGCGCGTGCCCGGTGTACATCTCCTCGATGTGCGCGTTCAGCGTGCCCGTGACCTTCCACTGCTGCACGAAGTGCGGCTGCGACCGCTTGCCGATCCTGGTCGCCACGACGATCGACACCGGTACGGTCACCAGCGCCACCAGGGCGAGCAGCGGCGAGATCCAGAACATCATCGCCAGCACACCGACGATCGTCAGCACCGAGTTGATGAGCTGCCCCATCGTCTGCTGCATGGTCTGCGAGATGTTGTCGACGTCGTTCGTCGCCCGGCTGAGCACCTCGCCGCGCGGCTGCTGGTCGAAGTACGACAGCGGCAGCCGCGACATCTTCGCCTGCACCTCCTCGCGCATCCGGTACACCGTGCCGTTGATGACCCGGATCGACAGGCGCGTGGACACCAGCATGAGCAGCCCGGCGCCCAGGTAGATGAGCAGCGTCGCGAGCAGCACCTCGCCGATCGCGTCGAAGTCGATGCCGTGGCCCGGGATGAAGTCCACCCCGGAGAGCAGGTCGGCCAGCCCGTTGTCGCCCTTGTGGCGCAGCGAGTCGATGGCCTCCGCCTTGGTGGTGCCCTCCCGCATCTGCCGGCCGACGACCCCCGCGAAGATCAGGTCGGTGGCCCGGCCGAGGACCTTGGGCCCGATCACCGACAGGGCGACGCTCAGCACCCCGGCGCCCAGCATCCACCAGAGGGTGGTCCGCTCCACGGCGAGCAGCCTCAGCAGGCGCTTGCTCGACCCCTTGAAGTCCATCGACCGCTGCGTGGGGCCCGCGGCCATCATCATGCGTCCGCCAGGACCGCTCATCAGGCAGCCTCCGCCTCGGTCAGCTGGGAGAGGACGATCTCCCGGTATGTCTCGTTGCCCGCCATCAGCTCGTGGTGCCGGCCGCTGCCGACCACCCGGCCCTCGTCCAGGACGATGATCCGGTCCGCGTCACGGATGGTGGACACCCGCTGGGCGACGATCACGACCGTCGCCTCCGCGGTCTCCCGCGCGAGCGCGCGCCGCAGCGCCGCGTCCGTCGCGTAGTCCAGCGCCGAGAACGAGTCGTCGAACAGGTATATCTCCGGCCGCTGCACGAGCGTCCTCGCGATGGCGAGCCGCTGGCGCTGCCCGCCGGACACGTTCGTACCGCCCTGGGCTATCGCCGCGTCGAGGCCGCCCTCCAGCGCGGAGACGAACTCCTTGGCCTGGGCGACCTCCAGCGCGTGCCACAACTCCTCGTCGGTGGCGTCCGGTTTGCCGTACCGCAGGTTCGTGGCGACCGTCCCCGAGAAGAGGTACGGCTTCTGCGGGACGAGGCTCACGGTCTTGGCCAGCAGCGCCGGGTCGAGCCCGCGCACGTCCTGGCCGTCCACGAGCACCTCCCCGCCGGTGGTGTCGATCAGCCGGGGGACCAGGCTCAGCAGCGTCGACTTGCCGCTGCCCGTCGACCCGATGACCGCGGTCGTCTCGCCGGGGCGCGCCACCAGCGAGACGTCCCTGAGGACCGGTTCCTCGGCCCCGGGGAAGCGGAACTCCCCGCTCCGTACCTCCAGATGACCGTGCCGCCGCAGCTCCGTCACCGGGGCCTCGGGCGGTACGACGCTGGACCGCGTGTCCAGCACCTCTTCGATGCGCTCCGCGCACACCTCGGCGCGCGGGACCATCATGAACATGAAGGTGGCCATCATGACGGCCATCACGATCTGCATCAGGTACGCGAGGAACGCCGTCAGCGCGCCGATCTGCATCCCGCCGCTCTCGATGCGGTGCGCCCCGAACCAGACGACGGCGATCGACGAGACGTTGACGACCGTCATCACCGTCGGGAACATCAGCGCCATCAGCCGGCCGGTCGACAGCGCGACGCCGGTCAGCTCGGTGTTGGCGACCCCGAAGCGCTTCTTCTCGTAGTCGTCCCGGACGAACGCCCTGATCACCCGGTTACCGGTGATCTGCTCGCGCAGGATCCGGTTCACCGAGTCCAGCCGGGTCTGCATGGTCCGGAAGAGCGGCCGCATCTTCCGGACGATGAGACTCACCGCGATCCCGAGCACCGGCACCACGGCCAGCAGGACGGACGACAGCGGCACGTCCTGGCCGAGCGCCATGACGATGCCCCCGACACACATGATGGGCGCCGACACCATCAGCGTGAACGCCATCAGCGTCAGCATCTGGACCTGCTGCACGTCGTTGGTGGTCCGGGTGATCAGCGAGGGGGCCCCGAACTGCCCGACCTCGCGGGCGGAGAAGCTCTGCACCCGCCCGAAGACCGCGGCCCGGACGTCCCGGCCGAGCGCGGAGGCGGTGCGGGCGCCGTAGTACACCGCGCCGATGTTGCAGATCACCTGGACCACGCTGACGGCGATCATGATCCCGCCGAGACGCAGGATGTAGCCCGAATCCCCCTTCACGACACCGTTGTCGATGATGTCCGCGTTGAGCGTGGGCAGGTAGAGGGTGGCGACGGTCTGGAGCAGCTGGAGCGCGACCAGCAGGCCTATCGCTTGTCTGTACGGCGCGAGATGGGTACGGAGGAGTCGTAGCAGCACGCGGAGTCTCTCGGGGTCGGCAAGATCGGGGGTCGGACCCATCTTGCGACACCCGGACCGCCGAACCCCACGGATTTACGTCCAAGGCCGGGTCAAGAAGCGCGGTGCGCAGGGCGGGGACGGGAGGGGTGTGGCCTGTCTCACATCGAGGCGGTCGTCCCCCCGCCCCGGTCACATCCCGGGGCCGAACGCCCCCGGGTGGATCTGCTCGCGCGTCGCCGCGTACTGCTGCCGTACGGCCGTCCCGACCGCCGCGTCCTCGCCCGGCTCGAAGACCTGCGCCGCCGCGCCCTGCCAGAGCGGCGGGGTGTGCGGGGCGAGCGTCCCCTGCGAGACCCCCAGCGCCCAGGCCGCCTGGCGGGCCGCGCCGAGCGCGGTGTAGTCGGCGGGCTGCGGTACGACCACCTGGGCCCCGAAGATCGCCGGTGCGGCGGCCTGGACCGCGGGCAGCTCGGCCGCCGCCCCCAGCAGGAAGACCCGCCGGACCTCGACCCCGCGCCCGCGCAGGACGTCCATCGCGTCGGCGAGCGAGCAGAGCATGCCCTCGAAGGCGGCCCGCGCCAGGTGTTCGGGCTTCATCGACTCGCGCCGCAGCCCGGTGAGCGTGCCCGCGGTGTGCGGCAGCTGGGGGGTTCTCTCGCCTTCCAGGTACGGGAGCATCACCAGGCCGGACGCGCCGGGGGTCGACTTGAGCGCCAGGGCGGACAGCTCCGCGAGGTCGGCCGCGCCCACCATCTCCGCCGTACCCCGCAGGGCCCGGACGGCGTTGAGCGTGTGGACGACCGGCAGGTGCATCCCCGTGGCGTCCGCGAACGACGTGATCATCCCGGACGGGTCGGCCAGCGCCTCGTGGTGCACGGCCATCACCGAGCCCGAGGCCCCCAGTGACACGACGGCGTCCCCGACCCCGACGCCCAGACCGAACGCGGCGGCCATGGTCTCGCCCGTACCCGCCGAGATCAGCAGCCCCTCCGGGGTGGTCCCCGCGGAGTCGGCGGGACCGAGCACCTCGGGCAGGGCGGCCTGATGGCCGAGCGCCAGCTCCACGAGATCGGGACGGTACGAGCCGGTCCGCGCCGACCAGTAACCGGTCCCGGAGGCCGCGCCCCGGTCGGTGGTCCGGCGCGCGGGCCGGCCCAGCAGCTGCCAGACCAGCCAGTCGTGCGGCTGGAGGACCAGCGCCGTGCGCTGCGCGGCCTCCGGCTCGGCCCGCGCCATCCAGCGCAGCTTGGAGATCAGCTGGGCATGCTGCGGTACGGACCCGACGGCCTCGGCCCACGCCTGCCGGCCGCCGAGCGCGTCGACCAGGTCCGCGGCGGCGACCTGGGCGCGCTTGTCCTTGCTGAGCAGGGCGGGCCGGACGAGATTCCCCTGCCGGTCCAGCGCGACCATGCCGTGCTGCTGCGCGGCCACGCCGATCGCCTGGACCCCTTCCAGCAGCCCGCCGGACGCGGCCTCGCCGAGCGACAGCAACCAGGCCTGCGGATCGACCTCGGTGGCCTTGGGTTCGACGGGGTGCGCGGCGAAACCCTGGCGCAGCACGGCGCCCGTGTCCGCGTCACAGACGACGATGCGTGTGAACCCGGACGAACTGTCCAACCCGGCGACTATTCCCATGGCACCCGATTCTGCCCCACGCGCACCGCCCGGGACGATCCCGGGACGTCCCGGGTATCAGAGGCGCCCGCCCCCGCCCTCAGGTGGCGCTGCTGCCCCAGTCGTCGTGACCGCTGCCGTTCGCGCGGCCGTTCTGGCTGCGCTCCCGGAGCGAGCGCACGCGCGAGGCGACGGAGCCGGGCATCTTGTCCCCGACCCGGTCGCCGACGACGGCGCTGACCGAGTGGTACGCCTTGCCCGCGTACTCCCGACCCACGGTGCTCGCGGTCTCGGCGGCGTTGCGCACGGCCGGGTTCTGCGACACCTGACGTGCCGACTTCTTGAGCTGCTCGTAGCGCTCGCGCCCGGCCCGCGTGCCGATCACGTACCCGAAGGCCACTCCTGCGATGAACGTGAGGCGGTACCGCATGGCTGCCACCCTTCCCTAGCGTCGAAGTCCCCAGCGTCGGACCGTTGGGCCCTGTCTACCGCGTACCCCGCCAGGGCCTGGCATCACCCGACGTGACCCCGGGGATACCGATTGGCGGAGCACCCCCCTGCTTGCGCTAATGTATGTGTCGCAGCGAACGCGCACACCCCGGGACGCCCGAGGCGGGTGCGTTCCGGTGCAAACGCAGCAATCCCCTGTAGCTCAATTGGCAGAGCAGCCGGCTGTTAACCGGCAGGTTACTGGTTCGAGTCCAGTCGGGGGAGCGCGGTCCCCTGTAGCTCAATTGGCAGAGCATTCGGCTGTTAACCGGAGGGTTACTGGTTCGAGTCCAGTCGGGGGAGCAGCGAGAAAGAGGACCCCTAGGGGTCCTCTTTTCGTTTCCCCGGAACCGTCCGGCGCGCGGTGCGGTCCTCAAGGTCAGGCGATGCCGACCATCCGAGGCAGGAGATCGTATGAGCGGCTATGCTGCGGCTGACGGCGCGCACAAATGTGCGCGACACGCCGCGAGGGGCGGTAGCTCAGCCGGTTAGAGCAGCGGACTCATAATCCGTCGGCCGTGGGTTCGAGTCCCACCCGCCCCACCGAAGTGTCACCGGGAAGAATCGTTCTGACCAGCGGTTACCTGGTCAGGCGTCAGAACGGCCAGGCCCTTGGCGGCCCGCCTCGGCGATGATTACATGATCGTGGGGACGGATCGGGGACGCCGGTCGGGTGGCGCCCGAGGTTCCCTCGTCCGGCCCATCGTCGCACTCCTGTCGGAGCGTCAGTCCCGACAGTCCGGTTCGTGTCGGCCGCCCGGCCGCGCGCGGGACCGCGGACCACAACCCCCCCCGTCGATTCGCGTACGAAATACCATGTCCTATTTCCGCGCCTCGGCGGAGGCGGGTCCTTTGCGCGCATTCTTCGCTCCTCGGTTCCGGGCGCGCCCCGAGCCCGGCGGGCAGCAACGTCTGCCGGCGGTTGATTGAGGAATCAACTAAGAGGGCGGGTCGTTGTGCCTCGTATGAAGCGCATCGGCTTTCTCTCGTTCGGGCACTGGTCCGACACCCCGCACTCCCAGGCCAGGACGGCGGCGGACTCGCTGCTCCAGGCGATCGACCTCGCCGTCGCGGCCGAGGAGCTGGGGGCCGACGGGGCCTACTTCCGCGTTCATCACTTCGCGCGGCAGATGGCCTCGCCGTTCCCGTTGCTCGCCGCGATCGGGGCCAGGACCTCGCGCATCGAGATCGGTACCGGTGTGATCGACATGCGGTACGAGAACCCCCTCTACATGGCCGAGGACGCCGGCTCCGCCGACCTCATCTCCGGCGGCAGGCTCCAGCTCGGCATCAGCCGGGGATCCCCGGAGCAGGTCATCGACGGCTGGCGCTACTTCGGGTACGCGCCGAGCGGCGACGACACCGAGGCCGACATGGCGCGCAAGCACACCGAGGTGCTGCTGTCCGTGCTGGAGGGCAAGGGCTTCGCCCGGCCGAACCCGCGGCCGATGTTCGCCAACCCGCCGGGACTCCTGCGCGTCGAGCCGCACTCCGAGGGCCTGCGGGAGCGCATCTGGTGGGGCGCCGGATCCAACGCCACCGCCGTCTGGGCGGCCGGGCTCGGTATGAACCTGATGAGTTCGACGCTGAAGAACGACGAGGGCGGCGCGCCCTTCCACGTCCAGCAGGCCGCGCAGATCCGTGCCTTCCGGGAGGCGTGGGCCGAGGCGGGCTGGGAGCGGGAACCGCGCGTCTCGGTGTCGCGGAGCGTTTTCGCGCTCACCACCGACCAGGACCGGGCGTACTTCGGCAACGACGGCGACAGCGCCGACCAGATCGGCAACATCGACGCGACCACGCGCGCGATCTTCGGGCGTACGTACGCCGCCGAGCCCGACCTCCTGGTGAAGCAGCTCGCCGAGGACGAGGCGATCGCCGAGGCGGACACGCTGCTGCTGACCGTGCCCAACCAACTCGGCGTCGACTACAACAGCCACGTACTGGAGAACATCCTCACCCACGTCGCGCCCGCGCTCGGCTGGCGCTGAGGACCGCCCCGCGCCACCGGCGGGCGATCGCCGCCCGTCAGTGGCCGGGGGCGGGAGTCATCAGGTCGCGGAGCGTGGACCGCTGGGTCGGGCGCGCCTCGGTGAACCGCTGCGACCCCTTGGGCGTGATGCCGACATACATCGACCGCCGGTCGTCCTCGCACATCGACCGCAGCACCAGGCCCCCCGCCTCCAGGCGGCTGACCAGGCGGGACAGGGCGCTCTGGCTCAGGTGGACGGAGCTCTCCAGCTCGCTCATCCGCACCTGGGTGCCGGACCGGTCGGCCGCGTACAGCTCCTGGAGCACCTCGAAGTCGCTCACCGAGACGCTGTGGCGCTCCATCAGGGTCCGGTCGAGGGCGGTGTTGACGCGGTGGTAGAGGCCCATCACGTCATGCCAGTGGGCTGCGAGTTCATCCTCGTGGGTCGACTTCGACACGGTCGTATCTTAGCACGCGAGAGGCATCCGCATGCATGCGCATTAGATGTGCGTGCATTAGATGCATGTGCTTATATGTCTCGGGTGACTTCGTCCTGCACCGAAGCGGAAGCGAGAACGGCTCCGCTCCTCCCCGTGACCATCCCGTCCCCCGAGTCCCCCACCCCCGACGGTGAGGTACGTGACCTCAACTGGTCGGCCCGCACCTGGGTGCTCCTGTTCGTGCTGTGCGGCGCGCTCTTCCTCGACGGTCTCGACCTCTCGATGGTCGGCGTCGCGCTGCCCTCCATAGGGTCCGACCTGCACCTGGACGGCAGCTCCCTCCAGTGGATCGTCAGCGGCTACATCCTGGGATACGGCAGCCTGCTGCTGCTCGGCGGCCGCGCCTCCGACCTCCTCGGCCGCCGCCGGGTCTTCCTCGCCGCCGTCGCCGTGTTCGGCGCCGTCTCGGTGATCAGCACGTTCCTCAGCAACGACCTCGCGCTCATCGCCCTGCGTTTCGTCAAGGGGGCGTCCGCCGCCTTCACGGTCCCCGCCGGCCTGTCCATCATCACGACGACGTACGCCCAGGGCCCCGCCCGCAACCGCGCGCTCAGCATCTACACCGTCTGCGGCGCGAGCGGCTTCTCCCTCGGCCTGGTGGCCGGCGGACTGCTCACCGAGATCGGCTGGCGGATGACCTTCCTGGCGCCGGGACCGGTGGCCATCGTCCTCCTCCTGGCCGGCCTGAAGGTCATCCCGCACGTCGCGACGGCGCGTGTCGATCTGCGCCACTTCGACCTGCCGGGCGCGCTGACCAGCACGCTCTCCCTGCTGATCCTCGTCTACGCGGTGGTCCAGGCCCCGAACGAGGGCTGGGGATCGGTGCGCACGCTCGGCCTGCTCGCGCTGAGCGCCGTCCTGATGGCCGCGTTCGTGGTCATCGAGCTGCGGCATCCGCACCCGCTCGTGCGGCTCGGCATTCTCCGGTCCTCGGCGCTCGTGCACGCCAACCTGTCCGCGGCGGCGATGTTCGGCGGGTACTCCGCCTTCCAGTTCGTCGTCACGCTCTACGTCCAGAACTCCCTGGGCTGGTCGCCGATCACGATGTCCATGGCGTTCCTGCCGACCGGCGTCCTGGTCGTGGCGAGCGCCCTCAAGATGGAGGCCGTCCTCGACCGGGTGAACACGACCGTGCTCATCTTCTTCGGCCTGCTGGCCTTCATCCTGGCGTACGTCCTGTTCCTGCGGGTCGACCCGGACAAGTCGTACGCCGACTTCATGCTCCCGACGATGCTGCTCCTCGGGATCGGCTTCGCCCTGTGCTTCCCCTCCGTGAGCGCCCAGGCCACCAACGGGGTCGCCGACAGCGAGCAGGGACTCGCCTCCGGGCTGCTCAACACCAGCATGCAGGTGGGCGGCGCGGTCGTGCTCGCGATCTCCAGCGCCGTACTGAGCGCTTCCGGTACGGCTCCGGTACGCCACGAACTGCTGCCCGGGATGTCCGCCGCCATCAGTGTCGCGGCGGGCGTCACGCTGGTGGCACTCCTGTTCACCGCCGCCCGCCTCGTCCGGGGCCGCGCGCGGAAGGATTCCGGGGCGATCGCGGCCGGGAACGCCCGGTGACGCCCTAGGGCCTGTCCGGCGGCCCGGATCAGCGGGCCCACCAGGTCAGGGCCGTGGTCACCAGGAAGACGACGACCGCCGCGGGCCAGACGGCGAGGCCGGGCGTCATTCCGCGCCCGGCCCGCTGCCACGGCGGCGCCTCCCGCGACAGCAGCGCGTCCGCGAACACCCCGGCGCTGGGCGGCCGTCGGCCCGGCTCCACCGACAGCGCCGCGCGAAGCGGCGCGCCGATGTGGTCCGGAACCGCCAGGTCCCTGGGGATCGCGGGCGACGCCGCCACCGGTAGCCGCCATTGCGCGGGGTCCGTACGGCCGCCGGGGCCGAACGGTCTGCGCCCGGTGAGGAGTTCGAACGCGACGACGCCGAGGGCGTACACGTCGGCCCGCTCGTCCAGGCCGCCGGTCTGGAAGGCCTGTTCGGGCGCCATGTACGCGGGAGTGCCCGTGGTCACGGTCAGCCCCGACGCGTCGGCCAGCCGCTTCGCGCTGCCGAGGTCCGCGACCACCACCGCGGCGGGCGTGCGGCCGGTGTCGAGCAGGAGGTTCGACGGCTTGACGTCGCGGTGCACGACACCCGCGTCGTGGAGCACCTGCACGGCCCGGCAGGCCTCGGCCGCCAGGCGGAGCGCGTCCTCGGGCCCGCAGTGCCCGATCATCTGCGCCAGCGTGCCACCCCGGACGTAGTCCATGACCAGGTAGGGCCGGTCGTCCTGGACCCCGAGGTCGTGGACGCGTACGACCCGTGGGCTGGCTATCCTGCGGAGCAACCTCGCCTCCGCCAGGAACCGTTGGCGCACGTCCGCGTCGGACGCCCAGTTCTCGGCCAGCAGTTTGACCGCGACATCCGTGTCGAGCTCGGGATCGTATGCTTTCCAGACGGTGGCGAACGCACCGGCTCCGAGTGTCTCCTCCAGGAGATAACGGCCAAGCTTCCGCATGCGGCGACACTATGCCCCGGAGCGAGAACGCCGGGGACTCGGGTGGCGGGCCGGGCGGATCCGGCCGGACGTGAACGGGGGCAGCCGGGTGATCGAGCAGGACGAGCTCTCACCGCTCGTGGCAGCCGCCCAGGCGGGCGACCGGGCGGCACTGGAACGCCTCCTCGTCCGTCTCCGGCCCATGGTCCTGCGACGCTGCTCCCGGTTCCTTCCCCACTACGCGGACGCCGAAGAGGCGGCGCAGGACGCGCTGCTGTCCATCAGCCTCCACCTGGCCGAGTACCGCGGGCGCGGCTCGTTCCTCGGGTGGGTCACCGTGATCGCCTCGAACGCCGCCAGGTCCACGTACCGCTCGATGCGCCGGCGTGCGGAGGACAGCAGCGCCGTCCTCCCGGAAGGCGCCGACCCGCGGACGACGAGCGTCATCGCCGGAACGCGCCTGGACCTGATGGAGTCGCTGGCCGCCCTCGAGGAACAGCATCCGGCCCTGGTCGAATCCTTCGTGCTGCGCGACCTCGGGGACCTCACCTACCTTCAGGTCGCCGAGATCACCGGGGCTCCCCTGGGCACCGTCAAGGACCGCATCCACCAGGCCCGCCGCTTCATGCGGGAGCGCCTCGGCGCCGGTGCCTGAGGCGTCCCCGGCCCCTCCTCCACCGACCGACATCAGCTCACTGGGAACGGGAGAGGCCGCCGTGCGGGCTCGGAAGATCGTCGTCATCATGGCGGCAGCCGTCGGACTCGGCCTGCTGGCGGGCAGGTTCGTTGTGCCCGCCCGCTCCGCCGGAGCCGCCCCGGCGGCGCGGCCCGCCGGCGGACCCGTGACGGCCCGGCACCTGTTGGACGCGGACGAGTTCAGGAAGGCCGGGATCACCCGGCGCGTCTACGTACAGGACCGGGTCGGGGACGGCAGGTACGCCAACGCCGCCTGCGCCGGGGAGAAGACGCTCGGGGGGACCCTGGGAGGGCCCGGCGCGTACTTCCGCGGGCTGGTGACGACCCGGCGGACGGACAGCGACGACCCCACGCTGGCGGTGGACGCCGGGGACCAGGTCGCGCGCGAGGTGGTCGCCGACGCCGGCAGCCCGGCGTTGGCCCGCAACTTCTTCGAGCGGCTGGTCCTGGAGGAGGTGCCGTGCCAGACGGAACCGGCCGGCCACTGGGTCTACGGGCCCACGCGCACGATCGATGTCGCGCCGGACATCACCGCGAGCTGGATGGGGTCCTACGACGGTGCCCTGAACACCGCGGGGACCGCGCCCCGGGACAAGGAGCCCTGCGGGGGCATCGCCCTGCTCCGCAGCGGCTCCCACTACGGGATCCTGGAGGTCCACGCCTGCCTGGACGGCGAGGCGATGACACGGATCGTCCGGGCGGCCGTGACGCGGCTCTGAGGCCGCCCGCCCCACCCCGGTGGCGGATGTGAGCCGCATCACATCGATTGCCGGGGATCGCGGTCCAACATCCGCGGACCCGCCGGCATCTCCCAGGTGCAGGACGACGCACACCGCGTCGTCACCAGACAGGAGTTGAGATGTCCGGCAAGCAGGCGATCCAGGCCGACCAGGCGATCCAGACGCACCAGGCAACTGACCGGAGGTTCGCGCGGCGCGGCCGTACCGCGGGAGCCGCCGTCCTCGGCGCCGCCCTCCTCGCGCTCGCTCTCGGCGCGCAGCCCGCCACCGCCGACGCGCGGACCGGTGTCCCCGGCGGGCCGGCGGCCGCGCCCGCCGCGCAGGGGCTCGGTTCCGGACACCTGCTGCAACGCCGGGATCTCGTCCAGCGGGGGCTGCGCCCGGTCGGTGCCACGGTGGGTCTGACCGGGAACCAGGCTCTCTCGGCGTGCTCCGGCGAGGAGACCATGCGCGCGCTGGTGCGGGGAACGGCCGACGCGTACGCCGAGGTGACCTGGACCTTCGACACCAGGGACACCTTGCTGATCGAATCCGTCGCGGAGGGTTCCACCGACACGTCCGCCGCGCTGCACGAGCGGGAGCTCAACCAGCTGGTGCGCGACTGCCAGGACGAGCCGGCCGGGCACTGGTACTACGGCACGGGGCACGCGCTCACCACCAAGGCCGGCCGGGCCACTTGGTACCCGGCGTTCAGCGGCGGCGGCGAGGTCTCCGGTGGTGTCGCGGTCATCCGAAGTGGTCACCGGTTCGGCCTCGTCGAGATCGCCGGACAGCCCGGCGACGACCCCGCCCACGTGGCGGGCCTCGCCGCCGCCGCTCTCGACCGCCTGGCTTCCTGACGCCTTCTGACGCCCCGCGTCCCGCACGTGGCCGTCCCGCGGGCCGGAAACCGGTGCGCGGGGCGGACGCAGGGCCTGATCTCGGTCAAAGTGGCTTTCCCGCCGGGCTGTTGGCGGGGAACGAGTGCTCGGGCGGGGCGGGGGAGCTTAGGTTGGGAGGCGGAGAGCCCGACCCCGTGTCCATCCCCTCAGGAGGCCGTACCGTGTCCGATCACGATCCCAGTCTTGAGTCCAGCGCCGCCATCAGGGCCCGGATCGACACCAGTACGCCGCACTCCGCGCGGTTCTGGAACTACTTCGTCGGCGGCAAGGACCACTACGACGTCGACCGCGAGGTGGGGGAGCAGATCAAGGAGATCTTCCCCGGGCTCGTCGACGTCGCCGTCACCAGCAGGCACTTCCTCGGGCGCGCGGTCCGGCACCTGGTACTGGAGCGCGGGATACGGCAGTTCCTCGACATCGGCACCGGCCTGCCCACCGCCGACAACACCCACGACGTCGCCCAGCGCGCGGCGCCCGAGGCGCGGATCGTCTACGTCGACAACGACCCGCTCGTCCTGGCCCACGCCCGCGCCCTGCTCACCAGCACGCCCGAGGGCAGGACGGACTACCTCGACGCGGACCTGTACGACCCGGAGGCCGTCCTCAAGGCGGCGGGCGCGACCCTGGACCTGTCCCGGCCCGTCGGCCTCATGATCCTCAACACGCTCGGGCACGTCGCCGACCACGCCGTCGCGAGCACACTGGTGACGCGGCTCATGGCCGGTCTGCCGTCGGGCAGTTACCTGACGATCTGCGACAGCACGGCCACCAGCCCGGGCATGATCGCCGCCTCCGACGCGTACAACCGCAGTGGTGCCGTGCCCTACTACGTCCGGCCGGTCGACGAGATCGCCGCCCTGTTCCAGGGGTTGGAGCTGGTGGAGCCCGGGATCACCCAGGTCACGCGGTGGCGCCCCGAGCCCGACGGCGCGGGCGGCGCGGGCGCGGGCGAACCCCTGGACGTCGACGCCTATGGCGGGGTGGGCCGCAAGCCGTAAGGTCTGCCGGGAGCAAGCGGCCCCGATCCGAAGCACTCCGGCGTTCCGGCGTGTACGGACGGGGCCGGCCGCACCCCCGAGACCGGACCGACCCATGCGCCCCGAGAACCCGCCCCGCCTCCTCTACGTCACCGACCTCGCCTACGAGGCCAAGGGGCGCCGTTACTGCGACGAGGACATCCGGCTGTCGTCCCGGCTGCGGAGCGACTTCGATCTCGCGCTCTGCCACCCGCTCGACGCCGTACGGCTCATGGGGTCCTTCGACGCGGTCGTGGTGCGCAACAGCGGGCCCGTGCTGCACTACCAGGCGCGGTACGACCACTTCCGCGAGCGCGCGGCGGCGGCCGGGACCCTCGTGTACAACCCGCTGACCGGACGGGCCGACATGACCGGCAAGCGCTACCTCGTCGAGCTGAGCGCCGCCGGATACCCCGTCATCCCGACCGTGGACCGCGCCGAGGACCTCGGCCTGCTGCCCGCCGCCCCCGCGTACGTGGTCAAGCCGGAGGCGGGCGCGGACTCCATAGGCATGGAGACCGTCCCGGCGGAACGGCTCACGGAGATCACCTTCGGCGGTGTGCTGGTGCAGCCGCTGATCCCGTTCCGCTACGAGGTCTCCTTCTACTTCGTGGACCAGGACTTCCAGTACGCGCTCCACGCGCCGGACCCCGCACGGCGCTGGGAGCTGGTGCCGTACGACGCGACCCCGGACGACCTCGCCTTCGCGCGCCGCTTCGTGGCGTGGAACACGCTGGATCACGGGATCCAGCGGGTCGACGCCTGCCGCGCGCCCGACGGGCGGCTGCTGCTCGTCGAGTTGGAGGACCTCAACCCGTACCTCTCGCTGGACTCGGTGGACCCGGGCACGCGGGACGCGTTCGTCGCGCGGATGACCGCCTCCCTCCACGATCTGCTGCGGAGCCGGTAGTCCGGTAGCCGGCAGCGGCCGACCGCGGCCGGATCCGGGTGGGCACGGCCTACGGCGCGTCCCCGCGCGCCGCCTGCCACGTCACCGTCGTGCCGCGCACCCCGTCCTCGCGCACCCCGTCGTCCGTCACCAGCAGCCGCACGCCCCCGTGCCCGTCGGGCAGTCGGAACGCCGCGTCCACCTCCACCTCCATCGCCGTCATCCCCTCCCGCCGGTGCGCCGCCGCCAGCGCGCCGCGCAGCGCCGCCAGGAGCCTGCGGCCCACCGCCTCGTTCACCAGCGTGTCCACCGGGCCCGTGAAGCGCACCGACGGCCGGAAGCCGAAGAGCGCGGCCGCGCCGTCCGTCTCGCGCAGCACACTGCCCCGGACGCTGGTCGGAGCGTCGGCGGGCGGCTGCTGGAGCGCGAAGATCGCGGTCCGTACCTCCTGGATCGTCGAGTCCAGCTCGTCCACGGCCCGCCCGACCAGCTCGTCCAGCTCCGTGGTCCCCGCGCGCCGCCGCGTCGACTCCAGCATCATCTCGGTGGCGAACAGCCGCTGGACCACCAGATCGTGCAGGTCACGGGCGATCCGGTCGCGGTCCTCGTACACCGCGAGCTGCTCCCGGTTGTGCTGGGCGTCCGCCAGCACCAGCGCGAGCGCCGCCTGCGAGGCGAACTGGGTCGCCAGCAGCTTGTCCTCCGCCGTGTACGGGCGTGCGCCCCGGCGGCGCGGCAGGGCCAGTGTGCCGATCAGCTTCCCGCCGCTCTGGAGCGGCAGCATCATGCTCGGCCCGAAGCGCGAGCGCACATGCGTCGTCATCCGGGGATCGGTCGCCGAATCCTCTATGAACACCGGCTCACCGCCCAGCAGTTGGACCAGGACGGGAGCGCCGGGCGCGATGGTCGTGCCGAGGATGCCCGCCGGGTCGTCGTCCGTGGACGCCGTGACGATCTCCATCCCGCCCTCGGGCGTGGGCAGGAGCACCACCCCGGCGTCGGCGTCGGCGAGGGCGCGGGCCGACTCGGCGACGGTCATCAGGGCGTCGGCCGCGCTCTCCCCGGTCAGCAGGGCGGTGGTGACGGCGGCGGCGCCCTCGATCCACCGTTCGCGCTGCCGGGCCGTCCCGTACAGCCGCGCGTTGCCGATCGCGATCCCCGCCTGCGCGGCGAGCACCTGGAGCAGCGCCTGGTCCTCCTCGGTGAAGGGTCCGCTCTCCTTCGCCGTCAGGCACAGGCTGCCGAAGATCTCGGTGTCCACCCGGATGGACACCCCGAGGAACCTGCGCTGCTCCGGGTCCGAGTGCGGCACCCAGAGCGCGCGCGGGTCCGTCGCCACGTCGTCCAGCCGCAGCGGGCGCGGATCCCGGAACAGCACGCCGAGGAGGCCGGCGCTGCCGCCCGGGATCCGCAGGACGCTCTCGTGCTCCTGGGGGGTCAGCCCGGCGGAGAAGAGGTCGGCGAGCTTGCCGCTGTCGGGGTCGGCCACCGCCAGGAGCCCGTACCGCGCCCCGATCAGCTCCGTGGCGGTGCCGACGATGTGCTGGAGGGTCGCCCGCAGTTCGAGATCCGTACCGATGCCCAGGACGGCTTCCAGCAGCATGGGCAGCCGGGGCATCGACTCCGCGGGGTCGGTGTCCCTGGCGGTCCCCCCGCCCTCGCCACCCTCACTCATCGCAACGTCGTTCCACCTCAGCGGGCGTCGGCCAGCGGATCGGTCACCGGCTCGGTCTGCGGTCCGGTCTGCGGTCCGGCCACGGGTTCGGTCCGCGGTCCGGTCCTCGGACCGGCCATGGGATCGGCCAGCGGATCCAGGACCATCGGCTGGATCTTGCCCTCCAGCATCGCGCCGAGGCCGAGCACGGCGCAAATGTCGGGGCGCTCGGCGATGGCGACCGGCATGCCGGTGGCGTCCCGCAGCATCTGGTCGAGGCCCGGCAGCAGCGCGCTGCCGCCCACCATCATGATCCCGCGGTCCGCGAGGTCCGCCACCAGATCGGGCGGGCAGTCCCGCAGCACCTTGCCGATGCCGTCCAGCACGGCGGTCAGCGGGCTGTAGATCGCGTCCCGTACGGCGGCGGTGTCGACGAGCACCGAGCGGGCGATGCCGGTGGCGACGTCCCGGCCGTGGATCTCGGTGGAGGTGGGTCCGTCCGGGCTGAGGCCGTTGCCGCTGAGCGCCAGTTGGAGCGGGCGCACGGACTGGCTGGGCAGCATCAGCTCGTGCTGGTGGCGCAGGTGCTGGATGACCGCGTGGTCGATGGCGTTGCCGCCGACGGGGATGCGCTGGGCCGTGACGATCGCGCCCAGCGAGAGCACCGCGATCTGGGTGGTCGCCGCCCCGCACACCATGATCATGGTGGCGGTGGGCTGCTCCACGGGCAGGCCGCAGCCGACGGCCGCCGCGATCAGGGTGTCGACCAGCTCGACCCGGCGGGCGCCGAGGCCGACCAGCGTCTCCACGGCCGCGCGCTGCGCCAGCGGGTCGCTGTCGTGCGGGGTGGACGCGGCGGCGCGCAGCCGCGGCTTGCGGCGCAGCTGGCGGCGGAGCTTGTCGCCGATGAGGTGGCGCAGCATCCGCTGGGCCATCTCGACGTCCACGACGGTGCCGCCCCGGACGGGGCGCATCACCCGGATGTAGTCGGGGGTACGGCCGGTCATCTGCTCGGCGAGGGCGCCGACGGCGATGAGGGCGCCGGTGCGGGTGTTCACCGCGGCGACGCTCGGCTCGTCCACGACGAGCCCGGCTCCCTTCACGAAGACCCGGGTCCTGGCGGCCCCCAGGTCGACGGCGATGTGGCAACGGCGCAACTGCTCAAGACTGACGGTCACCGCGGGATCTCCCGAGAGCGCTGATCTGATGCACCGGCGGCCGCCGGTCCTGTTCGCATCGTGCGGCTGCGGGGCGCGGCGCGCGCGCTGGGATGAGCCGTCAGGAGTAGTGACGGGGGTACGGAGCTGACGGAACGCCAGATTCCGGCCCCCCGTCACTCCCCGGCCCCCCGTCACTCCCGGGCCCACCCCTGGAGCAGCCCCCACGTGAAGTCGGCGACCGCGCCCCCGCCGCCGGGCAGGGTGAACGCCAGCCGGAGGCGGGTCGGGGCACTGCCTTCCATCGGCCTGGCCGGCGGGAAGGCCCGCGCGACCTCGTCCACCGTGCACGACCAGGGCAGCAGGTCGTCGGGCGTGCGCGGCTCGGGTCCCGCCAGGCCCGGGGTGCGGACCAGCCATTCGTTCCATACGGCCCCGCCGGGCGCGGCCATCGCCTCGAAGCGCAGGTCGGGCCAGAGCGGTACGGGCCACTGGAGGGCCTCGCACTCCAGGTCGCCGATCCGCCGGGGGAACGTCCGCTCGGGCGGGCCGAGCACCGAGCGGTAGCGGGAGAGCGTGCCGCGGGCGCGCGGGGAGCGGACCATCGCCTGCCAACGGCGGTTGGCCTCCCGCATGTCGGCCAGGGACGCCCCGAGTGCGCGGCGGGCGTCGTCGACCAGCTCGGGGTGGTGGTCGGCCATCCTGCGCAGCAGGACGAGCTGGAACTGGAGCGGCCCGAACGGCCCGGTGGACGTCATGCCGCCATCCTGCCCCCGGTGCGTGCACCGCCCGAATCGGGATGACACACCCGCAAGCGCCGAGCCCTTACAAGATCTTCACACTCGGGGTACTCCACGGCATGCCACGGCCGCATAGCCTGCGGGCGCCATGGACTACTGCCATCAGTGCCGTCGGCACCTCAACGGCGCACTGACCTGCGCCGGATGCGGCACAGCCGCAGAGGAGCTGCGGCGGAGAGCCCCCGTACCACCGGAACCGCGACAGAATCGCTCCCCGGGACAGGACGGCAGGGCCGCACAGGATCACGAAGAGTTCGCGGACGCGCCGGAGAGTGAGATCGAGCCCCTCGTGGGCCATCACCCCGACCGCGCGGACCGCCGCGGGCGCCCCGACCGGCGCCGCTCGGCCCCCGCGCGCAGCGGGCCCCGGCGGGCCCGCAGTAAGCGCGGCCGCAGGGTCCTCGTCGGCGTGCTCGGGGTCGTGCTCGCGGCGGGCGCGCTGAGCCTGGCCCAGCTGGCGTTGGAGCCGCCCGGCGAGGACGGCGCCTCGGCGGTCAAGGAGGACACGAACACCGAGTTCGACGGACGCCCGGACGGCACCGCGAAGCCGGTGACGCCCGACGACCCGGGGCCCTCCGCGACCCGGGGTACGGGGAAGGGCGGCTCGCCCGTCCCCGGCGGCAGCGGGAAGCCGGGCGGCACGGGGTCCCCGGATCCCGGCGACTCGGCCTCGTCCTCGGACTCCCCGAGCCCCGGGGACACCGGGTCGGCGGACACCGGCGCCCCGGACTCGCCCGCCTCGCCGGACCCCTCGGACTCCGCGTCGGGACCCGGTACGCCGGGCGGCACGGCGAGCGGGACCCCGACGGCCACGCCGACCTCGGCGTCCCCGACGCCGTCCTCGACGCCCACCGAGAGCTGCACCCGGATCCTGTGGTGGTGCGCGTAAGGCCGGTCAGGCCACGTCCTCGCCCAGCATCCGCCTGAGCAGGTCGCGCAGGACGCGCCGTTCGTCCTCCGACAGCGAGGCCAGCGGCTCGCGCGCGAAGTCCAGCGAGTCCCGCAGCCGGGCCGAGGTCTCCAGCCCCTGTTCCGTGGGCGCGGCCAGCTTCACCCGGCGGTCCGCCGGGTCCGGTCTGCGTTCCACCAGGTCACGGGCTTCCAGTCGGTCCACGATGCCGGTGACGTTGGACGGCTCGCACTTCAGCTTCTGCGCGATCCGGCGCATCGGCAGGGGCTCCAGCGACAGGAGCCCCAGGACGCGCGCCTGGGCACCGGTGAGGGAGTAGCGGGCCGCGGCGTGCTCGTACTCCTCGTAGTAGCGGGCCACGACGGTGCCGATGAGTTCGACGACTTCGAGGGTCAGCGGGTCTCTGCGGGTGGTGGCCATGGGACCAGCGTACCCATTTGCTTGACAACATGAAATATCTAGGAGCATGGTTCTTTCAGGTGGTGAAGCTTTTACTACGGCTCGCTGTCACCCGCACACAGCGAGCCGCCCCCGCCCACCGACCCGCACCCACCGAGGAGGCCCCGCACCATGACCGCACTTCCCGAATCAGGCCGCGCCTGGCATCTCGCCGCCCGCCCCGACGGCTGGCCCAAGCCCAGTGACGTCGCCCTGCGCGAGATACCGGTGGCCGAACCGGGGGAGGGCCGGATCCTGGTCCGGAACCTGTACTTCTCGGTGGACCCCTACATGCGCCCCCGCATGAACGACGCGAAGTCGTACGTGGCCGCCTACGCGTTGGGCGAGCCGCTGGCCGGCCAGGCCGTCGGCGAGGTCATCGCCTCCCGCGCCGAGGGGTTCGCCGTCGGCGACCACGTCCTGCACAACCTGGGCTGGCGGGAGTACGCGGACTTCGAACCGGGCCGCGCCGTCAAGCTCGACCCGTCCGTCGCCCCGCTTTCCGCCTACCTCGGCGTGCTCGGCGCGACCGGGTTCACCGCCTACGCCGGCCTCTTCGGGGTCGGCGCGTTCAAGGAGGGCGACGCGGTCTTCGTGTCCGGCGCCGCCGGCGCGGTCGGCAGCCAGGCCGGCCAGCTCGCCAAGCTCAAGGGCGCCTCCCGGGTGGTCGGTTCGGCCGGCTCGGACGACAAGGTCAGGCTCCTGGTGGAGGAGTACGGCTTCGACGCGGCCTTCAACTACAAGGACGGCTCGGTCAAGAAGCAGCTCAAGGCCGCCGCGCCCGACGGCATCGACCTGTACTTCGACAACGTGGGCGGCGACCACCTCGAAGCCGCGATCAACTCGTTCAGGCCCCACGGCCGGGCGGTGCTGTGCGGCGCGGTCGCCCAGTACAACAACAACGCGCCGGCGCCGGGCCCGAACAACCTCTCACTGGCCGTCACCAAGCGGCTGCGCCTGGAAGGGATCATCGTCACCGATCACTGGGCGCTCCAGCCGCGGTTCCTCCAGGAGGTCGGCCCCCTCTTCGCCTCGGGCCAACTCAAGCACCACGAAACGGTCGTGGAGGGCATAGAGAACGGCTTCGACGCGTTCCTCGGCGTCCTGCGCGGCGAGAACACTGGAAAGATGATCGTCGGACTTACCCGTTGACGACCCCCTATGCTCGACCCCAGGCCGTCGTGGTCCGTGGGCGCGAGCTACGGCGTACAAGCGAAGGAACCTTCCCCGCATGACCATTCAGAAGATCGACGCTCTCTACACCGCCGTCGCCACCGCCGAGAACGGCCGTGACGGCCGCGTCTCCAGCGACGACGGCCAGCTCGACGTCGTCGTCAACCCGCCCAAGTCGATGGGCGGCAGCGGCGCCGGCACGAACCCGGAGCAGCTGTTCGCCGCCGGTTACAGCGCCTGCTTCCAGGGCGCGCTCGGCGTGGTCGCCCGCAAGGCGAAGGCCGACATATCCGGTTCGACCGTGACCGCCAAGGTCAGCATCGGCAAGACCGAGGCCGGCGGCTTCGGTCTCGAGGTCGAACTGGTCGCCTCCATCCCGAACGTGGACGAGGCGACCGCCAAGGACCTGCTGGAGCAGGCCCACCAGGTGTGCCCGTACTCCAACGCGACCCGCGGCAACATCAGCGTGACGCTCGCCGTCGCCTGATCGCACCGCACGAAGAACGCGCGCGGCGCGGGGCCCGTATCCCCTCGGGGGACACGGGCCCCGCGTGTCTGTCACGCCGTCAGGTACGGCCCCGGCGGCGCCCCGCTCAGCCGGCCGCGCCCAGCAGCGCCCGGCCCACCTGCGCGAACACGCCCTTGGGGTGGTCGCGGAACAGCGGCTCCGTACCGAACAGCACCACCCGCGCGCCCCGCGCCGAGTCACCGCTGACGACCGACGCCCGGCCCGCCGCGTCGGCGGGGCCGCCGGAACCGTCCTCCTCCGCCCGCCAGTGGCCCGAGACCAGCAACTTCCCGGTGCCGTACGACTGTTCCGCCCGCACCCCGGCGCCCAGGGCGGTGAACCACCGCGGCCCGTAGACGAAGGTGTGCGCCGGGGCGCCGCCCGTGATCGGGCCGCCCGCGTTCGACACCCGCACCACGCCGTTCGCGTCCCCGTTCCCGGCGACCGCCGTCACGGGCAGCAGCCCCGCCGCCGCGTTCAGGGCCGTACCCCCGGAACCGAGCCCGACCACCCCGCCGCCCCCGGCGAGGAAGCCGTCCAGCGCCGTCCGGGCGGCCGGGGTGAGCGCGCCGTACGTGAGCCCCGTGGAGACGTACAGCACGTCCGCCGCCGACCAGTCGAAGCCCGCGTTCAGGACCGCCGTCGACACCGGCAGCACCTCGAAGCCCATCTCCCGCAGCGCCGCCTGCTCCCCGGCGGTCACCGACGCGGCGACCCGCGTGCGGCGCAGCGCCGTCGTCCCCCGCTCCTTCGTGGCCGCGAAGACCACGCCGTGGCGCTCGGCGAGGACGGCCGCGAGGCGCCGGGCCGACGACGGCACGATCGCCGAGCCGTCGGCCGCCCGCCGCACCTTCACCCCTTGCGCGAGAAGGGAGTTGAGGGCGAGCAGCTCCTCCGGGTCGTCCAGGCGCAGCCGCAGGTCGCCGTGGCCGGCCACCGAGCCGGTGGGCGCGGCGGCCACCACCGGGCGGCCCGGGACCCGCAGGCCGCCGGCCGCGGTCCGTACGGTGTCCACACTCGCGCCCCACAGCAGACCGAGGCTCCATCCCGAGATGTCGTACATGGTGGAGACGTCCGCGCTGATGTCGCGGCCCTCACCGAGGATCACGTTCGCGATGCCGCGCTTCGGCTGGTGCAGGTCGACGACGTACGAACCCGCCTGGTACGTCCGGCCGTTGACGCGGAAGGCGGCACTCGCCCGCTCGACCCGCACGTCGTTGGCGGTCAGGTGGTCCACCAGCCGGGCCGCCGCGGTCGCCGAGCGCTGCCCGGAGCCCGCCGGGATCACGAACGCGCGCGGGAAGTCGGTCGTGTAGACGTCCTCGGGCCCGATGCCCGGCACGCCCGGCACGGTCTCCGCGGACACCGGCCGCTGCGCCTCGCCCGCCGCGCCCCGCCGGAACGTCTCGATCTGGTCGGCGATCACCGAAGTCCGGTGGTCCAGCGTGTAGTTCAGGGTCGCGCGCATCACCGCGCCCGCGATGTCGGTGTTGATGGCGGACCGGCGGCGCAGCTCCTCGACCGGCAGGGTGTCGTACGACCGGTTGTTGACGGTCATCGGGAACTCGACCGTGTGCGAGGCGACCGCGCCCTGGAACGGCATGTACTGCGGCGTGAAGACCGGCGGCCAGTCGTCCCAGCCCTCCTCCTGGTCCCGGAAGGGGATGACGGGCGGCTCCACGCCGTCCTTCGCGGCCGTGTAGCCGAGGTCGTTCACCGCCTTCTCCATGCCGAGGGCGTTGGCGTAGGCGTTCTTGAGGAAGAGGTCGTACTCGTAGTTCTCGCCGTGCGGCGGGGTGGTCGGCTCGATCAGGGTGCCGTTCACGTACCCGTGCAGGTCGAGCATGACGGCGGGCTGCTTGTCGACGGCGATCCGCCGGATCGCGCGGGTCTCGGGCTGGGACGCGGTGATCATGTCCCGGTTGAGGTCGAAGCCGGCGGCGTTGGCGCGGGTCCCGGCGATCCGGCCGTCCGGGTTGGCCGTGACGTTGATGTGGATCCGGTTCCCGGCCAGCAGGTCGCGGGTGCGGGCGTCCCGGGCCGTCGCCAGCTCCTCGATCAGCTCCAGGGCCGCGTCCGTGCCCTCCCACTCGTTGCCGTGGATGTTGTTGTTGATGAACAGCGGTGTCTTGTACGAGGACTTGATGCCCCGGTCCTTGGCGGCCTTCGCGGGGGAATTCTCGATCAGCTCACGCATCCGCTCCTGCGCCCGGGCCTCGCCCGCGCTCTCCGGGGCGGTGACGGTGACGAGGTACAGCTCGTGCCCGCCCGCCGACCGTCCCGCGACCTCCACGCTGACCCGATCGCCCAGCTTCTGGAGGGCGTTGAGGCGCGGGGCGAGCGAGTGGTACGGGGCCAGGCCGAGCTTGACCGACTTGTCGGCCGGGTTCACGGGCGGCGCGTCGAGGACCGTACGCCGGGGGTAGCCGGTTCCCGGGCGCGGGGCCGCCGGCCCGGTGAGGGCGGAGGGCGCGGTGGCGAGGGAGGGCGGTCCTGCGGCGCGGAGGCCGGCCGGGGCGCTCGCGCGCCCGCTCTCCCTGACGTGGTGCGGGCCTTGCGCGCGGCTGTCGGTGGGGTCGCCGGAAGCGCCGGCCGGTCCGCCGTCGCCGGGGACGGCGGAGGCGGCGGGCGGTGCCAGCAGCAGGGCACCGGCCAGAGCGGCGGCGGTGATCAGGGCGGGTCCGGGTATGCGCATACGGGGAGGCCTCCAGGGCAGGCGGGGGTGGACGGGAACGGACGGGAGTGAACGGTGACGGAGGGTCTACCGGTTGTGGGCCCCGGACAACAAGAGGGCCTCGGAAGCGCCGGTAGGGTGGGTGGCATGGGTGATCTCGGTGTGGGCTTCGGCTACTTGATGAAGGGCCAGCGGTGGGTCGCCCGCCACGGCCGGTGGTTCGGATTCGGGCTCCTGCCCGGTCTGGTCACCCTCCTGCTCTACGCGGCGGTGCTCGTCGGCCTCAGCTACGGCGGGGACGACCTGACGACCTGGGTCACCCCCTTCGCCGACGACTGGTCCTCGCCGTGGCAGGGGCTCTTCCGCGGCCTGCTGCTCGTGCTCCTCTTCGCCCTGGTCCTCTTCCTCGCGGTCGTCGCCTTCACCGCGCTGACCCTGCTGATCGGGCAGCCCTTCTACGAGTCGCTGTCCGAGGCCGTCGACCGGGCGGAGGGCGGCGTGGTCCCGGAGTCGGGCCTGCCGCTCTGGCGCGAGCTGTGGATCTCGGCCCGCGACAGCCTGCGGATCCTGGTGCGGGTGGTGCTGTACGGCGTGCTGCTCTTCGCGGCCGGCTTCATCCCCGTCGTCGGGCAGACCGTCGTGCCCGCGATCGGCTTCTGCGTGTCCGGCTTCTTCCTGACGGAGGAACTGGTCGCGGTGGCCCTCCAGCGGCGGCGGATCGACCTCAAGGGACGTCTCACGCTGCTCCGGGGCCGCCGGATGCTCACCCTCGGCTTCGGTGTCCCGCTGACGCTGGCCTTCCTGATCCCCGTCGTGGCGGTGTTCCTGATGCCCGGCGCGGTGGCGGGCGCGACGCTGATGGCCCGCGACCTGACCGAGCCGGAGACGGGCCCGGAGCCGGAGCCGGAGCCGGACGCCGCCGGGACCGTACCCGCCCCCGACGCGACCCTCGCCCTGGGCGCGACCGTCTGGCCCCCGGCCCCGGGCCAGGAACCGCAGGCCCCGCCCCGGTTCTAGCCGCTCCCGCCCCCGCTCCCGCTCCGGACGGGGCCGGGAAGGACAGGGCCTACGCCCCCGCCGCCACGACGATGATCGACCTGATCTGCGCGACGATGTCGAGCCGGTTCCGCACGAACTGCGGGTCGGTCACCGTCCCCGTCGCCGGGTCGGTGTTCCCCGGCCCGAACTCCAGGACTGGCGTGTGCACATGCCCGCCGGGGATGTCCCGGCCCAGCCGGTCGCGCAGCAGCGTCGCCCGGTAGGCGATCTCGTTGGACAGGTAGTCGCCGCCGCCCCCGGCGCGGGCCGCCGAACCGGGGGTCGGGCCCCCGGGCCGTACCACCGGCGCCGCCCCGCCCGCCGGGATCTCCGTCACCGACGTGTTGTCGTACACCGGGAACCGCCCCGTGCCCGCCGCCAGGATCGCGGCGTACGGCAGGCTGGTCGTCGTCCACTGCGGCTGCGACGCCGGGTCGGCGACCGGGACGAGCCCGGTCCGCGAGAGGTTCTCGTTGTCCCCGAAGCCGCCCCGCCAGGCGCCGTTGAAGCGCTCCACGTCGATCCGGCCGACCCGGCCCTGACTGACCGTGGTGAAGACGTCGGCCCGCGACAGCGGCCCTCGCAGGGCCTGTTCGACCGTCCCGGCGGCGAAGTCGTCCCAGCGGACGGGGAAGACGGCCGTCTCGATGCGGGCGGGACCGTCGGCGGTCGTGACCACCGTGCCGTCCAGGGCCAGCGCCGTCGCCCCCGACGGGTTGCTGATCCGGACGTCCCGGTCCAGCGTGAACGGGTCGAAGCCGGTCATCACGATCCGCTTCAGCGCCCGGCCGTGCCGGTCCTCGCCGCCGGACGCCCCGGCGAACGTCATCGAGTCCTGGCCGCGCGACGCGCGCTCCAGCGCCCCCAGCAGCCGCGTCCTCGCCGCCTCCGACACCGCGAACCCCGGCTCCCAGGCGCGCAGTTCGCGGGTCATGCCCAACCGCGCCCAGTACAGGGGCCGGTCGTCGTCCCGGCTCAGGTCACCCCGCGCGGGACCCCGCCCCTGCGCCCGGTCCACCGCCCGCTGCCACAGCCGCTGCCCCTGGCGTACGACCACCCGCTCGGCCGCCGCGTACGACCGGGCCCCGCCCAGCGCCCGCGCGAACGCCGGCGCCACCGTGTCGAAGCCGCCGCGCCGCAGGATCTCCCGCGGGACGGCCCGGTCGAGGCGGGCCTCCTCGACGGTGAACGCCGGTGCGGCGGGCGGCTGTTGACCGGAGACGGGCCGCGCCTGCGCGAGGGCGGACGGCGCGGGTACGACGAGGGCGAGCGCGGCCGTGGTGAGCAGGACAAGACCGGCGCGCGTGTGACTCCTGAGCCTCATGGGGTGCTCCTTCCGTCGGATGGCGGAAGTATCACCGCGGGGCGGCCCGGCCGACCATGGTGCGATACCGGGCACAAACGGCCCGTCGGGAGAACCGGGCCACGGGCCGGGCGCGCACGGCCGTCAGGACGGCGGCGCCGGCCCCCCGGCCCGCAGCAGCGTCAGGAAGTCGCGGAACGCCCCCGGCATGTCGACCGACTCCGGGTCCAGCAGCCACTGGTACTGGAGCCCGTCCATGACGGCCGTCAGCAGCGGCGCCGCCCGCTCCGGGGTCAGCCCGCCCGGCAGCCGGTCGCCGAACTCGTCGCGCAGCACCGCCGCCATGTTGCCCCGCACCTGGTCGTAGCGGTGGGTGAAGAACTCCCGCGCCGGGTGGCCCTCCGACACGCTCTCGCCCAGCAGCGCCGAGAACGTCTGCACCATCCCCGGGCGCATCGCGTTGTACTCCACCAGGGACGTCAGCAGCTCCAGCCGCCACCCCCGCCGCCCCTGGCCCCCGCCGCCCGTGTCCCACTGGTCGCGCTCCTCCAGGACGGCGACGAGCAGCGCCTCCTTGGAGGGGAAGTAGTGCAGCAGGCCCTGCTGCGTCAGGCCGACCCGCTCGGCCACCCCGCCCAGGGTCGTCCCCCGGTAGCCGCGCTCGGCGATCACTTCGAGGGTGGCGCGCAGGATGTCCGCCCGCCGCTCCTCGCTCCTGGCTCTCGCCATCGGCCCGTTCCTCCCGCTCACCATGAAAGTCACAAATCAATAACGAACCCTACCTCCTTACAGGATGAAGGGTCACGATGTCATCGTCCACCGGAACTCAACGAGGAGGTACGGCCGTGGCAGGCGCCCCCGTCACCCGGGCCGATCAGGCACGCACCGCCGCCGTCGAGGCGGCGCTCGGCAAGCTCGACCTGGACGCCAAGGCCCGGCTCCTGGCCGGCCAGGACATGTGGTCCCTGCCCGCGCTCCCCGAAATCGGCCTCGCCTCCGTCGTCCTGTCCGACGGACCCGTCGGGGTCCGCGGGGTCCGCTGGACCGCCGACGACCCGTCGGTCGCGCTGCCGTCCCCGACCGCGCTGGCCGCCACCTGGGACCCGGAGCTGGCCCGCCGCGCCGGCCGGCTGCTCGCCCAGGAGGCCCGCCGCAAGGGCGTGCACGTCCTGCTGGCCCCGACGGTGAACCTCCACCGCTCGCCCCTGGGCGGACGCCACTTCGAGGCGTACAGCGAGGACCCGTACCTGACGGGGGAGATCGGCACCGGGTACGTGCTCGGGGTCCAGGACGGCGGGGTCGGCACGACCGTCAAGCACTTCGTCGCCAACGACGCCGAGACCGACCGCTTCACCGTCGACAACATCGTCGCGCCCCGGCCGCTGCGCGAGCTGTACCTCGCGCCCTTCGAGACCATCGTCGCCCAGGCCCGCCCCTGGGGCGTCATGGCCGCCTACAACCAGGTCAACGGCGCGACCATGACCGAACACCGCCACCTCCAGCAGGACGTCCTGCGCGGCGAATGGGGCTTCGACGGACTCATCGTCTCCGACTGGCTCGCCGCCCGCTCCACCACCGGCGCGCTCCTCGGCGGCCTCGACCTCGCGATGCCGGGCCCGGTGACGGTGTACGGCGAGGCGCTGGCCGCCGCCGTCCGGGCCGGCGAGGTGGACGAACCGGCCGTCGACGAGGCGGTACGGAACGTCCTGCGGCTCGCCGCCCGGGTCGGCGCCCTCGACGGCGCGCCCCCCGTCGTCACCGAACTCCCCGCGCCCCTGGACGGCGACGCGCTGGCCCGCGAGGTCGCCCGCCGCTCCTTCGTCCTCGTCCGCAACGAGCCGGCCGGCGACCGCCCCGTCCTGCCGCTCGACCCGGCCCGCCCCGGCACGATCGCCCTCAGCGGCGCCGCCGCCCGCGACGCCCGGATCCTCGGCGGCGGCTCCGCCGTGGTCTTCCCGCACCACGTCGTCCCCCCGCTCGACGGCCTCACCGCCGCCCTCCCCGAGGGAGCACTGACCTACTCGCTCGGCGCCGACCCCAGCGACGAACTCGCCGACGCCGACCAGGGGTTCACACTGACCGCCGTCTGCCGCGCCGAGGACGGCCGGGTGCTCGGCACGTCGAGCGTCCCCGGCGGCCGGGTGCAGTGGGCCGGCAGCGACCTGCCCGACGGCGTCACCCACGACACCCTGCACACCGTCGAGTTGACCGGCCGCTTCGTACCGAGGGAGAGCGGCGAGCACGCCTTCGGCACCCGCGGCCTCGGCGGCTTCGTCCTGAAGGTGAACGGCGAGACGCTCTTCGACGGGGTCCAGGGCCCCGGCGACGCCGCCGACCCGTTCGAGGCGTTCTTCGGCACCCCCGAGGAGCGCGCCCGCGCCGTGCTCACGGCGGGCGAGGAGGTCGAGGTCTCGCTGCTGCACACCGTCTTCCCGATGCCCGACGACGCCCCGATCAAGGCCGTCGCCTTCTCGCTGCTCCACCTCGGGCCGCGCCACGACCCCGACGAGCTGATCGCGCGGGCGGTCGAGGCCGCGCGCGGCGCCGACTCGGCCGTGGTGGTCGTGGCCACCACCGCCCGCGTCGAGTCGGAGGGCTTCGACCGGACGAGCCTGCGACTGCCGGGCCGCCAGGACGACCTCGTACGGGCCGTCGCCGCCGCCAACCCCCGTACCGTCGTGGTCGTCAACACCGGCTCCCCGGTGGAGCTTCCGTGGCGCGAGGAGGTCGCTGCGGTGCTGCTGACCTGGTTCCCCGGCCAGGAGGGCGGCGCGGCGCTCGCCGACGTCCTCCTCGGCGCCCAGGAGCCCGGCGGCCGCCTGCCCACCACCTGGCCGGTGTCCCTCGCGGACGCGCCCGTCACGGAGACCACCCCGACCGGCGGCGAACTGCGCTACGACGAGGGCCTGTTCATCGGCTACCGCGCCTGGGAGCGGGCGGGCACCACCCCCGCGTACCCCTTCGGGCACGGCCTCGGCTACACCGACTGGGAGTACGAGACGCTCTCCGCGACGCCCGACGAGGTACGGGTCAGGCTGCGCAACTCCGGTGCCCGGACCGGCCGCGAGGTCGTCCAGGTCTACCTGGCACCGACCGCGGGAGCCGCCGGCGCGCCCGAGCGCCCGGCCCGCTGGCTGGCCGGCTTCGCCTCCGTCGAGGCGGCCCCGGGGGAGACGGTCGAGGTCCATGTCCCGCTGCGGCGGCGGGCGTTCGAGGTCTGGGACGAGGGGACGGACGCCTGGGCGTTCGTCCCCGGGACGTACGAGGTCGAGGCCGGCCACTCGGTCACCGACCGCCGCCTCACCGCGACGATCGAGGCACGGGCCTGACCACAGGGCCCTGACCACGCGGGGCAGGGGGACACAGACCGTACGGCCCCGGGGCGGAACCTGACACCACCCCGGGGCCGTACGCATCCCCGCGCACCGGGCGCCGAACGGCTCAGCGCACCCCGAACCCGTACACCGTCGTGGAGGCGAAGACCCCGCCCGGCCGCAGCACCGTGTCCGGGAACGACGGGCGGTTCGGCGAGTCCGGGAAGTGCTGGGTCTCCAGGGCGATCCCGGCACCGGGCCCGTACGGCTTCCCGTCGAAGTGGTCGCCCGTGTAGAGCTGCATCCCGGGCTCGGTCGTCGTGACGGTCAACACCCGCCCCGACACCCGGTCGTACAGCTCGGCGGCCACGCCCGTACCACCCGGGCCCTCGTCCAGCACGTAGTTGTGGTCGTAGCCAGGACCCACCACCCGGGGCTCCCGGAAGTCGAAGCGCGTCCCGTCGACCGGGGACAGCTCCCCGGTCGGCACCCCCGTCGCGTCCACCGGGGTGATCCGGCCGGCCGCGATCCGCAGCACATGACCGGTGGCGAGGCCGGCGCCCGCGCCGCCCAGGTTCCAGTACGTGTGATTGGTCAGGTTGACCGGGGTCGGGGCGTCGGTCTGCGCGCGGTAGCCGATCCGCAGCGCGCCGTCCGCGTCCAGCGCGTAGGTCGCGCTGACCGCGAGGCGGCCGGGGAAGCCCTCCTCGCCGTCCGGGCTGACCCGCGACAGCCGTACGCCGTCACCGTCCCGCTCCGCGTCCCACACCCACCGGTCGAAGCCCCGCTCCCCGCCGTGCAGGCTGTTCGGACCGTCGTTGCGCGCCAGCCGGTACGTCACGCCGTCGAGCGTGAAGGCCCCGCCCGCGATGCGGTTCGCGTACCGGCCGACCAGCGCGCCGAAGTACGGCCCCCGGGAGCCCAGGTACCCCGCGACGTCCGGGAAGCCGAGCACGACGTCCGCCACGGTCCCGTGCCGGTCGGGCACCTCGACGGACTGCACGACCCCGCCGTACGTGAGCAGGCGCACCCGGGTCCCGGCCCGCTCCAGGGTCCAGCGCTGGACGGGCGTGCCCTCGTCGGTCGTACCGACGCGTTCCTCGGTTATGGCAGTCACGGTCAAGCACCTTACGTCGGACCCCGCCACCCCGTCCGCCCCGCCCGGCCCCCGGACCCGCGCCCGGCGACCGACCGCCTCGGCCGCCGGACCCGCCCCTCAGACCGGCGGACGCGCCGCCGTCACGTTCCGGTACGCGATCGCCGCCAGCCGGCTCTGCCCGTCCTTGCTCGGGTGGAACCAGTCCCAGTGGCTCAACTGCTCGACCGTGAACCGGAAGTCGAAGACCGCCCCGCCGTCGTACCGGCACAGCGGATCCTTCGCGCACACGTCCCTGAGCACGCCGTTGTACGCCACGATCCGGTCGTACACCATGCTCCGCCGGGCCGACGCCTTCACACCGACGTCCTGCGCGTCCCCCAGCATCGTCGCGCAGATGCCCAGCTTCCAGATCTGCCGCCCCAGCGGGTCACCGCGCCCGGTGGACCAGAGCCGCTTGAGGTCCGGCACGCTCGACACGTACACCTGCGCGTGCGGCGCGCCCGCCCGCAACCGGTCCATCGACTCCTCGAACGACGCACGGAAGGCGTCCACCGGCGTCATCCGCGCGGCCGAGTCCTGGCACGCGTCGTTGGAGCCCACCATGACCGTGACCAGCCCGGGGTCGTGCCGCGCCGCGCGGGCCATCTGCGCGGGCAGGTCCGACACCTTCGCGCCCGTCTCCGCCTCGTTCCAGCTCCGCCCCGCCGCGCCCGGCGCCCCCAGGAGGCGGTGGGCCAGGCTGCGGACCTCGCCGTCCGTCCCGGTGGCCCAGGACGCCTCGGGGCAGTCCGTGAGCACCGCGCAGGCGTCGAAGCCCCGGGTGATCGAGTCGCCCACGGCGGCCACCGAGTCCGGGGACGGGTCCCACACGGCGGTCGGCCGGGGGGCCGGGGCGCTCCGGCCCGCCGCGCCGTCGGCGGACGACCCGCCCGGCGCGTCGCACCCCGCCAGCGCGCCTCCCGCGGCGAGCACCAGGGCCGTCACCGCCGCGGCGAGGACACCCGGACGGCGCCCGCCACGCCGACGTGGCGCGCGGGTCTCCTCCGCGCGGCGGCGCGCCGGGTCCTGACTCCCGGTCCGTCGGTTCTCCCGCATCCGCGGCCCTCCCGTCGGTTCGTGTGCGTCGTCTCTTCCCATGCTCCCCGAAGGCCTCCGGAGAACCTCCGCCCGGCGCCGCGCCCGGCCGTCCGTACCCCCGCGCGCGCCCCTTCCGGGGCTGCTCAGGACCGGCTCGTACCTCCGGCACATGCGCCCGGCACCGGCAGCGCCCCGGCGAGTGAAAGCTTCGCGCATATCGGCCCCGGGACCGACGGTACGTCACCCCGGGCACCCCGCCGCACGGTAGCTTTTCCCACGTCGGAGGAGAGCGCCCGAACGCGTGGCTCCGGTAAATTACATCACGTCACATACTGTCCCTTTTGTGGAGTTTCACTCCCGATGCTGTTTACTGAGGCCGCTGGGAAAGGCGATCCTCGTCCCACACTGGAGGTCCCGGTGACGACACGTGGAGTTCTGTACGTTCACTCCGCACCGCGCGCGATGTGCCCCCACGTCGAGTGGGCGGTGGCCGGAGTCCTCGGCCTGCGGGTCCAGCTCGACTGGATCCGGCAGCCGGCCTCACCGGGCACCTGGAGATCCGAGTTCTCCTGGAAGGGCGAACCGGGCACGGCGTCCAAGCTCGCCTCCGCCCTGCGCGGCTGGCAGATGCTGCGCTTCGAGGTGACCGCCGAGCCCTGCGCCACGGCCGAGGGCGAGCGCTACAGCGCCACACCCGACCTCGGCATCTTCCACGCCGTGACCGGCCTGCACGGCGACATCCTGATCCCCGAGGACCGGCTGCGCGCCGCGCTGGCCCGCTCCCAGCAGGGCGAGACGCGCCTCGAGGCGGAGATCGCCAAACTGCTCGGCAAGCCGTGGGACGACGAGCTGGAGCCCTTCCGGTACGCGGGCGAGGGCGCCCCGGTCCGCTGGCTCCACCAGGTCGTCTGACCCCTCCCGCGCCCGGCGGCGGATCGGCGGCGCCTACCGTGGACGCATGACCGATCATCTCGCGGTAGCCGTCCTCGGCACCGGAATCATGGGCTCGGCGATGGCCCGCACCCTCTCCCGCGCGGGCCTCGACGTCCGCGTGTGGAACCGCACCCCCGCGCGCGCCGAACCCCTCGCCGCCGACGGCGCGCGCGTCGCGTCCTCCGCGGCCGAGGCGGTGACCGGCGCCGACGTGGTCCTCACCGCCGTGTACGACGGGGCCGCCGTCCGGGACGCCTTCACCGCCGCCGCGCCGGGCCTCGGCGCCGGCACCCTGTGGCTCCAGGCGACGACCGTCGGTGTCGCGGACGTCCCCGCGCTGGCGGCCCTCGCGGCGGCGCACGGCGTGGTCTTCTACGACGCGCCCGTGCTCGGCACCAAGGGCCCCGCGGAGGCCGGACAGCTCGCGGTGCTCGCCGCGGGCCCCGAGGAGCACCGGGACCGCCTCAGGCCCGTCCTGGACGCCATCGGGCGGCGCACCCTCTGGCTGGGGGACGACGGGGCCTCCGCCGCCGCCACGCGCCTCAAGCTCGTCGTCAACGGCTGGACCCTGACCCTGACCGGCGCCGCGGCCGAGGCGGTCGCGCTGGCCCAGGGGCTCGGCGCCGACCCGAGGGCGTTCCTGGACCTGGTCTCGGGCGGCCAGATGGACACGCCCTACCTCCACGCCAAGGCCGGGATGATCATCGACGGGGACTACACGACGAGCTTCTCCGTCGACACCGGGGCGAAGGACGCCCGGCTGATCATCGAGGCGGCGGAGGCCGAGGGGGTCCACCTGGACATCGTGGCGGCGGTCGCGGAACGCTTCCGCCGCGCGAGGGAACTGGGCCACGGCGACAAGGACATGGCGGCCTCGTACTTCGCCAGCTTCGACGAGTGACCCACCCGCTCCACGCGGCGAGGCCCGTCCCCACCGGGGGACGGGCCTCGCGCTGTCGAGCTGTCCGGGCCGCGGGGGCCCTTGCGGACCCTTGCGAATCCCTACGGACTCAGACCGTACGGAGCGCCAGGACCACGTTGTGGCCGCCGAAGCCGAACGAGTTGTTGATCGCGGAGATCGTGCCGCCCGGGAGCGCGCGGGGCTCGCCGTTGACGATGTCCGCGTCGACCTCCTCGTCCTGGTCGGCCAGGTTGATCGTCGGCGGGGCCGTGCGGTGGTACAGCGCCAGCACGGTCGCGACGGTCTCGATGCCGCCCGCGCCGCCCAGCAGGTGGCCGGTCATCGACTTCGTCGCGGACACCGCCACGTGGTCGAGGTCGTCGCCCAGGACCCGGCGCAGGGCCTTGATCTCGGCGACGTCGCCCTGCGGGGTGGACGTGGCGTGCGCGTTGAGGTGCATGACCTCGGACGCCTTGAGGTCCGTGGACGCCAGCAGGTTCTCCAGCGCCTTCGCGATGCCGCGGCCGGTCGGCTCGGGCTGCGCGATGTGGTGCGCGTCCGACGAGATGCCCTGGCCCAGCAGTTCGCAGTAGACCCGCGCGCCGCGCTTGGCCGCGTGCTCCGCGGACTCCAGCACGACGATGCCCGCGCCCTCACCGAGGACGAAGCCGTCACGGGCCTTGTCGTACGGGCGGGAGGCGCCGGCCGGGTCGTCGTTCTTCTTCGACATCGCCATCATGTTCGTGAACGCGGCGATGGGCAGCGGGTGGATGGCCGCTTCCGTACCACCGGCGACCACGACGTCGGCACGGCCGCTGCGGATCATCTCCACCGCGTAGCCGACGGCCTCGGCGCCGGAGGCGCAGGCCGAGACGGGGGTGTGCACGCCCGCCTGGGCGCCCACCTCCAGGCTGACGTTGGCGGCGGGGCTGTTGGGCATCAGCATCGGCACCGTGTGCGGTGAGACGCGGCGTTCGCCCTTCTCCAACAGGACGTCGTACTGGTCGAGCAGGGTCGTCACGCCACCGATACCGGAGGCGATGACGGTCCCGAGGCGGTCGGGGTCGACGGAGGTGTCGTCACCGGCGCGGGCGGTGAAACCCGCGTCCGCCCAGGCCTCGCGGGCCGCGATCAGCGCGAACTGCGCCGAGCGGTCCAGCTTGCGGGCGAGCGGACGGGGCAGTACATCGCCCGGGTCGACCGCCGCCACGGCGGCGATACGGACCGGCAGACCGGCGAAGCGCTCGCCCTCGAGGGGCTTCACCCCGGAACGGCCCGCGAGCAGACCGTCCCAGGTCGATGCGCTGTCGCCACCCAGCGGTGTGGTTGCGCCGATACCGGTGACGACCACGGTGCGATTGGTCGAGCTCACTGGAATTCTTTCTCCACGTGTAGAGGGTGCTGAATTTTATACGGCGCCACCACCGGGTGGCGTCAGCCGCGCTGTGCGGTCAGTCCTGGTGCTTGAGGATGTAGTCCGCGGCGTCCCCGACCGTCTTGAGGTTCTTGACGTCGTCGTCCGGGATCTTCACGTCGAAGCGCTCTTCGGCGGCGACGACGACCTCGACCATGGACAGCGAGTCGACGTCCAGGTCGTCGGTGAAGGACTTGTCCAGCTGGACGTCCTCGACCGGGATACCGGCGATCTCGTTCACGATCTCGGCGAGACCGGTGACGATCTCTTCCTGGGTGGCGGCCATGTGGGCGCTCCTTCGATATTCAGCAGAGGGATATATGGGAACACGTACCGGAGGCTCCGGCGTGACTAGGGGAGGGTAACGACCGTCGCGGCGTACACGAGACCCGCCCCGAAGCCGATGACGAGCGCCGTGTCGCCGCTCTTCGCCTGCCCGGTCGCCAGGAGCCGCTCCATCGCGAGCGGGATCGAGGCGGCCGAGGTGTTGCCGGTGGTCTCCACGTCACGGGCGACCGTGACGCTGTCCGGCAGCTTGAGAGTCTTCACCATCGAGTCGATGATCCGCATGTTCGCCTGGTGCGGGATGAAGACGTCGAGTTCGGCGGAGGTGATGCCCGCCGCGTCGAGGGCCTGCTGGGCGACCTTCGCCATCTCGAAGACGGCCCAGCGGAAGACCGCCTGGCCCTCCTGCGTGATGGCCGGGAACTTCTCCACCGTGCCGTCGCGGTACGCGTCCCACGACACGGTCTGCTTGATGGTGTCGGACTTGTCGCCCTCGGAGCCCCAGATCGTGGGACCGATCATGGGCTCCTTCGCCGGGCCCACCACGACGGCGCCGGCGCCGTCGCCGAACAGGAAGGCCGTGGCCCGGTCCTCCAGGTCGGTCAGGTCGGAGAGCCGCTCCACGCCGATGACGAGGACGTACTCCGCCGAACCCTCGACGACCATGCCCTTGGCGAGGGTCAGCCCGTAGCCGAAGCCGGCGCAGCCCGCGGAGATGTCGAAGGCGGCGGGCTTCCCCGCGCCGATCGCGTCGGCGATCTCCGTGGCGATGGCCGGGGTCTGCTTGAAGTGCGAGACGGTGGCGACGATCACCCCGCCGATCTGCTCGGGGGTGATCCCGGCGTCGGCGATGGCCTTGCCGGACGCCTCGATGGACATCGCGGCCACGGTCTCCTCGGGGGAGGCCCAGTGGCGGCTCGTGATTCCGGAGCGGGAGCGGATCCACTCGTCGGACGAGTCGATCGTCTCGAGGATCACCTCGTTGGGCACGACCCGGGTCGGGCGGTAGCCGCCGACGCCCATGATGCGCGCGTACGGAGCACCCTTGCTGGGCTTGATCTTCGACATGCTCTCTGGCTCCTTTAGTCAGCCGTGGAGGAGTGCTCGGCGATCAGGGTGCGGGCCGCGTCGAGATCGTCGGGGGTCTTGAGGGCCAAGGTCTTCACGCCGGGCAGGGCGCGCTTGGCGAGGCCGGTCAGGGTACCCCCGGGGCACAGCTCGATCAGCGCGGTGACGCCCCGCTCCTGGAAGGTCTCCATGCACCGGTCCCAGCGGACCGGGCTGGCCACCTGGCCGATGAGACGGGTCAGCACGTCGGCGCCGGTGGCGACGGCCTGACCGTCCTTGTTCGAGACGTACGGTACGGCCGGGTCGGCGGGGTCGAGCGCGCGGGCGGCCTCTTCGAGGACCGAGGACGCCGGGGCCATGTGGTGCGTGTGGAACGCGCCGGCGACCTTGAGCGCCACGACACGCCGTACGCCCTCCGGAGGGTTCGCCTCCAGCGCCGCGAGCTGTTCCAGGGTGCCCGCGGCCACGATCTGGCCGGACCCGTTCACGTTCGCGGGCGTCAGCCCGAGCGTCTCCAGGTGCGCCACGGTGGTGTCGGGGTCGCCCCCGAGCAGCGCGGACATCCCGGTTTCGGTGACGGCGGCGGCGTCGGCCATGGCCAGGCCGCGGGTGCGCACGAGCCTGATGGCCGCCTCGTCCGTGAGGACACCCGCGAGGGCGGTGGCGGCCAGCTCACCGACGCTGTGGCCGGCGACCGCGCCGACGTCACGCGCCAGGTCCCCGGTGTCCGGGAAGAGTTGACGGGCCGACAGCAGCGCGGAGGCCACCAGCAGCGGCTGGGCGACGGCCGTGTCGCGGATCTCGTCCGCGTCGGCCTTCGTGCCGTAGTGGACGAGGTCCAGGTCGAT